>JASHOA010000016.1 GCA_030041375.1 Acetobacteraceae bacterium
TTCCACCTGCGTGGTATCGCCCATGTCGCCGGTGAATGGACGCTGGTGACCCTCGCTTACAACTGCAGGCGGCTTCACCGCCTGCAGGTCGCCTAACCTCCCCCCTTCTTCGTTGACGTTCACAACGCCGCGCCAGCGCCAATCCGACACGCTGCTAGAGCAATTTCCGTTCGCCATGGCTCACGGTAACTGCTCTAGACCCGTGTCGGGCTGACTGTGCAGCCCGACACGGGTCTTGCGCTTTATTCGAGCCCGCGATTCACACCCTCCGACGATTCCGCCTCGGGCGATCGCGGGCTAGGGGCGCGGGCGGGGACGCCGGCGCCCCGGGTTCGGTGGCACGGGCGCGACCGCGAGGTAGCGGGAGTGCCGGCCCGGATTCTCGGCGACCTGAAAGCTGCGGGCACGGGCGAGCACGGCACGATCGGCCTCGGTCAGCCGCTCCGCCTCACGCAGATGCTCCGCCCAGCTCGGCATGCCCCAGATCTCGAGCCAGCCATCGCGGCGGCCGAGTTCCTTGTGGAGCTGCCAGTACCGGGCGCCGGCGCGGCCGCGTACGTGCTGCAGCTCGGCCATGGTGGCAAGGAAAAGTTCGCGCGCTTCGGGCGGCACCCGGTAGTGCTCCGTCTCCAGAATCTGGCTGCGGGCGCGGGCGAGGAAGTACGCTTCGGGCGGCGGCGCATCGGCCGCTGCTGCCACTGCCTCGAGCGCGAAACGGCCGGCACCCAGGGCGAGGCCGATGCCGAGCACGGCCGCTGTGGCCATGGTCCAGGGCAAGCCGACCTCCGTGCCGAGCCAGCCCCAGCCAAACGCACCGACAGCCAGCGCACCGTTCGAGAAAAGCTGATAGATGGCGAGCGCACGTGCCCTGACCCAGGGTGGAGCGGCAAGCTGGGTGGCGGTCTGGGTGAGGGAGCCGGCGATCACCCAGCCGGCCCCGAACAGCAGCATGGCCAGCGCCGCCAAGGGCCAGTCGCGGGAAAGGGCGAGGAGCAACATCCCGAGGCAGGAGATGAGACTCGCGGACATCGTCAGATCGCCGCGCGGGAAAAGGCGATGCAGCGTCGGCAGCAAGATGCCGGTGCCGACCGCTCCCGCGCCCATCAAGCCGAGCAGCCCGCCGAACACCACGGCCCCGAGATGGAGCTGCTGCTTGACGACCAGCGGCAGCAGCGCCCAGGGGGCGGCGGTCGGCAGGTAATAGACGGAGATCCGCAGGATCGCCGCCTGCACCCTCGGCGTGCTGCGGACGAACCGCACTCCGGCGGCCATCGCACCGACCAGATGCTCGCGCGGCAAGTTCGAGGAGTCCGCGGGGCGGCGCCACATTGCAAGCGCTTGCACCGGGGCGAGGAACGACACGGCGTTCAGCGCGAAGGCCAGTGCGGCTCCGAAGGCTGCGACGATCGCCCCGGCGAGGGCCGGGCCGAGGGCGCGGGCGATATTGAAGCTGACGCTGTTCAGGGCGACCGCCTGGCCGAGATCGTCGCGCGGCACCGTATCGGGAATGATCGCCTGCCAGGCGGGCCCGTTCATGGCGCTGCCGACGCCGACGGCGAAGGTGAGCGCAAGCAGAATCCAGGCATCGATGGCGCCGATCGCGGTCAGCACTGCGAGCAGCGCGGCGGCGGCCAGCATGCCGATCTGGGTCAGGATCAGGAACCGGCACCGATCGACGATATCGGCGAGCGCACCGGCCGGCAGGGCCAGGAGGCAGATCGGCAGAATGGTTGCGGCCTGGACGAGGCTGACGGTGAGGGCGTTCGGCTGGAGGATCGTCATCAACCAGCCGGCGCCGGTGTTCTGCATCCAGGTGCCGAGCGAGGTGATGAGGTTGGCCGTGAAGAGGGAAAGGAAGACCGGATGTTCAAGCGGTTTGAGCGCGGCGGGCAGGCGCATCCGGTGATCTTTCCCTGCTTCGCCGGGCAGCCGCAACTGTCAGGAAAAGCGGAGGACGGCTCTTTGTTTTGCCGGGCGATCCGCGCTCCGAACGGTGGGCGCTTCGGGATTCACTCCGTCTTCTGCGAGCGGGGCGTGCGGCAATGCCTGGCCCGTCACTCCTCGGCCCGATGCACGTCGTGCACAGCGACGCCCATTTCGGGGCTCGGGATCTCGAGCCAGGATTTGTGGCGCAGCGTGCGCTCGGTGTCGCGGTAGCCGGCATCCCAGTGTTCGCGCATCGAGAGCGCGCTGAACTCGTAGTCCTTGACCTCTCCTTCATAAGCGGCGCGCTGGTAGATCATGTGGATGAGCGATATTTCGGACAGGTGGGCGAGCTTCTCCTTGAGTGCGCGCTCCTCCGCGGTGAGCCGCTCTTCCGGCACCTTGGCAAGCAACGCCCGCAACTGCACGTCCTTGGCGCGCAGGACGCGGAAAACGTCGGTCATCAGCCGCGTGCGGCTGGAATACTGGATATCCTTCTGCCGTGCCGCGACGCCGACGAGATCGCGCGGAATGCCGCCGCGGGCGCTGAACAGATCAACCTGAAAGACGAGCAGGTTCTGCGAGCCGGCCGATTCGAAGACGTGCTGCAGCGGCGTGTTGGAGACCAGGCCGCCGTCCCAGTAATAGTCGGTCCCGACCTCGACCATCGGCAGACCGGGCGGCAGGGCGCCGCTGGCCATCACGTGCTCCGGCAGGATCTGGCCCTCGGTGCTGTCGAAATAGATGAAATTGCCGTTGCCGACATTGACCGCGCCCACGGCAATCCGTGTCGTGCCGCTGTTGAGCAGATCGAAATCGACGAGGCGGAGCAAGGTCTCACGCAGCGGCGTGGTATCGTAAACGCTGGTCGCGCCCTTTCCGCCGCGCGGCCGGAGCCAGGCGGGCGGGTAGTTGGGCTTGAAGAACCCCTCCTGGCCGAGCGTCATCGTCAGCCACGCCGACCAGACGTTGTGCACCCTTCTCATCGCATCGCCGTCGGGTGCCAGCGGCCAGACCGGGCGGGCGGTGACTGTCTCCCAGAATTCACGCAGCCGCTCCACCCGGTGCTCCGGCGCGTTGCCGGCGATCAGCGCCGAGTTGATGCCGCCGATGGAGACGCCGTTCACCCAGTCGGGCTCCAGGCCCGCCTCATGCAATGCCTGATAGACGCCGGCCTGGTAGGCGCCGAGGGCTCCGCCGCCTTGCAGGACCAGCACGATGCCCTGGCACCGCGGCGGGCGCCAGGCGGCGTGCGGGGGGAGGGGCGGCGGCAGCGGTCCGGCATCCATCGCGTATCGTCCTGTAAAATCCCGGCTTTCCTATAGCACACGCGACCGGCAGAGCCGACTCAATCAGCGCCCGGAGCGGCCGGCGGGCTTTGCATCGACTGCCGGCTGGGCCAGAGTACCGGGAGCGGTAGCCAAGGGAGAAAGCCATGAGCCAAGCCAAGATCCAAGCCCAGAGCCACGCCAAGTCCCTGGGGGGCAAAGTCGCGCTGGTGACCGGATCGACGAGCGGGATCGGTCTCGGGATCGCGCGTGCGCTGGCCGGCGAGGGGGCGGCCATCATGATGAACGGCTTCGGGCCGGCCGATGCGATCGGCAAGCTGCGCCAGGACCTGGCTTCGGAATTCGGGGTCAAGGTGGCCTACAACGGCGCCGATATCAGCAAGCCCGCGGAGATCACGGCGATGGTCGCCGCAACCGAGAAGGAACTTGGCAGCCTCGATATCCTGGTCAACAACGCCGGCATCCAGTACGTCGCCGAGCTGGTCGATTTTCCGCCCGAGCGGTGGGACGCGATCATCGCGATCAACCTCTCGGGCGCCTTCCATGCCATGCGGGCCGCCTTGCCGGGCATGAAGAAGCGTGGCTGGGGGCGGGTGATCAACATCGCTTCCGCGCACGGGCTCGTCGCCAGCCCCGAGAAGGCCGCCTATGTCTCCGCCAAGCACGGGCTGGTCGGGCTGACCAAGGTGGCCGCGATCGAGACCGCGAATGACGGCATCACGGTCAACGCGATCTGTCCGGGCTGGGTGCTGACGCCTCTGGCGGAGAAGCAGGTCGCGGAAAAGGCGAAAGAAAAGGGCGTCCCCGAGGCGGACGAAATGGTGGCGTTCGTTTCCGAACAGCAGCCGATGCACCAGTTCTCGACGCCGCAGGAGATCGGGGCGCTGACGGTGTTTCTCTGCTCGGACGCGGCGAAGACGATCACCGGGGCGCCGCTTTCGATCGATGGGGGCTGGGTGGCGCACTGAGCGGGCGGCGCCGGTCGGCGCTGCCCCGCTTCTATCTCAACTGCATTGCGACCAGCCGCAATGCACGCAAGTGAGGCAGCCGGCCTCCCGAACCAGGCCGGGCTGACTGCATCTCGGGCAGAGCGGCCCGAGTTCCGGGCGAGTGGCGGCGTGGTTGGGAGCCGGCGGCTGGCGGGGTGAGAGAAACCCGATCTCGAGCATGTGCCGCTCGATCACTTCACCGATCGCGGCGACGAGGGAGGGGACGTAGCGCCCGCCCTGCCAATGGCCGCCGCGCGGATCGAACACCTGCTGGAGTTCCTCGGCGACGAATGCGACCTCGCCGCCGCGACGGAAGACGGCGCTGATCATGCGCGTCAAGGCGACCACCCACGCATAGTGTTCGAGGTTCTTCGAGTTCACGAACACTTCGAAGGGGCGCCGCCGGCCGTCCTGCTCAAGGTCGTTGATGGTGACGTAGAAGGCGTGTTCGCTCTCGGGCCAGCGGAGTTTGTAGGTGGCACCGGTGAGCTTCTCGGAGCGCACCATCAGTTCGCCCGGCGCGGCGGCGGCAGCGGATTTTGCGCCGGTCAGCTCGAGTACGGCGCCGGTGATCGCATTCGGCCGATAGGTCGTGCAGCCCTTGCAGCCGCTATGCCAGGCGTCCTGGTAGACCTCCTGGAACGCCTCGAAGCTGATATTTTCCGGCACGTTGACGGTTTTGGAGATGGCGCTGTCGACATGGCGCTGCACGGCCGCCTGCATCCGGACATGCTCGGCGGGGGTGAGATCCTGGGCGGTTACGAAATGCGCCGGCACGGGCGCATCGGCGCCGAAGCGGGTGCGGAAGAGGCGGAACGCGTAGTCGGAGACTTCCTCCTCGCGGCGGCTGCCGTCGGGCTCCAGCACCTTGCGCGTGTAGCTCAGCGCGAAGATGGGCTCGATGCCGCTCGAGATGTTGTCGGCGAAAAGCGAGATCGTGCCGGTCGGCGCGACCGAGGTGAGCAGCCCGTTGCGGATGCCGTCGCGGCGGATCATCGCACGCAGGTCGGCCTCGAGCCCGCGCACGGTCTCGGCCCCGAGATAGCGATCGCGGTCGAACAAGGGGAATGCGCCCTTGTCCCGGGCCAGGCCAGTCGAGGCCCTGTAGGCAGCGGACTCGATAGCGCGGGCCCAGAGGGCGGCCCGCTCGGCGGCCTCGGCGGAGCCGTAGCGAAGGCCGCACATGGCGAGTGCATCGCCCAGCCCGGTCATGCCGAGGCCGATGCGGCGCTTGGCGACCGCCTCCCGGCGCTGCGCATCGAGCGGAAAGCGGGAGACATCGATCGCGTTGTCCATCATCCGGACCGCGATGGCGGCCAGCCGGGCAATCTCATCGGGATCGATGCGCGCTTCTGCGGTGAAGGGGTTTTGCACCAGGCGCGCCAGGTTGAGCGAGCCGAGCAGGCAGGCGCCGTATGGCGGCAGAGGCTGTTCGCCGCACGGGTTGGTGGCGTGGATCACCTCGCAATAAGCGAGGTTGTTGCGGGCATTGATGCGGTCGATGAAGAGAACGCCGGGCTCCGCGTAGTCGTAGGTGGCGCGGGTGATGCTGTCCCAGAGTGCCCGCGCCGGGAGGGCGCGATAGACCGTGCCATCGAACAGCAGCGGCCATTCCGCGTTCGTCTCGATGGCGGCCATGAAGGCATCGGTGACCAGAACGGAAAGGTTGAAGTTGCGCAATCGCCCGGGCTCGCGCTTGGCGGCGATGAAGGCCTCGATGTCCGGATGGTCGCAGCGCATGGTCGCCATCATGGCGCCGCGGCGGGCGCCAGCGGACATGATGGTGCGGCACATCGCATCCCACACGTCCATGAACGAGAGCGGCCCCGAGGCATCGGCGCCGACGCCTTTGACCGCGGCGCCCTTCGGGCGGAGGGAGGAGAAGTCGTAGCCGATCCCGCCGCCTTGCTGCATGGTCAGCGCCGCTTCGCGGAGGTGCGCGAAGATGCCGCCGAGGTCATCGGGAATGGTTCCCATGACGAAGCAGTTGAAGAGGGTGACGCGGCGTTCCGTGCCGGCACCGGCCAGGATGCGGCCGGCGGGCAGGAAGCGGAAATCTTGGAGAGCCTGGTAGAACCGGGCTTCCCAGGGCACGGGCTCGGTTTCGGCGGCGGCGAGCGCGCGGGCAACCCGGCGCCAGGTGTCCTCGATCGTGCGGTCTATGGGGGTCGCGTCGTCGGCCTTGAGGCGGTATTTCGCTTCCCAGATCTGGCGGGAGATCGGGGCGATCCGCGCGCCGATCGAATCAGCCAGGGGAGCGGACTCGGTATCCAACTGGACTGCTCCTGAGCATTCTCCACCCGCCGCGGCGGCGCCACCCGGGAATCGCATCGGCAGGAAGAATTGTCGGAGCGGCGGTCCCGGCGTGCAAGTCCGGAACCGTGCGTGGCCGTAACGGCCGGGGTGCCGCGGGTCGCCCCCGGATCAGCCGGTCAGCCCGGGCCGGGCCGGCCGGGTGCTAGACTCGTGTCGGGCTGACTGTGCAGCCCGACACGGGTCTCGCGCTTTATTTGAGCCCGCGATTCACGCCCTCCGACGTTTCCGCCTCGGGCGATCGCGGGCTCACTGTTCGGAACCCCAAACCCCCGGGATCCGCTGCCACACCGCCATCCACCGCATCGAGCAGAGCCGGCAGGGCAGAGGCCTTGGCCAGCGTTTCTCCAAGCTCATCCTCGAGGCGCCAGCCGTCCGGGTCGGACAGCAGCCTGACGCGCTGCCAGGGTCTCTGCCCGGTGGCCGGTTCGAGCAACATGCCGCGCACCTCCGGCCCCCCGACGGCGAGCCAGCGAAACGCCCGCGCGTGGCACCAGTTACTGAGCGTCCGAACCTCGCTTGCGCTCTGCATCGATGGCTCCCGTCCCGATCTTCGGCAAGGCGGCTCGCCGCCCATCAGGCGGCGGGCCGGACTATGCTCGCGTGGGGCACGGGATAGGTTAACATGGATCACTTTTAATGTGAGAGAAAAGCCATAATTCCCTGATTTATCTTACGCAAAGGGCGCTGTTTCGGTTTCCAGCCAAGCCCGCTCGGGGCCCGAAAGCGCGGCGCCCACGGTGTTGCGCACCCGCGCGTGATAGGCGTCGAGCCAGGCCAGTGCGGCGGGGCTCAGAAGTTCGGGGCGGATGAGCCGTCGGGCAAACGGGGCCAACGTCAGCGTCTCGAAACAGAGGAAGGGCTTGCCGGATGGGCCGTCTGCCGGGCCTCTTTTTTCGGTGGGCAGCACCAACAGAAGGTTTTCGAGCCTGATGCCGTATGCGCCGGGCAGGTAAAATCCAGGCTCGTCGGAAAGAATCATGCCGGCCTCAAGCGGGACCGCCTCGGCGTGGCGGGAGATGCCGGCCGGACCCTCGTGGACCGAAAGGAAGCTGCCCACGCCGTGCCCGGTGCCGTGGTCATAATCGAGGCCTCCATCCCAGAGCGGCCGGCGGGCAAGAGCATCAAGGGCGGGTCCGGTGGTGCCCTCCGGGAAGCGCAGGGTGGCGAGCGCGATATGCCCGGCCAGTACACGGGTGAAGCGCTCGGCGAGTTCGGGGGCGGGCTCGGCAGGGCCGGTCCAGACGGTGCGGGTGACGTCGGTCGTCCCTTCCGGGAACTGGGCGCCGGAGTCGATGAGATAGACCTCGTTGGCGCGGATCGGGCGATCGCTCCCCGCGCTCGCGCGGTAATGGATGATCGCCCCATGCTCCCCAGCGGCGGAGATGGCGGGGAAGCTCTCGCCGGCAAAGCCGGAGAGGGCGCGACGGAACGCCAGGAGGCGCGCTCTGGCCGAACATTCGGTTTCTTTCCCGCTGCCTCCGGCCTCTGCGAACCAGGCGAGGAAGCGCACGAGCGCGGCAGCGTCGCGAAGCTGGGCCGCTCGGGCGCCGGCCTGCTCGGTTTCGTTCTTGCACGCCTTGGGTAGCCGGCACGGATCGGGCGCGGCGCTGACCGTGGCACCGGAAGCAGTGAGAGTGTCTGCAAACCACACCGCTGTCCCGGCAGGATCGACCCGCACGCGCCGGCCGGAAAGCGCCGCCAGCGCATCGTCGAGCGCGGATGGGGGAGCCACGGTGACCGCCGGCCCAAGCCAAGCCAGCGTCTCGGGGAGCAGTTTCTCTTCCGCCATGAACAGGCTGAGGCGGCCATCCGCGAACAGCAGGGCAAAGCCGAGCGCGACCGGGGTGAATTCGAGATCCCGCCCGCGGATATTGAGGAGCCAGTTGATCGAGGCCGGATCGGAGAGCACGGCGGCATCCTCGCCACTGGCGGCGAGAGCAGCGCCGAGGCGGGCCCGCTTGGCCTCAGACTCCTCGCCGGCGAAGGCGAGCGGATGTGGCCGGCAAGGGGCGAGCGGAGGCGCCGGCCGGTCGGTCCAGAGGAGGTCGATGGGATTCCGCTCCGCGCCGGGGCCGGCATTCCCGGCGGCGGCAAAGGGCACCATCTCCAGCCCGGCCGAAGCGAAGCGGGCGAGGGCGGAGCCGCTGATCAGCATCGGATCGTAGCCGATCCTGGCGCCCGGTGCGGCCGCGGCGAGCCAGCGCTCGGGTGGCTCCTCCTGGCTGTGCCGCGGTTCCCACAAGGCCGGGTCGGTTTCGGCCGCCGCTTGCAGCGTGTAGCGGCCATCGGTGAAGAGGACCGCGCGGTCGGCCAGCACGATCGCGAGCCCGGCGCTGCCGGTGAAGCCGCTCAGCCACGCCAGCCGCTCCGCCGCTCCGGGGACGTATTCCCCGAGATGCTCGTCCGAACGCGGCACGAGGCAGCCGGCGAGGTTCCGGCGGGCCAGAAGGGCGCGCAGCCCGGCAAGCCGGGCGGCGTGAGCGCCATCCTGCGAGCAGGTGCTCATGTCAAAATCCTGACATAGCTGTGACCATGTTCATGCTTTTATTGCATGGCTGATTGAGGGTCTTCCCGCATGTGCGAAGGCCGCCGAGGCGTCCATATTGTGCAGTGCGACAAAGCCGGAGCGCCGGCATCCGAAAGGACCCGGCAGGGGCCGGCTCGTTGAGGAAAGGGATCTCGTTGCCATGACTGCCTTCCACCTCCGGGGAGCCTCAGCCACTTTCGAAGGGGACCTGTTTTCCCGGCTCCCGGGGAGCCGCCTCTCCCGAGAGGAGGTTCCAGCCCGGGCAGGTGTACTCCGTCGGGCCGTCGGTGCTGGCGCGATGCGGCTTCGTGAGCATTTCCGCCGGCGGCGGGTGATGGCCGAGCTGAGCCGGCTTTCCGACCGGGAGCTTGCCGATATCGGCCTCAGCCGGTCGGAAATCGGCCTCATTTATTCTCCAGAGTTTGCTGTCCGCCGGAACGCCGAGCGGCGCGACTGAACGGGATTCGCCCGCCTCGGCAAAGGTTGCGGCGTGTAACGGTTCCCCGGGCGAGGAGACTTCCTCCCGCTCCTCCCCGGGGAGCTTTGCCGGGCGGACGGCGATCAATGCAGGGTCGGGGTGCGGAGGAACTGGGCGCGGTCCGCCGAGCGGATGGCAACCGTGGTGGTGATTTCGTCGCGCAGGAGGCTGAGGCGAACCTCGGCGCCTGCCGTGCCCGCCGACCACACGTTCTGCCAGAGGGTGGCGAGATCGCCGCTTTCTTCCGTGCCGACGGCGATCACGCGATCGCCGACCTGGACGCCCGCTTTCTCCGCCGGTCCGCCCTTGGCGAGACCGACGACGACGATTCCTTCCTCCTGCTCGGCGGCGAACATTCCGAGCCATGGCCGGCTCGGCTTGTTGACGCGCCCGTAGGTCAGGAGGTCGTTCAGGATCGGCGTCAGGTGATCGATCGGCACACACATGTTGATGTCGAGGCGCCTTCCCTGGGCATCGCCTCGCTGCACGAGAAGCGAGCCGATACCGAGCAGCTTGCCCTCGCTGCCGATCAGCGCGGCGCCGCCCCAGAACGGATGCGCCGGCGCCGTGAAGATCGCGTCGTCGAGCAGGTATTCCCAATAACCCGCAAATTCCTGCCGGGCGACGACTTTGCTCGCGATGGCGTGCTGCCGCCCACCGCCCGAGGCCACCACCGCCGCATCGCCCACCCTGAGCGCATCGGACCGTCCGAGTGACAGGCTGGGCAACCCGAGGCGCCCGAGTGCCTGCACGAGGCCAAACCCGGTTTCCTGGTCGTAGGCCAGTGCGTGTCCCGGGGTGGGGCGGCTGGTCAGCGAGCGAAGCCAGACCTGCTCGGCCTCGGTGATCAGGTAGCCGATGGTCAAAATCAGGCCGTCCTCGCGAATCACCACGCCGCTGCCCATGCGTTCCGTGCCGAGTGTCGTGGCGGTGAAGGCGTCGGGCGGTATGGTGGAGCTGAGCCCGACCACGGATTCGAGGGCGCGGTTCAGATCGAACGAGTACTCGTCTGGATCCGGCTGCAGCTCGCGCGGAATCTCCCAATCCCTCTCTTCGCTCACAGGTTCGTTCGTTTCCATGGGGCCGCGCCTGCGGCGCGTCGGCCGCCCCTGGCCGGCGCACCGCCGCCGCCCGGCGGGGCGGCGAGTCTCCCACCAATATAGACCGAACCCGCGCGTTTTAGGCATCCTTCTCGGTGCCCGCTCAGCCACCATCTCCCAGAGCGGAGGGTTATGTCAGGGTGCGGACGCAGTCCTGCTCCGGCGGGGTAACGGCGTGACGAGCGCCCCTCAGGTGAGGGCGGCGGTGAAGGCGGCGATGCGCGTGCAGGCCTCGGTGAGGGATGCTTCGCCGGTCGCGTAGCTGACGCGGACATAGGGGCTCATGCCGAAGCCGGAGCCATGCACCACGGCGACGTGCGCTTCTTCGAGAAGTGCTTCGGCGAACTCCCGGTCGGTTTGCAACCTGCGCCCGCCGGCACTGGTGCGGCCGAGGCAGCCGCCGACATTCGGATAGACGTAGAATGCCCCCTCCGGCCGGCGGCAGACGAGGCCCGGGGCCTCGTTCAGCAGACGTACCACGAGATCCCGCCGCCGGCGGTAGATCGCGCGGCGCTCCGCCACCAGTTCCTGCGGACCGTCGAGCGCGGCGGCGGCGGCGGCCTGGCCAAGCGTGGAAACCCCGGCGGTCGCCTGGCCCTGAATGTTCACCATCGCCTTGATCAGCGGGCGCGGCCCGCCCGCGAAGCCGACGCGCCAGCCGGTCATGGCGTAAGTCTTGGAGACGCCGCTCACCGTGACGATGCGATCGGCGAGGTCGGGTGCAACGGCGGCGAAGCTCGCGAGTTCGAACGCATCGTCATAGACGAGATGCTCGTACATGTCGTCCGTTGCGACCCAGATCTCCGGGTGGCGACGGATGACCCCGGCAAGCTCCTCGAGTTCGGCCCGGGTGCAGGCGGCGCCGGTCGGGTTATTCGGCAGGTTGAGCACGAGGAGCCGGGTTTTCGGCGTGATCGCCGCTTCGAGATCGTCCGGCCGGAGCCGGAAACCGTTGTTCTCCGGGCAGTTCACCCCGACCGGCACGCCTTCAGCGAGTCTTGTCATCAGCGGGTAGGCGGACCAGCAGGGCTGCGGAATGACGACCTCATCGCCGGGACCGACGGTCGCCATGATCGTGTCGTAGAGCACCTGCTTGCTGCCGTTGCCGACCATGACCTGGTCGGGCGCGAAGTCGAGGCCGTTCTCGCGGCGGAATTTCCGGCGCACTGCTTCCTTGAGTGCGGGCGTTCCGTCGTGCGGGGGGTATTTCGTCTCTCCGGCCAGGGCGGCGCGATGGGCGGCTTCGATGGCGTGCGGGGGGGTGGGAAAATCCGGCTCGCCGACCGCGAGCGAAATCACCTTCGCGCCTGCCTCCTTCAGCGCGCGCGCGCGCGCCGACATCGTGGTGGTTGCCGCAACCGGCGCGGCGCCCAGCCTCTCTGCAAGAGCGGGCATGCCAGGGCTCAGGAAAGGCCCTGGCAGAAATGCTGGATGCGCGTGCAGGCCGCCCGCAGAAGCGCGGTCGAGGTCGCATAGCTCACGCGGAAATGACCCGGATACATGAAGGCTGCACCGTGCACCACCGCGACGCCTGCTTCTTCGAGGAGCGCGGTTGCGAAGCTCTCGTCGTCGGCAATTTTCGCTCCGCCCGGGCTCGTTTTGCCAATGCATCCATGAATCGCAGGATAGACGTAGAAGGCGCCTTCGGGCTTGTGGCAGGTGATTCCCGCCGCCCTGTTCAACATCGAAACGACGAGGTCCCGCCGTTCGTTGTAGACCTTGATCATGCGGGAAACCGAATCCTGCGGTCCGTTCAGGGCCTCGACGGCAGCCGCCTGGCTGATCGAGGACGGATTGGCGGTGGACTGGCTTTGCAGCTTGTCCATCGCCTTGATGAGCGGGACCGGGGCGCCGGCGAAGCCGATGCGCCAGCCCGTCATCGCGTAGGACTTGCTGCAGCCGTTCATGGTGACGGTGCGGGCTTTGAGCCGCGGCTCGACTTCGAGGACGCTGGCCACGCGGAAGCCGTCATAGACGAGTTTTTCATAGATATCGTCGGCAAAGATCCAGACGTCCGGATGGCGGAGCAGCACCTCGCAGAGCGGCTTCAGATCGGTAGCGGAATAGGCTGCACCGGTCGGGTTGCAGGGGTTGTTGAGGATGAACCACCTTGTCTTCGGCGTGATCGCCGCCTCGAGGTCGGCGGCGCGCAACTTGAAGCCGGAATTCTGGCCGCACGGCACGAGCACGGGCTTGCCCTCGGCGAGGGCAACGATGTCCGGGTAGCTGACCCAGCAAGGGGTCGGGATGACGGCTTCGTCGCCGGGGTCGATCGTTGCCAGCATGGCGTTGAAAATCACCTGCTTGCCACCGGTCGAGATGATGACTTCCTCGGGCTTGTAATCGAGCCCGCTGTCGCGGCGGAATTTGGCCGCGACCGCCTGACGGAGCGCGGGTGTTCCGGCGACATCGGTATATTTCGTTTCGCCGGCTTCGATCGCGCGAATCGCTGCCTGTTTCACGTTGTCCGGGGTATCGAAGTCGGGCTCGCCGGCGGAAAGGCTGATTACGTCGCGGCCGGCCGCCTTGAGGGCGCGGGCCTTGGTGCTGATTGCGATAGTCTGGCTCGGGTTGATCCGATCGAGCCGCGCTGCGGTAAGGTGCATCGGAGATCCGGACGGGCGTTGCAGAAGAGCGGGAAATCGCCGCGATACCCTATCGTCCGGCAGCCGTTGCGGCAACCGCCGGCGCCCCTCAATCCGGCATACCCGCCATGGCACGCACGGCGACCGGGCTTTCTCCGGCGGCGCGCAACGCGCGCAGGCTCGAGGCGCCGTCGCGCTTGGAGAGCCGCCGGCCGGCGGCATTGCGGAGCAGCGGATGATGCTGGTAGGCGGGCTCCGGCCAGGCGAAGAGCGCCTGCAGAAGCCGGTGTACGGCGGTCGCGGCGCGCAGATCTTCCCCCCGGGTCACGAGGGTCACGCCCTGCAGCGCGTCGTCGTGCGTGGCGGCGAGATGGTAGCTCGCGGGAGTCTCCTTCCGGCCCAGCACGACGTCCCCGAACGGCGCCGGATCGCAGGCCATCTTCCGGTCTCCTTCGATGCAGGTCAGCGGTCCGGCCAGGCGGATCGCCTTGGCCATGTCGAGGCGGAGGGCATGGCTTTCGCCCGTCTCGAGACGGGCCTTCCGTTCCCGAGGAGGAAGACGGCGGCAGGTTCCGGGATAGCGGGGCGCGGCATCGGGGGCGCCCGCCGGCCAGTCGTGCGGGGCGGCGGGGGCGGCGGCGATTTCGGCCAGGATCGCCGCACGCGTGCAGAAGCACGGGTAGACGAGGCCGCGCGCCTGGAGGCGCGAAAGCGCCGCCCGGTACGCATCGAGATGCGCGGACTGGACTCGGACCTCGCCGTCCCAGTCGAGGCCGAGCCAGGCGAGATCGTCGAGGATCGCCGAACCATATTCGGGGCGGCAGCGCGCCGAATCGAGGTCCTCGATCCTGAGCAGGAACCGCCCGCCGGCCGCCCGCGCCCGCCGCCACGCGAACAGCGCGGCGTGGGCATGGCCCAGGTGCAGCAGTCCGGTCGGGCTGGGGGCAAAACGGGTAACGATAGACATGAGACCTCGTCCCCGACGATACTCCGGTCAGGCTCGGGCCTCGCCGGGCGGGTGCGGGAGTTTGCCATGGCACGGCTGTTCACCCGGATCTTCAACCGCACCGAGAAGGAGCCGGAACCAGCGCCCGAGGCGACCTATCGGACCGAGCCGAGGCTTCCGTTGCCCGAGGTGCTGGCGCCGCCCGCCGGACCTCTGACCCCGGTCGAAACAGCGGGGACGGAGCCGGGGCCGGCGAGCGAAGCGGGATCCGCCGCGGCCGTTTCGCCGGCGGCGCCGCTGCTCAGCACCATTCGCTGGGGTCCGGCCAAGGGGCCGGCGGTCGAGAATATCGTTTTCCTCTGTCACGGCATGGGCTCAACCGCCAACGGCATCATCCAGATCGCCCCGCAGCTTGCCACGCTGCTGCCGGCAACGTTGTTCGTGGCGCCGAACGGGCCCGAATATGCCGAGGCGAGCGACGGACGGCTCTGGTTCGACGCCAGCGACCACTCGCCGGCGGCGCTCGAAGCGGGCGTGCGCGGCGCTGCCGAGGCGCTGGATGCCCTGATCGATGCGGAACTGGACGAGGCTGGCCTCGGCCGCGAGGCGTGCGCCCTGGTCGGCTACAGCCAGGGTGCGATGACCGCGCTCTTCACCGGCCTCAGGCGCCGGCCCCCGCCGCGGGCGATTCTCTGTTACGCCGGGGCGTTGATCGCGCCCTATTCCCTGGAGGCGGAAATGACCGGCCCGCTGCCCGTGATGCTGGTGCACGGGCTCGAAGACCGGGTCGTTCCGGCCTTCTATTCGCGTGATGCCGAGAAGGCCTTGCGGGCGCTGCACTTTCCCGTGCAGACGCTGTACGCGCCGCAACTCGGCCACGACATCGACGGGGCCGTGGTGCAAGCCGGCAAACAGTTCCTCCGCCGCTCGCTGACGCCGGAGGGAGCCGGAAGCGGCAAAGGGCGCTCGCTCGCCGATGGCGGCTGATCCATTGATCGCGGAGGGGAAAGCGCCGCTCGACGGGCCGCGCTATGGACCGAAGGACGGACGGAAAGCGGAGCAACTCATCGTGCTCTGCCACGGCATCGGCGCGGATGGCTACGATCTGATCGATCTCGCCTCGTATTGGTCGGCAGCCCTTCCCGGCGCCTGCTTCGCGGCGCCGAATGCGCCCGAGCCTTATCCGCTCGCGCCTCACGGGCGGCAATGGTTCGATATCGCCGACCGTTCGCCCGCGACGCTCACCGCCGGGGTGCGACGGGCGCGGGAAAAACTCGATCTCTTCATCGATTCCGAACTGGCCAGGCTGGCTTTGCCGGCCAGCGAATATGCGCTGATGGGTTTCAGCCAGGGCGCGATGACGGCGCTCTTTGCCGGGCTCCGCCGCGCGCCCGGCCCGCGCGCCGTCCTGGCCTACTCCGGGGCACTGATCGCGCCTGAAACGCTGGCCCTGGAGCGCCGCAACAGCGCCCCGGTCCTCCTGGTGCACGGCGAAGCGGACGAGGTGCTTCCTGCCTTCCTCTCGCGCGACGCCGAACGGGCGCTGACGGCGGAGGGGATGGCGGTCGAAGCGCATTTCCGCCCCGGCCTTGGCCACGGCATCGACGATGCCGGCCTCTCTCTCGGGGCTCTGTTCCTGCAGCGCGCTTTCGCCGCCTGACGGCATGCGCCGAGCGTGCCGGAGGGGCACGGCTTGCCGGGTGGCGGCCGCTCTGCAATAAGCGCGTTCGCCATGGGCACTGCACAAATTTTCGCAGGCGACAGGGGTTTCCGCCAGCATCCCCTCCCCTGCGCGCTACGCCGGTAGGAGCCGGGATTGCCGGACGGTGGCCAACATTTCCCCGCCCTGGTGCTCAACGCGGATTTTCGCCCTCTTTCCTATTTCCCGCTGTCGCTCTGGGCCTGGCAGGATGCGGTCAGGGCGGTGTTCCTCGAGCGGGTTGCGGTGTTGAGCGAATACGACGTGGAGGTGCACTCTCCGTCTGTTGCCATTCGCCTGCCCAGCGTGATCGCGTTGAAGGACTATATCCCGACTTCCCGGCGGCCGGCCTTCACGCGGTTCAACGTCTTCCTGCGAGACAGCTTCACCTGCCAGTATTGCAATCGCCGCTATCCGGCGCCGGACCTCACCTTCGATCACGTGGTGCCGCGTTCGCGCGGCGGCCGCACGGTGTGGGAGAACGTCGTCACCGCGTGCGGCACCTGCAACTTGCGGAAGGGCTCGCGCCTGCCGCGGGAGTGCCGCATCTATCCGCGCGAAACGCCGCGCCGCCCGACAACCTGGGAGTTACAAGAGCGGGGACGTGGCTTTCCGCCAAACTATCTTCACGAAAGCTGGCGCGACTATCTCTACTGGGATAGTGAACTCGAAAGTTGATCGGCGAGCCTTCGCGCGCTGCCCCAAGTGCCTTATATAAAATGAACCCGTGAAGTTAATGTGACATCGATCAAATCGGCGGCCGGGGAGGCACGCGGTTGCCGGAGGCTTGGGGGAAGGAAGAGATGGGACGGCCGCGCCGCGGTGAGAACGCTCGGCTGATCGGTGCGTTCCGGCGTGACCGTGGCGCCCTGCTTGTCACGACCGCCCTGACCGCCGCTGTCGTCACCCTGCTCGCGCTGCCGGCGCGCGGTCAAGTCGCGCCCGATACGCAGCCGGCAGGCGGTGTGGTGGTGGCCGGATCCGCGCGCATCGCCGCCACCCCGACAACGACCACGGTCACGCAAAGTTCGGGTCGCGCCGCCGTCAACTGGCAAAGCTTCAATGTCGGCTCCGGGGCGACGGTGGATTTCGTCCAGCCGTCGGCGAACGCGGTCACTCTCAACCGCGTGATGGCAGCCGATCCTTCGCAGATCGCGGGACATATCCAGGCGAATGGCGGCATCGTCATCACGAATCCGGCGGGCGTCGTCTTCGTGCGGGGCTCGGAGGTGAATGCCGCGAGCGTGCTCGTCTCGGCGCCCGGCATTACGAACCGCAATTTCATGGCCGGACGGATGCAATTCGACATTTCGCCAAAGCCGGGCGCCCGGATCGTCAATGCAGGCCAGATCACCGTGAAGAGCGCGGGGCTGGCGGCGCTGGTCGCTCCGGAGGTGGTGAATTCGGGCGTGATCACCGCGAAGCTCGGGCACGTCATCCTGGCGGGCGGGGCGGCGGCCGAAACGCTCGACCTGTATGGGGACGGGCTGGTTTCGCTCGACGTGACGCCGGAGGCGCACGCCACCCGGCTGGCGAACGGGGCGGCGGCCACGGCGCTCACCACCAACACCGGCACGATCATCGCGAGCGGCGGCACGGTGGAGCTGACCGCCAGTCAGGTCGATGGCCTGGTGCAGAACCTGGTCGATGCCGGCGGCACGATTGCCGCGGACAGCGTTGGCACGCATAGCGGAACGATCGCGATCACGGGCATCGGCGGCTCGATCCGCATCCCGGGCACGCTGCTCGCCGAAGGCAAGGCGCCCGGAACGTCGGGCGGGGCGATTGCGCTCGATGCCACCGGCAGCGTCACGCTAACCAGGAGTGCGACGGTGGACGCCTCCGGGTCCGCCGGTGGCGGGACGGTTGCGATCGGCACGACGCTGGCGCGTGCCCGCGGCGGGCCCGGCACGGCGGCCACGCTCACGGCGAACTCGGTGAGCATCGCACCGCGCGCGCGGATCGCGGCCAGTGCCACGGATGATGGCGACGGCGGGCGGGTCACCGTGCTCAGTCTCGGCGACACCGCCATGTCGGGGACGATCCAGGCGCGGGGCGGCCGCTTCGGCGGCAATGGTGGCAGCGTCGAGATTTCGGGGGAAAATCTGTCTCTTTCCGGAGGCGTGGATGTCGGTGCGCCGCTCGGCGTCACGGGCTCGATTCTGCTCGATCCGACCAATCTGACGATCGTCGATAGCGGGGCCGACGACAGCACCGATGTCGGTCCGAACGGTGTTACCTACGATGCAGGCGGCGCCGACGATACTGTGTCCGCCAGCGCGATCGAGGGCCTGACCGGCAGCATCACCCTGCAGGCGACCAACAGCCTGGAGATCGCGGCCAGCATTTCGCTCGGCGCGGGCAAGTCCCTCACGCTCGAGGCCGGCAACAACCTGACCATCGATGCGGAAGACCCGACAACCGGTTCCGTTGTGGTCGTCTCGGCGCCCGGAGATATCGAGATCGACGCCGCCACGTCGATCGCGACCGGCGGGCTGAGCGTGCTGGGGACGGTGATGAGCACAGCCGGCAATCTCAGCCTCAGCGCCGGAACGGGTGGGATCTCCATCCCCGGCAGCATCAGCGGCGATGCGGTTTCGTTTGATACAACGGGGCCGGTGAACGACTCGGGGGGATCCATTACCGCGACCACCCTTTCCGGCACGAGTACCGGCGCCAGCCTCACCGGCAGCAACAACGTCGGAACGCTTGCGACCTTCAATTCGTCGTCTGGCGGAACGTTCGACCTGGAGAACCAATCTTCGCTCACCGTCACCGGCCAGGTGACAGTTCCGAGCGGCAGCTCGCTGGAAATCGGGGCGGATTCGCTGACGCTCGCGACCGGCAGCTCGCTGGTTGCGCCGGGGGGAAACGTCGTCCTGAATGGCGGCGCGGGCTCGATCGTCATCAACGGCGGCATCGGCGGCAGCCCCGAGCCCGCCCTGCTGACGCTCACCGCAGACGGCCCGATTTTCGGAAAGGGTGGGACCCTTGATGCGACCACACTCTCCGGTTCGAGTGCAGGCGCCAGCCTCACCAACATCAATAACAGCGTGAGCACGCTTGCGGGCTTCGATTCATCGACCGGCGGAACATTCAATCTCGAAGACAAATCTCCACTCACCATCACCGGCCAGGTGATCGTTCCGAGCGGCAGCTTCCTCGCGATCGAAGCGGACACACTTTCGGTCAACGGTGGCGCGCTTCAGGCGCCAAACGGGACCGTTCAGCTCGCGCCCTATAGCAGTGCCAACGCCGTGACACTGATCGAAAGCGGTACCGTCGGCGCGGGAACGCTCGCCATCACCAAGGCCGATCTCGAAGGTGTCAGCGCATCCGTGCTGCAGATCGGTACGTCCGGCGGCGGGCCGATCATCATCGGCAATTCCGGAGACAACATCACGATCCCGACCGCGACGCTCAATCTCGTGAGCAGCTTGGGGGTCACCGAGCCCGGCGCGCTCAGCGTCGGGGAACTGATCGGGGACGTCGGCTCCGCCACACTCGACTCGACCTCGAACAGCGTCGGCGCGCTCGGCAATTTCTCCGATTCCTCTGGCGGGTTCTCGCTCACGGAGGACAAAGGGCAAGTGCTGCTGGTTGCGGGCGACGTCAGCGTGCCGAGCGGCCAGGCGATTGCGCTGACGGCGGATGGAATCGCGGTCGGTGCGGCCGGTTCGCTGATTGCTTCTGGCGGCACCGTGACGCTCGCTTCCGCGAAGTCTGGCCTCGCACTCGACCTCACGACAGGATCCGCGGTTGCATCGGACGGCACCTTCTCGCTTGGCGACACCACTCCGAACACAGCCGCCATCAACACCGGGAGTACGGGAACGCTGGTGATCGGCACCAGCACCGGTGGTGCGATCACCATCAGCGGCGCGATCGGGATGCCGGGAGTCGACCTTCTCGATCTCCTGAGCGGCGGCGCGCTTTCCGAAACGATGGCCGACAGCCTCAATGTCGGGACGCTCGCGGCAAACGTTGCGAGCGCGACCCTGATCGGCACGCTGAACGTCATCGGCACGCTCGAGGCGGTCACCGCAACCGGCGGGTTCAGCCTGACGGACACGGAGAACCTGGCGCTCGCCGGTCTTCTCAAGGCCGACACCAATACCGTGCAATTGATCGATCCGGGCTTTGCGATCACCGAATCGGGTGGCCGCATCACCGCCGGCACACTGACCGGCAGCGCTGCATCCGCCGTTCTCACCGATGCCAATAACGTTGGCACGCTGGGTGCGTTTGCCGCCTCGAGCGGTGGGTTCTCCCTGGTCGAAGCGCAGGGGCAGGCTCTGCTGGTCACGGATATCGTCAGCGTGCCGAGCGGTCAGACGATTGCACTGACGGCGGACGGTATTGCGCTCGGCTCGGGCGGCTCGCTCTCTGCCGCCGGTGCAACGGTCACGCTTGCCCCCGCCACGTCGGGCCTCGCGCTCGATGTGACCACCGGCCTCGCCAGCGCCCAGCCTGGAACCTTCTCGCTCGGCGACACGACCCCGAACACCGCGGCGATCAGCGCCGGAACCGTTGTCGTCTCAAACGTTCTCGTCGGGGCCGGCAATGATGGAGCCATCACGGTCAGCGGCAGCATTGCCCTGCCGGCCACGACCGACCTCGATATCCTCAGCGGGGGCGCGCTTTCCGAAACGACGGCCGATAGTCTCAGCGTCGGCACGCTCGCGGCAGACGTTCAGAGCGCGAGCCTGATCGGCAACAACGCCATCGGCACGCTCGACGCGGTCGCGGCGACCGGTGGCTTCAGTCTGACGGACACGGAAGACCTGACGCTCGCCGGTCTTCTCAAGACCGACACCAATACCGTGCAATTGAACGATCCGGGCTTCGCGATCACCGAGCAGGGCGGCAGCATCACCGCCGGCACACTGACCGGCAGCGCTGCATCCGCAACGTTTGCCGACGCCAACAATATCGGTGCGCTCGGCGCCTTTGCCGTCTCGGAGAGCGGATTTACCCTGGCGGAAGCAGCCGGCCAGGACCTCCTGGTCACGGGTGTCGTCAGCGTGCCGGGCGGCCAGGTGCTGGCGCTCACGGCGGACGGCCTCGCGATCGGTCCGACCGGCTCGCTGTCTGCCGCCGGCGCAACGGTCACACTTGCCGCCGCCACGCCGGGCCTCGCGCTCGATCTCACTACCGGAGCCGGTGTCGCCAGTCTCGGAACCTTTTCGCTCGGACCGACCGCAGGCAGCGCTGCCGCGACCGCAGGAACGCTCACGATCGGCACCAACACCGGTGGTGCGATCACCATCAGCGGCGCGATCGGGATGCCGGATATCGGTCTGCTCGATCTTATGAGCAACGCCACCACGGGTATCGTTTCCGAGGGAACGGCTGACAGCCTTAGTGTCGGCACGCTCGCGGCAGACGTTGCGAGTGCGAGCCTGATCGGCAACAACGGCATCGGCACGCTCGGCAACGTCTCTGCAACGGGCGGCGGATTCTCTCTTGTGGAAGCGGCCGGGCAGATGCTCTCCGTCACCGGTGCGGTCAGCGTGCCAGTCGGTCAGACCATCGCGCTCACGATGGACGGATTTGGGATCCTCGGCGGATCTTTGAACGCGGCGGGCGGAACCGTGAAACTGACGCCAGCCAGTGCCAACCTTCCGATCGCCCTCATCGGTTCGGGGAAAGGGAGCGCCAACACGCTTTCCATCAATGACCCGGACCTCGGCCTCATCTCGGCATCGACCCTGCAAATCGGTTCTGCAACCGCAGGCGCGATCCTCATCGGCAACCCGGGCGACCTCATCACCGTCCCGGGTGTCACGATGCTTCTTCTCGAGAGCGCGTCAGATGTCACCGAAAACGGTGCGCTCAGCATTACGGAACTGCGGGGCGCAGTCGCTTCCGCCACGCTCGATTCTACCGCCAACACGATCGCCGTGCTGGGCGGGTTCTCCAATTCGAGTGGCGGGTTCTCGCTTGCGGAAACCCAAGGCCAGGCGCTGCTCGTCTCCGGCGCGGTCAGCGTGCCGAACGGCAACACCATTGCGCTGACGGCGGACGGTATCGCGCTCGGTTCGTCGGGCTCCTTGATGGCCACCGGCGGTACCGTGGCCCTTGCTTCTGCCGGTTCGGGCCTCGCGCTCGACCTTGTCACCGGACTTGGTGCGGCCTCTGTCGGCACTTTTTCGCTTGGCGACGCCAGCCCCGATACCGCCGCGATCAGCGCCGGAACGGTCATCATCGGCGACGCAAACGGCGGGGCGATCACGATCACCGGCCCGATCGATATGCCGGATATCGGGCTCCTCGATCTTTTGAGCGGCGGGGCTGTTTCCGAAACGACGGCCACCGACAATTTCAGCGTCGGCACGCTCGCAGCAAACGTTGCCAGTGCGAACCTGATCGGGAACAACCACGTCGGCACTCTTGACGACATCACCGCATCGGGCGGCTTCACGCTGACCGACGCGAACGGACTGGCCATTTCCGGGGTGGTCGATACCGGCGCGGGCGCGATCGATCTCACGGCCGGCGGTAGCATTGCGGAGATCGGCAGCGGCACACTGATCGGGGCTGAGCTTCTCGGGTTCGCCGGCGGCGGTACCGCCGCCGGCACTGCGGGTGTCGCCTCCTTCGCCAACACCAACACGCTCGCGTCTCTCGGCAACTTCACCGCCCTCGGCGGCTTCACCCTGGCCGATGCCGGCGACCTCGCGCTGATCGGCGCGCTCGACGCCCGCGTGGCGAATGTCGTGCTGACCGGAGGCGCGACCGTCACCGAACCCTCCGGCAGCATCACCGCGACGACGCTTTCGGGCACGCTTGCCTCCGCCGCCCTCGACGGGGCCAACAGCATCACCGATCTCGCGAACTTCTCGGCGGCGGGCGGTTTCAGCCTGACGGATCTCGAGCCGCTCACCCTGACCGGCCCGGTGAGCGCGGGAAGCGGCGAGGCGGCCTTCACGCTCGGCGGCAGCCTCGTTCAGACGACCGTCGGGGTCCTCACCGCCGGCACCCTCGCCGGCAGCGCCAGCCTGATCGATCTCACGGATCCCACCAACCAGATTGCCTCGCTCAGCGCGATCAGTGCCCCGGGCGGCCTCACCATCACGACCGCGACCGACCTCGCCATTGGCGGCCTCGTCAACACCTCGTCGGCGCCGGTGGTCCTGAAAGTCGGCGGCGCCATCGACGAGATTCCCGGGGGCACGGTGAGCGGCGGCGCGCTGACCGGCTCGGCGAGCGCGGCCAGCTTTGCCAACATCAACACGATCGGCGAACTCGGCAACTTCACCGCACCGGGCGGCTTTACGTTCGATAATGCGGGCGACCTGCCCATAGCCGGCCTGCTCGATGCCGGCCCGGCCACCGCGAGCCTCGTCGCCGGGGGCTCGCTCTTCGAGACGACGGCCACGCTCCTCGGCGAAACCACGGCCGGGGCGATCACCGCCGGCACTCTGACCGGCAGCGCCGGCAGTGTCACGCTCGGCGCCACCGCGAACCTGATTGCCGACCTCGGCTCGTTCAGCGCCGGTGCGTTCGACCTGACGGACGGGGAAAATCTCGCTGTTGCGGGCGCCGTGGCCGGGGATCCGATCAACCTCGTGGTGAACGGCAACCTGGCGATCGGCGGCGCCGCCGGGGCAGGGATGCTGACGAGCGCCGGGCCGGTTTTCCTCACCGTCAGTGGCGCCATCACGGAGCCCAACGGGGCCATCGATGCCGCGAGCCTTTCCGGAAGCTCGGCGTCGGCGAGCCTCGGCGGCGCCAACCAAGTGCCGGTGCTGGGGGTTTTCAGCAGCACAGGATCGTTCCTCTTCAACGCCGACGAGCCGACGCTGACGGTCAACGGGCCGGTCTCGGCCGGTTCGGCGAGCCTTGCCTCCACGGGCAGCCTTGTGCTCGCCGGGCTGGTCTCGAGCGGCAGCGCAACGCTTTCCGCGGGCGGGTCCATCAGCGAGCCAGGCGGGGCGATCTCGGCCGGAACCCTGGCCGGGGCGGCGGCGAGTGCTGCGCTCACGGCAACCAACACCATCGACACGCTTGGTTCCTTCAGCACATCGGGAACGTTCCTTCTTGCCGACTCCGCGCCGCTCGCGGTGGCGGGGCCGGTTAGTGCCCCGTTCCTTGGCATCAGCGATCCCGCTTCCATCAGCTTCACCGGTTCGACTAATGTCGGCACCCTCAGCGTCACGGCGGGGGGAAGCATTACCGAACCCGGTGGGATCGTCGTCGCCAGCCTCCTGGAGGGCAGTGCCGCCGGTCTTGCCCAGTTCGGGCCGGACGCTCCGGCGGGCAGTGCCAGCATCACCACGCTTGGGCCGTTCAGCGTTGCCGCCGGTTCTTTCACCTTGACGGATTCGCTGCCACTTGTGATCACGGGGCCGCTGGATGCGAATTATTTCGCGATTACGGCGCCCGGCAGCATCGTGCTTTCGAACGTAACGATCACCACCCTCGGGCTTCCTGTCGCCGAACAGTCGGCCACCGCCCCCACGCGCCCGGGCAGCTTCTTCAGCGTGACGACACCCGGCGGAAGGTTCCTCGAGCTTGGCCGCACGACGATCGATCCCGGGGGCGGGACGAACACGGTTCGCATTCAGCTCAACCCGGCAGGAGGGTTGATCAGCTTCGCGGACCTGGTGGCGCCGAACACGACGCTGATCCTCGATACCGGCGCCGGCACCGCGGTCGGCACGATCGACCTCGGCGCGCTGATCGTGATCGGCAATCTCGGCAGTTCCACGCTCGATGGCACGGTTGCGAACCTCTCCGGCCTCGTCGCCTCCAGCAAGGCGACGATCAGTCCGTTCCAGAGCCCGCGCTACCGCCTGAACTCTTGCCCGCTGATGTCGGTCAATTGCATCTTCATCGCGCCGGAACAGGTACCGCAGGGCAATCCTCTGTCGAACATCGCGATCGTCAGCGCGCCGCCGACCCGGCGTGAAATCGACCTTCTGCTGCCCAACGTGGCCGCACAGGACTATTAGCCATGCAGAGGCTCTTCCTCCTTCTTTTCCTCGCCCTCCTGGCCGGGTGTGCGGTGCCGCCGTCCTCCGCCTATGAGCAAGGCTCGCAGGCGGAGGGCCGCGCTCAGGGGGCCGCGGTTCTCGGCAAGAACACCGCGGGCGAGACCTGTACCAGCCAGCCGGCGGGCGGCGCCGGCAGTGCTCAGTCGGTTGCGATCTATTGCGGCACCTGGGACCAGCCGAGTGCCGAGGTGACGCAAGGCCCGGCGGCGAGCACGGCTGACCTGACGCACCTGGCAACCGGCAGCGCATGGCGCGCCGGGATCGACACCCGGTTCGCCTGTGGCGCGCCCGAATCCACCACCATCGCGGGCGGTGCGCCGGCGGTGCTGCTCTCCTGCACGCGGCGGATGGGTGGCTGGCCGCAAGTGGCGCTGGTGGCGCTGGCCGGCGGTTCGGCCTGGTACGCCGACGGGGTGGGTCCGGCATTGCCGGTGATCGAGCGCGCGGTCGGCGTTCTTTCCGGCACCGTCTCGGCGGAGACTGCTGCCGGGGCGGAGACCTCGGGTGCGGAAGCGCTGATGGCGCGGCGGCTCGCGGCCCAGGCCTTCAGCTCTGGTGACATCGGGGAGTACCAGGCGCTGATGGCCGCCGGCACGCGGGCCAACCTGGCGGAAAGCTTTGCCGCCGCCGAGCAGGCCTTCCGCGCGGCGCTCGCGTTGCAGGAAAAGGCGCTCGGTGCGAACAACCCGAACACCGTGACGGCGCTCACGCTGCTCGCGCTCCAGCTTTCCAACCAGGGGCAGTTCTCGCAGGCCGAGCGGCTGTTCGCGCGCGCCGCCGTGCTCGCGCCCAAAGCCGCCGATCCGGCTGCCGGGGCCCGGCTTCTGCATGCCGAGGGGCTCAACGCCTTGAACCAGGGGAAGAACGAGGAGGCGCTGAAGCTGCTCGGGCAGGCGGAAGCCTCCTATACCGCATTGGTGCCGGCTGCGGTGTTGAACGCCCGGCCGGAGCCGGCGAGTGCGAGCCGATTCGCAAGTCTCGGGCTCGATTTTGGCGGTGCGCTGGCCAGCAACCTGACATCGCGCCTTTCCGCCGATACCCTGCTGATCAATCCGATTACCCAGTCGGCGCTGCTGGGCGTGATCGAGACCCGGCGTTACGAGGCGGTGGCTCTGAGACTGCTGGGGCGGGATGCGGAAAGCGCCGCGATGGTGCAATCCGCCGTAGAGCTGGCAACAGCCAACGGCATGACGATGCCAATCCTCTCGGCGCGCCTGGCGCGCACCGCCGGTGCCGCCGCCGCTTCCGGGGACCAGCAGGCCGAAGCTGCCTCGCTCCTGGCGCGCTCGGCCGGCGATTTCAATCTTTCCTTGCCCAATACCACACCGGTGGCGGAGACCGAACTCCTGCAAGCCGCGGCGCTGGCCCGACAGGGCCGCAAGGATGCGGCGCTCGGCGTATGTCGCAGCGCGGTCGGCCTGCTGGAAGCCCTCAACAGCGGCACCCGGCCGGAGCTGATCGCACCCTGCCTGGCCGTGTATGCCCATGCGGCCGAACGCGAGCCGGCCAAGCGCGACGCCCTGTTCGGGGAAATGTTCGAGGCATCGCAACTCGGCCAGGGCAGCATCACCAGCCGCCAGATCGCCGAAGCGGCGGCACGGCTGGCGGTGAATGCCAAGGACCCGAAAGTGGCGGGCGCCATCCGCGAAAAGCAGGATGCGGCCAATGCGCTCTCCGATCTCTATCGCGAGCGGGATATTCTGGCCGCGCAGCAGCAGAATCCGAACGCGCTCAACCAACCTGCGATCACCACCAGCCCGGCGGAACTCGAGAAAGAGATTTCCGCGGCGCGCGCGCGCCTGGCCGAGGCCGACCAGACCTTGCAGGCGGCGGCGCCCAATTACGGCCAGCTCGTGCAGCAGGTGGTCACGGCGAAAGAGGTGCTTGACGCTCTCGCCCCCGGTGAGGCGTTCGCCGAGATCGCGCTCGACCCGACCGGCGGCTACGTGTTCGTGCTGGCGAATGGCCGGATCAGCGCTGCTCCGGTGGCGGCGGGCGAGGCGGCGATGGGCAAGCTCGTGGAGACGCTTCGCGCCAGCATCGAGCCCGACGAGCAGGGCCAGTTGCCGATCTTCGATACCAAGGCCGCCTACCAGATCTATGCCGATACGCTGGGCCGGCTCGCCCCCGATCTTGCCGGCGCTCATACGCTCGTCGTCGCGCCATCGGGGCCGCTGCTGGCGATACCCTTCGGCGTCCTGCTGACCGGTCCCGCGAGCCCGCAGAATCTCGGCGCCGCTCCCTGGTTGTTGCGGAAATTCGTCATTACCCACGTGCCGGCGGCGGCCAATTTCGTCTCGCTCGCGCGCATCCCCGAAACCACCCGCACGAGCGTGCCGTGGTTCGGCTTCGGCGACTTCATCCCGGTCAGCCTGGCGCAGGCTGAACAGACCTTCCCCGGCGCGACGTGCAAAGACAGCGCGCAGCTCTTTTCCGAACTGCCCCCGCTGCCCTCTGCCATGCGCGAACTGACGGCCGCGCGCGAACTGCTCGGCGCTTCCCCGGACGATCAGCTGCTGGGGCGCAATTTTACGGTTCCGGCGGTGACACGGGCCGAGCTTTCCGACGTGCGGGTGCTGCATTTCGCAACCCACGCGATCCTGCCGACGGACCTTACCTGCCAGAGCGAACCCGCCATCGTCACTTCGGCTCCGGCGGGTGCGAAGAGCGCGGCCGATGCGCTGCTGACCTCGTCGGACATCATGCAGCTCAATCTCGATGCCAACGTGGTGATCCTTTCGGCCTGCAACACCGGCGGTGCCGGCGGCAGGACGGCGGGGGAAAGTCTCTCGGGGCTGGCCCGCGCCTTCTTCTTCGCCGGTGCCCGCTCGCTGATGGTGACGCACTGGTCGGTGAACGACCAGGCTGCTGCCTATCTCGTTGCCTCGACGCTCGCTGCCTACCGCAACGGCGGCAGCATCGCGGCCGCGCTGCGCACGGCGGAACTCGGGATGCTGGACAGCGCGGGAAAATCCTTGCCGGCCGCGCTCGCCCAGCCCTTCTTCTGGGCGCCGTTCGCGGCCATCGGGGTCGATCGCCGGCCGGCTGCGGCGACCGCCTCGGAGCCGATTGCCGAGCCGGCCGGGTAAGGGGCGTCGGGGTTCCATGCGGTGGGTTTTCCCGAGCACCGCGGCAGCAACGAGGCGCTCGTGACCCAGGCGCAATGGAACGCGGTCGATGACTACTTTGCCGAGCGGCTGATGCCGCTCGATGACACCCTGGCTCAGGTGCTGGCGGCCAATGCGGCGGCGGGACTGCCGGCCATCGATGTTTCGCCGCTGCAGGGCAAGTTCCTCTACCTCCTGGCCCGGATCGCGGGCGCTCGCCAAATCCTCGAGATCGGCACCCTCGGTGGCTACTCGACGATCTGGCTGGCGCGCGCCCTCCCTCTGGACGGGATGGTGGTGACGCTGGAAGCCGACCGCCGCCATGCCGCCGTGGCGCGGGCAAACTTCGCCCGGGCCGGGCTCGCGGCGCGAATCGATCTGAGGGAGGGACTGGCGCTCGAGACTCTGCCGGCGCTGGGAAGAGAAGGGATCGGGCCCTTCGACCTGGTCTTCATCGATGCGGACAAGGCGAACAATTCCGACTACCTCGCCTGGGCGATCCGGCTGGGACGCCCGGGCACGGTGATCGTCAGCGACAACGTCGTGCGCGAAGGGGGCATCCTGGCGCCGGACGGCGCCGATCCGAATGCCCGGGGCATCCGACGCTTCTTCGATCTCCTGGCCGGAGAGCCGCGGCTGAGTGCGACCGCCATTCAAACGGTCGGCGTCAAGGGATGGGACGGCTTCGCCCTGGCCGTGCTCGGATGAGGGCCGAGGGTGGGGGCGCGGTTTATTCGAGCCCGCGATTCACGCCCTCCGACGATTCCGCTTCGGGCGATCGCGGGCTCGTCGTCGAGATACAGCCGCACATCCTCAAACAACGTTCCCTGATTACCCTTGAGCGCCAGCACATAATCGCCGCCCTTCTCGACTACCTTGGCGACGATAATGCGGTGACAGCTGAGTGCGTCGGCGGTGACGATCGCCCCTTGCAGCGAGATCATCTCCAGCAGCCTGGGCACGACGGTAAACTCGTTCGACTTTTTTCGGTTCCCACTGGGGCGAGCGGCAAGCGGCAACCGGCAGCCCAACAGCATGGCGCGGAGGGCGATGACCAGCATCTCGTGCAGGTCCTGCCGCGCGTTGTCCTCGTGTGGGTCCTCCCAATCGGTGAAACAGGCGGTAAACTGCTCCATGGAACCTCCGGTTGGTCCAATCCCATATTCGAATCCAGCCGCCGGGTGTGCCGCAAGCCGCTATCTCGAGCTGAAAGTCGAATGCGATTCCCATGGGCCAACACCCCTTGACCCAATGGCGGGGCAGGTTCAGCGTTACACTCAAAATTTTGGCGCGTGCGACGTCGGATGGATATCGCGCAAGCCTGGACGCCAAGAAACCTTGCAGAAAGGGCGGAGATATGGACGGAGCTAATAAACGTTTCATGAGCGGCAAGAGCCAGTGGCTAGCCGATCACATGATCCTCTATGCCGTGATGAAGAAGAACACTAGCGGTGACCCTTTCCAGCAAGGGCATCACACCGTCAACACGGAGCTGCCGATTCATGACTTCGATCTTCGCAAGGTCGGAGACGTCATCAACAACAACAACGGTGCGCCGGGGAAGTGCTACGAACTCAGAAAACTCGATGAATTCACCGGTGCCAGGGACGATAAGGCGCGCAAGATCAGTGGTTCGACGCACCCCATAAGGGCCTACTTTCTACCATGGGGGTCGAACCAGACGTATTGCGGTCAGCTCGGGTTGAATGCTTCCTTTTTCTTTACGCCCACACTGAACGGCTGCACGTTTGCCCACGGCGGTAACGGCCCGAATCCCATCGTGGCGCACTCCAACTTCGTGAATCCGCAGACGACCGTCGTCGACCAGAATTTGATGGACGCTGACTTGAACACCAAATTCGGCGGGCCGCCACCAAACACGCTGGTCAAGGCCACCTACAAGGCTGCGGGAAACGTTGCTCAGCCTCCTAACACTCTTTCGGATTGGCGCGCGACCGTCATCGGCATACGCACTGGGAATACATGGGCATTCTACTACCAGAACTATGAGGTTTCAACGAACCTGACCACTTACGTCCACACGACGACCGCTCTCAGTCTCTGCACTCCGATCTGAGCCAGGATTGCAATCTTGCAAGGTGCTGGGTGCGGACTCACGCATCTCCTCGTTTTGCCAAACGGCGAACGGACGCGATCGCCAGGGCACAGTAAACCAGGAGCCGGTCAGTCGGCGGCGAGCTCGGCCGGGGAAAAATCGTCTTCGCGGTATTCGCCCGGGGAGCGCCCGCCGGGGGCGCGCGCCTCCTCGGATTTTCTAAGCTCGACACGGCGGATCTTGCCGGAGATCGTCTTCGGCAGTTCGGCGAACTCGAGGCGGCGGATGCGCTTGTAAGGGGCGGCGCGCCCGCGCACGTGACGGAAGATGGAAAGTGCGGTTGCGCGGTTCGCAGGCCAGTCAGAGGCCAGCGTGACGTAGGCCTTCGGAACGGCGGTGCGAACCGGATCGGGGGCCGGCACGACCGCCGCCTCGGCGACCGCCGCATGCTCGATCAGCAGGCTCTCCAGTTCGAACGGGCTGACGCGATAATCGGATGCCTTGAAGATGTCGTCGGCGCGGCCGACGTAAGTGAAATAGCCATCATCATCGCGCGACGCCACATCGCCGGTACGGTAGACATCGCCGCCGAGCGGCACGTCCTTCCCGTCGTCGCCCCGGTAGCCCTGCATCAGCCCGGCAGGTTTCGGGTCGAGAACGATGCAGATTTCGCCTTCCTCGGCTTCCTCTCCGTTCGGTTCGAGGAGGCGGAGCCGATATCCCGGCATCGGCCGGCCCATCGAGCCGAACTTGATCTTCTGCCCCGGCGAATTGCCGAGCAGCGCGGTGGTTTCGGTCTGGCCGTAGAAATCGCGGATCGTGAGGCCCCAGGCGGCCTTGATGCGCTCGATGACCTCCGGATTGAGCGGCTCGCCGGCGGAGGCGAGTTCGCGGAGAGCCGTCTTCCAGCCTTTCAGGTCCTCCTGCACCAGCAGGCGCCAGATGGTCGGCGGCGCGCAGAGCGAGGTGACATGATGTTCGGCAATCGCGTCGAGCAGGCCGCGCGCATTGAAGCGCGGCTGGTTGACGATGAAGATCGTTGCCTCGGCGATCCAGGGCGCGAAGAAGCAACTCCAGGCATGCTTGGCCCAGCCCGGCGAGGAGACGTTGAGATGCAGATCGCCGGGCCTCAGGCCGAGGCCGTACATGGTGGAAAGATGGCCGAGCGGATAGCTCCGGTGGCTGTGCAGCACCAGCTTGGGCTTCGCCGTGGTTCCTGAAGTGAAATAGAGAAGCATGGGATCATCCGCCGAGGTCGGCCCGTCGGGCGCGAATTCCGGAGGCGCCTGCAGAAGATCCTCGTAGCGATGCCACCCGGCGACGGTTTCGCCAACCGCGATCCGTGTTGCGCCCGGCGCGAGACTGGCAAATTTGCCGGCCTCGCCGGCCGCGGCCACGACATGGCGAACGCCGCCCCGCTCGAAGCGGTCGGCAAGATCGCCCGGCGTGAGCAGGGTCGTTGCGGGAATGACCACGGCGCCGAGCTTCATCGCTGCCAGCACCGTTTCCCACAAGGCCGCGACGTTGCCGAGCATGAGCAGGATCGGATCGCGCCGCCTCACCCCGAGCGTGCGAAGGCCGTTGGCGAGGCGGTTGGATCGTTCCGAAAGGGCGACGAAACTGAACGTCTGCGCGCCGGGGCCGACGATCCTGAGGGCCGGGCGGTGCGCGCTCTCGCCCGCCGCAAGCTCGGCATCGAACCAATCGAGCGCCCAGTTGAAGCGCTCGAGCGCCGGCCAACGGAACTCGCGCCACGCCCGCTCGTAGTCGGTGCGTGCCGCCAGCAGCAGGTCCCGCGCCGCCTTATAGCTCCCGGCCGCCATTTCCCCCGTCCTGCTTCTACCCGCAAGTACAGCGGAGGTTAGCGCATCCGGCGGCAAGGGGTCAGGGCGCTGTCACTTTGCCGGTACCCCGAGCACCGCCGGGCCTTCGGCAAACCGGGGGATTTCCGGGGGCGATGGCGGACCATCTCGCCCCATGCGTGCAGGTGGTCTATAGGGTAGCCATGGAGGGTGAAAAACTCGGCAAGTACGAGATCCGGCGGACCCTCGGCCGCGGCGCGATGGGGGTCGTTTACGAAGGCTGGGACCCGGTGATCGCGCGGAAAGTGGCGATCAAGACGGTTACCCGGGCCAGCGAAGAGGATGCCGAAGCTCGCGAAGGCTTGGCGCGCTTCCAGCGTGAGGCACAGGCGGCCGGGCGGCTTCAGCATCCGAACATCGTCGGCGTGTTCGATTACGGCGAAACGGCGAGCCTTGCCTACATCGTCATGGAGTTCGTGGACGGCGAGTCGCTCAAGACCGTGCTCGACCGTGGCGAACGGTTCCCGCTGGCGGAGACCGTGCGCATCCTGGAGGAACTGCTGAACGGCCTCGGTTTCAGCCATGAACGCGGGGTGGTGCACCGCGACATCAAGCCCGCGAACATCATCATGACCCACGCCGGCGGCGTGAAGATTGCCGATTTCGGCATCGCCCGAATCGAAAGCAGCAGCATGACGCAGGCCGGCACGGTGCTCGGCACGCCGTCCTACATGTCCCCGGAGCAGTTCAAGGGCGAGCCCGTCGACGCCCGCACCGACATCTACTCGGCGGGAGTCGTGCTGTACCAGCTTCTCACCGGGGAAAAGCCGTTCGAAGGCAGCGTCAGCGCGATCATGCACAAGGTGCTGACGACCACTCCGCCCAAGCCTTCCGACCTGGCCGTGACCGCGGCGCCGCCCTTCGATGCCGTGGTGGCGAAGGCGATGGCCAAGCGGCCGGAAGAGCGTTTCGCCTCCGCTTCCGCCTTCGCGGAGGCTATACGGAGCGCGTTTGCGGGCGGCAAGGAGGCCGTGCCGGCCGCCGCCGAGGGGGAGGGGACGGTCATCGCCTCCGCGACAACAACGGGCCGCGCGGAGCGTGCTGCACCGCCCGCGGCGCCGCTCTCTCCCGCGGCGGCGCAACGGAGCCGGCTTCCGGTGTGGATCGGGGCCGCGGTCGCCATCATCGTGGTGATCGGTGGCGGCCTCTGGTTCTTCACTTCCAGGCCCGCGCCGAAGCCGGCAGTGGTTGCCAGCACTGGAACGACGCCGGCCACAACGACACCGGCCGCCCGGGCCAGCCCGGCGCCGACGGCGGGCGAGCCTCCGCATCCGGCGCCGGCACGGATCAACACGGCAGCGGCGCCTGCACATCCTTCGGCGGAAAGCCCGGCACCCATCCGGACCAGCGCCGGCAGTCCATCTTCCAATCCGCCGCCTGCGACTGCGCCCCGGGCGAAAACGCCTGGCGCGACGGTTGCCATGACGTCGCCCGCGTCTCCGGCGCCTCAGCCGTCCAGCCCCGGGCCCGCCTCGTCTTCAGCCCCGGCAGCTGCCGCCCCGCCTCCCGCCGTGGCCCCGGCTTCGCCGCCACAGAGCCCGGCGCCTGCCGCCCCGGAGACATCGGCAGCCAGTCCGGCACCGGCGCCGAAGCCTGCATCACCGGCGCCCGCGCCGCAGCCTCTTTCGACAGCGACTGCGGCACAACCGGCAACGCCGGCCGCCACTCCGCCGCCGCCCGCTCCCTCTTCATCTGCGGCTCAGCCGGCGAGCCCGCCTGTGCCTCTGCCGGCGCCACCGCCGCCGGCTACCGAGGCGACCTCGACCGCGCCACCGCCGGCCCAACCTGCACAGTCCCCGCCGGTGGTCGCCAACATCGCCGCCTCGCCCGAGGCCATCTCCAAGGCGGTCGCAAGCGCGATCGCACCTATTCCCTGCTCACTGGTCAGCGGGACGGTGGCAAGCGCCGGCAGCATTTCCCTGGCCGGGCTGGCGGGCGAGGGCGCGCCGGCGGCGCTCCACCAGGCACTCTCCGACGCAGCTCCGCAAGCGGCGATCAACTGGAAGATCACGACGTTCAAGCGCGGCGCTGCCGCCACTTATTGCCAGGTGCTCGACCTGCTGCGTCCGATTGCCGCTCCGTTCGGTGCATCGGGCACCGAATTCACGCTTGGGCTGCAGAGTGGGAAAGTGGTGCTCGCCGATGGCGACCCGATCGCATTCCGCCTCGCGATGCCTGATTTCCCGGCCTGGCTCACGGTCGATTATTTCGCGAGCGACGGTTCGGTTGCCCATCTCGATCCCGGGCCCGGGAACCCGGCGCGCGTGCGGGGGGCCGGGGCCGAGGTCCTGCTGCACGGCACGCCGCCCTGGACCGTGGGGCCGCCATTCGGGCGCGACATGATCGTGGCGATTGCCTCGACGAAGCCGCTCTTTACCACGGCCCGCCCGGAGAGCGAGCAGGCAAGCGCCTACCTGGCGGCGCTGGCGACAGCCCTCGATACGGCCCAGAGCGCGGGCGAGCGCCTCGATGCGACCGCCTTCCTGCTGGAGACGCACGAAAAGAAGAAGCCCTGACGCCGCCTGCGTCGCCTGGGCTTGGCCGCCGCCTCGGCGCCGGACGGAGAAGCGAGCGCTGCCTCAGGCACGAACCGCTTCAGCCATGCAACCGGAATGCCCGGCCAGAAGGCTTCGCGCAGCGCCTGAATTCTGGCCGGCGGCAAGCCGACCACAGCCGGGCTGAAAAAGCGGGGATCGGGCGTGAACATCAGATAAGCCAGGGTTTCATTGACGATGAGGTCGTTGATTCCCGTGTCATAGCCTTCGCCCGCCAGGAACTGGCGAAATGCGGCACGATCCTTGGGATCGAGGACATTGTCGTAGAAGCGATGCACGTAAACGTCGTAGGCCGGAATGGTGAAATAGGCGCCGTGGGAAAGCTCGTGCTCGAGTATCGTCGCGCGGCCCTTGGCATCGAGACCGGCCGCCTTGCCGGGCCCGGGCAGCGTAATGATGGCACCGACCGTGCCCGGGGCGAACCAGTGAAGGAAGCCGAGCAGCGCACGCAGCCGCCGCTCTTCCGCGGTGGGCGCCACACGATCGCTGGCCATCAGGTGGAAGAACCGCACCAGGTCGGCGGCCCGGTAATCGTGCCCGTAATAATAGTCGTCCGGCGTTGCACCGCTGGCCTTGATCGCGGCGGCCAGTTCGGCGTCGGTCAGCACCCGGTCATGCGGCACGCCCGCCTTTTCGACGAAGGCGGCGACGCGGTTCAACATCTGTCCTTGCTGGTGCAAGCTCGGAAAATCGAGCACCAGCACCTGCGGATCGTTGCTGTAGCGGAAGATCAGCAACTGTTGCGGATCCGCGGCCAGGATCTCGGCGCGGTCCGCGGTCTGGATGTGGAACGGAGGCGGCAGCAGAAACAGGTAATAGACCACCGCCAGAACGACGACGACGACCGCCGCCGCCGCCCAGAGGAGCATCCGCCACCCCGGAGCAGAGGGTTGCGGCGGCACCCGCCGCGCCGGGGCGGCGGGGCGGATGGTTCGCTCGGCCTCCTTGCCCGCCACCCGGGCGCCTCCTTCAGGTGCCGAGATTGACCACCTGTACCCGCCGGTTCTTGGGCTCATCCGTGTTCGGCGGTGTCGGCACCAAGAGGCCCTGCTCGCCCATCCCGATCGTTTCCAGCCGCGCGGGCGAGATGCTGAACTTCTGTTCGAGATAGGCGGCTACCGCATCCGCCCGTTGTTGCGAAAGCGTCAGGTTGTACGAGGCGCTGCCCACGGTGTCAGTATGCCCTTCGATGCGGAAGCGGTAGGCGGCAAGCTGCTGGCTGCTCAGCGCCTCGCCGAGCGAATCGAGCGTTTGCCGCGCCGCCGGGGTGAGGGCTGCGGAATCGGTGGCGAATTCGACATTCAGATTGACCGACGGCGCCGCGGGGGTCGTTGCAGCCTGGGTGGCGGCCGGAGCCGGCGCCGGCTGAGGCGCCGGGGCGGCGTTCGTCGCCGGCGTCGCCATAGCGGGTGCGGCCG
>JASHOA010000017.1 GCA_030041375.1 Acetobacteraceae bacterium
TCTCGACAGACCCGGTAGCGCTGGCACAACTCCGAAACGCTCCAGTTCCCCGTATCGTAGTCCAGCATCATTCGAACACGCTCTTCCATTCGGCAGGTCTCCAGAAACGGCATCGGCGGCCCTCCCTCCGATGCAACTTGACCTGTCGACCATCAACCCAGTCTAACATGTCGGGAATCTACCCGGTCTGTACCCTCACCCCTACCCTCACCCCTACCCCTCTCCCAGAGGGAGAGGGGAAATATGCGGATGTCCTTTCCCAAAGGGAGAGGGGAATGATGCGAATGGCGCGGGGGATATGTGTCACCCAAGTTTGATTCGGGGTACTTGACCCGTGTCGGTCCGACTGTGCAGGCCGACACCGGTCTCGCGGTTTATGCGAGCCCGCGATTCACGCCCTCCGACGTTTCCGCCGCGGGCTGGCGCAATCTCCGCCTCCGTTGCATGCTCGCGCTGAACACCCACCGTCGCAGCACAAGGAGAGCCCGGATGCGTGCGATATTCGTGCAGATCAAGTGCGAGATGGGAACCGCCTATGGCGTCGCCGAACGGGCTGCGAACGAGATCGCGGAGCTTTCCGAGCTCTATTCAACCTCCGGCCAGTACGACCTGCTCGGCAAATTCTACCTTAACGAAGAAACCGACATCGGCCGCTTCGTCACCGAACGAATCCAGTCGCTTCCCGGTGTTGCGGATACCTATACCCTGATCACCTTCAACGCGTTCGGCGCTCGCCGCAACGGCTGATCGCGTCTTTATCGGAGCCTCAGCCAAAGCCGATGAAGCCGGGGCTGGCGGCAATCGGCGGCGATGCGGCCAGTCGCTCCAGATCCGGAGCCGGCCGCGCCGTCCGCGCATCGGAGGCAAGCATCGCCTCGAGCGCAGCCGCCGCGGCGAGCAGCATCGCATCGCCGCCGCGCGGGCCGACAATCTGCAACCCGAACGGCATTCCTGCCCGATCGCAGCCCACGGGCAGCGAGATCGCCGGATGGCCCGGCAACGTCACCGCATAGGCAAGCGCCAGCCAATGGAAATAGCTCCTGGTCTTCCTGCCGTCGATCTCCGAGGGATAAAGCTCGCTCCAGGGCCGCGGGCTGATCGTGATCGCGGGCGTGAGAATGAGATCGTACTCCTCGAAGAAAAGTTGCCAGCGCCGATAAAGTGCAGTCTGCAGCACACCGGCGCGCGCGACATCCGCCGCCGTGTAACCAAGCCCTTCCTCGACATTGACAATCACGTTCGGCCCGACCTCGGTGCGACGTGTCTTCACCTTCTCCAGGTGGGCGGCCAGGAATCCGACCGCGCGCAGCACGGCGAACGCCTCGTCTGCACCGCTGCAATCCGGCGTCGCATCGTCGGCGCGCGCAAAGACGTGCCGGAAGAGGCCGGTCTTCCCGGCGAATACCTCCCTGATATGCCGCTCTGTCGGGGCAAACCCGAAATCCGGTGTCAGCGCGACGCGCAACGAAGAAAGATCGAGCGGGGTCAGCGGAAAGAAATCGCTTTGCGCGCGCACATTCCGCCCGTGGATCGTCGTCGCCAGCGGATCGGCCGGATCGTCGCCCACCATGACGGAGAGCAGAAGCGCCAGATCGGGCACCGTGCGTGCCATCGGGCCCGCGACCGAGAGGTTCGACCAGCCGAGCAGGCGCTTTTCGCTCGGAACCAGGCCCGGTGTCGGCCGGAAACCGACGATGCCGCAAAAGGCAGCCGGGTTGCGCAGGCTTCCCCCCGTGTCCGAGCCGGAGGCAAGCGGCACCATTCCCGTTGCCAGCGCCACCGCCGAGCCGCCCGAGGAGCCGGCGGCAGATTTCCGCGGGTCGAACGGATTGCCGGTTGCGCCATAGACGCTGTTGCGGGTGTTCGCGCCGGCGCCGAACTCGGGCGTGTTGGTCTTGCCGATGACGATGCCGCCGCCGGCGCGAACGGCGCGCACCAGCCGCTCATCCTCCGCCGGCACGTGATCGGCGAAGATCGGGCTTCCGTAAGTGGTGCGAAGCCCTGCCGTATCTTCGAGATCCTTGATTCCGACAGGAAGGCCGGCGATCGGCCCGAGTGCCTCGCCCTTCGCCGCCGCGGCATCGATTGCCGCCGCCTGCTGCCTCGCGCGTGCATAGTCGGTGGCAACGATCGCATTCACGGCCGGGTTCAGCCGCTCGATGCGGCGGATGCAGCTTTCCAGGAGTTCGCCAGCGCCGAGCCGCTTCTCCCCGATCAGCTTGCGCGCTTCGAGGGCCGTCAGATCGCAGGCTTCGCGCATCGCCCTAATACCCGAGCGCCATGCCGTCCTTGCGCGGATCCGATGCCCCCGCAAGCACGCCCTTTGCACGATCGATCCAGATCGCCTGGCCCCCGCCGTGCGGCCGATCGACCACGCTGAGCTGGTGGCCTCGCCGCTCCAGGCCCTCCAGCGTTGCCAGTTTCAGGCCGCGCTCGATCTCGAGCTTCCCGCCCGTGGGGAAGACGCGCGGGGCGTCGAGCGCCTCCTGAAGGTCCAGCCCGTATTCGAGGACATTCGTCAGAAACAAAGTCTGGCCCATCGGCTGGAAATGCCCGCCCATCACGCCGAACGGCATCACGGCCTCACCCTCCCTGGTCAGCATTCCGGGAATGATCGTGTGCATCGGCCGCTTGCCCGGCGCGATGCAGTTCGGATGGCCGCGCTCCAGGCGAAAGCCGAAGCCCCGGTTCTGCAGCATCACGCCCGACTTCTCCGCGAGGATGCCGCTGCCGAAGCCCTGGAACAGCGAATTGATGAGGCTTGCCGCATTGCCGTCGCGATCGACGACCGCGAGACAGGCGGTGTCGGCGTGCACCGGCATCAGAGCCTCACCGGCTGGCGGCAGCGCATGCATGGTCCGCCCATCGTCGATCAATCTTCTCAGGCCGGCAAGGTACGCTTCGCTCGTCAGGCGTTGCACCGGCACCGCCGCATGCACCGGGTCGGCAACGAAGGCGTCACGGTCCCGGTAGACAAGCCGGGCCGCCTCGGCATGGCGGTGCAGCCGGAGCGCGGAGAGCGGCCCATCGGCGGCGCTCTCCATTCCGCCCAGGATGCCGAGCAGCATCAGCACGAGAATCCCCACGCCATTCGGCGGGCATTGCCACACCTCGAAGCCGCGCCATGTGGTGCGGATCGGCTCGACGAACTCCGCCCCGCTCAACTGAGCGGCGAAATCCGCTTCCGTGTGCAGCCCCCCGCGGGCGCGCAGGGTTGTGACGATGTCAGCGGCGATTGGCCCTTCATAGAACGCGCGCGCGCCGCCCCTCGCGATGGCGCGAAGCGTTGTGGCAAGGCCCGGCGGTGTGAACCGTTCGCCCGCCGCCGGTGCCGCTCCGCGAGGCAGGAATCCGCTGGCCCCGTTCTTGCGGAGCTTGTCCTCCAGCCGCTGCCAATCGAAGGCAACGCGCGGATGCACGACGAATCCCTCCTCCGCATAGCCGATCGCCGGACGCAGCAGTTCGTCGAGCCCTTTGGTGCCGTGGGCAGCGAGCAACGTCTCCCAGGCGGCAACCGCACCGGGCACCGTCACACTGTGGGCGGAATCGTTCTCGAGTTGCGCGAGCCCTCTCTCTTCGTACCACGCGAAATCCGCCGCCGCCGGCGCCCGCCCCGAGCCGTTCAGCGCCACCACCCGCCCGCTCCCCGCCGGCGCATAAAGGCAGAAGCAGTCTCCGCCGATCCCCGTAGATTGCGGCTCGACCACGCACAGCACGGCCATCGCCGCCACTGCGGCATCGAGCGCGTTGCCGCCCGCCCTGAGCATTTCGAGCGCGGTGAGAGTTGCCGCCGGCATCGAGGTCGCCGCCATGCCGTGCGTGGCGAAGACCACGCTTCGCCCCGGCAAATGAAAGTCCCGCATGCCGCTTTCCGATCGTCCCAACCACCGGTACGCTGGCATGAAGGCGCCAGGTTGGCAACGCGCCCCAAGGGACCATTGCCCAAAGGAAGCATGACAAGGGGGAGTGTCGGATGAGCGCCACGATCGAGGATTTCAACCGCATCGAGATCCGTATCGGCACCATCGTCGAGGCGAGCCACTTCCCCGAGGCGCGCAAGCCTGCCTTCAAGCTCGTCATCGATTTCGGATCCGCCATCGGCCGCAAACGCTCCTCGGTACAGATCACCGAGCATTACGTGCCGGACAGGCTGATCGGCCGGCAGGTCCTGGCCGTCGTCAACTTTCCGCCGCGGCAGATCGGCCCCTTTCATTCGGAAGTGCTCACGCTCGGCGTGCCGGACGAGGAGGGCAGAGTGGTCCTCATCCGCCCCGACTTTGCGGTGCCGGACGGCGGGCGGCTGTTCTGAGCCGGTGCTATTCGCGCGCGGCGACTTCCTGCGCGAGGGGTTCCGCGGGCTGAGGCGACGGCCGCGGCGGCAACTCGTGGCCGAGATACTGCTCCAGCACCTCGTCGGGCGGACCGTCAGCCCGTACCTTGCCCTGGTCCAGCCAGATTACTCGGGAGCACCATGTACGCACGGTTTCCACCATGTGCGAGGAGAGAACGAGTATCTCCGCGCCGCGCACCATGCCCTCGAGACGCTCCCGCGCCTTCTCCATGAAGCCTGCGTCGCCGGCCAGGAACCATTCGTCCATCAGCAGCACTTGCGGGCGGATGGCAGTGGCCAGCGCGAAGCCAAGCCGCACCATCATCCCTGCGCTGTACAGCCTCATCGGCAGATCGAGGAAATCGCCGAGTTCGGAAAAGCCGCGCACATTCTCTTCGAGCTTTTTCGTGGCCTCCTTTGAGAGGTTGCCATAAAGGCCACGCAGCCGGATGTTCTCGAGGCCGGTCAGCTCCGGGTTCATCCCGAGATTGGGATCGAGCAGGGCTGTCAGGCTGCCCTCGATCCGCACCCGTCCGAGCACCGGTTCATAGATTCCGGCAAGGACGCGAAGCAGCGTCGTCTTGCCGGCGCCGTTACCACCGATCAGGCCGAGCCTGTCGCCGCTGCCAAGCTCGAAGCTGATGTCGCGCAGCGCCTGCACCACGACACGGCTTTGCCGGTCCTTGCCCACGCGCCCGGAAGCGGCAGCCAGCACCGTCTTTTTCAGGCTCCGGCTCGAGCCATGATAAAGCGGGAAATCGACGGCGACGCCGCTGACGGAAATGCTGGCCATCGATGCCGACGGTTCGTACTGTTCTCTACACCCAGAACGCGAGCCGGTGCCGCGCACGCACGAAAAGCAGCCAGGAGAGCCCCGCCACCAACAGGCTGTACCCGACCGCGCTCAGCCAGACGAAGCCGCTGGGCGCCTGGCCAAGCAGCGGGCCGCGCACGACCTCGAGCAGTGTGTAGAACGGGTTGATCGGCAGCAGGTGCTGCCATCGCACGCTCAGGGTGGAGGGCACCCAGATGATCGGGCTCACGAAGAAGCCGATCTGCATGACGCTCGCGACAATCGGCGGGATGTCCCGGAAACGCGCACAAAAAGCGCCGAGCAGGAAGGCAATCGCGATTCCGTCCACCAGCCAGAGCGCGAAGCCGGGCACGGCATAAAGCGCGGCTAATCCCGGCCGCACCGAGAAGATCAGGAACACCGCCACGATCACCGGAAAATTGTGCGCCAGAACGAGGACGTTTCGCACCAGCATGCGGCCCGCATAGAGGAAGAACGGCAGCCGCATCGAACGGATCGTCCCCTCCGCTTGCATGAAGCAGGTGCAGGCCTCGCTGACGATCGTGCTGAGGAATGCCCACAGGATCATCGAAAGGGCGAGGAACGGCAGGTAGGAATGAATATCGGTGTGAAAGAGCGTCGAGTAGAGGAAGCCGAGGGCGGCGATCATGATCGCGGTCGAGATGGTGAGCCAGAACGGCCCGAGCACCGACCCGCGATAGCGGAGCACGATATCGAGGAAGCCGAGCGACCAGACCAGCCGCCAAAGCCGCAAGCCTTCGCGTACGTCCCGGAAGGCGAGCGCCTGACGCATGGCGAAGCCGAGATTGGGCCGGAGTTCGAGGACCGCCTCCTCCGTGCGGAGCGCTTCCGGCTGCCGAACAAGCAGGATCGAGCCTTCCATGGCGCCCGCGCTAGCCGATTCGTGCGGCCCCGGCAACCCGCCGCGCCTCAGCCATGCGCCGGGGGAGCAAGGCGCGTTTCCGCCCCATGGATGATCATCACCCGCGCCCCGGGCGCAAGCTTGAACCCGTTGCTTTGCACCACCGAGATCGTGCGGCCGTCATCCACAAGGATAATGAACTCGGTCACATTGTCGGTCGGCACTCCTGCTTCGGCCTCGCCGCCGGCCTGCACGCCGGCCCCACCATCGCCGATCGCGGCCAGGATGCTCGAGCGAACGTCGCCGCCGCCCGCGCTGCCCGCCGTCCCGCTTGCCGCCGGCCCGGCCACCGCAGGCCCCAAGCTGTCGGCAGCCCCAACCGTGACCGGTCGTTCGGCAAGGATCGTGCCGTAGGAGACATTGGCCGGTTGCACCAGCGGGGAAACCGGGACCGCCGGGGCCGTTACCGCCTTGTTCACCTTCCCGGCGCAACCTGAAAGCACAAGCGCCACTGCCATGGCACCGGAGACCGCTCTCATCGGCGATTTCCCCTGAGGTTGGGCGGACTTTACCAGCAATCCCGGCCCGCGGCACGACACATCGCAGCGAAGGCTTGCTGCCACATGGATATTACGATAAGGGTGTTACAGTCGATTCCTACCCGACCGCCTCAACGACGGCCGCTCGGCCGTTGTCCTTCTGTTCCGTACTGATGGGCCCGCCGCCGAATGAGACGGATATCCCTGCTCCCATCGTTCTCCCTCCTGGCCGCACTCGCGCTGCTCTCCGCCTGCGCCAGCCAGGCTCCCCGGATCAGCTCCCGCGAAGAAGCCGCCCGCTACGCCGCCATTACCCCGCGGGATTACACGGCACCCGGACCTCCCTGGGACCCTTGGGGCCCTTACATCACGCTCGCTTCGCAACGCTTCGACGTGCCCGAGCTCTGGATCCGCGAGGTCATGCGCGTCGAGTCGGGCGGCGAGGAATATCTGAACGGCGAACCGATCACCTCCCCTGCCGGGGCGATGGGGCTGATGCAGGTGATGCCGGATACCTACCAGGAACTCGAAGCGGAGTACGGGCTGGGCGACAACCCCTACGATCCGCGCGACAACATCCTCGCCGGCACGGCCTATATCCGGGAAATGTATGACCTTTTCGGCTCGCCCGGGTTCCTCGCCGCCTACAATGCCGGGCCGGAGGCGTACGAAGAGTACCTGAGCCGCAGAGCGCCGCTGCCGTGGGAGACCCGCCGTTACGTGGCGACGATTGCGCCGCGGATTCGCGGCGTCTATCCGGGCGCGGGTGGTGAGCAGTTCGCCATGAACACCACCCCCGTGCGCCTGCCCTCGCCCTCGCCCGCGCCCCCCGTCAGCCGTCCGCCGAGCGTGGTCAGAGTGGCACAACTGCCCGAGCCCCCGCGGCCCGTGGTGCCGCCGCCGCCGGTGCGGCGGGTGGCGCCACCGCCGCCGCTGCCACGGCCGCCGGGCGGCTTTCACCTGATCACCCCCGCCCTCGCCGGCACGCTTCCGCCCAGGCCACCCGGCCCGCTGACCGGCTCGCCGAGGGGGAACTGGGCGATCCAGGTCGGCGCTTTCGACCACATCGACCAAGCCCACGCGGCCATCAGTGCCGCCATCCGCGAAGCGCCCGGCCCGCTTCGGGCCGCCTGGCAGATGGTGGGGAGCGTGCACGAACAGCATGGAATGCTCTACAGGGCGCGCCTCGTCGGCATCTCCCGAGAGGCCGCCGTTCAGGCCTGCGAACAGCTTGGGCACGTCCATACCGCCTGCTTCGTGATTTCGCCGGCCGCGCAGTCCTGACCTCTGGCGGCAGACTAGACCCGTGCCGGGCTGACTGGGCAGCCCGACACGAGTCTCGCGGTTTATTCGAGCCCGCGATTCACGCCCTCCGACGTTTCCGCCTCGGGCGATCGCGGGCTAGCGGGGCATGAAAGCGCTCATCTACACGGGCCCGCATTCGCTCGCCTACGCCGACGTTCCTGAACCAGTCCCCGCCGAAGGCGAAGTAACGGTGCGTGTCGAGGCGGTCGGCATCTGTGGCTCGGACATGCACGCCTATCATGGGCATGACGAGCGCCGGCCGGCGCCGTTCGTGCTCGGGCACGAAGCCGCCGGCCGCATCGCAGACGGCCTGAGGCAGGGCGAGCGCGTAACCATCAATCCGCTCGTCACCTGTGGTACCTGTGCCTTCTGCCTCGACGGCCGTTCGCAACTCTGCCGCCGGCGGCAGGTCATCTCGATGCCACCGCGCCCCGGCGCCTTCGCCGAACTGGTGTGCATTCCCGAGCGGAACGTGGTGGCGGTTCCGGCGGGGCTCGAGATAACCCAGGCGGCGCTGGCAGAGCCGGTTGCCGTTGCCTGGCATGCTGCGCGCCTTGGCATTGCCGCGCTCAGCCGGCCGCTTGCCGCTTCCTGCGCGGCGGTCCTGGGCGGCGGGGCGATCGGCCTCGCCGCGGCGCTCGTGCTCGGCCATTTCGGTGCGCGGGAAGTGGCGCTGGCCGAACCCAACATGCTGCGCAGGGAAACGGCCGCCCGGGCCGGGCCGCTTCGTCCTTATGCGCCCGGCGAAGCAGGCGAACCGGAGGATTCCTCCGTTGACCTGATCGTCGATGCCGTCGGTGCGAAGGCGACGCGCGAAGCGGCGAGCCGGCTGGTCAAGCCGGGCGGAGTGATCGTCCATGTCGGGCTTCTTCCCGGTGCGGACGGGTTGGATATCCGCAGGATCACGCTGCAAGAGATCACGCTGATCGGCAGCTACTGCTACACGCCCGTCGATTTCCTGGAAGCCCTCGCGGCGCTGGCGGCGGGCCATCTCGGCCCGCTCGCGTGGCTGGCGCAACGGAAGCTGGCGGAGGGCTGGGGAGCATTCCAGGATCTCGAGGCCGGGACTGTCGCCGCCGCGAAGATCATCCTGCGGCCATGACCGAGCCGAGGGGCGTGGCCTGATGGGGGACGGGAAATCGTCAGGCCCTACGCCCGACGGCGCCGACGAAGGCTTCGAGCTTCTTCACCCTGACGCGCACGGCGATCACCCGGGCATCCGCGAGCGCCGCCTCTGCAATCCGTTCGGCCAAAGTCTCGGCCGGCGCTACATGGTCCTCGGAGACGATGCGGCGCATCGCGGCGGCGCCGCACAGAGATCAAGAGAGTTGGGTACTGCGTCTAACAAGGCACGTCCCACTACAGCGCTTTTAACGCCGCGACCATCGCAGGCAGATAGATGTCCCGGTTGACCTCCCGGATCATGGCGCTGACGCGGACTGGCACGTACTCGCAGCTCGTTCCTGACCGGCGGTGGGCTTACCGTGCGATTTTGAACAAGCCGTGCGGTGACCCCACATAGGTAAAACTGGCGCGGGCGACCGATAATTGTCATGTGTAAAGAATTTTGACACTCGCAAAAACGGCCGGACCGCCCGCTCGCCCCGACCCGGATCGATCCCAGCCTTTATCCTCCAGAACATTGAATATATGGCGATTCTAATTGAAGATTGGGCGCGGCGATGGCGGCCGGAGGGGATGCGAAGCGAGATCGGCGGCTGTTGCCCAACCGTTGCAGCGACCGCGAGTGTATAGAACCCTTTACAGAATCCTGCCAACCCGCTCTGGAAAACTCGGGACGTGTTCTCGAAGTATTTGAATACCCTCAAATCTGTTTTCCCGGCATCAAAATTGCATGCCTCCCGGAATTGGGTCAATTCCGGGAGGTTCATGAAATGTGCAGTCAGAAAGGGCCTGCTCTCCAGCACCGTTCTCGGGGGGGACGGAGGATGGTGAGCGGACGTTGCATCGTAACAGTTGCCGCATTCGCGGCGATGATGCTCAGCGGATCGGCTGCCTGGGCTGACATCTTCGATATCGGCAGCACCTTCACCATCGGCGGGACAAACGCTCCAAACACCTTTGGCCAAACCGTGACGCTCAGCCCAGGCACAACGACGATCGATGGCGGGGCCTTGACGCTCACTCAACAGATCGTGGACCAATCCAGCGGTGAGTGGTTAATCCTCACTGTCCAAGCTACCGGCAGCGATATCTATTCCAGCACGGATGCCGATTGGAGCATTTTTGCGAGCGGTATAGACCTAACGGAGTTATCGAATGGAATAGCATTCTACCTAGATTGGGGTACGAACGGCGTACTCGCTAACCCGACAACGGGTTTTGGCAGTATTCCCTTACTGGGCACCAACCCGATCACGGGTTCTGGCAACGTTTTTGGTGGATTATTGAACGGCAGCGCAGATGGCATCACTCAATGGCCGACCCCGACCGGCGCGCTCTTAGACCCATTTGGCATTATCAATGACAGCGGCATCGCCCCCCCGGGGCTGAACGAGTTCCAGGATGCTATTGAGGTGGCGGCGGCACCGGTGCCGGAGCCATCGTCGCTTGTGATGCTCGCGGTCGGTATCGCCGGGTTTGCCGCCCTTCGCCGCCGACGTAGGCGCGCATAAAGAATCCGGAGGCTTCTGTGAGGTCGCGCCACGCGATCGGGTGTGCGGAGGGGCAGCGCGCGACCTCATTGAAGGCGGATCGAATGAACCTGCAGGATAACACGGGCGGGGTTATGGGGATTATTCCCGCGGCGAGGTGCGCGAGGGGCCGGTTGCACCACCGAGTGTCCCGCGTTTGGGCGAACAATAGCGGTGGACGGCGGTATTTGCGAGTGGCTGAAGGTGAGCTGGATCGCGGGATCGAGCGCGATCGGTACAGCGGCGGCGGGCGCTCGAAGGTTGCCGGTTCCTTCGGCGGGACGATCCGGGGTGGGGCGCGCGATGATGCGATCTACACGCTGGGCGAGGCGATCAAGGAGACGCTGGTCAAAATACGGGACGTACTCTTTGCGGTTCCCGTTCCATGGCAGCCATCGCACAAGGCAGTAACCCGATGGTCACGGGTCGTCGATCGGGAGAGTCAGCTCCCGATACCGATGGAAAGGGCGATCTGGCGGCGGATGGACGCAAGCTGCTGGCGCGTGACGCGGGAACCGGTTGCTGAAAGGCGCCTCCTGGAGGTCGCCGTCACCAGATGGGGGACAGCCCAGCAGGGCTTGGTGCAGCCGTTCTCCGGGGTCGGTGCGATGGCGACCGAGAGGTCAGGAATGGCGAGCAGGGCATCCTCGGTCAGCGGAACCAGGATGGCATTCGGATAGGCGGGCGCAAACAGCGCATCATCCTCCACCACGATTGCCAGATCCGTGTCGGACTGACTGGGCAGCCCGACACGGGTCTCGCGGTTTATTCGAGCCCGCGATTCACGCCCTCCGACGATTCCGCCTCGGGCGATCGCGGGCCAGGCGTCGCTTGTTTGGCTGCTTCAGCACCGCGTCGCCGGGCCAGTCGGCCAGCTCGATCTCACCGGCACGCAAGGCGAGCGGCGCCCGCTCAACCGGCATCGCTACGCGGCGTCCCCCACCCTTCATAGAAGGCCCGCCCCGCAGGCGAATCCGCGACATGCGCGCCGACGGCCGCGCTGGCCTCGCGGATTCGGGTACGCCGTGCCTCGCGCGCCGCTTCGGTGACGAGGTCTCGCACCAGGGTTGCGAGCCCGACACCGCGTGAACGGGCCTCCGCTTCCAGTTCGCGGCGCACCTCGTCGTCCTGGCGGATGGAGATCGGCACACCCATGGCAACCCTTGTAGCTTGCCAATCAGCTACGCAAACGGAGTGGGTATAGGGCTTCTCAACAAGGCTCAGCCTCTCCCAGGGGCGGCCGGCAGCGCTCGATCTCGACGCCGACGGCGCCGACGCCGGCGAAGACTTCGAGCTTCTCCACCCTGACCCGCACGGCGATCACCCGGGCATCCGCGAGCACCGCCTCGGCAATCCGCTCGGCGAGAGTCTCGGCGAGCGCCACGTGGCCCTCGGAGACGATCCGGCGCGCGGCGGCGACGATCGGCTCGTAGTCCACCACCCGCTCCAGCTTGTCGGCTCCGACCGCTCTGCTGGCCAGTGGCCCGCAGCCCTCGTCCTCGACCGCCAGATCGATATTGATCCTGACCGGTTGCGGGGCCCGCTTTTCATGCGCGTTGACGCCGATACGCGCCGCGATCGTCATGTCCCGCACGAAGACGTGGCGAATGCCGCGCGAAGCATCGGCGATGCGGTCGGAACAGAGATCGGTCATTCGTCGATCACCGTGTTCGCCAATCCCCACCTCAGATGCTGCCCGCCATCGAGCGCCAGCATCTGCCCGGTGAAGGAAGGCAGCGCCAGGATCATCAGAACCGCGCGCGCGATCTCCGCGGGCGTCGCCCCGTGCCGGAGCGGCAGCCGGGCGTTCTGGCGCGCGAAATCGGCCTCCGTCTGCCGGACACTCGGGAGCGTCGGGCCGGGGCCGATCCCGGCCACCCGGATGCGCGGCGCCAGCGCCAGCGCCAGCGTGCGCGTGAGCGTCCAGAGCCCGGACTTGGAAAGCGTATAGGAAACGAAATGCGGCGTGAGAGACCACACGCGCTCATCGAGCAGGTTCACCACCACGCCCTCCGCCGCGGCGGGCAGTGCCTTCGCGAAGTGCTGGGTCAGCACGAACGGCGCGCGCAGATTGGCTTCGAGGTGCCTCTCCCAGGAGCCGCGGGTCACATTCTCCCATTCATCGCGCTCGAAGGTGCTCGCGTTGTTGACGAGGACGCCGATCGGTCCCAGGGATCCGGCCCTTCCGATCAGTCCCTGCACCGCCTCCTCCCGGCTGAGATCGGCCTCCAGCACGAGGCTCCGCCGCCCGCCAGCGGCAATGCTTGCGGCCAGTTCCTCGGCGTCTGTGTCCTTGTTTCGGCAATGAATGGCGACATCGAAGCCGGCTTCCGCGAGGGCGAGCACGATCGCCCGACCGATTCGCCGCGCCCCCCCGGTCACCAGCGCCGCCCGCGGCAGCCGCTCCGGGATGGTCAGATTCACGTCCGGCGTGGCACCGGCCGGCCGCGGCGCGGAACCGGGGCACGCGGCTCAATCATCCCGCCGCCGCCGGGCCCGAAGGGGCGCGGAGGAGCACGCCCGGTGCGCCGATGCATTCCCTGCGGCGGGCGGGCGGGGCGCTCGCCGGCCGGCGCGTTCAGCCCCAGATCCTCGGCTTCCAGCCTTCTGATCTCATCGCGCAGCCGCGCCGCCTCCTCGAAGGCGAGATCCGCAGCGGCGGCGCGCATCTTCGCCTCCAGATCGCGAATCACCGCCTTCAGATCCTTGCCGACGAAGTGATCGGCCCCGGGATCGATATCGGGAGAAACCGTCACGTAGTCCTGCTCGAACACGCTCTCCAGTACCCGGCCGATCGCCTTCTTCACCGATTGCGGCGTGATGCCGTGCGCCTCGTTCCACGCCTGCTGCTTGGCACGCCGCCGCTCAGTCTCCGCCAGTGCCCGCTCGATGCTGTCGGTGCGCTGGTCGGCGTAGAGGATGACGCGCCCGTCCACATTGCGCGCCGCGCGTCCGATGGTCTGGACCAGGCTCGTCGTCGAGCGGAGGAAGCCCTCCTTGTCGGCATCAAGAATCGCCACCAGCACGCATTCGGGAATGTCGAGCCCTTCGCGCAGCAGGTTGATGCCGACCAGCACGTCGAACACGCCAAGCCGGAGATCCCGGATGATCTCCACACGCTCGAGCGTCTCGATATCCGAGTGCAGATATCGGACCTTGACGCCGTTCTCGGTCAGATACTCGGTCAATTCCTCGGCCATTCGCTTGGTGAGCGTCGTCACCAGCACGCGGCCACCGGCGAGCGCCGCCGCGCAGCACTCGGCGAAGAGGTCGTCCACCTGCCGCTCCACCGGGCGAACCTCGACCGCGGGATCGACCAGCCCGGTCGGACGGATGACCTGCTCGGCAAACACGCCACCCGTGCGCGCCAGCTCCCATGGCCCGGGAGTGGCGGAGACGAACAGGCTCGGCGGGCGGAAACGCTCCCATTCCTCGAATTTCAACGGCCGGTTGTCGACGCACGAAGGCAGGCGGAAGCCGAATTCGGCGAGCACGGACTTGCGGTTGAAATCCCCGCGATACATGCCGCCGAGTTGCGGCACCGTGACGTGGCTCTCATCGACGATCAGGAGGGCGTTCTCCGGCAGATACTCGAAGAGGGTCGGCGGCGGTTCGCCCGGGTTACGCCCGGTCAGATAGCGCGAGTAGTTCTCGATCCCTTTGCAGGAACCGGTGATCTCGAGCATCTCGAGATCGTAGGTGGTGCGCTGTTGCAGCCGCTCCGCCTCCAGGAGCTTGCCGGCCGCATTGAGCTCGTTCAGCCGCTCGCGAAGCTCGACCTTGATCTGGCTGATCGCCTGGGTCAGCGTCGGCCGTGGCGTCACATAGTGGCTGTTGGCGTAGACCGTCACCTCTTCGAGCCGCGCCGTCTTCTCGCCGGTCAGCGGGTCGAATTCGCCGATCTCCTCGATCTCGTCGCCGAACAGGCTGACCCGCCAGGCGCGGTCCTCGTAGTGGCTCGGGAAAATATCCACCGTCTCGCCGCGCACGCGGAACGAGCCGCGCTGGAACGCGGCATCGTTGCGCCGGTACTGCAGCTCGACCAGCGCGCGTGTCAGCCGGTCACGCTCGATGCGCCCGCCGACGACCAGCCTGACCACCATGCGCTGATAGGTCTCCACCGAACCGATGCCGTAGATGCAGGAGACCGAGGCGACGATGACGCAATCGTTTCGCTCCAGCAGCGCCTGCGTGGCGGCATGGCGCATGCGATCGATCTGTTCGTTGATCTGCGCGTCTTTTTCGATATAGGTGTCGGTGCGCGGCACGTAGGCTTCGGGCTGGTAGTAGTCGTAGTAGCTCACGAAGTATTCGACCGCGTTCCCGGGAAAGAAGGATTTCATCTCTCCGTAAAGCTGGGCGGCCAGCGTCTTGTTGGGAGCCAGGATCAGGGTCGGGCGCTGCACCGCCTCGATCACCTTGGCCATGGTGAAGGTCTTGCCCGAGCCGGTGACGCCGAGCAGAACCTGGTCCCGCTCGTCCTGCGCGAGACCGGCGACGAGATCGCGGATCGCACCCGGCTGATCGCCGCTCGGTTCGTAGGAAGAGACTACGACGAGCGGCTTGCCCGCCGGCCTCGCGGGCAGCTTCTGCGGCATGAAGAGCGGGGGCGCGGGCCGCGCAAGGGTCTCTGACATCGGGCCTCCGCGAACGAAAATGGGGCTGAGCGTCAGGGCTGTCGAGAGCGGCCGCGGCCGGCGGACGAATCAGACCGAAATGCTTTCCGCTGCCCGCGTCGGCGCCGGCACCCGCGGCCACATCGTGTTGATCATCTCCTGGTGCAATCTCAGCGCCTCTTCCGGCGTATGCGGCCTTCCGCGCGAGGCCATGATGCCGGCGGCGAGAATGGCGGCCGTGTTACGGTTCATCGCATCGAGTATGCGCTGGCTGAGTTCGCGCAACAGCGGCTCGATATCGGGACCGGAAGCGGCGGGGCTCGGCGCCGGCACGGGCGTCGGCACAGGCTCTGGTGGCGGTTCCGGCTCCGGTTCCGGCTCCAGCTCCGGCATGACCCTGGTTGGCCTTCTCGCCATTTGCCACCCCTTCCAAAGAGAGAACGCTCGCCAATTCTGGCGGGCGGTGAGGGCCTGGGCAACAGGCTTTTCGCACTTCTCCCCGGCCCGATGCCGGCTCCCTCCATCGCCTTTTGCCGGCAGCGGAGGCATGCTGCCCGGATGCCCCAGGGCGCGCCATTGCATCCCGATTTCCGACCGCTGCCCTACTGGTGGGAGGCCTGGCGGCCGCAGGAGGGCGAACAGCAGGAGCTGCCGCGCCGCACCCGCGTCGCCGTGATCGGGGCCGGCTACGCCGGCCTTTCGGCGGCCCTGGAGCTTGCCCGGGCCGGGATCGAGGTCGCGGTCATCGAGGCCGGCCTGCCCGGCAGTGGCGCCAGCACGCGCAACGGCGGAGCGGTGAGCGGGGGGGTGAATGTCGGCAAGAGCTTTACCGGGCGGCGGCACGCGCTTTCGGAGACCCGGCGTGCTGCCCTCCTGGGCGGAGCCGCGGAGGCATTCGGCCTTGTCGAGACGCTGATCGCGCGCGAGGAGATCGCCTGCTTCTGGGAGAAGCGCGGGCGCTTCGTCGGCGCCTTCACGCCGGCCCATTATCGTGGCCTCGAGGCGCGCCTGGCGGAGCTGAACAGGGAGGCAAACTCCGAGGCCCGCATGCTGCCGCGCGCCCGCCAGCGGGAGGAGATCGGCAGCGACTATTATTATGGTGGAATGATCCTGGAGCGGGCCGGCAAGCTGCATCCGGCGCTCTACTACAAAGGTCTGCTCGATGCCTGCCGGCGGTGGAACGTGCCGGTGCTGGCCGAGGCTCCTGTCCTCGGCATGCACCACGACCCGGCGCTGCCGGCTGACCGCGCCTGGCAACTCAAGACCGCGCGCGGCACGATCGAAGCGGCCGAGGTCGTCGTGGCGACCAACGGCTATACCGGCGATCTTACGCCGCGGCTCAAGCGCCGCGTCGTGCCGATCGCGAGCCACATCATCGCCACCGAGGAACTGCCGGCGGATCTCGCGCGGTCCCTGATCCCGAACGGCCGCACCATCTCCGATACTCCGCGCGTGCTGACCTATTACCGGATGTCACCCGACGGCAGGCGGATGATCTTCGGCGGCCGCGCCCGTTTCACGGCCGCCGACGCCACGGTGAGCGCGCCCATCCTGCACCGCTTCATGACCGCCCGCTTCCCCGCGCTCCGCGATGCGCGGATCACCCACGCCTGGAACGGCAATGTCGCCTTCACCTTCGACGCTTTGCCGCACATGGGCATCGAGGACGGGCTTCACTTCTGCCTCGGCTGCAACGGCAGCGGCATCGCGATGATGACGTTTCTCGGCTGGCAGACGGCGCGCAAGATCATCAGCGGCGGCAATCGCGACTGCGCCTTCGATCAGGACGATTTTCCGACCTTCCCCCTCTATCGCGGCAATCCCTGGTTCCTGCCTTTGCTCGGCACCTGGTTCCAGCTCCGCGACGGGCTCGATCGCCGGGGCGCCGCGGCCGACGGAGGCGGAAGATGACAAGGCTGCGGAAATTCTATGGCTGGGGCTTCGAGGGTGAGGGAATGACCGCGGCGGAGGAAGAAGCCTGGCTCGGCAATTTTCGCCGCCTGTTCGCGGTCGATCGGTTCGAGGAACGGCGCGTGCCGTCGCTCCCGGACATCAGCCTGCCCGTGCCTCGCGTGACACCCCCCGCTCTCCTGGAGGCGATCTGCTCGGTCGGGCCGTACGAGCGCGCGCTGCACAGCTTCGGCAAGTCCTATCCCGATACGGTGCATGGCTTGCAGGGAAACTATGCCGCGGCACCGGACGTCGTGACTTATCCCCGCACCGGGAGCGAAGTCGCGGAGGTAATCGACTGGGCCGGCAGCCTGCCTCTCTCCGTCATTCCGTTCGGTGGCGGCAGTTCCGTGGTCGGCGGGGTCGATCCGGCGCCCGGGCGCGGAGCCAAGGGCAGCATCAGCCTGGATCTCTCGCGCATGAACCGGGTGCTCGAGGTCGATCAGACCTCACGCGCCGCGCGCATCGAAGGCGGCATCTTCGGCCCCGCGCTCGAGGCCGACCTCAGGCCGCACGGGCTGACCCTCCGGCATTTCCCGCAGAGCTTCGAGCATTCCACTCTCGGCGGCTGGATCGCTACCCGCTCCGGCGGGCATTATGCAACATCGCGCACGCATATCGACGATTTCGTGGAAAGCCTCCGCGTCGTCACCCCGCGCGGCGCACTCGAGACGCGCCGCCTGCCGGCTTCCGGCGCCGGCCCGAATCCCGCTTCGCTCTTCATCGGCTCGGAGGGAACGCTCGGCGTGATCACCGAGGCCTGGATGCGTCTCACGCCGCGCCCGCGCCGTCGTTCTAGTGCCGCCGTCTGGTTTGCCGATTTCTTCCAGGCGGCCGCCGCCCTGCGCACCCTGCTGCAGGCCGGGCTCCAACCTGCGAATTGCCGCATCCTCGATCCCGAGGAAGTACGCAACACCGCCTCGGGAGACGGAAGCTCGGCGCTGATGGTGCTTGGCTTCGAGGGCTGGGACCGCCCGCTCGACGATCTTCTCTCCCGCGCCCTGGCATTGGCCGCGGATCACGGCGGCCGCGCCGAGCACGCCGAGCCCGGCCAAGGGGCGGCCGAGAAGTGGCGCACCGCCTTCATCCGCATGCCTTATGCGCGGGAACGGATGGTGCCGCGGGCGATCATTTCCGACACTTTCGAAACCGCCATCACTTGGGAGCGCTTCGGGTCGCTGCACGCAGCGGTGACCAGGGCAACGCTCGGCGCCATCCGGGAGGCGACCGGCCGGCCTGGCCAGATCACCTGCCGCATCACGCATGTCTATCCCGACGGCCCGGCACCCTACTTTTCGTTCCACGCGCTCGGCCGCCATGGCGCGCTGATCGAGCAATGGCAGGCCATCAAGAACGCGGCCAGCGACGCGTTGATCGCCGCCGGCGGCACGATCACCCATCACCACGCGGTTGGCCGCGATCATCGGCCGTGGTACGACAAGGAGCGCCCGGATCTGTTCGGTGCTGCATTCGCCGCCGCGAAATCAGCCCTCGACCCGGGCTTGCTCTTCAACCCTGGTGTGCTGACCGGCCCGTAACCGTCGCTCGCACGAAGGCCGCGTTTGGCAAGCGCGCTTCTCCTACCCGGCATGTACAAACCGCATGCCAGATCCTCGATGCACGTTGCAGATCCGTTCTGTACATGTCGACCCCTAACGGTGCAGGATGGCACCATGCGGATCGAGGGGAGGATCATGCGCCTGGAAGACCGGATCGACAATTATGTGCGGGAGACAAGGTTCCCGCGCAGCCTGTTCGTCTCGGAGGATGGCCGGATTGTCGGCACCTGGATCATGGGCAACGATTATCGGGTGAAGTCCACCTATTACGGCGGCTATCCGGCCGGCTATTTGCGGCGGGTGAAGGCGCTCTTCCCCGAGAAACGCCGCGTTCTGCACCTCTTTTCCGGCAAGGTGGAACTCGATGCCCTGCCGGGCGACACGGTCGATCTCAATCGCCGGCTCAAACCGACGTACGTCGATGATGCCCAGACGTTGCAGCATGTACCGCTCGAACAATACGACCTGATTCTCGCGGATCCGCCCTACAGCGTCGAGGACGCGGAGCGCTACCAGACGACCATGATCAAGCGGAACGCGGTGATGCAGGCGCTGCGGCGGGCCGCCGAAGGAACGCACATCGTCTGGCTGGATCAGGTCCTGCCGATGTACCGCAAGGACGCCTTCGCCATCGACGCGGTGATCGGCATGGTCAAGTCCACCAATCACCGCTTTCGCGTCGTCACGATATTCCGCCGCCGGGGCAGAGTGACGAGCGAGGTGTCCCCTTCGAAGGCCGGGAGGCACGTTTCGCGGCGGCCATCCGTGCGGGCCCCGTTGTCGTAGCCGGGCAACTTCTTTCCTCCCGCTCAACGCCGCGCCTGCCGAGGCTTTGGACAAGACATGGCTCCGCTGCCAAACTCGACCCCTGCAGACCGAGGAATGCGAAGATGCCGCTTACGCAGGCAGTTTCGTCCGCTTCCCTGCTCGAAGAACTCGTGGACTGGGTGCGCCTGGAAACCCCGACCAGTGACGCGGCAGCGGTCAACCGTCTCGTCGATCTGGTGGAGCGGGGCCTCAGTGCTGCCGGTGCCGTGCTGCGCCGCACGCCAGGCCATGACGGCTTCGGCGATACGCTCCTTGCGCGCACGCCGGGCCCTGCCGGCCGGTCCGTGTTGCTGCTCGGCCATCTCGACACGGTATGGAACCACGGCACGCTGGCCTCGATGCCGTTCCGGATCGAGGGAGAGCGCGCGCACGGCCCCGGCATCTACGACATGAAGGCCGGCAGCTTTCTCGGCTTTTACGTCCTCTGCTCGATTCTCCGCGAGCACATGCCGATGCCGCGCCCCGTCGCGCTCCTGCTGACGCCGGACGAGGAAGTGGGCAGCCCGACCAGCCGCACCCTGATCGAGGAAGCAGCGGCCCATGCCGCCATGGTGCTGGTGCTGGAGCCGGCCGGCGCCGGCGGTGCCTGTGTCACCGCCCGCAAGGGCGTCGGCCGCTTCGTCTTGAGCATCACCGGTCGTGCCGCGCACGCCGGTGGTGCGTTCGAGGAAGGCGCATCGGCAGTGGTGGAACTCGCCGAGCAGATCCGTCGCCTCTCCGCGCTCGTCAACGTTCCTGCCGGCGTCACCCTCAATGTCGCGCCGATCTGGGGCGGCACACGACCCAACGTGGTTGCCGCCGAGGCCGGCGGCGAGATCGACCTCCGCGTGCCGGACGCCGCGGCCGGCCTCACGCTCGAGCGCACCATCCTCGGCCTCACCCCGGCAACGCGGGGTTGCATCGTCACCGTGCGCGGCGGAATGAACCGCCCGCCTTTCGCCGAAACACCGGCCATTTCCCGCCTCTATGCGAAGGCGCGCAAAATTGCCGAGGACATCGGAATGGCACTTCCCAAGCAGCATCGCGGCGGCGGCTCAGACGGCAATTTCACCGCTGCCATGGGTGTGCCGACGCTGGATGGGCTGGGCTGCCCCGGCGGCGGCGCCCACGCCGATCATGAATACATCCTCTGGCGGGAACTTGCCCCGCGCGCGAGGCTCCTGGCCGGGTTGCTCGAAGCGGCAGAGTGACGGCGCCTATGGTGGGTATAGAGCCACTGGCTCACCAGCAGTTCCACATCCTCGCCGAATTCCGCACGCTTCCCTTCGGTATGGAGCGAGCCGGTCCGCATCACATAGAGATAATCGGCGATGCCGAGCGCGCCCTTGATATTCTGATCGACCAGCAGGATCGCCTTGCCCTGCTGCGCGAGCCCCGGCACCAGCATGGTTTCGATCACCGACATCCGGCTGAAGAGTTGGGTGATCTGGAAGGTCTGCCCGACGCCGCGCGTGGCGAACGCGCGCGCAGGATCAGTGTCGTCCAGCCATCGAGCGTGATCCGTCGCACGAGCACGATCCCACCTCGCCGGTGCGCGGCCAGAACCATCCGTGCCTGCCGCGCCAGCAGGCCGGAGAGCACCACTCGCCCGCCCGGCGCCAGCCGCCGCGACAGCGGCCGTGCCATGGCCGCCAGCGGTCGCGCCAATATGTTCGCGAGCACGAGGTCGAAGGATCGCGCACGACGGATCGCGGAGGCCTTCCATCCCTCGCCCGGCGCCGCCCGAACCAGCCGGCCGAGCCCATTGGCGCGGATGTTGCGCCGCGCGGTTCGCACCGCGTCGGGATCGCTGTCGATCGCCAGCACCGGCCGGCGCCAGAGCCTTGCCGCCGCGAGGGCGAGAATACCGGAACCCGTTCCGAGATCGAGCACTCGTCCGGGCCGGTGCCACGCCAGCCGCTCGAGCGCCAGCAGGCAACCGCGCGTCGAAGCATGCTCGCCGGAACCGAAGGCCATCGCCGCATCGACCATCAGCGCAATCCTTCCCGCCGTCCGCTTCGTTCCAAGGTGGCTGCCGCGGATCACGAAGCGGTGTCCGATGCGCTGTTCCGGGAACGCTGTGCGCGCGTGCAAAAGCCAGCCACCGGCTTCCGTCGGCGCGCGCTCGATCGGCACGGTCGAGCCGCTCGCCGCCGCGGCGAGCGCAAGTGCCAGCTCGAGCGCCGCCTCGCCATTGCCCGCCTCGCGCACCGCTTCGACGAGGCACTGCCCGCCGCCGGCATCGAACCAGGCAACGCTCAGCGACTGCGGCTCCAGCGCCGCCCGATAGGCAGCGACCGCGGGGTCCGGAACCAGCAGGCGAAGGGTCTCCAGCGGCCCTCCCTTGCGCCTCATGTAGAAGGCCTCTCCTTTCCCGTATCGGAATGAAGATCCGGGCATTTCACAATGATGGCGCGGAAAGCGTCATCGTGACACCGCTCCGTGAATCCGGGTATGAGGATTCCGCCACCGGCCTGTATTCTCCCCGCGAGCGGAGCGAACAGTGGCGGGGGAGATTTTCCCGGCGCCGGCGCCGTGGCAGGAGAGTGCGGAGAGGGATGGCGATGATGCAGCAATACGATCTCTATGTTGACGGGCAGGCGCGCGTTGCCGCGACCGGCGAGCGATTCGAATCGTTCGATCCCTTTCGTGGCAAGCCGTGGGCGCTCCTCGGGCGCGGTGGTCCGGACGATGTGAATGCGGCGGTCGATGCCGCACACCGCGCTTTCCATGACCCGGCGTGGCGCGGCATCAACGCAACGGGGCGCGGGCGGCTGCTCAGTCAGCTTGGCGATCTGATCGCGGAGAACGCCGAACGGCTCGGCCGCATCGAGACCAGGGACAACGGCAAGCTGCTTGCAGAGATGCTCGCCCAGGTGCGCTACATTCCGCAGTGGTTCTATTACTATGCCGGGCTCGCCGACAAGATCGAGGGTTCGGTCATCCCGGTCGACAAGCCCAAGATGTTCACCTTCACCCAGCACGAGCCGCTCGGCGTGGTCGCCATGATCACGCCCTGGAACTCGCCGCTGCTGCTCGCGGCGTGGAAGATGGCGCCCGCGCTGGCGGCGGGCAACACGATCGTCTGGAAGCCCTCGGAGTTCGCCTCGGTCTCGGCGCTGGAATTCGTTACTCTTGTTGAACGGGCTGGATTCCCGCCGGGCGTGGTGAACGTAGTGACCGGCTTCGGCCCCGAAGTCGGCGAGACGCTGGTGACCCATCCCAAGGTTGCCAAGATCGCTTTCACGGGCGGCGAGCGGTCGGGCCAGCGGGTCTATGAGCTGGCGGCGCGCGGGCTGAAGCGGGTGACGCTCGAACTTGGCGGCAAATCGCCCAACATCGTGTTCGCGGATGCGAACCTCGACAATGCCGTCAAGGGCGTCATTTCCGGCATCTTTGCCGCCAGCGGCCAGACCTGCATCGCGGGCTCCCGCTTGCTGGTGCAGCGCTCGATTCACAACGAGTTCGTGGATCGTGTCGTGACATTCGCGGCGACCGCGCGGATGGGCGATCCGAGCGATCTGGCAACCCAGGTCGGCCCCGTGACCACCCGGCCGCAATACGAACGGGTGCTCGACTTCATCGAGAGCGCCAAGCGGGAGGGCGCGCGGTGCCTTTTGGGCGGCGGCCCGGCAACGCGCCCGGAATGCGGGGAGGGCTGGTTCGTCGAGCCGACCATCTTCGGCGATGTCACGCCCGCCATGCGCATCGCGCGCGAGGAAGTCTTCGGCCCGGTTCTGGCGGTGCTGCCCTTCGACGACGATGACGACGCCGTCAGAATCGGCTGCGACATTCCCTATGGCCTCGCTGCGGGCGTCTGGACGGAGAATATCGGCCGCGCGCTCAGCATGGCGAAGCGGCTGGAAGCGGGCACGGTCTGGGTGAATACGTACCGCGCCGTCAGCTACATGGTGCCGTTCGGGGGTTACAAGCGTTCCGGCATCGGCCGCGAAAGCGGCCAAGACATGATCCACGAATATCTGCAAACGAAGAGCGTCTGGATCGACACCGAAAGCGAAGTCCCGAATCCGTTCGTGATGCGCTGAACAAAAGAAACGTCATGGGCTGTCCTCTACGCGGATGTCCGAACTCGCCGCTCTGCCGTCCGCGTCGAGCACCGTGATGCGATAGAAGCCGGGGCCGGGCGGCGTCCAGCCGGCCGCGCGCAGCGCCGGCACCGAAGGAAGTTTCCGCCCGTCGACCAGGAAAGTGAGTGGCCGCAACCCACCCATCGCCCGCAGGCGAACCGGGTCAAGCCCCCACAGCACGGCACCCGGCGGGGGAAACAGCAGGCTGAGCGGTTCCGCACTCGGCGCCTTCGCCAGGGCCAGCGCGTCTTCCGCCGGCACGCTGCTCAGCGGCTCGGCCGGCAACAGGCCGAAAATGCGGGCCAGCAGCGGCAAGGCCAGATCCGCACTCGGTCCCCCCGGCAGCGGCGTGCCGTCAGGCCGCCCGATCCAGACTCCGACCACCATTCGCCGGTCGAAACCGATTGCCCAGCGATCGCGATTGCCCCAACTCGTGCCCGTCTTCCAGGCGATTCCCTGCGGGCCGAAGAAGGGGAATGAGCGTGTCAGGATGCCCGCGACAGTTTCGGCCGCGCCCGGCGGCAAGAGGCGCCTTGCGCCGGAACGCGCCTCCGCCCCCAGGCTCAGCGCGTGCACCGTCCCGTCAGTGGCGAGCGCTCCGTAAAGCGCCACCAGCCGCCGCAATGTCACGCCACCGCCGCCCAGCACGACCGAAAGCGAGGGCTGCGCACGATCCGGCAGCGTCACGGGCTCGCCGGCCGCCGAAAGATCGGCAACGAACGAAGCGGGCCCAAGCCGTGCCAGCAGCCATACGGCCGGCAAATTCAGCGACATTTGCAGCGCTTCGCTGGCCGTGACCCGGCCGGCGAACACATGATCGAAATCTTCCGGTGAATAGGCGCCGAATCGCCGCGGAATGTCGTCGACGAGGGTATCCGGCCCGGCGATCCCGTCGCCGAAGGCCAGCGCATAGACGAATGGTTTCAGTGTCGAACCGGGCGAGCGCACGGCGCGCGTGAGATCGAGGAATCCCGCCCGTTCCGGATTCGCCCAGTCCCCGGAATAAATCGCGCGAATCTTTCCGGTCGCCGCTTCGCTGATCACCACCGCAAGCGACATCCTGGGCCCGAGTGTAGCCAGCGTCGATCGCGCCAGGCGATCGAGCGCGTTCTCGAGCCCCCCATCCAGTGTCGTGCGCACGTCATTGCGTTTTGCCACCAGCGGCGCGAGTGCAGCCGGCGCCGCTTCAGGCAGAGCAAGAAGATGCCGCGGCAGCGGTGCGAGGTTCGCCGCCGCCGCCTCTTCCGGGCTCAGAAGATGCCGCCGCACCGCCAGCGCCAGGAGCCGTGCCCGCGCCTTCTCTGCCGCCGCCGGATGCTCGTCCGGCCTGAGCGCCTCCGGTCGTTCCGGGAGTGCTACGAGAAGCGCGATCTCCGCGGGGTCGAGCGCGCCTGGCGGCTTGCCGAACCACTTCCAGGAGGCCGCCCTGAGCCCGACGACGTTCGATCCGAACGGCGCCAAGTCGAGCCAGAGGCTGAGGACTCTTCGATGCGAGAAGTCCGCGGTGAGCTGCAGTGCGCGCAGCGCCTCGATGATCTTCGCCCTGATCGTGCGCGGCCTCGGATGCAGCAGCCTCGCCACCTGCATCGCCAGCGTCGAGGCGCCGGAGACCACGTGCCCCGCTGCCAGAAGCTGCACGCTGGCGCGCAGCACGGCGAGCGGGTTGACCCCGGGATGGTCGTAGAAGTAGCGGTCTTCGGAGGTAATCAGCAGACGGCGGAAGAGCGGCGGCGCCGCGCTTTCGTCCATCGGCAGTGTCCATTGCCGGCTCGGGCCGAGAAAGGCTGCAATGGGTACGCCATTCCGGTCTCGCACCAGGCGCACGGGTGTGGGAAGCCTTCCGAGTTCCGGCGGATAAAGCCGGTCGAGAATGCAAGCGGTGCCGAAAAGCACCGCCGCGGTGGCAAGCCCGGCCAGCACCAGCCGCCGCATCACCGCCCCGGTGCGACCTCGGCGCGTCCGCCGGCCCCGCGCGCGAAGACGCCCGGGCGATACATGTCGGCAAGCGAAAGGCCGGGAAGCTCGAAGTTCCCGACCGTCACCGCGCGCAGCATCACCGCCACGCGGAAATCGGGGCTGTCGGGGCCGAGATCGATCGCCGCCGCGAAACGATCGTCGCCGGCGAACTCGGCCGCCGTCTCCGAGAGCGAACCGAGCCACCCCATACCGGGCACATCGCCCTCGTGGAATCGGCCGGCGATTTCCCAGCCCGCCGGCAGGCCGGCAACCAGCATCGCGTGGTGGTCCTGCCCGTCCGTCTCGCTGCCTTCGACCAGCATCACGAACACGGTGTTCTGCGCGAGCCTGGCCGGATCGAGGACGGCCCCCTCGAGCGTCAGAAACCGGCGCGAGACCGCCATCCCCTGGCTTGCCGGCGCTGGTTCCGCGGCCGGAACGCCGGTGATGGAAACGGTCTGCCAGACCGGCCGCGGTCCGAGATTCCGCGCCGTCGCTTCACCCCTCAGTGCGACACTGATCCTTCCTGCGCTCTTCAGCGTGCTGCCGTCGAAGGCAATCTCGGTTTCGCCCGCACCGTTGGCCAAGGCTGCCGCTGCGGCCAGGGCCCAGGCCTGCTCCTGCGTATTGAGCTGATCGGGCTGCAAATCGGCCCCCGGCAGCCGGCCGATCACCTGCGGCAACTGTTGCGCCATCACCCCGCTATCGGCGGCCAGCACCGTCGCTGCCAGGAGATCGCGCAGGGTCGATCCATAATCCACCCTCCAGAACCGCCGTTTCGGTTCAGCCAGCGCCTCGCTGAGGAGAGCCCTGGCCTCCTCCGGTTCATCGAGCCGCGCCAGTGCCGCCCCCACCTCGGCGCGCGCGAGCGGCGTCGGCAACGCGTCCGGTCGCGCCGCCAGCACCCGGATCGCGCCCGCGGGCGGGCGCCCCGCCAGCGCCAGCACATAGACGGCATAGGCCTGAGCAGCGATATCCGCGGGCTCGTTCGCCTGTCTCTCTGCAAGACCGTCGAGATAGGAAAGCGCCGCGTTCAAAGCCGGCTCCGGCAGGAAGGCACCGTGCGCCCGCGCTCGCAGCAGAAAATCCGTTGCATACGCGGAAAGCCATGGCTGAGCCTCGTCTTCGGCGGACCACAGCCCGAAGCTTCCGTCATAACGCTGATCGTCCAGCACGGCCTCTACCGTCTCTGCGAGTTTTCCCCGTGCTGTCCCGTGGCCGCCCTTCGGGAACAAGAACGCGAAGCCGCGGCTGACCGTCTGCTCGAGGCAGCCCCACGGATAGTTCTCGAGTGCCTGCTGCAAGGCTCCCGCGTCGTAGCGCACGGCGCCGCCGAAGCTCGCCGTCGCATTCCAGGTCCCGGCCAGAAAATCCTGATCGGGCGGGGAAAATTTCGTCTCCTCCCCCGGCTCGAGCGCGGTCGCAGTCACCCTTGTCTCGGGTGGACGCACCGGATGCACGTTGATGGTCAAACGATGGGTGACCGAGAACCCGCCCGGCCCGCTTGCGCTCAGTTGCACCGTTCCGGTACCGGCGCCGACTGCGCGGACCTCGGAAAACGGCAACACGCGCTCGCCGGGTGCGAGATCACCCTCCAGCCTGTCCGGGCCTGCCAGCACGATCGCGCCTCCCGTTTTCAGTTCGGCAACCACGTGGCCGGCCGGCAGATCGAGATTTTGTAACAGCACGGCAAGCCGCGCCTCATCCCCCGGAGCAAGGAAGCGCGGCAACAGGGCCTCCGCAATCAGCTTGTCCCGCACGATTGTTTTTGCATCGGCCTCTCCGACCTGATCGCCGCGCCAGGCCACTGCCATCAGCCGCAACTGGCCGTTGAAGTCGGGCAATGCGAGCTTCACCCGGGCAACGCCGTCCTTCCCCGCCTGCACGGGTGGGGAAAAGAGTGCAACCACCTGCTGCGGAATCTGAGGCGGCCCCGAGGCGCCGAAATTCTCGCCACCGCCCTCCTCGAGCGGCGCCACTGTTCCTTCGGCAGGCGGAATCAATCGCCCCCAGGCATCCAGGATGTCCACGCCGAGGCCCCTGCGGCCGAAGAAATGACTGAGCGGATCAGGCGATGTGAATCCGGTCAGTTGCAGAATTCCTTCGTCCACCGCGGCCAGCGTGACATAGGCGCCGGGTTCGGTTCTGATCTCGATGGTCGTCGCCCGCCGTGGCCGATAGAGCTTCGCCGTCTCGATCGAAACCTTCAGAACGCGCGCCGCGGGATCGACCTTGATCCAGGTGAGCCCGATCGCGCGCCGCGGCAATCCGGGCACGCCCTTCTCGTCCGCCGGCCGATACACGTTGACCGCGACATAGGCGCCAGGTCCCCAGTCCGCCCCGACCGGGAGGGTCTCATCCGTTCCGCCAGCGGCAACCATGATGTTGCGCTCGGAAATCACCCTGTCCGTCAGCACCAGGAGCGTCGCCGGACCAGCAAACGGCGAATCGATGTGGATCTTGGCCTGGCTCCCCGGCGCGTACTCGGGCCGATCCGCCGTCACCGCGACTTTTTCCGGCACGTCCGGACTGCCGCCCGTTCCCCACCCGGCCGAGAAGTCGTACGAGGTCGCCGCCATCCCCGAATGCTGCACCAGCTCGATCCGGTAATCCCCGAAGTCGAGAGACTTCGAGAAACGGTACGGCCGATCTGGAGGAATCTTTATCTGCTGGCTGAAAACCGGCACTTCCCGCCAGGCGATCTCGTATTGGGCGGCACCGTCCTTCACCGCGAGCCGCCACTCCGCTTCTCTTCTGACGAGGCTCAGCCTCGCCGCCATGGCGATCCGCTTGCCCTCGGGGTCGAGGGCGATCACGTCGAAGGAGGCAGGCTGGCCGGGATTGACGGAGTCTTCCGCAAACAACGGCTTGAGCCCGATCAGCGGGCCCGGATTGGCGAGCTTGATGCTGGTATTGGCAGCGACCGCGCGGCCGGCCGGATCGTTGATCTCAACCGTCACCTTGGCCTGCAGCGGATGCGTCGAATCCGGAAGTTCGGAAACCTCGAGCGGAAGCGCCACATTTCCCTTGGCGTCCGTTGCGGGCACGTCGAACAGGCTGGCGGAGGGATTGAATTGTTCCTCCGTCAAACCGAACAGGTAGTCCTTGAAGAGAGGGAAGGGCTCGGGGTCGGTTTGCAGCCGAAGCTCAGCCCGCCCGCTCAGATCCGATCCCGGCGCACCGTAGAGAAACCGCACGCTGATCGGCAGATCGAGCGTCTTTCCGGCGACGAGCTTTCCCGCCGGCTCGCCGATATCGACCGCCAGTCGCGGCGGCACGAAGGCTTCCACCTGGAAGGTCTCGCTCGCGACCGGCTTCGCGTCGGTCGCGGTCGCGACATCGATTTCCCAGACCCCGCTTGGCGCGCCCGCGCTCAGCGAGACAGGATCGTAGAGCGAATCATCGTCGCGGCGCGGCGGCACCCGATCGCTGAAAATCTGTCCGTTCGGACGCCGCACGATCACGTGCATCGGCACATCGATCGGCCGGCCGGCGCCGTCTCTCAGGAGCGCCATGACCTCTACTGTTTCACCCGGGCGATAGATGCCGCGATCGAGCCAGATGAAGGCATCGAGCGGCCCCGGAGGAGGCGGTCCTGAGGCGCCGCGATCGGAAAGATCGAAAGCCGGGCGGTCGAGTTTCAGCAACGTGAAATCCCCGCCCGGCGCCAGGAAATGCAATTCCTTGGGCGCGAGCCCGTGCCGGCCTTGCAGCAATGGCGCCGCGAACCGCGCCACGCCGTCCGCATCCGTCACCGCATGGGCCAGGATCTCGTTGTTCGCCGCCAGGAGATCGACGCCAACGCCGGCCCGCACCTTTGCGTGCGCGTAGCCGCGAACGGAAACCGTCAACCCGTCCGTCCCGCGCCACACCGTCGGCGCGAGATCGGTGCGGATGATCAGTTGCAGTGCCGCCGGCTCTGCCCATTCACCTGCGAACGGCGTTCCATCGCCCGGCGTGGCGAGCAAGGCATAGAGCCCCGGTCCGCCGACGAACGCATCCTCCGGCAATGCCAGCACCGAGTTCAGCAGTTCGTTCTTCCGGTAGGCTGGAATCGTCGCCTTGCCATGCCAGACGAGAGGCCCTGCGTTCCGGGCAATGTCCCCGGCATCGTAGAAATCGATGCTCGATCCGGGCGGATGGTCGCCGAGGAAATCCAGCACGTTGCGCTCGGAAACCCGCACCAGGCGCAGCGTGACCGCCGAGAGGTTGACGCTGGAGACCAGCAGTTCCGGCGCTTGCTCCCGCGGCAGCAGATAGCGCTGGTTGTTGAAGGCGAGTGACGGCGAACGGTTGGGCAGGGAAACAGCGACGGTCTCGGTCTTTTCGAGCGCGGTTCCGTCCGCGCCCGGCATGCCGGTACGGAACGTGACTTTCGTTGTCGCCCCGGCGGGAAGGCCGCTCAGGCAGATCTGCCCCGATTCCAGCGTCACTGCGAGATCGGCCGGGCGCGGCGAAGCCGTCACCCAGTCGCCCGGCTCGAAGTCACGGCTGCCGCCGGCGGGGCTCGTGAAAGCGATGCAGGCCCGGGTCGGGAACACGTCGGCGTTCGTGTGCACGTGCCACACCAGGAGGCCGTATTCACGTTTCAGCGCCTTGAGCTGGGATGCGATGCGCTGGTCCTTCGGTGCGCGCGCGGCCATCGCTTCCAGCACTTCGATGGCGGTGAGCTTCTGCCCGAGCGCCTCGGCCGCCTTCTCCATGATGGCCAGGGCCGGAAGCTGCGCTTCGGGCTTGTCGGTGCGTTGAAAGGCAAGCCAGGCTGCATCCAGCGCCTGCGCGGGATCCGGAGGTGTGAGTTTCATCAGCGCATCCGCGAGGCCGAGCCACGCTGCCGCGTTGTCCGGCTCTGCAGCGGCGAGCAACTTTCCGGCCGTAACGGCCCACGGCCAGTTCCCGCGCTCGCGCGCCTGCCGCCCGGCATCGATTGCCTGCTGCGCCAACGCTTCCGGCGCCCCCGCCGGGCGCGCCTGTTCGAGCGTGCGCTGGTAGCGGGAGGCGTCGGCATCGAGCCCCGGCAGATCGAGCGATTGCGCGGCAGCAACAGAGGTCAGGGCAAGCAACACAAACGGAACGACGAGAAGGCGGCGCAGCATGACGTTCCTCCCATGCCGAAGCGCCTACTCTATGCCGCTTTTGCGGATCCTCGCCATTCAAACCGGAACTTTGCGACCGCTGAGGAGAGACCGGTCGCTCAGCTCCGTCCTCACCGGGACGCCGCTTTCGGGCAGCGACATGCCGCGCGTTCGGCTTGACGGCCTTCGCATGGCTGCGTAGCCTTCCATGCAACGGCGCGCATTCACGAGAATGACGGGCACCAGAATGATCGGCCATCAGGCGCGGCCCTGTCGCTCGCGGCGGTGCCGGCTTCCACAGGCGGGAGGATGAACGTCATGCATGCGGCACTCGCAGTGACAAGGCACCGTCCGTACCGGAAACGCTTGTTGACGGCCGCTGCCGCGATTGGTCTCGGCGGATTGGTCGCCGGTTCGTTGTCGCTCTCGGCCTTCGCCGCCGGCAGCACGGATCCGGCGGGTGGCAAGCCGGTCAGGATCGCACTCATTCTTCAATCGTACATCAATCCCTACTGGATTTACATGCACGAGGCGACCGCCGCGGAAGCAAAAAAACTCGGGGTCGACCTGACGTTCCAGGCGGGCAAGGAAGAAGGTGACACCAGCTCCCAGATCACCGCCATCGACAACGACATCGCGGCGGGCGTTCAGGGCATCATCATCCGCGCCAACGGCCCGGCCGTGAATGCCTCCCTACGGCAGGCGGAAAAGGCCGGGATCACTGTGGTCTCGGTCGACACCGTGCCGACGCCGGCCGACATCGTGAAGATGACCTATGCAACGGACAATACGCTGGCCGGCCAACTGATCGGGCGCTACGCGAGGGAGCGTCTCGATGGCAAGCCGACGGTGATCGCACTTCTGGATGGGGTGACCAGCGAGGTGCTGACGGTTGATGTCGATCGGAACCACGGCTTCCTGGAAGGGATGGGGATTCCGGTCGGGAAACCCGACATCAACGGGTTCGCCCCAAAGAGCGGGAGTTATGACAACGGCAAAGGAGGCACCTACGAGATTGCCTGCGAGCTTCCCACGCTTGGCGCTCCCACGGGTGGCCAAAACGCCATGGAGACCTGCCTGGCCAAGAACCCGAACATCAATCTCGTTTATGCGGTCAACGAGCCCTCGGCGCAGGGAGCCGTGCGCGCGCTCCAGGCGGCCAAAAAGCATCCGATCGTCGTGACCATCGATGGAAGCTGCGCCAATCTGGCATACATCAAAGCCGGTACGATCGACGCGACTGCGGGCCAGTTTCCCGGGAAGATGGGCGTGCTCGCACTGCAAGCCCTCTATGACCACGTCACGAAGGGAACGGGCTTCAGCCCGACGCCGGGGCTTACCTTCTATGATACCGGCACGGAGGTTTACTCCGATCATCCTATTGCCGGTGTTCGGAGCGTTCCTTCCAGCCAGGCGCAGTCGCTCTGCTGGGGTCGCTGAGGGACCGTTGCTCTCTGCGATCCGGCCAGGCCCGCGAGGGATTCGCCGGCCAGGAATTCACCGCCATGTGGCGCAACGCAAGCCGGGAAGGGCTGGGCTACGAGCGGGGTTACCGCCTGAGGGAGCGGTCGGACCGAAAGCGGCCGCCCCGGGTCGCCGCGTGCCATCCGTTTCGCCCGCGGCGACAGAGCGAGCTCTCGCCGATGCCTGACGAACGCCGATGAACGAGACCGAGGAGGCGAGGGGCGGCAGCGAGAGCGCGGCCGGGCATGGGCCTGAGCGGCAAGCGGCGGGCGGGCAGCCTCACGATATCCGCGCCGTGGGGGCGCCGAAAAGGCCGCTGCTGCACTTTCTGCACCGTTACCCTGCCGCCGCGCCGGCGATCGTCCTCATTATTGCGGTTGCGGTCTTTCAGTTCCTGAACCCACGCTTACTCAGAGCACAAACCATTTCCCTCATGCTCCAGCAGCTTGCGGTGCTGGGTTGCCTGTCGATCGGGCAGACCGTGATCATGCTGACCGCCGGGATCGATCTTTCCGTTGGCGCGGTGATGATCGTGACGCAGATGATCATGGCCGAACTCTCGATCACGGTCGGCCTGCCTGCCTGGGTCGCGCTCGTGATCGGTCTTGGCTTCGGTGCGGTCGCGGGCGGGATCAACGGCGGCCTCGCCGCGTATATCGGGCTGCCGCCCTTCATCGTTACGCTGGGAACGCTCGGTGTCTTTACTGCCATCGGGCTCTTCCTGTCGGCTGGAACCACCATCTTCTTTCCGAACCCCAGCAACCTGTTGCTGTGGACGGGAAACGTCGTTGCGTTCGGCAACTTTCACGTCACGACCGGCGTTTTCCTGATGATTCTTCTTTACCTGATCGTTGCCTACATGCTGGCGCGCACCGCGTGGGGCCGCCATGTGTACGCGGTGGGTGGAAGCCCTGAGGCTTCTCAACTTGCCGGCATCCGGGTGCGAAGCCTGCTGATGAGTGTGTATCTGCTGTCCGGAGTTCTCTACGGGATTGGTGCGTGGATACAGATTGGCCGGGTGGGAAATGCGAGCACGAATATCTCGGCAAACCTGAACCTCGACAGCATCACCGCTGTCGTCATCGGCGGGACGAGCCTGTTTGGAGGCCGCGGCGTCGTCATCGGAACGTTGGTCGGTGCGATGATCGTCCAGGTTTTCGAGACCGGGCTTGCCCTGGCTGGCGTGCAATCGTTCTATCTGCAGTTCGCGGAAGGCCTCTTGGTGATTGGCGCCGTGGCCATCGATCATTGGATCCGTGCCCTTTCGACCGGCTCCGGCAGAGCCTGAGAGGTGGGCCAAGTGACGCAATCCGGGGAACGGGATGCGGCGGCTTCGACGGAAGGGTCGGGTTCCACCCCCGTTCTCGCGGCGCAAGGGCTCTCGAAGCGGTACGGACCGGTCGTGGCACTCCGCGGCGTTGATCTCGAGCTCTATCGCGGTGAAGTGCTCGGCTTGATCGGTGACAACGGCGCCGGGAAATCGACGCTCGTGAGGTGCCTCTCCGGTGCCGAGATTCCCGACAGCGGCGAGATCCGGGTCGACGGCCGGCGCGTTGCCTTCCGCAATCCGCTCGGCGCGCGCCGGGCGGGCATTGAAGCGGTGCACCAAACTCTCGGGGTCGTTCCCGCGCTCGACATCGCAAGCAATCTTTTCCTGGGCCGCGAGCGCCGGCGGCCGGGCCTGCTCGGAACGATCTTACGGATGCTGGACGTATCCGAGATGCAACGAGCAGCGCGGAGGGACGTGGAGCGGCTCGGGATCGAGACGCTTCAGGATATCACGCAAAGTGTTGAAACGTTGTCCGGCGGCCAGCGCCAAGCGGTGGCAGTGGCGCGCGCTGTCGCGTTCGGCAGCAAGGTCCTCATCATGGACGAGCCGACGGCCGCACTTGGCGTGCGCGAATCCGGGCAGGTTCTGGGCGCGGTCAAGAAGCTGCGCGAAAGCGGGCTTCCCGTGATCCTGATCAGCCACAACATGCCCACGGTGTGGGAGTTGGCGGATCGCATTCAGATCATGCGGCTGGGCCGGCGCATCGCGGTGGTGACCCCGCGCAGCCACACGATGCAGGAGGGCGTCGCGCTGATGACCGGCGCCCTCAATATCGCTGCATGAAGCCCACTAGACCCGTGTCGGGCTGACTGTGCAGCCCGACACGGGTCTTACGCTTTATTTGAGCCCGCGATTCACGCCCTCCGACGATTCCGCCTCGGGCGATCGCGGGCTGGCCCGGCCGCGGGCCGGGCTAGCCAACCGCAATCGATCAGCTACCCCAGCAGATCGCGGCGGCCTTGTCCGCCGTTATGCTCGGCACGCCGGTGACCGGCTGGTCGCTGTAGATTTCCGTTCCGGTGTTGTAGTAGTTGAGGCCAGGGGTCGGCGAGAAGGGCGTCCCTTTCGTGATGTTGTTGTAAATCGCATCTAACGCGATTTCACCCATTTTTCCGGGATATTGGCCCGCAGTAGCCGCGATCGAGCCGAGCTTGATGTACGAGAGATTCGCACAACTGCCATCGATGGTCACGACGATTGCGCGCTTGTGTGCCGCCTGCAGCGCCCTTACCGCACCCTGCGCCGAGGGCTCGTTGATCGCATAGACGACATTGATGTTCGGGTCCTTGACGAGGCAGGTTTCCATCGCGGTTTGCCCGCCGGAAGGGTCGCCGTGCGTGGGCAACTGACAGCCGACGCTATAGGTGCCGCCTTTGCCTTCGGCGTAGTGCCCGCTCTTCGGTTCGAAGCCGTTGATATTCGGCTTGCCAACCGGGATCCCCAGGCCATTCAGGAAGCCATGGTCCCGGTCAACGTCAACGGTGAGTACCTCGTTGGTCACATCATCGAGCATCGCGATCTCTGCGTGCTTTCCGTCGAGGCGGTGCAGGGTGTAGCGACCGATCAACTGGCCGGCGAGGTAATTATCCGTCGCATAGGTCATCTTCACGATGTCGGCCGGCGTCGGTACCGTGTCGACCGCGAGGACGGTTATTCCTGCCTTTTCCGCCTGCCGCAGCGCCGAGTTTGCCGCCGGGCCGTTGGCGCGGATGATGATGCCCTGATCGCCGGCGGCGATCGCGTTGTCGATCGCGGTGATCTGGGAACTCGTATCTCCCTCGGTCTGCCCGGCCTGGAAGGTCAGATCGACACCGAGTTTTCTGGCTTCGGCTTCGGTGGCCTTGTGCATGTAGATCCAATAGGGGTTTATGTAGGTCGAAAGGATCAGTGCGACGCTGACCTTTTTCGGCGCCGCCGCGTTGGCGGTAGCGAGGGGCGTGAGCCCGCTGGCCGCAAGAAAACTGCCGAGACCTGCGACCGCAACGCCGGCCATCAGGATCCTGCGAAACGTGCGAGCCTTTGCATCGTGGGGCAGGGACTGCATAGCGATCATCCTCCGCATGTTGGTGTCCATTCATTGACACCGGTTCGACAAGGCCATTCGGCTGCCGCGCGCGCTCTCTTGCAGGTGAGCCTGGAACGCGTCAGCTAAGAAACGTAGCTCTTTCGCCCGTGCCGCCGGATCAGCCGGCTGCACGTGTTCGCGCGATGCAAGTGCGATAGGAACTGAACGCCCCAGACTGCTCCTTCTGGGTCCCCCGACATTTGGTACCTGTTGCGTTGCGCAGGCTTTAGGCAACGCCTACGGAGTTGTCAACGGTCAGCCGGCAGCTATTGCGCGGCCTTCTGCCGTGCCTCCATGTGCTGACGAAAGCGCGGCATCACCTGTTCGGCAAAGAGTCGCATCGAACGCCGATGCAAATCCGGCTGATCCCAGTCCTTGTGGGTCAAAAGAAGGGTGCCGAACCAGCCGATCTCGTCCACCATTGCGACCAGCCGTTCCAGCACCAACGCGGGTGAGCCCGCGATCACGATCCATTCGAGGCACTTGTCCACCGTTACCGCGTCATCGGGAATCGCCTGGTCGGGCTTGAAGATCTTCAGCAGTTTGAAGGTGGCGAGGTTGTCGCGCAGATAGGAGTAATACCAGCGATAGCTGCTGTTCTTCCGCGCCAGGTATTCATGCGCTTCGGCATCGCTTTCGGTGACGAGAATGGAGCGTGCAAGCCGCCACCTGGCGCGGTCCGCGCGTCGTCCCGCCGCTGCCGCCCCGGCGGAATATTGCTGCCAGTGCGTCTTCGCGCTTTCGACCGGCATGAAATTCGCCGACACCAGGCCCCAGCCGCGTTCCCCGGCAAGGCGCGCAGTGGCGGAAGACGGACTCATCGCTGATGCGGCCAGCGGCGGATACGGCCTCTGCAACGGCTTGCGCATGGGTCCCACGCCGAGATGCGGAATGCACGCTGCATCGACATCGATCGACCAGTATTTGCCATGGATGTGATAGGGCGGGTCGGAGGCCCAGATCCGGTGGATAATGTCCACCGCTTCGACCATCATTTCCGAGCGGTTCTTGTCCGTCGTGCCGAACAGCTCGAAGTCCGAACCGAGCCCGCCGGGGCCCACGCCCATGATGAAGCGGCCCCCCGCCAGGTGGTCGAACATCGCGACGTTGCCGGCAACCTGCGCCGGATGATGCTGCGGCAGGTTGAGCACTGCGGTAGCGAAACGGATCCTTTTCGTTTCAGAAATGAGCGTGGCCATGAACTGCAAGGGGTCGGTGATCGGCTCGGTCGCCGCGGCGTAGTGCTCGCCCACCCAGGCCTCGTCGAAGCCGAGTTTCTCGGCCAGCAATATCGCCTCCCGATCCTCCCGCAACACGCTCGTATAGTCGCGGTCGGGGTCGTGCAGCGGCATCATGAACAAGCCGAGTTGCATGGTTTCCTCCGACGTTGCGCCCGCCCGCTGGTCTCAGCACGCGGTCCGGCTCGCCCGGCTGCGGTCGCATAGTTGCGGTGCTGTTCAGCCCGGTCAACCGGGCTCCCGAAGAAGGCCCGGGCGATGGTTCGTGCGGCGGCCAATTCCCGATCCGGAGGCGACCGCAACGGCACCGCGATCCGCACGCTCAAGAAGAGCGGGGCTCGCGCTTTATTCGAGCCCGCGATTCACGCCCTCCGACACTTCCGCCTCGGGCGATCGCGGGCTTTATTCGAGCCCGCGATTCACGCCCTCCGACACTTCCGCCTCGGGCGATCGCGGGCTTTATTCGAGCCCGCGATTCACGCCCTCCGACACTTCCGCCTCGGGCGATCGCGGGCTTTATTCGAGCCCGCGATTCACGCCCTCCGACGTTTCCGCCTCGGGCGATCGCGGGCTATCCCTGGTGGCTGCTGAGGAAATCCACCTGCCAGCGCATCTCGCCGATCGCCAGCGGGAAGCTTCCGGCCGGCCCAGGCGAGAGCGTCGCGTCCGGTGCGCAGCCGGTCAGCAGCGCCTGCACGGGTCCGGAAGCCCGCATGGAAAACCCGGCCTTCCACAAGAGGCTCACCAGCCCCTTGCCGCTCTTCAGCGCGACCGCCCGCTCGAGCACCTCGAGCGGCACCCGCGCGGCGACCGCGAGCCGCGCAGCGACCAGCTCCGGATTGCCCAGTCGGACGGCATCCAGAAGCGCCCTTTCGTCAAGTGCGCCGTGCGCCGCGAGCGCTTCTGCCTCGGCCACATAAGAGCCGGTGCCGGCCGGCTCGGCGGCGGGTTTCCTGCTCGGGCTCTCGGCCAGGCGGCGCCCCAACTCGGCCGCCAGCGCCGCCGGAAGATCGGCCCGGCGCGCCAGCACGCCGATGAGTTCGGTGCGCACGATCGCCGCCAGCGCGCGCATCGCCGATTCGGAAAGCCGCGGCCGACGCACCAGCGGTGCGTGCCACTCCTCCTGCTGCGCGGCGCGGGCAATCAGCCCGTCAAGCGTCGCTTCGCGGATCGCCGCCGACGCATTGCCGAGCAGAAGCCGGATCGCCGCGACATCCGCCGTCGCCGCGACCGCGTCGCTCACCGCCTCGGGCAGGTGCGGCCGGCAGGCCACCGCCTGCACCGTCGCGGGGCCGGGCGCGCAATCGATCAGCGCCAGCAAGTCCGCCGTGGTCAGCAGGGGCGAGAGGCGAATCACCGGATCGAGGACATTGACCGCGGTGTCGCGGGCCAGCCTGAGAATCATTTCCCGCGGCGCTTCGGGCATGCCGGCAACCGTCTCGGCAATCACGGCGCGCACCCGCTCGGCCTCGTCTTCGACCATCACGGTGAGCGTTGCCAGCGCGTGGTCGCGCAGCTCTGCCTGCTCGGCAGCAGCAAGTCCGGGCAGCAAGGTTGCGATCCGGCCCGCCAGCAGCGCGCGCACCCGCTCGTCCTGATCGACCGAGAGCAGCCGGTCTGCCGAGATCGGGCTCGCCTTGTTCATCGCCACCGCCGCCCGAACGGTAATGGAGGGATCGCGGGCCAGAAATGTCAGCACTTCGGGTTCCGTCGCCCGCGAGGCCAGCCGAACCCGATTGGCTTCGTCAGCGACGCCGATCGCACCGAGGGCGCTCCCGCGCGCGCCGATTGCTCCCGCCTCCAGCGTTCGCACCTCACTCATTGCGAGCGCCCTCCTTCTCGCGCCGCCGCCGGGCCGTCACCGGGAGGCCGCCGATGCGCCACCCGCCAATGGTTCCGCCCGCCACGCTTGACCGCGTACATCGCTGCGTCCGCTCGCCGCATCAGTTCCTGCACGCTCTCGTTCGAATCCGAATCCCGGGCCGCGATGCCGATGGAGACAGTGGGTTGGATCCCGCTTCCCACGGAGATCGGCCCCAGCCGCTCCGGAATCGCCCAGCGAACCTGCTCGGCCCGCTCGGCCGCCGCCAGATGGTCGGCGCCGTCCAGCCAGAGCGCAAACTCGTCTCCGCCAAGCCGGGCGATCAGGTCGGTCGGCCGCACGATTTCACGCAGCAGGGCTGCGGTAATCAAGAGCGCGGCATCGCCGACTTCGTGGCCCAGGGCGTCGTTCAGTGCCTTGAAACAATCGAGATCGGCGAACATCAGTGTCCCGGGCAATCCCTCGTAGTCGAGTCGCTCGACGCGCCGCGCCAGTTCGTCGAGGAAAGCGCGACGGTTGAGCAGGCCGGTCAGCGGGTCCGTTTGCGCCTGGCGTGACATTTCGCTCTGCGCCGCGACGTGCTCCAGCACGACGCGCACGACACCCCCGGCGGAAGCGGCAAGCTGATGATCGTCGGTATCCCAGGGACGCGAGCCGGGCGTGCGCCACAAAATGAAGCCGGTCCGCCCACCGAAGCGCGTGGCGGCGAGCATCGCCATCAGCATCCGCCCATCAGGTCCGGTGGTGGAGACAGGTGTGGCGCCCGCCCGCGCCAGCATCTCCGCCGCCGCATCTTTGATCGCCGCCGTTCCGCCACCGGCCTGATGCAGCACGACCAGGTCGGGCGGGTTCGAATCCGGGGCTTCGCCCTTCAGGTCAAGCACGGCAACCCCTTCCGCCCCCATCGCCTGCATCAGCGATTCCAGCACCGCCCGCATCATCTGCGGTGCCAGTACCTCCCGGCGCATCTCCCAGAGAATGTGATCGAGCAGTGCGCCGCGCCGAAGCGCTGACGCCGTGGCCTGCTCCTTGCCATCCTGCTCGGTGACGTCGCTCGCAACCCCGCGTGCGCCGGCCACCCGCCCGCTTTCGTCGAGCATCGGCGTGGTGCTGAAAGCCAGGCAGGCCAGCGTTCCATCCGCGCGGCGCACCCAGGCGCGGCGGCGCCGACAGGTTGCAATCGGGCGGAAGGGGTTGAAATTCTCCGCCGGCCTTTCGGCCGCCAGCACCAATTCTGCCGCTTGCCCGAGCAGCGTGCCGGCGGGCCAGCCCAGCACGGTATCCGGCGAGAGAAAGGTAAACCGCCCGCATTCATCGATTTCGAAAGCGATGTCGGCAGCCAGGTGCACGAGGTCGCGCCAGCGCTGCCGGCTGTCCAGCAAGGCATCGCACAGCGGCCCGTTGCCAGGTGCCAGAAATCGCCCCGCCGCACTCGGGCCGGTCGCATCGGTGTCAGCCATCTTCCGCCTCCACGAACGGCGGATCTCAACGCCGTCAGGTAAAGATGGCGATAACGGCATCTCCGCCCCGGCCGGCCGCATGGAGCCTGGAGCCTCGTTGACAGGCCGAGCCTCGGCCACGCATGGTCCGCCCGCCATCCGCCCGGCCATTCCTCGCCCGCGCGCAGGGCGGGCGGCAGCATCGCGGCGGGAGTGGAACGGCATGCAGGAGCAGGCGCTCCGCGCCGAGATCGAGGCGCTCTGGGACATTCGCGAGACTCTCTCCCCCCGCTCCGGCAGCGAGGTGCGGGCCAGCGTCGGCGCTGCCCTCGGCGCCCTCGATGCCGGCAAACTGCGCGTTGCCACACCGGGCGCCAACGGGTGGATCGTGCACGAATGGCTGAAGAAGGCGGTGCTGCTCTCCTTCCGCCTCACCGACTCGACCCCACTTCCCGGCGCCGGCGGCGCCCCGGTCTACGACAAGGTAGCGATGAAATTCGCCGACTGGGGCGCCAACCGCTTTGCCGAGTCGGGCTTCCGCGCCGTCCCGGGCGCGGTGGTCCGCCATTCCGCCTATATCGCGCCCGGCTCAGTGCTGATGCCCTGCTTCGTCAATGTCGGCGCCTATGTCGGGAGCGGCACCATGATCGACACCTGGGCGACGGTTGGAAGCTGCGCCCAGGTCGGCGCGAACTGCCATATCAGCGGCGGCGTCGGGCTCGGCGGCGTGCTCGAACCCTTGCAGGCAAGCCCGGTCATTATCGAGGATGACTGCTTCATCGGTGCCCGCTCCGAGGTCGCGGAAGGCGTCGTGGTTGAGCGTGGCAGCGTGCTCGCGATGGGCGTTTTTCTCGGTGCCTCGACCCGCATCGTCGATCGCGAGAGCGGCGAAACCTTCCTCGGCCGTGTGCCCGCCTTCTCGGTGGTGGTGCCAGGCAGCCTGCCCGGCCGCCCGCTTGCCGACGGCCGGCCCGGCCCCAACCTCGCCTGCGCGGTGATCGTCAAGCGGGTGGATGCAAAGACGCGGGCCAAGACTTCGATCAACGAGCTTCTGCGCGCGTGAACGGGACTGATCCGCTCTCTCTCGCCCGGGCGCTGATCCGCTGCCCGTCGGTGACCCCCGAGGACGCGGGTGCGCAGGATGTGCTGGCCATGGCGCTTGGCGCGCTCGGCTTCCGCGTCTTTCCCCTCACCTTCGGCGCCATCCGCAATACCTACGCGCGCCTCGGCGATGCCCCGCCTCTGTTCTGCTTCGCCGGCCACACCGACGTGGTGCCGCCGGGCGCGGCAGCCTGGAGCGTCGATCCGTTCGGGGCCGAAATCCGCAACGGCTGCCTCTATGGGCGGGGTGCCTCAGACATGAAAGGCGCGATTGCCGCCTTCGTTGCCGCCGCCGCTCTCCATCGCGCCGTGAACCGAAAGGGCTCGATTTCCCTTCTCATCACCGGAGACGAGGAGGGCGCCGCCCAGGATGGGACCGCGAAGGTGCTCGAATGGATGGCGGAAAACGGAGAAAGGCCTGATTTCTGCCTTGTCGGCGAACCGACCAACCCGCAGCGCCTCGGCGAGGTGATCAAGATCGGCCGCCGCGGCAGCCTGAATGCGACCATCACCGTGCACGGACGGCAGGGCCACGTCGCCTATCCGGCGCTGGCCGACAACCCCGTGCATCGCCTGCTCGGAGCCCTCGCCTCCCTGATCGCCGCCCCACTCGATGCCGGAAGCGCCTGGTTCGAGCCCTCCTCGTTGCAGATCACCAGCATCGATGTCGGCAACCGGGCGAGCAATGTCATTCCGGCAACCGCCCGCGCCGCGCTCAATATCCGCTTCAATGATCTGCATCACGGCGAGGATCTCGCGGCCTGGCTCAAAGCCGCGACAGGGCGCCATGCCGATTCCGCCGAACTCACCATCGCGATCGGCGGCGAGGCCTTCCTGACCGAACCCGGCCCGGACATCGCGAAGCTCGCCGCTGCGATCGAGGCCGCAACCGGCATCGCTCCGCGCCTCGAGACCGGCGGCGGCACCTCGGATGCCCGGTTCATCAAGGGCCTCTGCCCGGTTGCCGAGTTCGGCCTCGTCGGCGCCAGCATGCACCAGGCGGATGAGCACGTGCCACTCGGCGAGCTTGCGGCGCTCCGCGATATCTACCGCGCCGTCCTCGGTGCCTTTCTCGGATGAGCGGGTATCGCCAGCGCCGCGAGCCGCCGGCGATCCTGACCGGCCTCATTCTGCTGGCGCGCGGGCGGGCGGAGGGTTTCGCGCATTTCGGCAGTTCGCCACAGGCGTTTCTCGCCAGTCTTGCGCCATTGGTTGCGTTTCCCCTGGTCGGCGGCGTCCTGGTTGCGCTTGGCGGCCATCCCGCCGAAGGCATCGTGAGCTTCCTTGAAACGATGTGCGTGCTGCTGGCGCAGCCGGTGATCTCCGAAGCGCTGGCGGAACGATGGGGGCGGGGCGAGCAATGGCTGCGCTATGCCACCGCCTTCAACTGGTGCCAGTGGCTGATTCCGCTGCTGGCCGGTGTTCTGGTGGTGCTGGGCGGAGTTTTGCTGAGCTTTGGCATGCCGCCCGACTGGGCGGCACCGCTGCTGCTCACGGGCATCGTCGGCTATGCGCTCTGGCTGCAGTGGTTTCTGGCACGGCGCGGTCTCGATATCTCCGCGCTGCGTGCGGTCGCGCTGGTGGTGCTGGTCAATCTCGGCACCGCCGTCCTGCTGCTGTTCCCGCGCCTTCTCGCCTCTCTCGGCTAGTACCCACTTTTGTCGATGAGTGATTCATCCTCACCCCTACCCCTCACCGGGACCTCAGCAAAGTCCTGGGACTTTGCTGGGAGCCCGGCCCAAAGGGAGAGGGGAATGATGCGAATGGCGCGGGGGATATGTGTCACTCAAGTTTGATTCGGGGTACTAGGATGTTTATTCGAGCCCGCGATTCACGCCCTCCGACGTTTCCGCCGCGGGCGATCACGGGCTAGATCGAAGGCGGCGCGAAAGGATCGCGCGCATAACGCACTTCGAGCAGCGTCAGTCCTGCCGCCGGCGCCGTCGGGCCGGCGAGCCGCCGATCGGCGGCAGCCAGCACGGCGGCCATGCGCCCCGGCTCCCAGCGCCCTTCGCCGACAAGCTTGAGAGAGCCCGCCATATTGCGCACCTGGTGATAGAGAAAGCTCTTCGCCGCAGCGGTGATCTCGATGGTCTCCTCGGCCCGGGTCACGGTGAGCGAATCGAGGGTGCGGAGCGCGCTCTTCGCCTGGCAGCCGGCGGCGCGGAAGGAAGAGAAGTCGTGCCGGCCAAGCAGTGGCCGCGCTGCCTCGGCCATTGCCATCGCATCGAGCTTCTGCGGCACGTGCCAGACCCGCCCGGCAGCGAGCGCCGGCGGCGCCGGCCGGTTCAGGATCACGTAGCGGTAGGTGCGCCGGACGGCCGAAAAACGCGGACTCCAGCCGGGCGGCGCCGAGGCCGCGCGCAGCACCGAAACCGGATGCGGTCGGAGATGATAGTTGAGCGCCGCAGCAAGCTGCTCCGCCGGAAACGCCGCCGCGAGTTCCAGCGCCACCACCTGCCCTGCCGCATGCACTCCTGCATCCGTGCGCCCGGCGACCGTCGTCGCAGCCGCACCGCGCTTCAGCTTCCCGGCCGCCTCCTCCAGCACCTCCTGGATCGAGATTCCGCCCACCTGCCGCTGCCAACCGCGGAACGGAGTGCCCTCATATTCGAGCAGCAACGCATAGAAGGGCATCAGGTCAGCCGGCTGCCGGGAGCCAGGCGGTGTCCGCGCAGGAAGGCAGCGCCATCCATCCTCGCCCTGCCGGCCGGTTGCACGGAGAGCAAGCGGAGCGCCCCCTCTCCGCATGCCACCGTGAACTGCGCATCGAGGAGAACCCCGGCCGGTCCGGCCTCCGCTGCAACCTCGGCCTTCAGAACCTTCAGGCGTGTATCGCCCATCTCGCAGAAGCTGCCGGGCCAGGGGTCGAACGCGCGGACCTGCCGCGCCAGCGCCACCGCCGGGAGGCTCCAGTTCAGCTTCCCGTCGGCACGCGAAAGCCGCGGCGCATAGGTGACGCCATCGGCGGATTGCGGCCGGGCAGGTGGTTTTTCCTCGAGGGCGCGCACGATCAGCCGTGCTCCCACCTTGCCGAGAACCGCTGTCAGCGCGCCGCAGGTACCGTCGGGCGGAATCGACAATGCCTCCTGCAAGAGGATCGGCCCGGTATCGAGCCCTTCGTCCATCTGCATGATCGTGATGCCCGTCTCCGCGTCACCGGCCAGGATCGCTGCCGCCACCGGCGCAGCACCGCGCCAGCGCGGCAGCAGGCTGGCATGGATATTGAGGCATCCACGCTGCGGCGCATTCAGAATTTCGGGCGGCAGGATCAGCCCGTAGGCCGCGATCACCGCCGCATCGAGATCGAGGGCGGCAAAGCGCCCCCACTCCTCCCGGTTTCCCTTCAGGCGCGCCGGCGTTGCCAGCTTCAGTCCTCGCGCCAGCGCGCGCTCGGCCACTGGTGGCGGCCTGAGCCGCACTCCACGGCCCGCCGGCCGCGGCGGCTGCGTATAGACCATGGCGATGTCGTGGCCGGCCGCAAGCAGGGTATCGAGTGCAGGAACGGCGAATTCGGGGCTGCCCATGAAGGCAAGCCTCATGCGGGCTGGGTTTCCTTCTGGCGGCGTTCCTTGGCCAGTCGGCGCAGGATGATGTTCCGCTTCAGGGCCGAGAGATGATCAATGAAGAGCACCCCGTTCAGGTGGTCGATCTCGTGCTGCAGGCAGGCTGCAAGCAGTCCTTCCGCCTCGATCCGGCGCTCTTCGCCCTCGAGGTCCTGGTAGCCGACCGTCACCTGCGCCGGGCGCGTGACCTCGGCGTACTGGCCGGGCAGCGAAAGGCATCCCTCCTCGCGGGTTACAAGCTCGCTGCTGGTGGCGACGACCTTCGGGTTGATGAGGACGAGCGGCGCCGGCTTCTCGTTCGGCATCAGGTCGATCACCGTCACGGCAAGGCCCACGCCCACCTGCGGTGCCGCCAGCCCGATGCCCGGCGCGTGGTACATGGTTGCGAACAGGTGCGGGACGAGCGCCGCCACCTTCGCCCGATCCTCCGGCCCCACCCGCCGCGCCTTCGTCTTCAGGATGCGCGCCGGAGCCAGGACGATCGGCATGATTTTCCCGTTTGCTCCGCTCATGCGGCGCATGTAGCGGTGCCCCTCTGCCCAATCAATCGGCGGCCCTTGCAAGCCCGCCCGGGGCTGCCAACATTTCGCTCGACGGGGTGCCAGGATGGGCCCCGGCGGATGCTTCGCTCACAGGAGGGGGCCCGGAAGAGATGACCACCCGGCTGTTCGGCTCGCCTTTATTCCTCGGATTCGATCACCTCGAGCAGATGCTCGAGCGTGCCTCGAAAACCGCGAGCGATGGCTATCCGCCCTACAATATCGAGCAGACCGGTTCGAACGCGCTCAGGATCACGCTCGCTGTGGCCGGCTTCAGCATGGAAGAGCTGCAGATCACGGAAGAGGAAAATCAGCTCGTCATCCGCGGCCGCCAGTCGGAAGAGGCGGCCGGCCGGGTTTTCCTGCATCGCGGCATCGCCGCGCGGCAGTTCCAGCGCGCCTTCGTGCTTGCGGAAGGGATCACGGTGAAGAGCGCCTGGCTCGACAACGGACTCCTGCATATCGACCTGGTGCGGCCGGAAGCCGAGGCGCGGGTGCGGACAATTCGAATCGGGCGGAAGATCGAAGATGCGCAGCCTGGCGTGCTCGAAGGGGCGCCGGACCGCGGCTGAGGAGAAAGAACGATGGACACGAGCAGCAGCAGAGAGACGAGAGAAGAGAACGGTGCGGCCCCGGTCAGCGTCGATATCCGCCATCTTACCGAGGGGCAGTTGGCCGCGCTGGGCGTGACGCAGCTTGCCTACGTCAAGCCGGTGGTGATCAACGGGGCGAAGGCGTTTGCGATCCATGCCGCGGATGGCTCGCCGATGGGCGTCGCGGCAGAGGAGAAAGTCGCGATCGCGGCGATCCGCCAGCACGGGCTGGAACCCGCCCTCGTCCATTAGATTCCCTCTGACGGGTCCCATCGCGCCTTGCGCGATGGGACCCGTCAGAGGGTGGCGCGCACCAGCGCGCCGGATGAGGGGCAGGCCAGCGGTCAGAACCCCACGCGGTCGGCGCCTTTCAGTTTCAGCCTCTCCCGTGCTTCGGCCGGGCTTGCGATCTCGAGGCTGAGTTCCTCCAGGATGCGGCGGATTTTGCTCACCTGCTCGGCGTTCGAGCGGGCAAACTTGCCGCGCCCGATATAGAGGCTGTCCTCCAGCCCGACGCGCACGTTGCCGCCGAGGATGCCGGCCATCGTGGTGAAGGCCATCTGGTGGCGTCCGGCCGCCAGCACCGACCAGACATAGGCGTCGCCGAACAGCCTGTCGGCGGTCTCCTTCATGAAGAGCAGGTTGCGCGGCTCGGCGCCGATACCGCCGAGGATGCCGAAGATCGTCTGCACGAACAGCGGCGGTTCGACGATCCCGCGCTCCAGGCAATAGGCCAGGTTGTAGAGATGGCCGACGTCGTAGCATTCGAATTCGAAGCGTGTGCCGTGGCCCTTGCCCATGACCTCGACGATGCGGGCGATGTCGCGGAAGGTGTTGCGGAAGATGTGATCGTCGGTGCGGTCGAGATAGGGTTTTTCCCAGGCGTGCTTCCAGTGTTTCACGCGATCCCCGGCGCGGGAAATGTTGAAGTTCATGCTGCCCATGTTGAGGCTGCACATTTCCGGCCTGGCGCGCATCGGTGCGGCGAGCCGGTCGTCCACCGTCATGTTGAGGCCGCCGCCGGTGGTGATGTTCACCACGGCATCGGTCGCTTGCTTGATCACCGGCAGGAAGCGCATGAACACGTCTGGGTCCGGGGTCGGTTCGCCGGTTTCCGGGTTGCGGGCGTGCAGATGGATGATGGCGGCACCCGCTTCGGCCGCTTCGATGGCAGAGCGGGCGATTTCTTCAGGTGTCACCGGCAGCGCGTCCGACATGCTCGGCGTATGGATGGCGCCCGTGATCGCGCAGCAGACGATGACTTTTCCCGCCATGGCCGTTTCTCCCTCGACCCGCCCACTCTGCCCGAGCGAGCCGCTTTCGGCCAGCCCGGCTGACGGCCGGCTTCTCCCCGGCTATAACGGCCGAACGTCCCCGTAGCTCAGCCGGATAGAGCACAGGATTCCTAATCCTGGGGCCGTGGGTTCGAATCCCGCCGGGGACATGCCCGCCAAGTTGGCGGCAAAATGCAAGGTAATATCAGGTGATTTTTCGAGCCGGTAGCAGACTGATACCCCCGCTGATACCCCGAGGTATCGGCCGCCGTCCGCGGGGCGCTGTCCGCAAAGAGAAGGGGCACCGCTCCCGGTGCCCCTCGATAGGCCGACTTGGCTGAACCGCCGGTCAATCGCCCGGTGCAGCAATTGCAAGAGCCTTGGCATAGGTCCAGCCCGAGACCCTTTTGCGCTCGGCCAGCGGAAGCACTACCCTTCCGGTTGTGTCCGGGCCGGGCACAAGGCGCATATTATGGCCTCTAACAATTTCACCTCCCTGTCGTGGCTGATTGTCGTGGTGGCTGTTCTGATCGCCTTAGACCATTTCGATAATAGGCCGGTGAGTGCCGACAATTCGGCCGAGACACTCTGCACTCAGCAGATTGCAGAGTTACAAGATGATTTGTTCCCGAAAAACTGGTGGATCGAGAAGGAGGTTTGGCTGCTATCGATATTGCAAACACTAAACATAAGCGCCCCGGGAATGGAAAATGACGTGTCGAAATACGAAGATGGGCGAATGCTGGCCGAGCGGATCGCCCTCCAGCATTATGCCAACTCTCCGTTCTGCAAAGACAACTAGCCGTGCCATCCCTCGATCCGATGGCTCACGTTATCATCTAGCGCCAAGGAGAAGGCCGTGGCAAAAGTCTGGATAGTGAAGGAAAGCTCAGGGTCGACAACGCCCGAACCATGGTGCGAGATGGCATTAAGTGACTGCTGCCAGAAGCTCGGCCTAACGCAATCCGATTTTCACCGTGATCTCGTCAAGACTCCGAATTTCGGCAATACCAACGATCCTCTGGCTGCGTATCGCGACCCGCAAATTGTCGAAATTCAGATTGATTACACCGAAGCCGAGCAGCATGAATGGAAACCCGGGTTCTACAGGAGCAAGCTCTCACCGAACGAAGCCGGACAGATTTGCGCGCCCTTCAGGAAGAAATAGCGGCCTTGAAAGGGCGGCTTGACGCGGCCTCGATAAAGTAAAACCGGCCCGACTTTGGCCGGGCCGGCGGTAGGCTCGATCACAGGGCCCCTATGTTGCGGCCAGGATCGCCTTCATGTGCTCAATCGGCAGTTCACTCAGGCAGCGATATTTGCCGTGCTGCAACACGGTGCCGATAAGCCACGGCAGGCCATTGCCGTCTGTATGGAAGAGGTCAGCAACGCGGCGGATCAGTATCTCACGTTCCGTCATGGCTTCATCTCCGTGCCAACCGGCCCGGATCGGCCGGCTTGCGGGAGACTGCCCGCGCGCGTGGCCACGGCGCCAGCGCAAAGGATGCCGGGCAGCCGGGCGGTCTTTGCTTGATCGGCCGGCGCTCGATCAGCTATACCGTAAAAATCGTGCACCGGCCTTGTATCCTGCAAAGATACCGAGCCTCGCAATTCCCAATTCTCGCCGCGTTGCGGGCCCGCGGTAGATGCTGGCGCGTGCCGCTGGTAGTCACGACACGGTTTCGAGGCTTCGACTATGCTCAGAAGAATTGTCAATGTGCTGGCGATCGTGGCGGCGGCTGTATCGGCCGCGCTATGGTTTTGGGTGGCGCACGTGCCACTTGATCCGCGTGAGTTTGCCACCTTTGGAGAGTTGCCGAAGACCGACCAACTTCAGCTTATCAGACAGGTCCGATTGGACGGGTATGCTGCACTCGCGACCGGGATCAGTGCAACACTGCAAGCCGAAGCTCACCCCGCACCAGGTCAGGGAGGCGCTGCGCCGCCGCGATTCCGGCGAAGCCGTGCCGGAGATCACGCGGGGCTACAACGTCAGCCACAGCACGATTCGAGGCTCGTCCCGTGACTGATGCTGCCTTTCAATATCCACCCGACCTCTTCAATCTGTTGGTGGAAACTGTCCCCGTCCTCTGCAAATCAAAGCGGGACGTGGTGCTATTTTTCCGGGGTGCCGGGGTCCCCGCGAGCTTAATCACTGACCTCGAAGAACGCGTCAACAAAGACCGGGCGGGCATCGGTAAATACGAAATCGCACGTGCCACCCTTACCCGGATGAACGAAGGCGGTGACAATTTGCTTGCCCCGCGCCGGGAGCTACTAAAGCGGGTTGTCGAGTTTGAGGACTACACGCGCTGCTACGACTCCGACGTGATGAAAGCCAAGGGCCTCGTGAGCGAGGTAAGACGCATCATCAACGTAAAAGACAGCTTCACACGCATGAGTCAGGAGCGCGCGCATGAGGCAAATGCCCGCCGAGCCGAGCATGAGCAGCGTATCGCGATGGCGAAGGCGCGCCGCGAGAAGATCGAGGGAGCAAAGACGCAGTTATTTGCTCTCTTTGGTGAGACTAACCCGCAACGGCGCGGCAAAGCGCTTGAAGGCGCCTTGAACGGCCTTTTCCGCGCCTATGACGTGCTGATCGCGGAAAACTTCACACGCAAAGGCGGCGACGATGTGGGTATCGTCGAACAGATTGATGGCGTGGTTGAGATTGACAACCAAATGTATCTCGTTGAGATGAAGTGGTGGGAGGCGCCGCTAGGCCCCGGCGAGGTTGCACAGCACATCAGTCGGCTGATGCTACGCAATGGGGTCGGCGGCATATTCATATCAAGTTCCGACTATACCTCGGCTACTCTCGAAGCGTGCAGGGACTTTTTGCAACACCGCGTGCTGGTGCTTTGCACCGTGCGAGAGATCGTGGATTTGCTCAATCGTGAGGGCGATTTAGTGGCAATGCTGCGGGCCAAGATTCGCGCTGCAAAGCTTGACAGAAATCCGTTTAAGGAGGTGTCAACCTAGATGAGCGACGATGAGCAATCGGCGATTGGCAGCTCTCCGCCGCCACGGAAATCTGACGTTCTGTTTGGTTCTGGTGCGGACTGGCAGGCTAACGCTTGCGTCAATGGCATTGACGACTCGATAGCTTATCAAGATGGTTATCGCCGGGCCGCCCTCCATTTGGCGGAGCTTGTTTGCGATTCAGGGCGAAGTCAGGATTTCCTCATTTACCCAATCGTCTATCTGTATCGTCATCACATCGAGCTCGCGCTGAAATCCATCATCAGTGTTGCCTGCTTTGTTGTCGATTATACGCTGACTGAGAGGGACGTCGACACACTGGGTCGCCATGACCTCGCCAAGCTATGGGCACTGGCAAGGCCCTTGCTGAACCCGACTTGCGAATTGGGTGGTTCTCCCGCGCTCCCGCTTGATGATCTTGAGGGGATAGATTCTTACATCCTCCAGCTTCACAAGCACGATCCTGACGGGCAGCGATTTCGCTATTCGACAACCAAAGCGAAAGGTCGCAAAGCGCGACTCCCTTCTCTACCAAACTTGAGACACATCAATATTCGGGATTTTGCGGTTGGGATGGAAAAGCTGGCCGATTACCTTGAGGGGCTCGATAACTGGATCGGTGACCTCGCTGACGCAAAGATTGAGTATCAGTCGAGGTATGCAGGGGAGGGACTCTGAAAGCCACCCCTAGGACAGAATGGCTTCGGACAGCAGCGACTCCACTTACCATAAAGCGGATTCTGCGCCAGCGCCTTCCACAAACGGCCGTTTCCGCAAATCTTGGTGGGGCAAGACCTATTGCGGCTTCGAGCCTTTCACATGCTCCTTGCAGAATCGGAGTGCGCGCGAGACGTTTCTGAAAGGTGCCAAGGCAAGTTGAAGGCTTCGCGATTCGGCATCCGATGCGCCGCCTGGCGATATCGAGGCGCTCACTTCCGACGGTCCTGCCGGAGCACGACGGAGCCTGCCGGGCGCCGCTGCCGGCTTGGAGGGCGTAATCGGCCCCGCCACTCGTGTAGGTGCAGGCAAACCGAAGCTGCAGCGGCAGCCACGCGCGACCCTCGACGATCGCCCGGGCGGTGAGCGAGAGCGGCGCCACGGCGCCGTTCGGCCGCGCCCCTGGGTCAGGCCGACGTCCTTCCGACCAGCGGGTTCACGACAGCAAGACCGCCGAAGCGATTGAAGTCGCGATCAGCCGACCACGGCGTGCGCACCCCGTGTTGGCGGCACAGCGCCACGATCCGCGCGTCATGCACCTGAGCCCCAGCCACCCGCGCGCTGCCGAGCAGCCCTCGCAAGATCGGCCAATGGGTTGCCGACACGGCCAGAAGCACGAGTGTCGGCGATTCGAGCCAGGCATCCACCTGCGCAAGCGCCCGCTGCAACGGCGTAGGTGGCACATAGATGCGGGGATGCGTGACGATGGCCAGGAACTCGTGCACGCACGGCCACGGAATTGCCCAGCTTTCCGCCCCCTCGGCGAGCTCGGCCAACCGCCTTGAAGCGGCCTGATAGAAGGAAGAATCCTCGCGATGCGCATAAACGAGGATGTTCGTATCGACCGCGATCAAGCGCCACGGCCCTCATAAGCGAGATCACGCAGTTTGTCCCACGGCGCCCCTTCGAGATCGGCGGCGAGTCCCTTGCCCTTGAAGCTCGCCCGCCGGAGCTTGAACGGGGCTCCTGGCTTCGTCTCCCCGACCACGCGGCGAAGCCCGCGTTCGACCAGCGTCCGCAGCGTGACCCCTTCGCGCGCTGCAAGCGCGCGAGCCTCGGCAAGGAGCGGATCGGAAATTTCTATGGTTGTCTTCATGGCCCATCTGCCTGGGAAGAGAGATATGGCTGCCCATGTAGCAGGCTCGTCCGGGGCAAAGAACAAGTGAAGGGCCGGGAAACCCTCCATCCCATGGGCGGATACGCTGCCCGGTGCAGCCGTTCCGGAGCGTCGGGATTCTGTGCGAGCCCGGCCTGGTCCGAGTGGTCGACCCGGTAAAGGTTTGCCGGCTGGCGCACCTTGGCGGAGCCGACGACGTGCGCGCTCGCCAACGCCGGCCGTGCCACGCCCTGCCGGACAGGTTCACCCGCCCCGCCCGGGAGTTCGGGCTACCCTGAGGAGGAGAAAACGAATACGAATCCGGACCCCACGAACGACGATACCGCAATGAATACCGCGAAACCTGACTCGGGCCCCGCCGGCACGACAACTGGATCAACGCCGGCGCCCTTCCCGACCCCGCCGCTCTTCATCGCGATCGGCCGCGGCGCGGTGGGACTGTGCCCCGCCTGCGGCAAGACGCGTCTTTTCACAGGCTACCTCCGTGTGGCAGAGGTCTGCACGGTCTGCGGTGCGCCGCTCGGCGAGGTGCGGGCCGACGATGGTCCGCCCGTCTTCACCATCCTGATCGCCGGCGCGATCGTCGTCACCTTGCTGGTCGTGATGGAGAGTACGATGAACCTCTCCATATTGACGGAAGCAGCGATTCTATTGCCGCTGATGCTGATCGTCTGCCTCGGGCTGCTGCGTCCGATCAAGGGTGGCACGCTGGGGCTGATGCTGCAGATCGGAATGATCAAGCCGCCGACGCAGTGAAGCCATGGGCGCCGGCCGCCGAATCAGCCCTCTGTCCAGATCCGAAGCGTGAGGGGCTGAACCGCCGGGCACGGCATGACGAGCCGGTGGCACCGTGCTACAGCGCGGCAGGCCGTTTCCGCACGCCGCGGACTACCCAAGGGGAGATCTCTCACGTCAAACCCTGAAATCGACGCCATTCGCGCAGCGCTCGCGGCAAGTCCGCGTCCCCCCGGCTATCCCGAACGCCGGGCCCGCATGGACGCGTTCGGTACCCGGTACGAAATGCCCGCGGGTGTAACCGTCGAGCCTGTCAGCGCCAACGGCGTGCCCGCCGAATGGACAGAGGCGGAAGGAGCCGATCCTTCCCGGGTGCTGCTGTTCCTGCATGGCGGCGGCTACATTTCCGGCTCTTTGCGCAGCCACCGCCACCTGGTGGCGGAGGCCGGACGGATCGCGCGCATGCGCACTCTTGCGCTCGATTACCGCCTCGCCCCCGAGCACCCGTTTTCCGCCGCGCTGGACGATGCCCTGGCGGGATATCGCTTCCTGCTCAGCCAGGGGATCATGCCGCACGATATCGCGCTTGGCGGCGAAAGTGCCGGCGGAGGGCTGGCACTCGCCGCCATGGTATCGCTCCGCGAAAGAGGCGTGCCATTGCCCGCCTGCGCCTGGCTCAGCTCGCCCTGGGCCGATCTCAGCCAGAGCGGCGCCACCATGCAAACCAAAGCCCCCGTCGATCCGCTGATCCAGAAGCCTTATCTCGACGAACTCGCGGCCGCCTATCTGCACGGCGCCGAGGCGGACAATCCCCTGGCCTCGCCGCTCGAGGCCGATCTCGGTGGCCTGCCGCCGCTCCTGATCCAGGTGGGCTCGGACGAGACGCTGCTCGACGATTCCGTGCGCCTGGCAGGCGTTGCAGGCGCGGCCGGCGTGCGCATCACGCTCGAGATCTGGCCGGACATGATCCACGCCTTCACCTTGTTCTATCCGCAGGTGGCGAAGGCGCGTGAAGCGCTGCAGCGGGTTGCAGCATTCATCGAAGCCGGGACCCGTGCAACCTGAACGCCTCCCGGCTGCCTCACCGGCTTCGCTGATTTAACCGCCTGGGCAGACCCGTGCCGGGCTGACTGTGCAGCCCGACACGGGTCTCGCGCTTTATTCGAGCCCGCGATTCACGCCCTCCGACGATTCCGCCTCGGGCGATCGCGGGCCAGCCGGACACCCGCAAATTGCGACAGCGCGCCAGAGCGCATGGCGAGGTCCCGGCGCGACAGTTCGTGACCGTAGAGGTTCACCATCGTGTCACGCTCCAGGCACGTTCGATCTATTCCCGGGAAAACGCACCGCTCGTACAACACCCGCCAATCTCTGATATACGTTCGCAGCGGAGGAAGTCGGGAACAGGAGTCGATGCTGCGCCGGATACTCGCTGCGAGCCGCTATATTGTCGTGATTGCCGTTTTCGGCACTTTCGTCGCTTCGGTCGCGCTTCTCGTCTATGAAGCGATCGTCGTCGTGGTCGGGGTGGCCTACGCGGTCTGGAATTACTCGGCGTCACCGAAGGCAGCCAAGGTGTTCGCGGTCGGACTGATCGAGTCCGTCGATGTGTTCCTGATCGCGATAGCGGCTTATATCATCAGTCTCGGGCTGTACACACTTTTCGTCGACGCGACGCTGCCTCTGCCGCGCTGGCTCGAGTTCCACGATCTCGACGATCTCAAGACCAACCTCGTGAGTGTCGTCATCGCGGTGCTTGCCGTCCTGTTTCTGCGCGAGGCGATGGCGTGGAACGGTGGTTACGCTCTGCTCGCGTTCGGAGCGGCGATCGCCCTCGTGATTGCCGTGCTCACCCTTTACCTCTCCAAGGGTGGCGGGACCAGGGAGTGACCTCGCCGCTCAGAAGGATCCGACGAGCGAGCCGAGAACGACCACGGCGAGCAGGGCGAGGACGGGGCCGAGGATCACGGTCATCGCCATCGTTCCATAGGATTGGCGGTGCGTGGTGCCGCAGACGCTGAGCAGGGCAACGACTGCACCATTGTGCGGAAGCGCGTCCAGCGTCCCGGAGGCCATGACCGCAACGCGATGCAGGAGGCCGGGACTGATTCCGTGCAGGGAGGCGAGGTGCAGATAGGTTGAGCCGAGCGCGTCGAGCGCGATCGTCATGCCACCGGAAGCCGAACCGGTGAGCGCCGCAAGAAGATTGACCGAGACGGCAAGCGAGACGAGAGGACCGCCGCCGAGGCCGAGCACCCAGTCGGTCACGGCCCTGAACGCCGGCAGCGCGGCGACGACGCTGCCGAAGCCGACCAGGCTCGCGATGCCGATGAGCGGAAGAACGGAGGCATTCGCGCCGGCATCCATGCTCGCACGCAGATTGTGGAGCCGCGTGAAGTTGAGTGCAATCACTGCGATGATGCCGGCGAGGAGCGCGACCAGCACCGCCCAGATTCCGCCGACCGCGGCGAGAGAGGTGCCGCCCCACTGCGGCTCGGCCAGGAAGCCCACATCCATGCGCGGCAGGACGACGAGGCTCATCAGCAGATTGACCACGAGGACGACCCCGAGCGGCAATGCGGCGAGGGCAAACGGTATCTCTCTGCCTGCTCTCTCTCCCTGCTCGAGTTCCGCCGGGTCGAACTCGCCGGTTGCGGTGGCCCGTTCGCGCACGACGGGATCGGCGAGTGCCGATCCGGCCACGGCCGGACCATCGGCGTGATAGCCTTCTCCGGCGCTGCGGGCTGCTGCCTCGGCGCGGGCAAGCCACCAGAGGCCGAAGCCCGCCATGATGGCAGAAGCGATGATGCCAAGGCCCGGAGAAGCGAACGGAGTGGTGCCGAAAAACGGTATGGGAATGGCATTCTGCAGCGCCGGCGAGCCCGGCAACGCGGACATCGTGAAGGTGAAACTGCCCAGCCCGATTGCCGCCGGCATCAGGCGGCGCGGAATGTTTGCCTCTCGGAACAGCTGCTGCGCCATCGGCGCGATCACGAAGAAGGCGACCATCAGGCTGACGCCGCCATAGGTGACGAGCGCGCTGATGATGACGACGGCGAGGATGGCGCGGCGGGCGCCGAGGCGCTCGCTCAGGAAGCCGGCCACGGCACGCACCGCACCGCTGTCGTCCATGAGCTTGCCGAAAATGGCGCCGAGCATAAAGAGCGGAAAGAACTGCGCGACGAAATGTCCCGCACCCGTCATGAAGGTCTGGGTCCAGTGAGCGAGCAGCGGCGCGTGGTTGGCCGCCGCGGCGATGATCGCCGCGGCCGGTGCGAGGAGGAGGATCGACCAGCCGCGAAATACGAGACCGATCAGGAAGAGAAGACCGAGCAGAATTCCAAGGAGGCCCATGCGGTCAGACCTCGGCCAGCAGGTATTCGATCGGCAGCGTGGAGCGCTTGCCCAGTGCATCGCCATGCGTGGCGAGAAATGCGTCCGCGGCGCGCCTGCCCTCGTCGCGCAGCATGAGAAGGAATGGCCATTCAGCGTTCAACTTGGAGGAATGTCCGAGGCTGACCATGATCTCGCTGCTGATCATGTGGATGCGCATCCTCGCCCAGCGTGCGCCCTCGGTATGGCCGGGATCGGCGATCTGGCGCAGCAGCGCGATCATCCGGAGTTCTTTCAGGAGCGCGGAGTTGAACGAGACCTCGTTCAGCCGGTTGAGGATTTCTCCGGCCGAGCGCGGGGTGCCCGGGCGCTCGACGGGATTGATCGGTATCAGGATCGTATCGTCGGAGTCACACTCTCGCACCAAGGGCGTCATGGTCGGGTTACCGGCATAGCCGCCGTCCCAGTACGGTTCCCCTTCGATCTCGATCGCCTGAAAGATCGTGGGCAAGCACGCGGATGCCAGCAGGACCTCGGGTGACAGCGCGGGATTGCGGAAGACGCGGGCACGCCCGGTGCGAACATTGGTTGCGGTGATGAAGAGGCGGATGGGGGCGGCGGACAGCCGCTTGAAGTCGATGGTCTCGGCGAGGATCTCGGCGAGCGGATTATAGCCGAAAGGATTGAGCTCGTAGGGCGAGAAGAGCCGGGTCAGGATATCCATTCCGATGAATACCGGCGAGGAATCGAGCGTCCATCGCCCGAGCATGATATCGAGCGGGCCGCGGCGGAGAGGACTGAGGGTCGCCGCCTCGGCGACGCGGCGCCAGAATGACTCGAGCCGGGCCCGGGCGCACTCGGGGCCGCCTTCGGCGTAGCCGTCGGCGAGAACCGCGGCGTTCATCGCACCGGCCGAAGTTCCGGAGATTCCATCGATGCCGATCCAGCTTTCTTCGAGCAGGCGGTCCATCACGCCCCAGGTGAAGGCGCCGTGCGCGCCGCCCCCTTGCAGCGCCAGATCGACGATGACCGGTTCGCGCTCGCCGGCGTTGCGGGCAGAGTGCTTCCGCGCCCGGGCTGGCACGGGTGTCACGCGGTCGGGCATTGGCGCGAGCAGCAAGCGTCCTGCCCGACGCGGGTGTCTTCCGGGCTCCGGCAGCCACACCCCGCGGGCCCTGGCGACAGTCCGATCAGTGGAAGGATGATGCCCATGGAGAGTTCCCGATGCTCGTCGCTTTTGCTGCGGCGCAAACCTATCAAGCCGGTTCCGGTACGTCGAGCACAACCGCCTCGCCAACGAATCGCATCGGGCAACGACGGGAATCTGTGCGCGCCGCGTCGGCAATTCCTATTGGTAGGCGGCGAATATTTCGTGAATTCTTGCCGCCGTCGATTTCTCGCGCAGCGTGAGACCGAGCAGGAGGCGGGACTTGAGTCCGGACAGACAGCCCGCCGGCACGAGGTTGCGGGCGATGAGGTCGATTTCGGAGCCGGGATAACCGTAGGTGCGGGTGAAAACGGGGCCGATCATCGCGCGTGTTGCCAGGACGACGGGGATCCGGGCGACGAGGTCCCCCAGGATGGGCGCCGCGCCCGCAGGCACATGGCCGGCGCCCATGGCTTCGATGACGGCGCCGGCATAGCCGAGGCCCGGCAGGGCGGGAAGAAGCCGCCCGTCCTCGCCCATCGGCCATTTCGCGAGAGCAACAGGTGCCGGCGGACCTTCCGCGGTGCCGAGATGCGGGCCCCTGGCCACGCGCGCGTAAAAGCGGGGCCGTCGCTCGGCGACCACACCCAACGGTCCGATCAGCGGCGAGGAAAACGCCGAGGGAAGGACAGTGTGCGATTTCTGCACGAAGCGCGCGGCGTGGATGTCGTAATTGAGGACGACGAGAGTGCCGAGGCCGCGCGCCTCTTCCGATGACGCAACAATCGCCGCGGCGAGGAGGTTGGCCGGACCGTCGGCACCAGGAGCATCGGCGCCACGCATCGCCCCGGTGACGACGACGGGCTTCTCGCCACCGACGAGAAGATCGAGGAGCAAGGCGGACTCTATCGCCCGCGCAATGAGTAGCTCCGTTGACGCCGACCACGGACAAGCCGAAGAGATGGCGTGGGGTCCGGGCGAGGACAGGAATGTAATCGGCAACGCTCCCTTCGTCGAGGGTTCTGAAGCGCTCGTGTACCTCGGCTACCAGCGACCCCTCCAGGCCGGCCGCGGGCAAATGCCCAGTAGAGACAAAGGACGGATCGTCTTTCGGGTCCGTTTCGACCTCGGCGTACATGGGCCCTCCCCGTCTTTTTCACCCCTCCCCGCAGCTAGCCAGCCCGTACGGACATGGGCAGGGGCCGGTTCGGCGGATTCCGGCAAGCACGACCACGCTGGACAAGGGACGGGAAACACCGTTAGCGTAACAAGGTTTCACGGCGGGGGCCGCGGCTCCAAGTCCTGATTCTGTGCGAAACGTTCCAAAACAGCTCCGGTTCGCCTCGACCTCGCAGGGTTCCGTTGCAGAGGCGTGCGCGCTCACCAAATGGAGTGCGTAGCTGGGTCTGCCAGCGTACTGAGTCTGCCAGCGTACTCTTTAATGCAAACGTTGTGCCAAGCTTCCGGGCGAATGTTGCAAGTCTTGGGGGCAATGTGCGGTCAGGCCGCTCCGCGAACTGAAGGGCTCGGTTTTTCGCGCGCCGGGCAGCCGGGCACCGGATGTGCTTCGGGGGAGCAAACTTGCATAGGCGTGACAAAAGCGCCATGACCAGTCGGGGCGTGGAGGTCAGTGAACCGGTAAGGGAACAGTTGAAGCGCGGGTGATTGCCGAGGAGTCCCACGACGAGCAGTTGCTCCGGCAAGCAGCGGGAGAGGGAGAGTCGCCGCCATGACTGCGTTCCTTCGCGAGGGGTTCGAGAGGCCCGGAGATGCCAATGGGGCCGAGTTGCCTTTCATCCCGGACCATGGAGTGGGAGGCGCGGAGACGGCGGAGAAAGCGCCATCACATCGGTTTTCCACGGCTGCGCTCGAGAAGCGTGACCAGGAGGAAGCCTGGCGCGAGTGGTTCCGGCCGGTCTTCGATGTCGTTTCTTCGAGTGCGGATGGCCAAGGCTTTCCCGCGATCAATGAAGTCTGGCAGCTCGGGGGCCTGACGATGAGCAGGGTTTCCGGGCCGGCTGTACGGGTGGCGCGTGGCAGGGCCCACCTGCGGCACAATCCCGTGGACCATTGGGTTCTCAGCTATTGCAAGCACGGCGCCAGCATCATCAGGACCAGGAACGGGGTGACCCGGGTGCCGGCCAGCCGGCCCTATCTCTGGTCGATGGCAGAGGAAACGGAGAGTGTGCGGACAGCGGTCGAGAGGATCCAGATCTTCCTGCCGCGGGATGTTTTCAGGGATATTGCCGGCGTCCTGGATCCGGCGATCGGCTCGGTTTTCGATTCGCCCATCGGAAGAATTCTCGGCGACTTCATGCTCGCGCTCGAGCGCGAGGTTCCGAACCTCACACGGACGGAGGTTCCGCGGCTCGTCGGTGCAGTGGGCAGCCTGGTCGCGGCGTGTGTCACGCCTTCGCCGGAGCGGCTTCGGGAAGCGTGCGGCCAGATCGATGTCGGCCGGATGGAACGGTTGCGGCAGACGGTACGCAGGCACCTGCGGTCGCCGCGGCTTGGCCCGGATACGCTGGGCCGGTTGGTGGGAGTTTCACGCTCGCAACTGTACCGATTGCTCGGGGAGGCCGGGGGGGTCGCCCGTTACATCCAGCGGCAGCGGTTGGTTGAAGCTTACCGGAACCTGAGCGACCCGAAAATCACGACGCCGATCTTCGCGATTGCCGAAGATCTCTGCTTCGAGGATGCGTCGAGCTTCAGCCGCGCCTTTCGCCGCGAATTCGATGCGAGCCCGAGCGACGTGCGTCGCGCGACGTTCGCGGGCTTGCCGCCGATTGTGCCGCCACAGCGGCCAGCGGCTGCTGAAACCCGCAGGTTCGGGGATCTCCTTCACGTTTTTTGAGGACTGCCGGCACGTTCTTCGCGTTTGCGACGCCCGAAACAGGTCAAGGACCGGCGGCGCTGGTTCTATCCGAACGCCGGAGTCGACCGCCGGGACCTGTTCTTCAAGCCCGTTGCGACCCTCGAATTCGTGGCACCCGGTAGGTAGCTGGGCGGCTCGGGCGCGGCGCGGCTGTTCGGCAACCCCGCAATCGCTGGTGCGATCGGCTTTGAACGGAACAGTTCCGCCAGCCGACCAGGACGAGGATGTAGCAGAGGGCCCAACGGGGGGAGACGGCGACGAGCTTGCGGATCAGCGCGTCCACCAGGCCCGCGCCTTCGGCCACTCCGACGCCGACCATGGCGACGATGATGACGCCGAGCGCGGTGAAGCCCATCAGGTTGGGGACGAACCCGGTGTACATGAACCGGATGCCTTCGACGGTGAGCAGGCTGCGCGCCGCGGCGGTTGCGTGCTCCACCTTGTCGGTTTGCGGATTGATGACCCCGTAACGCACGCTGGCGCCGAACAGCTAGACCCTTGTCGATCTGACTGGGCCGCCCGACAAGGGTCTAGGACATTGTTTGAGCCCGCGATTCACGCCCTCCGACGATTCCGCCTCGGGCGATCGCGGGCCAGAGGATGTGCGAGAGCACGATGACGCAACCGGTCAGGATGACGAAGATCATCACCGGATGCGGCACCTTGTTGCCGAACCGCTCGACTGCATCGAGCATACGCTCGGTGAAGCTGGCTGGCTCGCTGCCTTGCGATCCGCGTTTCGCCGGGGGTTCGCCAGCCTTGCCCATCGCGTTGCTTCTCCCCTGAGAGCGTGTCAGTTGCGGCGCCCGGGGGCGCCGTTTCAGTGTGCCAGTTCGTTAAGGATGCGGGCCCAGGAACGAGTGCCGCGATGGAAGCTCTCGAGTTCATATTTCTCGTTGGGGCTGTGGATACGGTCGTCATCGAGTGCAAAGCCGGCCAGCACGACATCCATGCCGAGCGCCTGTTTGAGTTCGTGAGTGACCGGGATGGAGCCGCCGCCGCCGATGAAGACGGCAGGGCGCCCCCATTCGGCCGCCAGCGCGTCGCGGGCCCTGCCGAAGGCAGGCGCTTCGATCGGAAAGCGAATCGCCCGGCTGGCGCCGTATTCAGCGAACTCAACCTTGCAGTCGGCGGGCACGCGGGCCTTCACGAAGTCCCGGAAGGCGGACCGGATGGCGTGCGGGTCCTGATCGAAGACGAGGCGGAAGGAGATTTTGGCGGAAGCGACGGCGGGGATGACGGTCTTGAACCCGGCCCCCTGATACCCCCCGCCCATGCCGTTGATCTCCGCGGTGGGGCGGGACCAGACCATCTCGAGCACGGAACGGCCGCGTTCGCCAGCGGGAACCGAGAGCCCGACGGCGCCGAGAAACTGCGCGGCATCGAAGTGCAGGCTGTCCCACTGGGTGCGAAGAACTTCCGGCAGTTCGGGCACGCCTTCGTAGAAGTGGGGGATCGCGACGCGCCCGTTCTCGTCATGCAGGGCGGCGAGGATGCGGGCCAGCACGTGGTTCGGGTTTGCGGCAGCGGAACCATAGAAGCCGGAATGGAGATCGCGCTCGGCGGCGTGGATCACGATCTCCTCGCCACAAAGCCCGCGCAGCATGGTCTGGATGGCGGGCGTCGCCGGATCCCACATGTTGGTATCGCAGATCAGGCCGATATCGGCAGTGAGTTCCTTGGCGTGGCTTTTCAGGAACGGCGGCAGGTTGACGCCTCCCGACTCCTCCTCCCCCTCGATCAGGATCGAAACCGGGATCGGCAGCTTGCCTGTCACCGCCTTCCACGCGCGGCAGGCCTCGACGAAGGTCATCACCTGGCCCTTGTCGTCCGAGGCGCCGCGCGCGCGGATGGCCCGTGAGCCGTCGGCGCGGGTCTCGATCCAGGGGTCGAAGGGATCGCGCTCCCAGAGCTCGAGCGGATCGGCCGGCTGCACATCATAATGCCCGTAGAAGAGGGCCGAAGGCCCGGCTGCACCGTGGTCATGCGCAACGACGATCGGATGGCCGGGCGTGGTGCGCGCGCTGGCTTCGAACCCGATGCCCTTGAGATCGCTCACCAGCCAGTTAGCTGAGGCCACGCAGTCGGAAGCGAATTCCGGATCGGTCGAGATCGAGCGGATGCGCAGGAGTGCGAACAGGCGCTCGAGGGCCGGTTCGAGATGCGAATCGATATACGAGATGACCGCCTCGAGGTCGGACATTCTTCCTCCTTGCGCGCGCTTCGTCCGGTTTCCCCGACGCGCGCGTGTGTTGGTGACGTTGGTGACGATCGTTGCCACATGGTGATGCTAATGCTCTTGTTGGGAAGGAGAAACGGCGTGGAATCCCGCCGCTATGCCCGATGTCCCAAACGTTGGCGGGCCGGCAAAGAAGCGAGACCTCCGCGATGCAGCGCGCATCGGCGCGGGCCGATGTCGCCGTACGCCCCTGCTTCAGCTTCCGGAAGAAGTTGCGCCCACGCGCTCGGGTGCCACGGACGAGTGCGCCTCTCCGGGTTCTTTGATCCCGAACCACGCAACGTAAAGAGCAGGCAGAAAAATCAGCGTCAGCACGGTGGCAACCAGCAGCCCGCCCATCACCGCGAACGCCATCGGCCCCCAGAAGATGGTGACGGCGATCGGAATCAAGCCGAGCACGGTCGAGACGGCGGTCAGCATGATCGGTCGGAAGCGCGACATTGCCGCGGCGATCACGGCATCCCATGGGTGGGCACCCTCGGCCCGCTCGGTCTCGACCTGCTCGATCAGGATCACGCCGTTGCGCGCGATCATCCCGAAGAGAGAGAGGATGCCGAGGATCGCGACAAATCCCAGCGGCTGACGAAAGAGGAGCAGCGAGCCGATCACGCCGATCATCCCGAGGGGAACGACGCTGAGCACGAGGAACAGGCGGTTGAAGCTCTGCAACTGGATCATCAGGAAGGTGATCATCAGGAAGAGCATCAGCGGAACAACGGCATAAACCGAGGCTTGCGAGAGCTGGCTCTCCTCGACCACACCGCCGACGGCGATGCGATAGCCGGACGGGAGGGTCGCATTCAGCCGTTCGACCGCCGGCGCCAGCGCAGCGACGACGCTTTCCGGCAGGACGCCGGGGGCGACCTCGGACTGGACCGTGAGAGTGGGCACGCTGTTGCGGGTCCAGATCAGTGGAAATTCCTGACCGAACCGGAAGGTCGCGATCTGGCTGAGCGGTACGGTCCGCCCACCCGGCAATGGCACCTGAAGGTGCTGCAGCGTCTCGATCGAAAGACGCTGCTCGTCGACGGCGCGGACCACGACATCGACCAGGTGAATGCCGTCCCGGACCTGGGTGACGGAGGAACCGGTGACGACGGTGTTCATGACCTGGGCGAGGGCCTGGGTGCTCAGACCCAGGAGGCGCGCCTCATCCTGATTGATCTCGATCCGCACCATCCGGGCAGGATCCATCCAGTTATAGTTGACACGGCGCGCATCGGGGTTGGAGGCGACCACGGCCGCAAGCTGGCGCGCGATGTCCCGGACCTTCGAAATTTCAGGCCCGCTGACGCGATACTGCACCGGCCAGCCGACCGGTGGACCAAGATTGAGCGGGGCCACGCGGGTGATCGCGTTCGGGAACCGCTCGGGCAGTACCCGATCGAGCATCGCCTCGAGGCGCTGGCGCGCCGCCACGTTCCTGGCGACGAGGACGGCCTGGCTGAAGCCCGGGTTCGGCAATTCGACAAAGAGCGGCAGGTAGAACCGGATCGCGCCGCGTCCGACATAGGTGCTCCAGTGCGCGACATCCTTGTCTTTGGCGAGGATCGCATCGAGCTCGGCGGCCGCATGCTCGCTGGCATAGATGGAAGAACTGGCAGGCAGCCTGAGATCGACGAGCAGGTCCGGCCGGTCGGAGGGAGGAAAGAACTGTCGCGGCACGAGCGGCGATGCCAGCAGCGCGAGTACGAAGACGCCGAGCGTCACCGCGATCGTCATCCAGCGCAAGCGCATCGCCCCGACCAGCAAGCTGCGGAAGCCGATCATCATCCGGCCGGGCTTGCCCACCGGCTTCGGCTTCATCAACCACACGCCGATCAAAGGCGTGAAAATGACAGCGATGAACCACGACATGATCAGCGTGATCGCGACCACCGCGAACATCGAAAACGTATATTCGCCGGCCGAACTCCTCGCGAATCCGATCGGCACGAAGCCGGCGGCGGTGACGAAGCTTCCGGTCAGCATCGCGATCGCCACGGAGCGGTAGGCAAAGGTCGCGGATGCCTCCTTGCCGTCTCCGGCAGCAAGCCGCGTGGTCATCACGTCGACAGTGGTCATCGCGTCATCGACCAGGAGCGAAAGGGCGATGATCAGCGCACCGAGCGAAATCCGCTGCAGATCGATCCCGAAAAACTGCATGATCGGGAAAGTCACGGCGAGGGTCAGCGGAATCGCGAGCGCTACGACCGTGCCGGCACGGACGCCGAGGCTTGCGAAGCTCACCGCCATGATGATGACGATTGCTTGCCAGAGCGAGTCCGTGAATTCGCTGATCGAGCGCTGCACCACCTGAGGCTGGTCGGCGACCAGGACGGCATTGATCCCGACCGGGAGCCCGGCGACGATCGCCTGCATCTTCTGCCGCACATTGCGGCCGAGTGTCAGGATGTCGCCGCCTTCGCGCATCGCGATCGCGAGTCCGATCGCCGGGCGGCCATTGACGCGGAACATCGGCTGCGGGGGATCGACGAAGCTGCGATGGACGGTGGCGATGTCGCGTAGCCGGATGAGGCGGCCGCCGACCGGGAAATTGACGGCGAGGATGTCTCTTTCCGATGTGAATGCACCGGAAATTCTGAGCAGGAGCCGTTCGTTCCCGGTCTGGATGATGCCGGCCGGGCTGACGACGTTCTGCGCCTGCAGGGCGGCGATCAGGGCCGAGCGGTCGATGCCGAGGGTCGCGAGTTCCCGCATCGAAAACTGGACGAAGAAGCGCTCCGGCTGCTCGCCGATGAGTTCGACCTTGGAGACGTCCGGCACCTGGAGCAACTGGTTTCGGACCGCCTCGACGTGGTCCTGCAATTCGCGGAAGGTGAAGCCATCGGCCGTGAAACCGTAGATGATGCCGAACGTATCGCCGAACTCGTCGTTGAAGCGCGGGCCGACGACTCCCTGCGGCAGAGTCTGCCGCATGTCCGCGATGCTCTTGCGGACGTGGTACCAGGTGTCAGGGACTGCGCTCGCCGGGGTGGCCTGCTGGAGGTTGACGAAGATGACGGTGTTGCCCGGTGTGGTCTCGCTGCGCAGATAGTCGAGGTGCGGTGTTTCCTTGAGGGTCCGTTCGAGGCGCTCGGTGACCTGCAGCAACTGCTCGTCGAGTGTCGCGCCCGGCCATGCGCATTGCACGACCATGGTCTTGATGACGAACGCCGGATCCTCGTCCCGGCCGAGCCGGACGTAGGCCATGATTCCGGCCAGCACTGCTGCGATCATCATATAGACGACGAAGGAGCGGTGCTTGAGGGCCCATTCCGAGAGGTTGAAACCCATCAGCGCACGCTCCCTGTCGGGGGCCACCGAAGGGTTGCTGCATGGAGGGGCGATGCGGAAGACGAGATCGCCGGGCTAGCACCCGGAATCATGCTCGGGTGATACAGGCCACCCTCACCCCGCGCATCGGGCACCCAACGCACTCGTGCGTTGGGGCCCGCGCGCGACCCTCTCGCGGGGCTCCCATCGCGCCTTGCGCGATGGGGACCCGCCAGAGGGAGAGGGCAAGGTGTTTCGAGGTCATGGGAGTGAGTCACGCATGAGCGAAAGTTGGTACTCGTGTCCTGCCCGCGTCGTTCGTTGCCCACGGCAACGCCTGCAACGGGATCAAGAGGCCACTGAAAACAAAGAGCGAGTGTGCCGACCGGGGATGCGCATTGCTCGGTACCGAGCGTCAGAGCGGGCACACTAGGAAGCTCCGAGAAGGCGGACCGGCTGGCTCGGGTGCAATTCGTGTGCACCGGCGGTTACCACGACGTCGCCGGTGGCCAGCCCGTGCGTGACGATCACGCTTTCCGGACTGAACTGCTTGATCTCTATGGCACGGAGCGAGACGGTCAGGGTCGCAGGATCGACGACCCAGACCGCTGGCCGATTGTTGGCGTCGGTCAAAGCAGAGGCGGGAATCTCGATTCCGGGGCGCGGCGCGAGGCGGATCTCGACATTGACGGTGGAACCAAGGCGCATGGCCTCCGGCGGGTCGACGAGACTGGCCTTGACCTGAAACGTGCGCGTGACCGGGTCTGCCTGGGGCGCGATTTCACGCACGACCGCAGAAGCCTCGACCGAAGGATCGTTGGCGAGGCTCGCGGTGATCTTCGGTTCGGACTTCACGGCCGGAAGCAGCTGTGCCGGTATGCCGACAACGGCATCGCGCCCGCCGACACGCGCGACCCTGACGATCATCTGTCCGGCCTGGACGACTTCCCCCGTCTCCGCTCCGGTTGCGGTCACGGTGCCTTCGGCCCCCGAGGTCAGCATCGTGTAGCCGACGCGGTCGGCGGCGATATGCACCTGGACCTGCGCATCCTCCACCCGTGCCTGGGCGGTGAGCATCGCCTTCTCGGCAAGGTCGTACTGGGCGCGGGTGGCGTGCCCTTGCGCGAGAAGGGTCTTCTGGCGTTCGAACGCGGCCGTCGTCTGCCGCAACTCGGCTTCCGCGGCCGCCAGCGCAGCCTGGGCAGACCGCAGCGCGTTGACCTCGTTCTGCGGATCGAGGATCGCCAGCACTTCACCGGGCACGACATGGTCGCCGACGTTAACCATCCGTTCCAACATGTGGCCCGCGATGCGGAACGAGAGCGCGGCCTCATCCTCGGCTCCCACATAACCGGTGAGGGTCGCGGTGTCCGCGATCTCGTGCTGGCTGACCGTCACGGTTCGAACCGGGCGCGCCGGCGGCGCTTCGGCCTTGGTCTGCTGGCGGCCGCAGCCGCCCAGCGCGACCACCGCCCCAAACAGCAGCAGGAGTGGCCAATGCGGACGGAACTCGATCATTGCGGCCGCCTCAGGACACTTGCTCCCTGGATTATGCAGCGCTCGCCTGCGAGCCTATCCGCACCCGCGCCGCACGCCAAGAAGCGAAGTACGGTCAGGTCGCCGCCGGACTTGTCGCAGCGTGCCTGGCCTGGACGTCGGCGAGTGCCGCCTGAAGGGCTTCCTCCTTCGTTTCGTCGAAGGAGCTGCGCAGCACGATCCCGCCCGAACCCCGTAGTTCATTCAGGATCTTGTCGGTGGTCATTTTCCGGATCAGCAGGAACAGGCCGGCCTTTCCGGACTGCAGAGCGGCGGCGGCCTCCTTCATGAAAGCGTCATTGATCCCGACATCGGAGAGCCTGCCGCTGAGAGCGCCGGTTGCAGCGCCGACCGCAGCGCCGGCCAGAGGCATCAGAAAGAGCAGGCCGATCAAGGTTCCCCAGACCGCCCCGGAGAGCGCGCCGGCCTTGACGGGTTGGAAGAGCTGATTGAGCTTGATCTGACCCTCGGCACATTTCACGGCGATGACGGCATCTCCGAGTTCGATCAGATACTCCTTTTGAAGCGCCAGAAGCCTTTGCCGGACTTCCTCGGCTTTTGCCTCCGTATCGAACTCGATGACCAAAAGATCAGCCATGCCGTTGCTCCTTCGGCCGCTATGCGCCTGCCTTGCTGCCGGCTGCACCCGGCACCGTTCGGCGGCCCGCCTGAGGCCGCCGGACGCCACTTAATCCACGGGCTGGAGTGTCGTCGTATTGAACTTGTAGGTCTCTATGCCGCCGCTCGGAGTCTGGACCACGGCGGCACCACGGTTGAAGTCGAGAGCCACGATCTGGCTCGCCGGGTGCTTCAGCTTGATATCGTTCAGGAGGATGGTGGTCAGGATTTCATAGACCGTCTGGCCGCCCTGCTTCATCCGGGCCTCGACCTCGGAATGCACCTGCGGAGAGAGCCCGGCCAACTCCGCCTGCTCGAGCGTGGTTGCGACCTGCGCGAACGCTGCGGTGGTCACGAACGCGGCCGCGACACCGGCGGCCAGGATCCCGATCTTTGCCATGGTTCCCTCGTCAATCTACCCGCCACGTATGTATCAGGCGGTACGCGAAGAGAGATGAACTCCGAATCTCATGCCTGTGCCTGGCGTTTCAATCCACTCTCGGGATAATTGGAACAAAGGGCATAGCAAGGGGACGGGCAGCGGATGCAGAGAGCCACGAGCACCGGTAACAAACTCTGATGCACTGGGATCAGGTCCTGGAACGCGGACCGGGCTCGGTCTCCCAAGGTCAGCTTCCGATCGCCGGGAAGGGCCGGCGGGGGCATGCTGCGCCGCTCGTGCGGCGCCTCCTGGCGATGATGGCCGGAGGATGAAAGCGACAGCCGGAATGGCGAGGGCGCTCGTCTGGCGAGGAATCGGGCTCCTCGTGCTTTGGCTGATCGTGGCCGGCGCCGAGCCGGCAGATTTGCCGGTCGGCGTCGCTGTGGCGGCACTCGCGGCGCGGGGGAGCCTTGCCCTGCTGCCGCCGGCCGATTACCGGGTCCGGATCGTGCCGCTCCTGCACTTCGCCCTGCGGCTGATCTGGGATTCGGTACTTGCCGGCGCAGACGTTGCCGCGCGGGCTCTCAGCCCCCGGCTGAGAATCGACCCGGGGTTCATCCGTTATCGACCCGGCATCGCAAGCGGCCCCGGACGCTCCCTCTTCGCGACGTTGATGAGCCTGGTGCCCGGTACCTTGCCGGCGGGCACGGAACCGGACGGCGTGCTCATCGTCCATTGCCTGGACGTCGGCGAGCCGGTCGAAGCCAACATGCGGCGGGAGGAGGCAAAGTGGCGGCTCGCCTGTGGAGGAGAGAGCGGCAGTGGCTGACTTCTTGCTGCTGGCTGCCCTGTTCGTGCTGGCGACCGCCGCGGCCGGATTGCTGCGCCTCCTCAGGGGACCCGGCCGGGCGGATCGGATGATGTCCGCCCAGCTTCTCGGCACCGCCGGAATCGCGGCGCTTCTGCTGTGGGGGACGGCACTTCGCATGTCTGCCGCCATCGACGTCGCCCTGACGCTGGCGCTGCTGGCTGCGTTCGCTTCGGCAGCCTTCGTGAAGGCGCTGGCCGATGAGAACGGTCGCGGGCCAAGCGACAAACGATGAGCCTCGTGCGTGACATCCTCACCGTCCTCTCTGTCACGGCGGGAGCCTTTTTCTTCCTCGCCGGAACCGTCGGGCTGCTGCGCTTCCCGGACACGCTGACACGACTGCACGCGCTGACGAAGGCCGACAATCTCGGTCTTGGGCTCGTCGTGCTCGGCCTTGCCTTGCAAACGTGGAGCGGGCCGGCCGTTCTCAAGCTGGCGGTCGTCTGGCTGTTGGCCTTGTTTTCGGGCGCGACCGTCGCCCAGCTCATCGCGCACCGTGCCCGGGACGACCGGCCGGGCGAATGACGATGGGGCTCCTGCTCGATTTTTTCCTTGTCATCCTGGCGCTGGCGGCCGGCTGGTGGACGATCGGGGCGAAAGACAGCTTCGGCGCCGCGGTCGCCTTCGTCGCGTACGGACTGGTGCTGGCGCTGATCTGGGTGCGAATTGCCGCGCCGGACGTGGCGCTGACCGAGGCGGCGATCGGCGCCGGGCTGACAGGCGGGATGCTGATTGGGGCGAGCACACGGCTCGAGAGCGCCAAGCAGGCGACTCGAGCCGGAGGTGTCACGCGCCGGCTTGCCATCGCTCTCAGCGCACTGGTCGCAGCGGCGCTGGCGCTGGCAGTGCTCGGCTTGCCACACCCGCCGCCCTCTCTCGCCGCGGCAGCGATGGCAGCCTTGCCGCCAACCGGGCTCGGCAACCCGGTCACCGGCGTGCTGCTCGCCTATCGCGCCGTGGACACGCTGCTCGAGAAGGTGGTGCTGATCCTGGCGCTGCTCGGTACATGGTCGCTCGCGCCGGATCGGCTATGGGGCGGACGGCCGGGGCGGAAAGAGCGCCGGAACGCAGCCAGCCCGCTGACCTTGCTGGGCCAGGTCCTGCCGCCAATCGGGATCGTCATCGGTCTGCACATCCTCTGGGTCGGCGCCAACGAACCGGGCGGTGCGTTCCAGGGCGGAACGATTCTCGCGGCAATGTGGATGCTGGCGGTAATGGCGGGGCTGGTCGATGTGCCCGCGATTTCCCGGACCTGGCTGCGTCTTTTGGTGGTTGCCGGGCCGGGTCTGTTCCTGATCGTCGGGCTTGCTGGATTCGTTGTCGCAGGCGGCTTTCTAGCTTATCCGCCCGGCTTCGCCAAGCCATTGATCCTGCTCGTCGAGGTGGTGCTCACGCTCTCCGTTGCGGCGATCCTCCTGTTGCTGCTGGCGGGGCCGCCCGAGCGTGAGCCGCCGCGATGAACGCGGAAGTCCTGTTCGGCCTTGCCGGTGCGGTGCTGGCCGGGCTCGGGCTTTACGGGCTGGTGGCGGATCCGGCGCCGCTGCGCAAGCTGCTGGCGTTCAATCTGCTCGGCGGCGGCGTGTTTCTCGTGTTCGGCGTCGTCGCCCGGCGCGGTGCGGCGGCCGGCCTCGGCGGAGACCCGGTGCCGCAGGCGCTGGTGATCACCGGACTCGTGGTCGCCTTCGCGGCAACCGCGCTGGCGGTCGCGCTCTTGCGGCTGCTCTTCGAGCGGACGGGGCAAACGCTGCTCGACACTGCTGCGCAGGAGAGAACCAGCCCAGACCAGGCCGACGGATGATGGCGCCCGCACTTCCCGATATGCCGACGGCGGGCGGCTTTCTCCTCGTCCTGGCGATCATGCTGCCGATCGCAGGTGTCCTGCTGCAATTCATGCTTGGCGGCCGCCAGGCGGAGCGTATCGCGCTCCTCGTCATGCCGGCCGGACTCGCCGTGGCGGTCGCGGTCACGGCTGCCCTTATGCTGAGCGGCAGGCCGCTTGTTTATCATCTCGGCAACCTGGCTCCGCCGCTTGGCCTGGCACTCCGCGCCGATGGTTTCTCGGCGCTGATGCTGATGACGACCGCCCTCATCGTGAGTGCGATCGGCCTGTTCGCGCGGGCGGATTTCGCGACCCCCACCGGCACGGTGGAGGCCCGTGCGCCGTTCGTATTCTGGACACTGCTGCTGGCACTCTGGGGTGCGCTCGCTGTCGTGTTCCTGGGCCAGGATCTGTTCACGCTTTATGTCGGGCTCGAGCTTCTGACGTTCGGCGCGGTGCCGCTGGTCTCGCTCGACGGCCGCGCGGAGACCCTCACCGCAGCGCTGCGGTATCTTCTTTTCGCCTTGTTCGGGTCAGCGCTCTTTCTCGCCGGCACCGTGCTCTTCTACGGAGAATACGGCACGCTCGACATCGCGCTTCTGGCCACACGGACACATCCGGATACGACAAGCGCGATCGCGGTGGCGATGATGACGGCCGGGCTACTCGCCAAGACGGCGCTGTTTCCGTTTCATCTCTGGCTGCCGCCTGCGCATGCCGGGGCGCCGGCGCCGGCGAGCGCGCTTCTCTCCTCGCTGGTGGTGAAGGGGCCATTCTTTCTGGTGGTCCGACTCTGGTTCGGTGCGATGCCGGGGCTCACCGATCTTCCCGCCGCGCAGTTGCTGGGAGCGCTCGGCGCCGGAGCAGTACTCTTCGGCAGCGTGCTTGCGCTCTGCCAGCCGCGGCTCAAGCCTCTGATCGCGTACTCGACGGTGGCACAGCTCGGCTATCTGTTTCTGATGTTTCCGCTGGCCGGTGGCGTAGGACTGCCGGCATCGGTGCGGATGGCTGTCTGGACGGGCGGAGCAGTGCAGGCCGTGTCGCACGCGTTCGCCAAGGCAGCGATGTTCGCGGGAGCCGGGTTGATCGGCCAGGCTCTCGGGCATGACCGGATCAGCGGCCTGCGCGGAGTGGGCAGAGCGCTTCCGGTCACGACATTCGCTGTTGCGTTTGCCGGACTCTCGTTGATGGGCCTGCCGCCGAGCGGAGGGTTCATGGCCAAGTGGCTGCTGGTACGCGCCTCGATCGCGACGGCGCAGTGGTGGTGGGCGGCACTCGTGTTCGCAGGCGGTTTGCTGGCCGGAGGCTATATCTTCCGCATCATCGCACCGGCGCTGTCGGCGCCGGAGAAGCCGTTGCCGGCGATCCGCACGCCGGCACGGCGGCGAGAAGTGGTGGTCCTGGCGCTGGCGCTGATCTCGGTGCTGCTCGGTGTCGTGCCGTTCGGGCTCACCACTCTGCTTGCGGTCGGCAACCCGACCATCGCTCATATTGTGCCGCGGTGAGCGAGAGCCTCCTCGTCGCGGCGCCGGCGCTGCCGCTTGTGCTGGCGGTGGCGTGTCTTTGGCGCCCGCTTCGGGAATGGGCGGGGGGGCTCCTTATCCTGGCGCCCGTGCCCGCGCTGGCAGCCGCCCTGGTTGTCAGGAGAAGCTCGGTCGTCACGCTGCAGCACGGGCTGGTGCCGATCACCTTCGCCCTCGATGTTCCGGGTGCGATGCTGCTTGGGGTCTCGGCCCTGCTGTGGATTGCGGCCGGCGCTTACGCCTGCCTGCGGCGCTGCGGGCAGCCACTCGGCGGCCAGGCGGTGGTGTGCTGGCTGCTGACGCTTTGCGGCAGCGTCGGCGTTTTCATCGCCGCAGACATGGCGAGCTTCTTCATGGCCTATGCCCTGGTCAGCCTGCCGGCATGGGGCCTGGTCGTTCTCGACGACACGGAGCGGGCGCATCGGGCCGGCGCGATCTACGTGGCCTTCGCGGTGCTGGGTGAGACACTGCTCCTGATTGGCTTTGCGCTGCTGGCAGCGGCGGGAGACAGCCTGCTCATTCGCGACGCATTGGCGGCACTGCCTCATTCACCATGGCGGGGCATGACGCTGGCGCTTCTGATCGCGGGCTTCGGCATGAAGATCGCACTCATTCCTCTGCATGTATGGATGCCGCCGACCTATCGGGCGGCACCCATATCGGTGGCCGCGGTGCTGAGTGGTGCCGCCGTCAAAGCGGGTGTCATCGGGCTGATCCGCTTCCTGCCGCTCGGGACCGTGCTGCCTGGCGCGGGCGAGGCCCTGGCCGCAGTCGGTCTGTTTGGCGCCTTCTATGGAGTTGCGATTGGGGTGACACAGGAGCACCCGAAGACCATTCTTGCCTATTCGAGCGTGAGCCAGATGGGAGTGATCGCCGCCGTCCTCGGCATGGGGCTCGGGGCGGGAGACGGAGGCGCAGCCACCGCGGTGGCGTTCTACGGCGCCCAGCATGTGCTGGTGAAGGGTGCCCTCTTCCTTGCCGTGGGAGTCGCAGCCACCAATAGCAGGCGACAGCTCTGGCGGGTGATTGTGCCGGCGGCCGTGCTGGCGCTCGGCCTCGGCGGGCTTCCGCTCACCGGCGGCGCGCTTGCCAAGCTGGCCGTGAAGGGAGTCCTCGGCGGCGGCATTGTCGGAATGCTCGCTAACCTCTCCGCTGCTGCCAGCACGCTCCTGATGATCCATTTCGTGCATCGGCTCGCCGGATCGTCAGCGGTCGAAGACGCGGCAGGCGGACGGGAACTGGCGCTGCCCTGGCTGTTGCTGGCAGCGGCTGCGGTTGCGATTCCATGGCTCCTGTTCCCGCTCGCGACTGGCGGGTCACGCCTTGCTGCGCTTCATCCTGTTTCCATTTGGGCGTCCTTGTGGCCGGTGCTGATCGGGGCCGGGCTCGCCCTTCTGCGGCGACAATTCGAGAGACGGCTCCCGAGGTTTCCCGAGGGCGATCTCCTGGCGCTCGGCAAATACGCAATGCCGGCTGCGATGCGGATCGGTGAAGCATCGGAGCGGCTGGAAGCGGGCTTGAGCCGATGGCCGGTTGCAAGCCTGTTGCTTCTTGCGGCGGCGTTGCTGCTTGGAGGCGGGATTCTGATCGCGCGCTAGCCTGTGATCGCCCGAGGCGGAATCGCCGCAGCAGTCATTTGGCTGAATTGCCGGCAGGCCCTGGTAATCCGCGACGAAAAGACCCATGTTCGGAGTGTCGGCGCTTTTCGGTCTGGGCTGCTCGTGCCTGTTGCGGCGTTGTCGCATTTCGACGCTCCCCAAAATTGAAGAGTTTTGTGGCCCGCGTCGTGTGGGTCGCCGGTGTGTTGGAGACAGGCAATGCCCGTTGGCACGGTGAAATGGTTCAATGCCCAGAAGGGCTTCGGCTTCATCCAGCCGGATGACGGCTCGAAGGATGTTTTCGTGCATATCTCGGCCGTCGAGCGGGCCGGCCTCGGTCGGCTGAACGAGGGCCAGAAGGTCAGCTACGAGGTCCAGCGCGGCCAGCAGGGCAAAACGTCAGCGGAAAATCTGCGATCCGCCTGACCAAGACAATGCCGGCGCCGCGCGCCAATGCGGCGCCCGTCATCTGGAGGTCGTGATGCTCCGTCATAAATTCGCAGTCGGCCAGGACGTGGATTTCCTCCCTGGGCCCCTGGACTCGAATATCCCGCGCGGCACCTACAAGATCGTGCGGCAGCTCCCGGCGGAGGCAAACGATTGCCAGTACCGTGTCAAAAACACACGTGACGGGCAGGAGCGCATGGTGCGCGAGAGCCAACTCGCCGCCGGCTCGGATCCGTGGACCCCGGCGCACAACCAGAAGCTGCCGCGCTAGAGCAGATCGCGATCAGACGGGCTCGGCTGATCGCGATCTGCTCAAGGGCCCGCCGTCAATTCCGCGGCAGGCGCGGCCGCTCGGGAGCGTCGGGATTCTGCGCCCGCTGGCGCAGCAGGTGATCGGCGAGCACCAGCGCCATCATCGCCTCGCCCACTGGCACGGCGCGAATGCCGACACAGGGATCATGCCGCCCCTTCGTCATCACCTCGATCTCGCGGCCCCCGCGATCGACCGAGCGGCGCGGAACGAGAATCGAGCTCGTCGGCTTCACCGCGAATCGCGCAACGATCGGCGCACCGATCGAAATGCCGCCGAGAATCCCGCCCGCCTGATTGCCGAGGAACCTGACCTCGCCCGCTTCCATTCGCATCTCGTCCGCGTTCTCTTCGCCCCTCAGCGCGGCAGCAGCGAAGCCGGCGCCGATCTCCACACCCTTGACCGCATTGATCCCCATCAGCGCCGCCGCGAGATCGGCATCGAGTTTTCCGTACACCGGCGCACCGAGCCCGGCCGGCACACCCTCCGCCACCACCTCGATCACCGCACCGCTCGAAGAACCCGCCTTGCGGACCGCCGCCAGAAATTCTTCCCATATCGGAACGGTTAGCGCGTCCGGGCAGAAGAAGGGATTGTCCGCCACCTGATCCCAGTCCCAGCGTGCCCGGTCGATCCTGTGCGGCCCGATCTGGATCAGCGCCCCGCGAATGCGCACCCCGGCACCCAGCACTCGCCGCGCGATCGCACCCGCGGCCACTCGTGCGGCCGTCTCGCGCGCTGAGGCGCGCCCGCCGCCCCGATAGTCGCGGATGCCGTATTTCAGCCAATAGGTCAGGTCCGCGTGCCCCGGCCGGAACCGCTCGGCAATCTCCGCATAGTCCTTCGAACGCTGATCCAGATTCTCGATCACGAGAGAGATCGGCGTGCCGGTCGTCATCCCCTCGAAAACGCCGGACAGAATCCGCACCTGGTCGGGCTCGGCCCTCTGGCTCGTGAAACGCGACGCACCCGGACGGCGCTTATCCAGCCACGGCTGGATATCCGTCTCGCTCAACGCAATCCGCGGCGGACAGCCATCGACCACGCAGCCGATCGCCGGCCCGTGGCTCTCACCCCACGTCGTCACCCGGAACAAATGTCCGAAACTGTTGTGCGACACGGGCGCTTCAGGCGCCGCCGGCGCCCTGCGCGGGGGAGCCGGGCATATGCCTATCCCTCGCCTGCAACCGCGATGTCGGGCGCGTTCGGATTTTTCATCCCGACGATATGATATCCGCAGTCGACGTGATGGACTTCCCCGGTCACGCCGGAAGCGAGATCGGACAGCAGATAAAGCGCAGCCCCGCCGACCTCCTCGGTGGTCACATTCCGCTCGAGCGGGCTGTTCAACTGGTTCCACCGCAGGATGTAACGGAAATCGCCGATCCCGGAGGCCGCCAGCGTCCTGATCGGCCCGGCGCTGATCGCATTGACACGGATTCCCACGCCGCCAAGGTCGGCCGCCAGATACCTGACCGAGGCCTCGAGCGCCGCCTTCGCCACTCCCATCACGTTGTAATGCGGCATCACGCGCTCCGCCCCGAGATAGGTGAGGGTGAGCAGCGCGCCGCCCCTTTGCATCATCGGCACCGCGGCCTGCGCCAGCGCAACGAAGGAATAGCAGGAGATATCGAGGGCCTGCAGGAAGGCCTCGCGCGGTGTATCGAGAAAACGCCCGCGCAGATACGCCTTATCCGCATACCCGATGGCGTGCACCAGGAAATCGAGCCTCTCCCACCGCCCGCCGAGCGCCGCGAACACCGCCTCGATGCTGCCCGGCTCCGCCACGTCACAAGGCAGCACGATCTCCGAGCTGAGACTGCCGGCGAGCGGCCTGACGCGCCGCCCCAGCGCCTCGCCCTGGTAGGTGAAGGCAAGCTCGGCCCCCTCCGCCCTGCACGCTGCCGCGACACCCCAGGCGAGCGAGCGCTCGTTGGCGAGGCCGAGAATCAGACCCCTCCGTCCGGCGAGCAGCGGGCGCCTAGCCTGAACACGTTCGGAAGCTTCGGACATGGCGACCCTTCTGCCGCCGTTGCGGGTGATGCGGCAAGTGGTCAGTGTTTCCCGCACCCACGTTTCCGCTCTATTGCAAGGAGCGAAGAGGGAGACTCCCGCGATGCCCGAAGCCGCCACCGCCTTCGTCCGCGCGCCTTTCATTCTGTTCGGGGAGTGGTTCGCTGCTGCCGTCGCCGCCGAACCGCGGGATGCCAACGCCATGACGCTCGCCACCTGCTCGGCCGACGGCGCCCCTTCCGCACGCACGGTTCTCCTCAAGGGTTGGGACGAACGGGGCTTCGTCTTCTACACCAACCTCGAAAGCCGCAAGGGCGCCGAACTCGCCGCCAACCCGCGTGCCGCACTCCTTTTCTATTGGAAATCGCTCTCCCGCCAGATCCGCATCGAAGGCACCACCAGTCCGGTCAGCGCCCGCGAAGCCGACGCCTACCACGCCTCCCGCCCGCGCCTTTCGCAGATCGGCGCCTGGGCCTCCGAGCAGTCCCGCCCGCTCGCCGCGCGGGCCGATCTCGAGGCGCGCGTGGCCGCCTTCGAAGCCCGCTATCCGGCCGATCCAGTGCCTCGCCCGCCGTTCTGGTCCGGCTTCCGCCTCACCCCCGCGCGCTTCGAATTCTGGCAGGAGCGGCCCTTTCGCCTGCACGAGCGCCGCATCTTCGCCCACGACGGCATCGAATGGCAAACCGGCATGCTCTATCCGTGACGCTCCGGCATGCGGCTGGCAGAACGCCGCGCCCGGTCGTGCTAACCTCTCCCCACTGCGGCGGACCGAAACGGACAACAACGCAAGGAGGCTTCGATGTCGATCCGCAAGATCCTGCTGCCGCTTGCCAGCACCGCGGCCGGCGAATCGGCGCTGGCCACCGGCCTCCTGGTCAGCCGGATCTGGAATGCCCACCTGCTCGCCCTGCACGTCCGTGTCGATTCCCGCGACGTCGCACCGCTGGCCGGCGAAGGGCTCTCGGGGGCGATGATCGAAGAGATGATGGCCGCCACCGACAAGGAAAGCGGCGAGCGTGCCGCCCTGCTCCGCGCCCTCTTCGACAGGATGGTGGCCGCGCAGCAGATTTCGCTTGCCGAGCCCAAAGCCGATCAGAACGTCGCCACCGCGAGCTTCGCCGCCGCCGTCGGCCGCGAGGAGGACGTGGTGGCGCAGCAGGCCCGCCTCGCGGATCTCACCGTCGTCGCCCATCCTGAAGCCGGCGGGGACGCCACCTCGGCCGATGCCCTGCATGCCGTGCTGTTCGATTCCGGCCGCCCGGTCCTGCTTGCGCCCGGCACTCCGCCCGCCACGATCGGCCAGCGCATCTCCGTGGCCTGGAACGGCACCGCCGAATCGGCCTCCGCCGTCACCGCCGCCTTGCCCTGGCTGCAACAGGCCGAAGCGGTGCGCATCCTCTCCTCAGAGGGCTACCAGCGCCGCGGCCCGCCCGCCGAGGAACTCGCCCCTTACCTTGCGCTGCACGGGATCACGGCCGATCTCGGCACCATCCGCCCGATTGGCGGCGTGGTCGGCGCCGGCATTCTCGCCGCCGCCGAGGAGTTCGGCGCCGACCTTCTCACCATGGGCGCCTATTCCCACTCACGGCTCCGCCAGCTCATTCTGGGCGGCGTCACCCGGCACGTGCTCGAGCACGCTCGCCTGCCGATCCTGATGAACCGCTGACGGAAAACCTCCTCAAGCGTGTTCAGGTTGACTGAACACGATCTCCTTTGTCTGACCGAGCGGATTCACGCGCTCCCCATGGTTCTCTGGGGATCGCTCCGCGATTCCAGTCAAGCGCGGTCCGGTCTAAAGTCGTCCGAGCACGAGCGCCAGGGCGATCGCCAGCCCGACCCCGCGATTGGCCTTGAAAAGAGCGAGGCAGCGCGCCGGGTCGTCGATCTCGAGTGCGACCACCTGGCGCGCCAGCAACAGAGCGGGCAGCACGAGCCCGGCCAGGTACCAAACCGCGAGCCCGGCCAGCTGGCCTGCGATCGCGAGCAGAATCATCGTCGCCGCGTAGCAACCGGCGAGAAATGGCCGGCTCTGCCGCCCGAACAGCCGGGCCGTCGATTTCACCCCGATCAGCGCGTCGTCTTCCCGGTCCTGATGCGCATAGATCGTGTCGTAGCCCAGGATCCAGAAAATCGATGCGGCATAGAACGCGACCGCCGCGCCATCCAGCCGGCCGGCCGCCGCCGCATACCCCATCGGCGCGCCCCAGCCGAAGGTGAAGCCGAGCACGATCTGCGGCCACCAGGTCACCCGCTTGGCCAGCGGATAGAGTGCCACCAGCAACAGCGAAGTCACCCCGAGCAGTCGCGCCAGCGGACCGAGCGCGAGCAGGATGGCAAGCCCGATCGCCAGCAGAACGAACAGGAAGGCCGCCGCCTCCCGCATCGAAATCGTGCCGGCGGCGAGCGGCCGGCCGGCGGTCCGGGTTACCCGCCGATCCAAATCGCGATCCCACATATCATTGACGACGCAGCCTGCCGCCCGCATCACCACGCTGCCCACCGCAAACAGCACGATCAGGCGGACCGTCCTCAGCCACGGCGGCGCTCCTGCCAGCAGGATTGCCCCAAGCCCCGGCAGGAACAGAAGCCAGGCGCCGATCGGCCGATCCAGCCGCGCCAGCAGCGCATATGGCTGCCACGCCGCCGGCAGGCGGAAAATCCAGCCCTGCGCCGCGATATCCGTGTGCCCCGCCATCGCTGCTACTCTCTCCGCCGCCATGCCGGGGTCAATCCGTCTCTTCGTTACAGGCCCGCTTACAGCGGGCAGAGAAGCGCTCCTCGATCGCCAAGAGGCGCATTATCTGCGGCACGTGATGCGCCAGCGAATCGGTGCCGCAATCGTGCTGTTCAATGGCCGCGACGGCGCATGGCAGGCACGGATCACCGCGCTCGGCCCCCGCGGCGGCGGCGCCCTGCCGGTCGAGCAGCTTTGCGGGCAGAAACCGGAGCCGGGCCCGTGGCTCGCCTTCGCGCATCTCAAGCGCCCGGCTTCCGAGCTTGTCGTGCAGAAGGCAACCGAACTCGGCGTGGAGCGGCTTCTGCCAGTCCGCACCGAGCGTTCCCTCGCCGCGGCACCGAATGTCGCCCGCCTCGCCGCGATCGCAAAGGAGGCCGCCGAACAGAGCGAGAGGTTGACCTGCCCGGAGATCGCGCCCGCCGTTCATCTGCCCGATCTCATCGCGGCCTGGCCCGCCGCGCGCAGGCTTTTCGCCGCGATCGAGCGCCGCTCCTTGCCTTTCCCGAAAGGCGGTTCGCCGTGCGGCCTCCTCGTCGGCCCGGAAGGCGGCTTCACCGAGGGGGAGCTTGACCTCCTGGCGCGGACCCCGTTTGTTCGGCCGGTCTCACTCGGACCGCGCATCCTGCGCGCGGAAACCGCTGCCATCGCCGGCCTCGCGCTCATTGCAGCGCCGGCCGGCGGCCCGATCTGAACGCAACCCCGCTCGGGAAAAATATGTCCAACCCTGGAGCAGACAATGCCACGCCCATCACCTCGACCGCCGAACTGGCAGCCTATATCGCCGCCGGCTGCAAGCCACGCCAGCAGTTCCGCATCGGCACCGAGCACGAAAAATTTGGCTTCCGCCTGAGCGATTACGCTCCACCACCCTATGCCCCGGACGGCATCCGCGCGCTCCTCGAGGCGCTGGCCGCCGGGGGCGGGGAGCCGATCCTCGACCACGGCCAGCCGATCGGGCTCGCGCGCGGCGATCTCGCGATCTCACTCGAACCGGGCGGCCAGGTCGAGCTTTCCGGCGCGCCGCTGGCAACGCTGCACGAAACGAAAAGAGAGCTCGAACAGCACTTCGCCGAGGTGAGCGCCATCGCCGAGCGGCTCGGCCTCGGTTTCGCGCCCCTCGGGTTTCATCCGCTGGCAAGCCGCGAGGCGATGCCTTGGATGCCGAAAAGCCGCTACGCCATCATGCGCGCATACATGCCGAAGGTCGGGCGGCGCGGCCTCGACATGATGCTCCGTACCTGCACGGTTCAGGCCAATCTCGACTTCGAATCGGAAGCCGACATGGTGCAGAAGTTCCGGGTTGCCCTCTGTCTTCAACCGCTCGCGACTGCGCTCTTCGCCAATTCACCTTTTTGTGAAGGACGGCCGAACGGCTTCCTGTCAACCCGCGCCGAGGTCTGGCGCGACACCGATCCCGACCGCACCGGGATCCCTGCGGTTGTCTTCGAACCCGGCTTCGGATTCGCGCGCTACGTCGAATGGGCGCTGGACGTGCCGATGTATTTCATCCGCCGCAACGGCTCCTATCGCGATCTCGCCGGGCGGAGCTTCCGCGATTTCCTGGCCGGGCGTGTTCCTGAAGCGGCGGGAGAAACGCCGACGATCGGGGATTTCGCGGACCACGTGACAACGATTTTCACCGATGTGCGATTGAAACGATATCTCGAAATGCGCGGCGCGGATGCCGGCGGCATCACCCTGATGCTCGCACAATCTGCAATCTGGGCCGGGCTTTTTTACGACGCCGCCGCGCTCGCTGCCGCCGCCTCGGTGATCGCCCGCCATCCCTGGCAGGAGTTCGCAGCCCTTCGCGACCAGGTGCCGAAGACGGCGCTTGCAACGCGCTTCGGGCGCGGCACGCTCCGCGACCTGGCGCGAGAAGTTCTCGCCATCGCCGCAGACGGGCTCGCCGCGCGCCGCAAGCTCAATCCTGCCGGGGAGGATGAACGGGTCTATCTGGCGCCGCTCGAAGCGATGGCCGCAGGCGGACCGACCGAGGCGGAGCACTGGCTCGGCCGCTTCCATTCAACGTGGAAAGGAGACGTCCGGCCCATCTTTCTGGAGGCGAAAATCCGGTAGCGAAGCACACGCATACGTAGCAAATCGTCTTGCGGATGCAACCGAAATAAGGCTGAATGGTGGCATGGAAGTTGCGAGCCTCCCGCGCCACGACTCGCCGGCACGCCCCGTCAGCGCACCGAATCCCGCGGCACTCAGGCTGCGACTGATCGGAACCATGGAAGCCTCGGCACCCGGCGGAGCTTCCGTCCTGCCGCCCGGCCGCAAGACCAGGGGATTGCTCGCGGTGGTGGCGCTCTCCGCGCCGCGTCCAGTCTCACGTGCCAGGCTCGCCGATCTGCTTTGGGGCCGCCGTCCGGAACTGCAGGCACGGGCGTCGCTCCGCCAGGAAATTCATCGCCTGAGCGAGGCGCTGGAGCCGCTCGGCGTCGAAGTGCTGCACGTCACCCGCGATCATATCGCGCTCTGGCCGGGTCTCGTCTGGACCGACGTCGGCGAGCTGCGCGAGGCCAGCGCCGGTGATCCGGCGGCGCTGGCCCTGATGAACGGAACATTGCTCGATGGCCTCGACGGCGTCGACTCCGCCTTCGATGCCTGGTTGCGCACCGAGCGCGAACGGCTGGACGATCACGTCCGCGGTCTGGCCGAACTCCGTCTCGGCGCCCAGGTGGAACCACAGGCCGTCATCGCGGCGGCTCGCCAGCTTCTGGCGATCGATCGGGCACACGAAGGCGCCTGGCGTGCCCTGATGCGTGCCCATGCCGCGCGCGGCGAACGCGGCATGGCCATCGAGGCCTACGAACGCTGCCGGGCCGCGCTCGCCGCCGTCCGCGATGCAACCCCGTCGGCCGAGACCGAAGCGCTGCTTGCCGAACTTCGCCGCTCCGCCGGGCAAGCCGGATACATCATCGAGGCGGCCGCGCCTTCGGTGCGCGCGGCAGGGCCACGGATCGCAGTGCTGCCGCTGCAGCCGATCGGCAGCGCCGATTCCGAACTGGGGATCGCGATCGCCGAGGAGATCACCGGCGCACTGGCGCGCATCAATGGTCTCTGCCTGCTTGCCCCGCCGCCGCCCACCGCCGAGCCCAGCCTGCCGCGCGAGAACCACTCGGCCCGCCGTCGCCTCGGCACCGACCTACTGATCGAGGGCACCCTGCAACGCCGTGGCCGGCACCTCCGCGTCTTGCTCCGTCTCCTCGATCTGCGCGCTGGCGACCACGTGGTGTGGACTCGCCGCTTCGACGATCAGGCGGACGATCTGCTCGCCCTGCAGGACGAGATCGCCGCCGGCACCGCCGCCGAGCTCGACAGTTTCATCGCACTGATCGAGGCACGCCGCCTCGTCCAACGCGACAAGTCGGACCAGTCCGCGTCCGAACTGCTGCTCCACGCCGTCCCGACGATGCTGCGCCTCGAACGCAACTCCTTCCTGGAGGCAGGCCGGCTCTTGCAAGCGGCGCGTGAGCGCGAGCCCGCCAATGCTGCGGCGCACGCCTGGTATGCGTTGTGGCACACGTTCCTGGTTGCGCAGGGCTGGGCGACGGATCCGCTCGCCGCGGCGGCCCGGGCCGGCGGGCTGGCAGAACGCGCCGTTCGGCTCGACCCCAGCGATGCCCGGGTCCTGGCAATCGCCGGACAGGTCCAGGCTGGAGTGAGGCGCCGATCCCGCGAGGCACTCGCGTTGTTCGATCGCTCGCTGGTCCGCAATCCGAGTCTTGCCATGGCCTGGGCGCTCTCCGGCTTTGCGCTGACCTGCCTCGGCCAGTTGAGCGAGGCGGAGCGGCAACTCGATCGCTACAAGGCGCTTTCGCCCCTCGATCTGTACGCCGGCTTGCTCGATCTCGGGTGTGTTGCCGCCGCCCTGCTGCGACACGACCATGCCCGCGCCGCCGTGCTCGGCCGCCAAGCGAGCGAACTCAACTCCGGCTTTCGCCCGATGCTGAAGTTCACCCTTTCCGCACTCGGCCATCTCGGCCGGCGCCAGGAAGCCGCGCTCGTCATGCGGCGGCTGATGGGGATCGCCCCCGGCCTGACGATTGCCGGCTTCCTCGCCACGAGCCCGTTCGACCGGCCCGCCGATACCGAGCACATCGCCGAGGGCCTTCGCCTCGCCGGCTTGCCCGCCAGCCCCCCTGCCCACTGACCCCGATGCCAGCCTCTCCGCTCTCCCTCCGGGCCGGAGGCGAGGAATCCAGCGTCACCCCAGTACCCAGCGGCGAAACAGCTCGAGATCGATGTTGCCGCCGCTCAGCACCACCCCGACCCGCCGCCCGGCCTGCATCCCCTTCTCCTTCATCAATGCCGCCAGCGCAGCGGCGCCGGCGCCCTCCGCCAGGTTGTGGGTCGCCTTCCAGAAGCTCCCGATGGCGGCGGCTATTTCCGTATCCGTAACAGTGACGATGCGCGCCGCACCGCCGCGGATGATCTCGAGTGCGGCCGGATCGGGGATGCGCACGGCGATCCCGTCGGCCAGGGTATCGGCACGGTTCAGCACGACGGCATGACCAGCCGCCAGCGAACGCGCATAAGGGTCCGCGCCCCGGCTCTGCACGCCGACGATCTCCGTCTTGAGCCCGAGCAGATCCCTGACCCCGATCGCCCCGCAAATCCCTGATCCGAGCCCGACCGGGACATAGAGGCTGGAAAGCAGCGGCGCCGCCCGGAACAGTTCGAGCGCCCAACTCGCCACGCCGAGCACCAGATCCGGGTGGAAGGAGTGAACGAAGGTCAGCCCATCCCTTGCCGCCAGACGAAAGGCCTCGTCGCGCGCCGCCTCGAAATCGGCGCCATAGACGACGAGATTGGTGCCGAAGCCCTCCATCAGGCGATTCTTTTCGGCGCTGTTGCCCTCCGGAACAACAATCGTGGCCGGAATGCCCATCGCCTGCCCGGCATACCCGATCGACTGGCCATGATTGCCGCGCGTGGCCGAGATCACTCCCCTCAGGCCAGGAGTGCTTCGCCGCAGCCGGTCCAGACGCACCAGCCCGCCGCGCACTTTGAAGGCGCCGATCGGTGTGGCATTCTCGTGTTTGACCCACACCTCGCAGCCGGCCTCTGCCGAAAGCAACGGCCAGGCCCGCTCGGGCGTCGGCGCAAAGAACCGGTGGATCAGCCCGGCGGCTGCCTCCAGCTCAGCCAGCGAGAACAGAATGCCGCGCGAGATGCGGGAAACTCGCCCTCCGGCGGCGGGAAACTTTCCCGCCTTCGTTCACAGCGCGCGCAGGTTGGTGGCCGACGCCTTGCCGCGCTCCATGCTGATTTCGTAGCTGACCCGCTGGCCTTCATTCAATCCCTTGAGGCCTGCGGACTGAACGGCCGTGATGTGCACGAACACGTCCTTGCCGCCATCCTGCGGCACGATGAATCCATAACCTTTGGTTGCATTGAACCATTTCACGGTGCCGATGGCCATGAAACACTCTTCTCCGTCGTTGAGGGACCGCGCCGATTGGCACGGCCTGGAAACAATCAGGCCTTCTTGACTTCTTGAAGGCCCGTCCGGCGACGGGGGCACCGCAAGCTGAGGCCAGGAAGTCGATTGCGATGCGAGTTGGGCAGAAAGCGCCCCGGCTGTCAATCGCGGCTTCGTGACCACCGCGGCGGAATGAACACGCAAGGAACGGGGGCGGATCCATGCGGATCCGCCCCCTCTCTTTCCCTTGCGTAGTGGCGAATCAGAAGTCCATATCGCCCATCCCGCCACCGCCACCCGGCGGCATCGGCGGGGTCTTCTTTTCCGGCCGCTCCGCCACCATCGCCTCGGTGGTGATCAGGAGGCCGCCCACCGAGGCCGCGTCCTGCAGCGCGACGCGCACCACCTTGGTGGGATCGATGATGCCGGCCTTGACGAGATCCTTGAACTCGCCGGTCTGCGCATCGAAGCCCCAGTTGTACTCCTCCTTGTCGAGCACCTTGCCGGCCACTACGGCACCATCCTCGCCCGAGTTCTCGGCGATCTGCCGCAGCGGCGTCTGCACCGCCTTGCGCACGATCTCGATGCCGAAGCGCTGGTCGTCGTTCTCGCCCTTGACCTTGCCGAGCACCAGGCTCGCGCGCGCCAGCGCCACTCCGCCGCCCGGCACGATCCCTTCCTCGACCGCGGCACGCGTCGCGTGCATCGCGTCTTCGACGAGATCCTTGCGCTCCTTCACCTCGACCTCGGTCGAGCCGCCAACACGGATCACCGCCACGCCGCCGGCGAGTTTGGCCAGTCGCTCCTGCAGCTTCTCCTTGTCGTAGTCGGAGGTGGTCTCGTCGATCTGGGCGCGGATCTGGTTGCAGCGGCCGGTGATGTCGCTCTTCTTGCCCGCACCTTCGACGATCGTGGTGTTCTCCTTCTCGATGATCACCTTTTTCGCCTTGCCGAGCATGTTCAGCGTGACATTCTCGAGCTTGATCCCGAGATCCTCGCTGATGACCTGCCCGCCGGTCAGCACCGCGATGTCCTCGAGCATCGCCTTGCGGCGATCACCGAAGCCGGGCGCCTTGACGGCGGCGACCTTCAGCCCGCCGCGCAGCTTGTTGACCACGAGCGTGGCCAGCGCCTCGCCCTCGACATCCTCGGCGATGATCAGGAGCGGCTTGCCCGACTGCACGACGCTCTCCAGAAGCGGCAGCAGCGGCTGCAAACCGGAGAGCTTCTTCTCATGGATCAGGAGATAGGGCTGATCCAACTCGGCGATCATCTTCTCGGCGTTGGTGATGAAGTAGGGCGAGACATAGCCGCGGTCGAACTGCATGCCCTCGACCACGTCGAGCTCGGTCTGGATGCCCTTTGCCTCCTCGACCGTGATCACGCCCTCGTTGCCGACCTTCTGCATCGCCTCCGAAATCATCTTGCCGATCTCGGCCTCGCCGTTGGCGGCAATCGCCCCGACCTGCGCGGTCTCGGACGGGGTCGTGATCTTCTTCGAATGCTTCTTCAGCTCGTCGACGACCGCAGTGACCGCCCGGTCCACGCCGCGCTTGAGGTCCATCGGGTTCATCCCCGCGGCGACCGCCTTGACGCCCTCGCGCACGATCGACGCAGCGAGCACGGTCGCGGTGGTCGTGCCATCGCCGGCCATGTCGTTCGTCTTGCTCGCGACCTCGCGCACCATCTGCGCGCCCATGTTCTCGAACTTGTCGCCAAGCTCGATCTCCTTGGCGACCGTCACACCATCCTTGGTGATGCGCGGTGCACCGAAGCTCTTGTCGAGCACGACGTTGCGACCCTTCGGGCCGAGCGTCACCTTCACTGCATCCGCCAGGACTTCGACGCCGCGCAGCATGCGCCCGCGGGCATCGGTGGCGAAGCGAACGTCCTTCGCAGCCATTGCTCTTTCCTTCTCTTGATCTGGTCTTCCGTGATCCGATCTTGCCTGGCCCCGCCAGGGGGCCCCGCCAGGGCGAAGCCTGGCCTCAGGCAGCCTTCTTCTTCGCCGCGGCCTGCCCCTCGATGACGCCCATCACGTCGGATTCCTTCATGATGAGCAGCTCTTCGCCATCGAGCTTGACCTCGGTGCCCGACCATTTGCCGAACAGGATCCGATCGCCGGCCTTGAGATCGAGCGGAACGATCTCGCCCTTTTCGTTACGCGCGCCGGGGCCGACCGACACGACCTCACCCTCCATCGGCTTCTCTTTCGCCGTGTCGGGAATGATGATGCCGCCGGACGACTTTTCCTCGGCATTCAGCCGGCGGACGACGACGCGGTCATGCAACGGACGAAACTTCATGCGGATTGCTCCCCACCTTTAAGGTTGCATCTCTAGACAGAATTTCGATCACCCGGCGCGTGCCGGGGGCATTGCCCCGTTGGTGGCACTCTTCCGCAGTGAGTGCCAGCGATCTAGCGATTACCCCCTCGCCTGTCAAGCGGCCGGCAGCAGTCCTGGCGGTCGAGTGACAAGTCATTGACTTTCAACGATTATTGATTGACGTCCACGGACGAAGCCGTGGCAGAATTCAGGGCGGGGAGGCAGGAAGGAGCGAAGGACCAGACCATGCGACTGCCAGCACGATCAAGAGAATGGCGGCTGACCACCGCCGAGATCCTCTATCGCCTGCCGGATCACCCCGTCCTTCTCCAGACCTTCATCTGGCAGAATTACGATCTTGCCCCGCACTATCCCGAATTGCGCCGCTTCCTCGCCTTCTGGCGCCGCGAACTCGACGGCCCGGTTCATTCGGTGCGCGTCGCTTCCGCCGACCCCCTTCCGCACCGGGGCTGGCGGCACGCCGATCATTTGCTCACCCTCCACTGAGCCGCCCCCTCGGGCAGGCTGGACAAAGGAAGCCTTCCCGGCGCATCCCAGGCCGGCGCCGCGACCGCGCCGGTTTCCCCCGGGATGAGCCGATGACGTCTGCCGTCCACGCCCTCCTCGCCCCCGGCCGCCACGCTGCCTGGGCGCGCGATCCTGATCGCCATCGCCGCCTGCTCGCCGGCTGGCTTTTCCTCGTCGCTTTCATGATCTTCGTCATGGTCGGGCTGGGCGGCGCCACGCGCCTTACCGGCTCCGGCCTCTCCATCATGCGCTGGGCACCGCTCGAAGGCGTGCTGCCGCCGCTGAGCCACGCCGCCTGGGAGCATCTCTACGCACTCTATCGCCACATTCCCCAGTATGCGCTCGAACACCAAGGCTTCGGCCTGGCGGGCTTCCAGGGCATCTTCTGGCTGGAATGGGTGCATCGCCTGTGGGGGCGCCTGATCGGGCTCGCCGTGATCGCACCGCTCGCGATCTTCTGGTGGCAGGGCCGGATCAGCCGCTGGCTTGCTGCGCGGCTCTTTCTGTTCTTCGTCCTCGGCGGTGTGCAGGGCCTGATCGGCTGGCTGATGGTCAGGAGCGGTTTTCGCGCCGATAGTACCTCGGTCGCAGCACCCTGGCTCGTTCTGCACCTCGTCTTCGCACTCGGGCTCTATGCCGCCATTCTCTGGACGGCGCTCACCCTCACTTCGCCGGATCCAGCGCCGCTCGCCGGCGTGCGCCCGCTCTTCCACCTCACCCTGCTCGCCTGCCTTCTGGTCGCGCTCACCATCGCCGCCGGCGGCCTCACCGCCGGCACCCATGCCGGCTTCATTTACAATACATTCCCGCTGATGGAGGGCCATCTCGTCCCGGCCAACTATGCGCGACTCACTCCGTTCCTCGCCAACTTCGTGCACAATCCGGCTGCCATCCAATTCAATCACCGGCTGCTCGCGAGCCTGACCCTGCTTGTGATTCTCGCCGCCGTCCTGCTCGCTTTCACCAGCCGCCGCCGTCTCTCCCGTGCCGCCCTCTTGGCGTTCACCGCACTCTTTCTTGTCGTCCTCCTTCAGTACGCGCTCGGCGTCGCAACCCTGCTCCTGGTGGTTCCGCTCCCGCTCGGCATCGCTCATCAGCTCAACGCAACGCTGCTGCTGACCGCAAGTCTCGTCGCCCTCGGCACGTTGCGCGGTGCCCCGCCGTGACCGCCGATACCCGCCCGCGCTGCCCCTGGGCCGCCGGCACGCCCGAGATGATCGCCTATCACGACCTGGAATGGGGCACGCCTCAGCACGACGACCGCGCGCTGTTCGAGCTTCTCACTCTCGAAGGCGCCCAGGCCGGACTTTCCTGGCGCACCATTCTCGCGCGGCGGGAAGAGTACCGCCGCACCTTCCACGCCTTCGATATTGCCCGCATCGCCGCGATGACCGATCGCGAGCTCGAATCGGTCCTCCGCCATTCCGGCATCATCCGCAACCGCCTGAAAATCTGGTCCGTGCGTTCGAACGCCGAAGCCGCCCTGCAAGCGAGCACCACTCACGGCAGCCTCGATGCCTTTCTCTGGTCCTTTGTCGCGGGCCGACCCGTCGTCAACCGCTGGCGCACCATGGCCGAGGTCCCCGACCGGACGGATCTCTCGGACCGGATGAGCAAGACCCTGCGCAAGGCAGGATTCCGTTTCATCGGCACGACGATCTGCTACGCCTTCATGCAGGCGACCGGCATGGTGGACGATCATCTCGCCACCTGCTTCCGCGCCCACTCCCATCCCTGATCCGCTGCGCAGAGGCATTTCGTCCACGAAACGCCCTTCCTTTACCTTTGGCGTCATTGCTCCGCCTCGCCCGCATCGCCAGCGTGCTGCGATCGACGAACCAGGGCAGCGAAAGGAGCAAGCGGGCGATGCCGGCAATAACGGCAGCAGACGGCACGGAACTGTTCACGAAGGACTGGGGCCACGGACCCGCGATGCTGTTCGTGCACAGCGCGGCGGTGTCCAACGACATCTGGCAATATCAGCACGCGCATTTCCTGGAGGCGGGGTACCGGGTCGTCGCCTTCGATCGCCGCGGGCACGGGCGATCCGGACCGGCGGCAACCGGCTACGACGCGGACACCCTGGCGGACGACCTCGCCCGGGTGATCGAGGCGCACAACCTTGAGGCAGCCACTCTGGTCGGGCACTCGATGGGATGCGGCGAGATCATGAGATACCTCGCCCGATACGGTGCGGCACGCGTAGCGCGAATCATCCTGGTCGGCACTACGACACCGTTCCTGTTGCAGACCGAGGACAATCCCGACGGGATCGACCGCCCGGTCTTCGAGTCCCTCCGTTCCGGGTGGCGGCGGGATTACCCGCGCTGGGTGGCCGAAAATGCGCGCCCCTTTTTCGTCCCCGCGACGAGCCAGGCATTGCTCGAATGGGCGGTCGGCAACATCTGCGCCACACCCGTCAGCGTTGCGATCGCCTGCAACAGGACCGTGACCGATACGGACTACCGGGCGGATTGCCGTGCCATTTCAGTACCGACGCTGATCGTGCACGGAACGCATGACGTCTCGGCACCGCTCGATCTCACGGCGAGGCCAACCGCGACGCTGATCGCGAAGAGCCGCCTCGCGATCTACGAGGGTGCGCCGCACGGCTTGATGTTCACCCACATGGACCGCCTGCATGCGGACATGGAGGAATTCATCGCCGCCACCTGAAAACCACCCTGCCATGAGAGCGGATGGTCCCGAAGTACGCTGCCAGGGACAGTGCACTTCGGAACGCGACATCGTTACAGCCGGTTGAACTCGAACAGCGCCTGGGCGCGGCTGACCCCGATATCCTTCAGCTCGGCATCGCTCAGCGCCAGCAGCGCGGCCCGCTCGCGTCGCTGCGCCGACCACCTGGCCCAGCTTGTCCTGATGCCGTCCCACATGGCTGAGGCCCGACCGAACAGATGGATTTCGTGTCCCGGCTGGCCTGCGACCGACATCTGGTTCATCGCCCTTCTCCTCACAGCAGGCGGGGCTAGGCCTGTCGCCCTTTCGACCCCGCATCATCGCTACCAGCGCGGAATTAAGGGCTCTTCTGCCTTGCCGACAATCTATTTCTTGTCATAGAATTCGTGATCAAAACTCACCTGAACAGGTGTTGGAATGCCCCGCCGGCTGCCCCCTCTCAATGCGCTCCCCGACTTCGAATCGGCGGCCCGGCATCTCAGTTTCACCAAGGCGGCGGCCGAACTCAACGTCACTCATGGCGCGGTCAGCCGGCAGGTCAAATCGCTCGAGGATTATCTCGGGTTCAAGCTGTTCCGCCGCTTGAACCGCGCGCTCAGGCTCACCGACGAGGGCCAGACTTACGCACGCTCCGTGCGCACGCTTCTGGATTCGCTTGCCGAAGAGACACGCCGGCTCATGACGCCCAAACAGGCGAACGGGCTCACGGTCAGTACAACCTACTCGTTCACCAGCGGTTGGCTGGTGCCGCGCCTCGGGCGCTTCCGCGCGCTCCATCCGAATATCGACGTCCGCCTCCAGGCCAATGACCGGGCCGTCGACTTCGCGCGCGACATGGTCGATCTCGCCATCCGCTACGGGCGCGGCCAGTATCCGGGCCTCGCCGCAACGCGGCTCCTCGGAGACGATTACGTGCCGGTGGCGAGCCCGGCGCTGCTGAAGGGAAAGCACCCGCTCAAGAAGCCGGCAGACCTCAGGCATCACGTCCTCCTCCACGACGAGGGAACGGAGGTGGACTGGCGAATGTGGCTGATGGCGGCTGGAGTCGAGGGGGTCGATGCCGCGCGCGGCCCGATCTTCAGCCACTCCCCCATGGTCATCCAGGCGGCCATGCGCGGCGAAGGCGTGGCACTCGGCCGCACCGCCCTCATCGAAGAAGAACTGGCGTCGAAGCAACTGGTGCGACTGTTCGACCTCAAGCTCAAATCGGAAATGGCGTACTACATCGTCTATCCACCGCGTTCGCTCGAGCGGAGCGAGGTCCGTGCTTTCCGCGATTGGCTCCTCGCCGAGGCCGCGACCATCCGCTGAGCGCATTCGTCTGAACTGGCGAGACCCGTGTCGGGCTGACTGTGCAGCCCGACACGGGTCTCGCGCTTTGTTCGAGCCCGCGATTCACGCCCTTCGACGATTCCGCCTCGGGCGATCGCGGGCTAGCCCGGATTTCTCAGGGTTCCCCGAAGCCCGGATCTCATTGTGCATTCTGTGAGCTGCATCAAGCATTTACGGTGCGTGTCACGTCACCGACCGCACGAGACGCAAAACAGGCTGTTTCCTTCTGACTTCGGATCGAATTCCTATAGCACGTTGATTTCAGGCTCAGATCCGGAATATCTGCCCGCAATCTCTACGGGCGTTTGAGAAATGGGGGCTAACGATGCTCCGTTGCCAGGCTGAGCCCGAGCCAGATCAGCACCGCGCCCGTCAATCCCTCCAGCGTGCCGCGAATACGATTCCGTTGCAGGATGTTCCCGAGCCGCGCGACCACCGCCGCATAGATCGCAAGCCAGGTGAACGTCATTGCGGAAAACAGCAGCCCCAGCACCAGCATCGTCCCGATCGCGCCGCCATGCGCCGGCACGAACTGCGGCAGGAGGCTCGGGAAGAAAGCCGCCATCTCCGGGTTGCCAAGATTGTTGAGCACGCCTTGACGGTACGCCCGAAGCGGCCCTGCAAGGTGCCGCCCCGTTCCCTTCGCCACCAACCCGCCCGCCGCGTGCACTCGGAACGCAGCCCCGATCGCCTGCGCGCCGAGGAAGATGAGATAGGCTGCGCCCAACAGCTTGACCGCGGTGAACAATGGTGCGGAGGCGGCGAGCAGCCCCGCCAGCCCGACCGCCGTTGCCGACGCCCAGAGTGCCTGCCCCGTCACCACCCCCGCCGCCGTCAGCAACCCGCCCCGCCAACCGCCGAGCAGGGAATTCCGGATCGTGAGCGCAGTGTCCGGCCCGGGTGTTGCGATGATCAGTGCGGCAATGCCGAGGAACGCCGGCAGATCGATGCCTGTCCAATCGACCAAGACCGCCACGCCCTGCCTGCTTCTCCGCAGAAAGGAGTGAGATTAGCGCGTGATGATCCCTGATCGTCACGCCCTCTGTTGGTCGCCTCGATCGATTTCCCGGCGTCTGGCCCGATTCCTCGCCAGGCCGACCCGGAATCAGACCGAGAGATCGAGCAGCGAGCCGCGCGGCAGGATTTTTCCCCCCGCCGGCGGCGCCGACGGCAACTTCGGCAGTGTCGCCGACGGCGCGGCGGAGGCGCCTTTCCCCACGTCTCCGGCGCGCGCCGGAATGATCGGCCGCGCCGCGCCGACCGACCCGGTCGGCACCGAGAAAGCGGCTAATGCGTTGGTGGCAATCATGCCGAGAATAATGCGGCGCACTTGATGAACGATCCGTCAATGCTGCGGTCGTCCACAAAGTTATATTCGGTTAACTTTTTGCGCCACTACCCCACGGTTGCAATCACGGCTTCAACTCCTGCAGAACCTCAATCCCCGGTAGAACTCTCCCTTCCAGCCACTCCAGGAACGCCCCACCCGCCGTCGAGACGTAGCTCAGCCGCCCGGCAACACTTGCCACGGTCAGCGCCGCCACCGTGTCGCCCCCGCCGGCAACCGAGCAGAGGCCCCTCCCGGTCGCCGCTGCCACGGCGCGGGCAATCGCAACCGTTCCGGCCGCGAAGGGCGGCGTCTCGAACGCGCCGAGCGGCCCGTTCCAGACCAGCGTCCTGAGTTCGCAGAGCCTCCGCTCGAAGGCGCCGACCGTCTCCGGCCCGAGATCCAGGATCATCATCTCCGCCGGCACGGCTTGGATCGGAACCACGCGCGTATCCACGCCGGCTCGGAGCTCGGCGGCCACCACCGCGTCGAGCGGCAGCAGCACCTCGCATTCCTTCGCTTTCGCTTCGGCAAGAATCGCTCTCGCCTCCGCGTGTCGCTGCGCCTCCTCGACCGAGCGGCCGACCGCGATCCCTTCGGCAGCCAGGAAGGTGTTCGCCATCGCGCCCCCGATCAGCAGGAAGTCGACCTTGCTCATCAGGTTGCCGAGAAGCTTGAGCTTGGTCGAAACCTTGACCCCGCCGACGATCGCCCCCAGCGGGTGCCTGGGATGGCCGAGCGCGGCGTCGAGCGCGGCAAGCTCCGCCTGCATCAGCCGCCCGGCGTAAGCGGGCAGGAGGTGCGCCACCCCTTCCGTGCTCGCATGCGCCCGGTGGGCCGCAGAGAAAGCGTCGTTCACGTAAAGCTCGGCAAGCCTCGCCAGCGCCCTGGCGAAGCCCGGCTCGTTCGCTTCTTCGCCCGGGTGAAAGCGCGTGTTCTCGAGCAGCAGCACCTCGCCATCCACGAGCCGCCCCGCCGTGCGCAAGGTCTCCTCACCGATGCAGTCCGGCGTGAACCGGACCGGGCGGCCGAGAGCCGCCGCGAGCGCCGGAACCAGCGGTGCGAGCGACATCTCCGGCTTCCGCTTGCCCTCCGGCCGCCCGAAATGGCTGCAGACGATCACCCGCGCGCCTTTCCCGGCCAGCTCGCTGAGCGTGGGAACAAGCCGCTCGATCCGCGTCGCATCGGCAACCCGCCCGTCCTTGAGCGGCACATTGAGATCCGCCCGCACCAGAACGCGCCGCCCCGCCACGTTCGCCGTGTCGAGGCTGCGCACCTGAGCGCTCACGGCGGATGGTTCAAAGCCGGCCCAAGAGCGCGGCGGTATCCGCCATGCGGTTGGAGAACCCCCACTCGTTGTCGTACCAGCCCATGACGCGCGCCAGCGTTCCGTCCACCACCGCGGTTTGCGTCGCATCGATGCTGCATGAAGCCGCCACGTGATTGAAATCGATGCTGACGAGCTTTTCCGTGTTGTAGGCCATGATCCCCTTCATCGGTCCGGCTGCTGCCGTCTCCATCGCGCCGTTGACTTCGGCAACCGTCACTGTTCGGGCCAATTCCGCATCGAGCGAAACGATCGAGACATTGGGTGTCGGCACGCGGATCGCCGTGCCCTCGAGCTTGCCCTTGAGTTCCGGCAGAACGAGCCCCACCGCCCGCGCTGCGCCGGTCGTCGTCGGGATCATCGAAACCGCCGCCGCTCGCGCCCGGTGCAAATCCTTGTGCAGCGTGTCGACCGTCCGCTGGTCACCCGTATAGGCGTGGATCGTCACCATGTAGCCGCGCTTTATTCCGAACGCCTCGTGCAGCACCTTGGCCATCGGCGCGATGCAGTTCGTGGTGCAGGAGGCGTTCGACACGATCGTCATCGACGGCTTGAGCGCCTCATCGTTCACGCCGATGACGATCGTCGCGTCCGCCCCTTCCGCGGGGGCGGAGACCAGCACCTTCCGCGCTCCTGCCGAAAGGAGCGCCGCCGCCTGCTCGCGTTTCGTGAAAAGCCCGGTGCATTCCAGGGCGACATCCACGCCGCCGAACGGAACCTTGGTCGGATCGCGTTCCGCAGAAACCCGGATCGGCCCGTAATGACGATTGCCGTAGCGGATTTGCATCGCCTGGCCGTTGACGGAGACCTCGCCCGGAAACCGGCCATGCACGCTGTCGTAACGGAAGAGATGCGCATTCGCTTCGGTGCTGCCAAGATCGTTGATCGCCACGGGCTCGACATCCTCGCGTCCGCTCTCGACGATGGCACGCAGAACCAGCCGCCCGATCCGCCCGAAGCCATTGATCCCGAGCCTGACGGCCATGCCGCGCCCCCTCCCTCAGCCTAGCCGTTCGCGCACTTCAGCCACTACGTGCTCCGCGGTGATGCCGAAATGCTTGAACAGCACCTCTGCCGGCGCCGAGGCGCCGAAGCCGCGCATCCCGATGAAGACGCCCTCCGGCCCGAGCCAGCGTTCCCAGCCGAACCCGCCCGCCGCTTCGATGCCAACCCGCAAACCCGGCCCCAGCACGGCATCGCGGTACGCACTCGTCTCTGCGGCGAACAATTCCCAGCACGGGAGAGAAACAACCGCCGCCCCGATTCCGGCTTTCTCGAGCGTCTCCCGGGCGGCGACTGCGATCTGAACTTCCGATCCGCTCGCCATCAGCGTCGCCCGCCGCGGAAGGCTCGCCTCGACCAGCACATAGCCGCCGTGCGCCGAGCGGTTTTCCCCAACTTCCGTCCGCAGGCCAGGCAACCCCTGGCGGGTCAGCACCAGCGCGCTCGGCCCGGAAGTGCGCGTGAGTGCCAGCTCCCAGCACTCCGCCGTCTCCACCGCGTCCGCCGGCCTGAACACGAACAGGTTCGGCATCGCCCTGAGGCTCGCCAGGTGCTCGATCGGCTGGTGGGTCGGCCCATCCTCTCCGAGCCCGATCGAATCATGCGTCAGCACGTGGATCACGCGTGCCCGCATGAGTGCTGCGATCCTGAGCGCCGGGCGCAGATAGTCGCTGAAGGTGAGGAACGTGCCGCCGTAGGGGATGATCCCGCCATGCCGCGCCATCCCGTTCATGGCCGCGGCCATGCCATGCTCGCGCACGCCGAAATGGATGTACCGCCCGCCGTAGTTCGCTGCCGTGACCGTCCCCATCCCGCCGACCTCGGTGAGGTTCGAGCCCGTCAGATCGGCCGACCCGCCGATCAGTTCCGGCACCGCCGGAACCACTTTCTCAAGCACCTTCTGGCTGGCCTGCCGCGTGGCGAGCTTCGGCCGCCCGGCCGCGAACTCCGCCTTCAGCGCCTCGAATACTGCCGGCAGGCCCTCCGGCAGCCTCGCTGCCATCACCCGTTCGAACTCGGCCCGGAGCGGATGATGCGCGAGTCTGCGCAGCCACGCTCTTCTCGCCGCCGCGCCGCGCGCTCCCACCCCGCGCCATTCCGCCGCGATCTCTTCCGGCACGCTGAACGGCGCAGCGCTCCATCCCAGGGCGGCTTTGGTGGCTGCCGCTTCCTCAGCGCCGAGAGGGCTGCCATGTGCTGCCGCGGTGCCCGCCTTGTGCGGCGCACCGAAGCCGATCACGGTCCGGCAGGCGATCAGAGTCGGCTTTCGCGATCGCCCGGCAGAGGAAAGCGCTGCGGCAACCGCCGCCGCATCAAGCCCATCCACCCGCTTCGCCGACCACCCCAGCGCCGCGAACCGCTTCAGAACATCGTCCGAATAGGCAAGCCGTGTCGGCCCGTCGATCGAGATCGCATTGTCGTCGTAGAGAACCGTCAACCGCTCAAGCCTGAGATGGCCGGCGAGTGCCGCCGCTTCGTGGCTGATGCCCTCCATCAGGTCGCCGTCCGAGGCGATCACGAAGGTGCGGTGATCGACCAGGCTCTTGCCGAATCGCGCCGCCAGCATTCGCTCGGCGAGCGCCATGCCGACCGCAGCGCCGAGCCCCTGCCCGAGCGGCCCGGTTGTCGTCTCGATCGCCGGGTGAAGCTCCGTCTCCGGGTGTCCGGCCGCTGCCGAATCGAGCTGGCGGAAGCGCCGCAGCACCTCGGTCTCCATCCCGGCGAAGCCGGTCAGGTGCAAGAGCGCGTAGAGCAGCATCGAGCCGTGCCCCGCCGACAGCACGAACCGATCACGGTCCGGCCAGCGCGCATCGGCCGCATCGAATTTCAGGAACCGCGTCCACAGCACGGTCGCCGCGTCGGCCATGCCGAGCGGCAACCCCGGGTGCCCGGACTTCGCCGCTTCGACGGCGTCGATCGCCAGCGCCCTCACGGCATTCGCAAGGCGCCGGTCGCGCCCCGGCGGATGCGCCGCTCTCTCTTTCTCTGCTGCCGCTGCCACCATGTGCTCGCTCCTTGCCGCGCCTTTAACCGCGCACCCATCGGGCGGCAACCCCCAGAGCCGTAGCGCCGTCAGAGAGTGCCAGCGGGCTCGGTCTCGTGGAAGCGGCGATAGTCGAGCACCGTCAGCCCGTCGGGCCCGGTTCCCAGCATATCGGCAAACCGGCGATCCCAGAGAATTTCTTCGGGACCATACGAAGCCCGGGCGTGCACCGTTTGCGACACGCTCTCGTCGAGCCCGACCACCGTCGCCACCAGTTCCGCTCCGTCTTCCTCCAGGCTTTGCCGTGTCGCGCCGAACAGCGGGCTCGATTCGTCGATCACGTGCATCACGCTGAAGGTCAGCGCAAACACCGGCGTGCGCTGGCGCAGCAGCTTGAGATCATGGAAGCGCCGCATCCAGGCGCCCTCCGCGGAGCGCTCCCAGCGTAACAGCGAGAGATTGGCTTCAGCCTGGAGGATCTGGTTGTGCCGCTCGTTGGCCAGCCGGATCGTCAGAGTCGGCCGGCCGTTGTGGACGTTCACCACCGCGCTCCGGCTGAACAGAACCCGCGCCGTCGGACGCGAAAAGCGGGCGAACAGCAACCCGGAGGCAATCGCCAGGAGGCCGAGCCCCACCATCGTCTCGAGGGTGACCAGGAGGTTCACATAGAGGCTGGCCGGGGACATGCCGCCGTAACCGATCGTGGCAATCGTCTGCACACTGAAGAAGAACGCATCCGCGAGGCTGCCTGGATGCGCGCCGGCAATCCCGCGGAGATCCAGCGAGTAGAGACCGGCGAACACCAGGTTCACCGCCAGGTAAACGGCCAGGCCAGTCAGTGCGAAGCGCGGCCATGAGATCGTCAGTGCCCGGTGGTAGAGATCGCGCCCCCACCGCCGCGGCAGGCCGACGCGCACGACCCGGTCGCTCCGCCCCCTGCTGATCAGCCGCGAGTGGCGGAGCTGATCGGAGGGAGCTGACGCGAAACGAATCTCCGGCTTCTCCATGCCGCCTCATGTGCGCCCTGGGCCGGCCGGACTCAATCCGGAACGACCAGGGCAGGACACGGGCGGTGCGGCTACTTCCGCCAAGCCTCGAGCTCAGCCTCGATATCTTCGTCCTTCAGGCCGCTTGGCCGGGCCTCTCGTTTGGCATCCCCGATCGCCGCTGCGAGAACGCCGCGTATACGCTCCCCCTTCAGCAGCCCACTCAAGTAGCGGCCTGCGACTTCTCGCCTGGCAGGGCTGTTGAGTAGTTTGGCGGCCTCGGCGTCGAGCGGGAGTGTGACTTCGGTCGTGGTGTTCATGCAGCTTTCCCCTCGCGCAACGTAGCGCGCCGAGTGAGGCCGCGCGTTGCGACTGGGCTCAGCAGTCCCGTATGTACTCAATCCGGCAGGTGGTTTCCTGTGGCACCAGTCTACCCCAAATCGCAATAACCTCCCAGGAAGGCTATAGAATACTTACGAAGCTCGGCTTCAATGTCGATACGGACGAAAAGGCGTAACGGACCTGGAGGGTCTTACCTCAGGTCCTACTTCCGCCGCGCCGCCGGCAACGCTCCCTGTTCACGTAACGCCGCAAGCTCGGCCTCTTTTAACCCGTGCTCGGCCAGCACCTCCGTCGTGTGCTCGCCGAACCCCGGCGGCGGCCGGCGCGTTCCGCCCGGTGTGCGGGAAAGCTTGATCGGCGTGCCGAGCCCCCGGTAGGCGCCGAGCGCCGTCACCATCCCGCGCTCCGCCGTCTGCGGTGCCGCTGTCGCCTCGTCCACCCCCAGCACCGGGCCGACCGGCAGTCCGGCCCGGATCAGCCGCTCGGACAGCGCATACCCGTCCTGTTCTGCGAACGCCGCCGCCAGCGCGGCCGAAAGCGCCGCCCGGTTCTGAACCCGCGCCGCATTGCCCTGGAAACGCGCATCGGCGGCAAGCTCCGGCCGGCCGATCTCGCGGGTCAGTCTCGAGAATTGCCCGTCATTGCCGATGCCGACGAAAATCTCGCAGGTGCGCGTCGGGAACTTGTCGTACGGCGCGATATTCGGATGCGCATTGCCGAGCGGGGCCGGCCTTCGCCCGCTCAGGAAGAAGTTGGCCGCCTGCGGATGCAAGAGCGCCATGCCGCAATCATAGAGCGTCATGTCGAGAAATTGCCCACGCCCCGATTGCGCGCGCTCGAAAAGCGCCATCAGGATGCCGACCGCCGAAAAGAGCCCCGTCGCCAGATCGACTATTGGCGTGCCGAGCCGGAGCGGCCCCGTCGTCGGATCGCCGTTCACGCTCATCAGCCCGGTCATCGCCTGCAATATCGCGTCGTAACCAGGCATCCCGCCAAGCGGCCCCGTGGCCCCGAAGCCCGAGATGCGGCAATGCACCAGGCGCGGAAAGCGCGGCGCAAGATCGGCCTCGTAGCCGAGCCCCCAGCGTTCCATCGCCCCCGGCTTGAAATTCTCGATCAGCACGTCCGCACCTTCGAGCAGCGCCAGCAGCACCGCCCGGCCTTCCGGCTTGCCGAGATCGAGCGCGACCGAGCGCTTGTTGCGGTTGACGCCGATGAAATAGCTCGCCGTGCGCTCGCCCCCGTCCTCTCTGAACGGGGGACCCCAGTCGCGCGTCTCATCGCCCTGCGGCGGTTCGAGCTTGATCACGTCGGCGCCGTGATCGGCCAGGATCATGGTGCAGAACGGCCCGCCCAGCACGCGCGAAAGGTCGATCACCTTGAGGCCGGCAAGCGCGCCGGCGGAGGCCGCCACACCGGCCGCGGCGGTTCCCTCCATCAGGCGCTCCTCGCCATTTCCGCTGCCGGCCAGATGCGTTGCACGAAAGTCGGGTAAGTCGGCGCCATTGCCGCCGCGACCGGTCCCCGTAAAAGGTGAAGCCATTCGGGCACCGGGTCGGCTGTCTCCGCCAGCGGCTGCGCCATGTCGTAATCGAATCCCGTCGCCGCCCGTACGCTTTCCGCACTCTCGCCGGGATGCACCGAAACCAGCCTGAAGCGCGCCTGCTCCGGCGAGAACGAAAACACCGCCTTGCCGGTCACCAGCGCTTCCCCATGGCCGCGGCGAAACACACCCGCAGGCGATGTGCCCGGCGCGGAGATATAGGCCACCCGCGGAACCAGGACCCGGCGCGAATGCTCGAACCGATAAAGAATGACGCGTGGCACCATCATGTACATGAAGGCCGAGCCAAAGCTGCCTGGAAACCGGGCCACCCTGCCCGGCCACTCGCCGACGCCGACCAGGTTGAGGTTCCCCGCCCCGTCGATCTCGCCGCCGCCGAGAAAGAACAGGTCGATCCGCCCTTCCGCGGTCAGATCGAACAGCTCGCCGGTGCCGTTCGTGAACGGATTGCCGCGCCGCTGGTTGAGCACCGATACGCGGACCTCGCCAGTGATCTCGCGCGCCAGATACGAAGCGGCGGCCGGAATCGGGCTGGCGGCGCCGATCGCCACATGCCGTGCCGGCCTCTTCCCGGGGTCGAGGATCAGCCGCGTGATGGCGCCGATCAGCCGCTCCTCGGGCAGAGCGTCTCTCATTCCGCAGCCGCGGCCGTCACTCTCAGCACATAGCGCGCGAGATAAGCACGGAATCCTTCCTCGCTCCGCGCCAGCCGCGCGTATTCGAGGAAATGCACGGCATCGTCGGGATATTCGTCGAGCAACCCACCCGGCCAGGCGCCGCGCTCCGCCACCGCCACCGCTTCGATATAGACGCCGCTGATCACCCCCGGCGCCATCCGCTCGTCATCGATCAGGTTCCCCTCGACGATCCGCTCCACAGTCACCAGTGTCCGCTTCGCCGCGTGCGCCATCGATGCAAGCTCATGATGCCGCCCGACCCAGACATTGCCTTGCCTGTCCGCCGCCGCTGCATGGAAAACGGCGAAATCGGGCGCCAGCGCCGGCAGCAGCAAAATCGGATCGCCCTCTTGAAACGGATTGTCGATCACCCGCCAGTCCGGCCGATGTTTGAGAACATCGCTGCCCAGGATGCCGCGGATCGGGATGAAGGGAATACCTCTGCCGGCCGCCTCCAGCATCGCATGCATGGTAGGGCAGGTGGCATCCAGCATCCGGATTTGCCCTGCCTTGACGGCACGCGTGAAGCAGGGAGCCAGTCCTGCCTCGTCGAGCGTCACCGCGCTCGATTGCACCTCGGCCACGCACCCCGCGCCGATCAGGAGGTCCGTCGCATAGCCGGAGACCGGCACGCCGACGAGCCTCAGCCCCCGCGCACCCTGACGGACCAGCGCCCGGGCAAAGGCAGCACAGGTCGCCGAATTGTCCGGCGGGATCGCAACCATCGCCCCGGCCGGGATCTCCGCTGCTAGCCGGTCGAGTTCGAGGATGCGCATCGGATGTCCCCAGGCTGGCCTCCTTCGTTCTACTCCCGCTCTTCGCCGCCCGGCCATCCCCTCTCTCTCGCCATCCCGTGCATTCTCTCCGATGATGCCGCCCTGCCGCGACGGAGGCCTTTTCATGCAGCGCGACGATCTGGTGTTCGCCGGCTATTGCGACTGGGCCGGCCTCGTCCGCGGCAAAGCCTTCCCGGCCGCCGACATCGCCGCCCGCCTCAAGCGCGGCGTCGGCCTCACCCACTCGAACATCATGATGTCCTGCTTCGGCCCCATCATGACCACCCCGTTCGGCACCACCGGCGATCTCATCGCCCGCCCCGACCCCGCCGCCCACGTTGCCGTTCCCTTCGACGACGGCACGGCCGAGCGCTTCTATCTCAGCGATCTTCAGAACACCGACGGCAGCCCCTGGGAGTGCTGCCCCCGCGATTTCCTCAGGCGCGCCATCACCGCGCTCTCCGCCTTCGGCCTCACCCTGCATGTGAGTTTCGAGCAGGAGTTCGTCTATACCGGCATCGAGGATCGGCCCGGCTCGACCTACGCGCTCGACGCCTTCCGCCGCCAGGACGTATTCGGCGAGGCGCTGACCGGGGCGTTCAGCGCCGCCGGTCTCGGGCCGGACAGCTTTCTTCCCGAATACGGCCGCCGTCAGTTCGAGGTCACGATCGCGGCCGAGCCCGCCCTGCGCGCCGCCGACCGCGCAGTCATCGCCCGCGAACTGCTGCGCGGTGTCGCCTTCCGCCTCGGCCATCGCGCCATCCTTGCTCCGATGCTCGAAGAGGGCGGCGTCGGCAACGGCACGCACATCCACATGAGCCTCTGGGAAGGCGAAACGCCGATCACTTACGATCCGGCCCGGCCCTACGGCGTCAGCGCGCGTGCCGCGCCCTTCTTCGCCGGCGTTCTCGAGCACATGCCGGCGATCACCGCCTTCTCCGCCCCAAGCGTTGCCTCTTATTACCGCCTCACCCCCGGCCGCTGGGCCCCCGTGACGGCCAATCTCGCCGTCCAGGACCGTGGCGCCGCGTTTCGCGTCTCCCCGATCTTCGCCACCGCCGAAGAGCCCGCGGCCCGGCAGTTCAATCTCGAATTCCGTGTCGCCGACGCTGCCTGCTGTCCCTATCTCGCGCTCGGCGCGCTGATCCAGGCCGGCGTGGACGGGCTCACCCGCAATCTCGCCCTTCCCGCCCCGGATGCGCCCGCTGCCTTGCTGCCGCGCACCCTGCAAGAGGCATTGGCCGCTCTCGAGGCCGACAAGGCGACGGCCCGCTGGTGGAGTGCCACCGCCATGCACGCCTATCTCGCCTTCAAGTCGGCCGAGGTCGCTTCCCTCGCCGATCTTTCCCCGAGCGACATCTGCGCCCGCTATGCGGCGGTATACTGAGCCTCCGATGGCCCCTCTGCCGCTGCTCGCCCCCGACGAGCCCCATCCCGTCTCGCTCCGCCTCCCGCATGGCCGGAGCGCGTTCCTGCTCACTGCCGATCACGCCGGGCGCCTGATCCCGCGCGCGCTCGCTACACTCGGCCTGCCGCCGCCAGAGCGCACCCGCCATGTCGCCTGGGACATCGGGATCGCTGGCGCCACGCGGCTTCTCTCCGCCTCGCTCGACGCAACCGCGGTGCTGCAGCGCTACTCGCGCCTGGTGATCGACTGCAATCGCCCGCCCGAGGTGCCGAGCGCCTTCCCCGAGATCAGCGACGGAACGAAGGTGCCCGCCAATGCTTCGCTTTCGGCGGCCGAGAAGGAACGCCGCCGCCGAGCCATCTTCGACCCCTATCACGCCGCGATCGCCGCAGTAATCGCAAGCCGCCGCGCCGCCGGCCATCCGACGCTCTATGCTGCCATGCACAGCTTCACGCCGGTGTTTGACGGCGAGGCGCGAAAAATGCACTGCGCGGTGCTCTACAACCGCAATCCGCGCCTTTCCCTCGCCCTTGCCCGACTCCTCCGCGCCGAGGGCGATCTCATCGTCGCCGAAAACGCCCCTTACCGCCTCACCGATGCCACCGATTACGGTGTGCCGGTGCATGCCGAAGCCGCCGGGCTCGATTATCTCGAGATCGAAATCCGCCAGGACCTGATCTCCCGCCCCGCCGGCCAAGCCGCCTGGGCCGAGCGTCTCGCGCGGCTGCTTCCGGCCGCGGCACGCCAGATTGCCGAGGAGTGCCCATGAAGGATTTCGGCCTCACCCGCGACGTTCCGCTCCAAAAAGGACAAACGGCGCTTCTCTTCATCGACGTGCAGAAATACTCCGCCCCCGGCGGCGGCGCCTATGCGCATCTTCCGCCCGCCGAGGTCGAAGCGACCTATGCTTATTTCTTCCGCGAAATGCAGGAACGCGCAGTCCCGAACATGCAGCGTCTGCAGCGCGCCGCCCGCGCCGCCAGCGTCGAGGTCATGTACACCGTCATCGAAAGCCTGACCCAGGACGGCCGCGATCTCAGCCTCGACTACAAAATCTCGCGCCTCTTCTGCCCCAAGGGTTCCCACGACGCGGAAGTTCTGGACGAGATCGCGCCCACCGGCGACGAAATCCTGATTCCCAAAACCTCCTCCTCCGTGTTCGTCTCCACGCACATCCACTACGTGCTCGGCAATCTGGGCGTGAAATACCTGATCCTCGCCGGCATCCTCACCGATCAATGCGTCGATTCGGCGGTGCGCGACGCCTGCGATCTCGGCTATCTCGTCACCCTCGCAACGGACGCCTGCGCGACGCTCTCGGCGGAACGCCAGCGAAGCGCACTCGCCAACAATCGCGGCTATTGCCGCCAGCTCGCAACCGAAGCGATCGTCGCTGAACTGGCGGCCTTCGCATAGTACCCGGAATCGGGCAGGAGTGATTCCGGGTCCTAACTAGTCGGTGCGGCTGATCCGTCCGGTCTCCGTGTTGATCGCGAAGCGGGCGACGACATCGCCATGGGCCGTGACGAAGGCGAAGCTCACGGTGTGGTCGGCATTCGGTGTTACGTCATCGACCTTCCATTGATGCTGGCCGTGGCGCAGCAGGATCGCCTCGCCGATGATCTTCACGTCGTCCGGCGTGAGGGCAAGATCGGCCGGGCGGTGAAAGAGGCCCCAGGCGCGGAGCCGATGGAACAAGGCCTCGCGCATTTCGCCGCCGCGCATCCAGCCACGCTGCCCGGGACCACGCGCATTGCCATGCATCCACATCGGCATGCCGGGCATCGGCATCGCCGCGCCGGGAGGAGGAGGCGCGGGCGGGCTGGCCGCGGTCTGAGCCGAGGCCAGGGACGAGAGGGTGAGCGCGCCCGCCGCGGCAACAGATGCGGCAGCGAGGGCAGCAAGGGTGAGCTTACGCATGAGCTACTCCTGAAACCATGTCAGAGGCTCAACTATGCAGGAGGTCTGGCACACACGATTTGATTTAGTGCAACGGAGTGCAACGCTCCCTGCCGGCCGGGGTTGCGGGGCGCTATTCTCACATCCGATGGAAACCCCGCAGCACATCCTGATCGTGGACGACGACCGGGAGATCCGCGAGCTTCTGGCGCGGTTCCTGGAGCGCAACCGATTCCGGGTCACTGCCGTCCGGGACGCGCGCGACGCGCGCCGGGCCTGGCCGCATGCGCATTTCCACCTGGTCGTGCTGGATCTGATGCTACCCGGGGAAAGCGGGCTCGAGTTCGCGCGCTGGATGCGCGGCCAGTCGGATGTGCCGATCATCATGTTGACCGCCATGGGCGAGGAGACCGACCGGATCGTCGGGCTGGAGCTCGGCGCGGACGATTATGTCGCCAAGCCGTTTAATCCTCGCGAGCTTCTGGCGCGCATCCGGGCGGTGCTGCGCCGCGCCGGCGAGCCGGCGCCGCGCCGCGAATCGGCCGGGGCGGCGGCACTCAGCTTCTCCGGCTGGACGCTCGAGCCGGCGCGGCGGCGGCTGCTCAACCCTGAAGGTGTCGAGGTCCCGCTGACGGGCGGCGAATATGACCTGCTGCTGGCGCTGGTGGAACGGGCGAACCGGGTGCTGACGCGCGACATGCTGCTCGATCTCCTGCGCGGCCGCCAGGCCGGCCCGTTCGATCGCGCGATCGACGTCGCCATCAGCCGGCTGCGGCGCAAGCTCGACGACGACGGCCGCCGCGCCCAGCTCATCAAGACGGTGCGCGGCGGCGGCTACGTGCTGGCCACTTCGGTCGAGCGCCGCTGAGACAGATGACGCTCTGGCCGAGAAGCCTGGCGGCGCGCACGGCCGTGGTGCTGCTGGCGGCGCTGATCGCCGTGCAGGTGGCGGGGCTCACGATCGACGCGATGGAACGGCGCGACCTGCAGCGGCTCGGCCAGATCCGCGATGTTTCGGTCCGCCTCGCGACACTCTATCGCAGGGTCGTCATCACCGAGGCGGGACGTCGCGGGCGCGTGCTGGCGGCGATCCCGGAGCCGCCAGGAGTTCGCGCGGCGCTCGCGAGCCGGCCACCGCTCATCATCGACGGCGGGCTGCCGCTTTCGCCCGAGCACATGGCGCGGGCGATCAGGGTGGCGATGCATCTCGTGCCGATGCCACAGTCGCAGCGGCCGCCCGAGATCATCATCCGGGGAGGATTCGACGCGGGGCGGCTTCTGGTTGGCATGCGGCTGCCCCAGCCGGCCAGCTGGCTCACCGTTTCCGTGCGGCTGCCGCCGCCGCAGCCATGGCATTCCCCGGCGTTTCTTGCCGCCTTCGCACTGATGACCGTGGTGGCTGCCCTGCTCACCATCTGGGCGGTGCGCCGCCTGACCCGGCCGCTGCGCACGCTTGCCGCCGCCGCCGAGAGGCTGGGCCGCGATGTCAATGCGCCGCCTCTCTCGGAAGAAGGGCCGAGCGAAATCGCGACCGCCGCGACTGCCTTCAACACCATGGCCGCACGCATCCGCCGATTTGTCGAGGATCGCACGTTTCTGCTGACGGCGATGGGCCATGATCTGCGCACACCGATCACGCGCCTCAAGCTGCGTGCCGAGTTCATCGAGGACGAGGACCAGCGGCAGAAAATCCTGGCCGATCTCGATGAGATCGAGGCGATGGTCAACGCGACCCTCGACTTCGGCCGGGACGCCACGGCGAGGGAGCCGGCGGCGCCGATCGACCTCGCGCTCCTGTGCCAGACCGTGCTCGACGAGGCGGCGGATGTGCGGCCGGAGGCCGCCGATGCTCTTGCCTATTCGGGGCCGGCGCACTGCACGGCCCGGGCACGCATCGGTGCCCTGAAGCGGGCGCTCGGCAATCTCGTGAACAATGCCCTCGCCTACGGAGGAGCAGCACGCCTGACGCTGGTTCCTCCGGAGGCGAGCCAGAAAGGCAGCCTGGCGAGGATCGAGATCGACGATGACGGGCCCGGCATTCCACCCTCTGATCTCGAACGAGTGTTCCAACCTTTCCAGCGCCTGGAAGGAAGCCGAAACAGGGAGACCGGCGGCACCGGGCTCGGCCTGCCGATCGCGCGCGACATTTTGCGTGCGCACGGCGGCGATGTAACGCTTGCCAACCGCCCGGGTGGCGGCACCAGGGCGGTCGTAACGCTGCCGGTATAGAGCGGGCAGGCCGCTTGCCGGTCGACCGGCAGCGGGCGGGACTGGTATCCTGTTTCCGGGGCAGAGAACGAATCACAGAGGAGAGTGCATGACGACCGCGCCGGGCACTGCGCCGCGGAGAGGGCGGAGGATCCGTCGGGCGATCCTGGTCGTGATCGCGATCGTGATCCTGCTCCCGCTGGCAGCGATCGCGGTATTCGTCGCCCGCTTCGACCCGAACGCCTACAAGCCCCAGATTGCCGCCGCGGTCGAGCGCGCGACGGGGCGCGCGTTGAGCCTGAAGGGGCCGCTCTCGCTCGGGATTTCACTGGTGCCGACGATCTCGGCTGCAAACGTCGCGCTTGCCAACCCTGCCGGCTTCTCACGGCCCGAAATGGCGAGCCTCGCCAAGCTGGACGCCAAGGTTGCGCTGATACCGCTGCTCTCCGGCCGGATCGAGATCCGGAGCCTGGTCCTGGTCCGGCCCGACATCGCTCTCGAAATCAACCGCGATGGGCAGAGCAACCTTGCTTTCACTCCGTCTGCCAACGCCGCCGAGGCCACTTCGCCGGCAACTCCGCCCCAGCCCGGCACTGGCGCCCAAGGCGCGGGAAAGCCGGTGACGATCGAGGTGCGGGCCTTCGCCATCGAGGACGGTACGCTTTCCTGGCAGGACGATCGAAGCGGCCGGCACGGAGTGTTGCGGCTGCACTCGTTTCTGGCCACCTCCGGGGGCGCCAGCACACCGCTTACGGTGGCAGGGGACGCGAACTATGGCGGCATTCCCCTCACCTTGAAGGGCAATAGCGGTCCGCTGGCGCGGCTCGCCACCGCCGGGGCGGGCCCGGCCTGGCCAGTCGAGCTTACGATCGCCGCGGGGCCCGCCGTGCTGACAGTGGCCGGGAGTGTCGCGGATCCGGCTGCCGCGCGCGGTTATCACTTCGAGGTTCATGCCACTTTGCCGGCGCTGGAAGAACTGGCGCCGCTCCTGCCCGGGATGCGGCTTCCGGCGCTGCACGGAATCGTGGTGACGGCCGATCTCGCCGACGCCGGCACCGGCCATCCCGAAGTGAGCAATCTCTCTCTTGCTGCCGGCGCCTCGGATCTCGCCTCTCTTCGACCCGGACTGAAGCTGGCTTCGCTCTCGCTGGTGGCGCCGCGACTCGGGCAGCCCTGCAAGCTCGCCCTCGCCGGCACGTTCGGCGCGGCACCGTTCGATCTCGAGGCAACGCTCGGCCCTCTCGCATCGCTGCTGCCGCCCGGCTTTGCACCGCCGCCTCCGGCGACGCCCTGGCCGATCGCCATCCGGGCAAGGGCGGCAGATGCGGTCCTCTCGCTTTCGGGAACGGTGGCGCAGCCGATGCAGCTTGCCGGCGCCAATCTCGCGGCCTCGGTGCAAATCCCCGAACTCGCCAGGCTCGATCCGTTCGCCGGCATGAATTTGCCCCCGCTCTCCCAGATCACCTTTTCCGGGCAGATTGCCGACGCGGAGAGCGGCTGGCGGCAGTGGGTGCGGCTTTCGGCGCTTTCGCTCACGCTGCCGCAAGGCGATCTTGCCGGCGATGCGAGCATCAGCCTGGCCGGGGTGCGGCCAGTTCTGACGGCGGCGCTGACTTCGAAGCAGCTCGATCTCGATCTCCTGCGCAAGGCGCTGGCGGCGATGCCTGCGGCCGGGCACACCGGCGCGGCACAGGCCCCCCCATCCAGAACGCCGCCGGCGCCGCATGTGGCGCGCCTCATTCCGGACACGCCTCTTCCGTTCGCGATGTTGAAGGCGGCCGATGCCGATCTCAGCTTCGGTGTCGGTAAGCTCATCGTGGATGGCGGGTCCTATGCCAACGTGGACGGCAAACTTTCGCTGCAGGATGGCAAGCTCGTCCTGGCCCCATTTGCGGCCGATGCACCCGGTGGGCACGTGGCGCTGACTGCATCGGCGGATGATGCGGCGGCGCCGCCGCCGGTGACGCTCACGCTCGATGCCCCGGCGCTGGCGCTTTCGCCACTCCTGACCTCCTTCGGGTTGCCCGGCCGAGCAAGCGGAACGCTTGCCGTGCGGGCCGATCTCGAGGGCGCGGGCAATTCGCCGCACGCGATCGCCGCCGGGCTCGGGGGCCGGCTCGGGGTGGCGATGGCGGGCGGCAGCGTGGACAACAGCGTGCTGGCCGATCTGTTCGGCTCGGTGCTGCGGACCGCGCGCGTGCCGCCGGAACTCCTGGGCAAGGGGACGAGCGAGGTGCGTTGCCTTGCGCTTCGGATCGATGCGACAGGCGGCACGGCGACGCTGCAGGCGGGACTGCTGGAAATGACCCGGCTCACGCTCACGGCCAGCGGCAGCCTTGCGCTCGGGCCGGAAACGCTGGCGCTGCAGGCGGCACCAACATTGCAATATCAGAACAATTCGCTCACGCTCCCGGTGCGGATAGGCGGCACGTTTCTCGCGCCGAAAGTAACGCCGGAAGCATCCGGGGCCGCTCGCTCGGCGGCCGCCGGTGTGGCCGGCAATTTCATCAATCCGCAGAGCGAGCTTGGGCGCTTCCTGAGCGCGCTCAGGGGCGGCAACTCGTCGGCCCAGCCGGATTGCGCGCCGGCGCTGGCACTGGCCCGTTTCGGTGCGCCTGGCCCGGCAGCGCCGCCAGAGGCAAGCGCGCCGGCCGCCCCGCAATCCACCCCTGCTCCGGCCAAGCCGGCGAACCCGCTCAACCTGCTGCGGGGCCTTTTTCATTGATGAAAGCGCGCCGGCGGGCCTGGCAGGAAGCGCGGGCGGTGGCGGTCAAGGGAGGTTTTGCGGTGCATCTCGATGAGCGGGCGATCCGGCTTCCGGATAGCTCGGCGCTGGTTCTTGCCACGCGCCCGCTTGCCGATGCGGTCGCACGGGAATGGACAAGCCGGCCGGTTGGCGAAATGATCGGACCGCAAGACATTCCGCTGACCCGGATTGCCGGAACCGCGCAGGCACGCATTGCTCCCGATCCGCAGCCGACGATCGCCGCGCTCAGCGCCTTCGGCGCGACCGATCTCATCTGCTATCGCGCCGTGGGACCCGAGGCGCTGGTGCGAAGAGAGGAAAGGCTCTGGCAGCCCTGGATCGACTGGGCACGAAGGGAGCTGGGCGCGGAACTGCGAGTCACGACCGGCGTGATGCCGGTGGCCCAGGACCCCGTGCCTCTGGCGGCCCTCTCGCGCGCCGTGGCGTCGTGCGACGTTCCGGCGCTGGCGGCTCTCGGCGGAATCGTGCCGGCACTCGGCAGCCTGGTGCTCGGATTGGCTGTCGTGCGTGAGTTGATCAGCGCGCCGGAGGCGGCCGCCGCCGCCTTCGCGGAGGAGATTTTCCAGGCTGAATGCTGGGGGGAAGACAGGGTGGCGGCGGCGCGCAGGGCGGATATCACGGCCGAAGTTGCCGTTGCCGCGCAATTCGTCTCGCTTGCACGAGCATGAACGCGCGGCGCCTCTTCATTGCCGGGATGGTGCAGGGAGTTGGCTATCGCGACTGGATGGTGGCGCGGGCGCGGGCGCTCGGGCTCGACGGATGGGTGCGCAATCTCGCGGACGGGCGCGTCGAGGCGCTGCTCTCGGGGCCGGAGGCGATCATCGAGGAGATGCTGCGCGCCTGCCGCCGTGGCCCGCCCGGCGCGGTGGTGGAGCGCATCGTGGAGGAATGGGCGGAGGTGCCGGAAGGCCGCGGCTTCTTCCGCCGTTAAGCGATACCCCCGAAAACGTCAGGCCAGGCGGCGATCAGCGCCCGATCGAGTTCGGCCGTGGAGGCTGCAATGCCGCGTTCGGCGAGGCTGGTGACGCCATGCGCACGGATGCCGCACGGCACGATGCCATCGAAGTGCGAGAGATCCGGGGCCAGGTTGATCGCAGCCCCGTGCGAGCTGACCCAACGGCTGACGTGCACGCCGATGGCCGCGATTTTCTCTTCTCTGCCGCCGTCGACAACCCAGAGCCCGACGCGATCCGCCCGCCGCTCTGCGGCGAGGCCGAGCCGCGCGAACGCCTGGATCAGCCACGCCTCGATTCCATGCACGAAGGCCCGCACATCCTGCGCTGCAACCGTGCCATGCCGCCGCCGGAGATCCAGCATCAGGTAGGCAATGCGCTGGCCAGGTCCGTGATAGGTCCACTGCCCGCCGCGGCGGGTTTGGAAGACCGGGAACCGGCCCGGATTGATCAGATCCTCGGGGCGGGCGGAGGTTCCGGCGGTGTAGAGGGGGGGATGTTCGAGAAGCCATACGAGTTCGCCCGCTGAACCGTTGCGAATAGCCTCTACCCTCGCCTCCATTCTGGCCATCGCCTCGGGATAGAGGACGAGGCCCCCGGCTGCCTCGAAGGCTGGGCTAGCCGTGATTGAAGGGTCAAGGGGCATCGGCTATATCCCGAGCCGCCTGGCGCGGGCGGTCGTGGCGGAATGGTAGACGCGCAAGCTTGAGGTGCTTGTGGGGGAAACCCCGTGGAAGTTCGAGTCTTCTCGACCGCACCAGCCCGCCGATCCCTCTTCCTGCCCGTCCCTTGCCGGCCCGCCGTCCGAGGGCCGATCCTTCCGTGCGGCGGAAGGAGGCGGACCGTGGACGATGCCATCAGCAAGGAAGCACTCGATTACCACCGGCTGCCGCGCCCGGGAAAGCTCACCATCGAGCCGACCAAGCGCATGGCGACACAGCACGATCTGGCGCTTGCCTATTCACCCGGGGTCGCCGCCGCATCGCTTGCGATCGCCGCCGATCCCGCCGCCGCGCACGACTTCACGGTCAGGAGCAACCTTGTCGCGGTGATCTCGAACGGCACGGCGGTGCTGGGCCTCGGCAATATCGGCCCGCTGGCCGCCAAGCCGGTGATGGAGGGCAAGGCAGTCCTGTTCAAGAAATTCGCCGGTATCGACGTCTTCGATATCGAGGTCGATGCCCCCGACCCCGACCGTTTCATCGAGGTGGTGGCAAGCCTGGAGCCGAGCTTCGGGGCGATCAACCTCGAGGACATCAAGGCACCGGAGTGCTTCCGGATCGAAAAGACGCTGCAGAGCCGGATGCAGATTCCCGTGTTCCATGATGATCAGCACGGCACGGCGATTACGGTGGCCGCCGCAATCCGCAACGGCCTGCTGCTCCAGGAGAAGCGGCTCGAGGATGCGAGACTGGTCAGCTCCGGCGCCGGGGCTGCCGCACTGGCCTCGATCGATCTCCTGGTTGCCATGGGGTTGAAGCCCGAGAATGTCACGCTGACGGACATCAAGGGGGTCGTTTACGCCGGGCGGCCCGGCCTCGAGGCGGAGAATCTGGCGCGCTACGCGCGGGAAACGAAAGCGCGGCGGCTCGAGGAAGTGCTGGACGGCGCGGACATCTTTCTCGGCCTTTCCGCACCGAGGGTGCTCAAGGCGGAGTGGCTCGAGCGGTTGGCGCCGCGCCCGCTCATCCTGGCACTGGCCAACCCTGATCCGGAGATCATGCCGGAGCAGGTGCATGCGGCGCGGCCGGATGCGATCATGGCAACCGGCCGTTCGGACTATCCGAACCAGGTCAACAACGTGCTCTGCTTCCCCTTCATCTTCCGCGGTGCGCTCGATGTCGGCGCCCGCACCATCGATCAGGGCATGCAGATCGCGGCAGTGGAGGCGCTGGCAGGACTGACCCGCATGGAGGCGAGCGAGGTCGTCGTTGCCGCCTATGGTGGTGCCGCGCCGGTGTTCGGGCCCGACTACATCATCCCGAAGCCGTTCGATCCGCGCCTGATCCTGGAAATTGCCCCGGCCGTTGCCAAGGCGGCGATGCAGAGCGGCGTCGCGCGGCGACCGCTCGCCGATGCCGTGCGCTACCGGGAAGACCTCGAACGCTTCGCATTCCGCTCCGGCGCCTTGATGCATCCCGTGTTCGAGACGGCGCGGCGGGCGCCGAAGCGCATCGCCTATGCCGAGGGCGAAGACGAGCGCGTGTTGCGCGCGGTGCAGAGCGTGCTCGACCAGGGGATCGCGATTCCGCTGTTGGTCGGCAGGCGCGCGGTGATCGCTGCGCACGCACAGGAACTCGGGCTGCGTATCCACCCCGGCGAGAATGTCGAGATTTTCGATCCCGCCGAGGACCAGGCAACGACGGAAGCCATGCTGCCGCGCTACCAGTCGCTGGTCGGCAGAAGGGGCATCCCGCCGGCGGATGCGGCGTTGCGCATTCACCGCATCAATACCGTCGCGGCGGCGATGCTGCTCAACACGGGCCGGGTGGATGCGGCGATCTGCGGCGGCACCGGGGAGTGGTGGCGACACATGCAGCACGCATTGCCGCTGGTGCCCCGCCTTCCGGAGGCAACGCGAGTCTATGCGCTTTCGGTGCTGATCCTGCGCAACGGCTCGCTGTTCTTCTGCGATACGCAGATGGTGCCCGATCCGACGGCAGAGCAGGTCGCGGAGATGACGCTCTTGGCGGCGGCCGCGGTGCGCAGGTTTGGCATCGTGCCCAAGGCGGCGCTGCTGTCGCATTCGAGCTTCGGCGGATCGAGGTCCGATTCGGCACGCAAGATGCGTGCGGCACTCGCCCTGATCCGCACCCGCGCCCCGGATCTCGAGATCGATGGAGAAATGCAGGCCGATGCTGCGCTTTCGGAGGCGATCCGCAGCCGCGTCGTCACGGACTCGAAGCTCTCCGGGATCGCCAATCTCCTGGTGATGCCAAACCTGGATTCCGCCAACATCGCGTTCAACCTGCTCAAGGCGGCGGCCGAGGGCCTCACCATCGGCCCGCTCTTGCTCGGGCTCGCCAAGCCGCTGCACGTGATGGTGCCGAGTGTCACGGCGCGCGGGATCGTCAATGTCAGCGCGCTTGCGGTGCGCGCGGTCCAGGATCTGGCGAAGGACGCTGCACCGGCCTGACAGTGCCGGCCGATCCGCGCGGATGGCCCGCGCCGGGCGGTGGCGGGCAGAGAGCAGCCGATGCTGCTCTCCGACCTTGCGTTTCGTTCCCAATCCGAGTGTCCCGGGCTGTCCCCTCCTGTCGGCGGAGAGCCGCGATGGGGCAATCCCCCAATCCTCCAAAGATGATATGTTGGTTTCCTCTATTCACAGAATAGTAGTATAATATTCTAACTCATAATCTCCTATTGCGTTTGTGAGAAAAATTCTTCTCTATTTCCTGATGCGAGTCTGGGCCAGGAGGCACGGGGGATGAATCCCGACCGCGCCACCGCCGGCCGTTCCGGGGAATCGACTGATGGACGGAATGAAGTGGAGCCGCGATGACGGGCATCTGATCAACGTGCTTGAGGACCTGGTGCGCGGCATGAGTCCCGAAGAGATCCTGGAATGTGCTGTCGGGCGCCTCTTTCCCGGACGGATCGCTTTGGTTTCGTCCTTCGGCGCCGAATCGGCTGTGCTGCTGCACCTTCTGGCGAAGGTCGATCGCGCAACGCCGGTGATCTTCCTCGACACGGGCAAGCACTTCCCGGAGACGCTCTCCTACCGGGATCGGCTGATAGCCCGGTTCGGGCTGACCGACGTGCGCTCCGTTACTCCCGATGCAAGCGAGGCGGCGACCGCGGATTCGGATGGCGCGCTCCATGCGCGCGACGCCGATGCCTGCTGCGCACTACGCAAGGTCTCTCCGCTCGATCGGGCGCTCGCGACTTTTGCTGCCTGGATCACCGGACGCAAGCGTTTCCAGGGATGGACGCGGGCTGCGCTTCGGGTGTTCGAGGAAGACGATTGCGGACGCATCAAGGTCAATCCGCTCGCCGGGCAGAGCGCCGCCGAGATCGCCGCGAGCTTCGCCCGGTTCCGCCTGCCGGCGCATCCTTTGACGGCACTGGGTTATCGCTCGATCGGCTGCCTCCCCTGCACGCGCCCGGCTTTCGATGGTGAGGATGGACGTGCCGGACGCTGGGCGGGAAGCGGCAAGATCGAGTGCGGCATTCATCTCAGCCGATACCGGCGAGGGGCCGAACAACCCAGGTGAACGGGGCGGAAGGCAGGCATTGCAAGCTTGTGGCCACGCCATGGATTCAGACCATCACGTCACCGCCGTTGGGATTGAGTGTCGCGCCGAGATAATAGCCGCCCTCCTCGGACGCGAGCAGCAGTGCGGTTGGTGCGATTTCGTCGACCGTCGCGGGACGGTGCATGGGGATCTCGGCGAGCTTCCGCTTGCGCCAGTCCTCCGGGATCTTGCGAAAGAGATCGGTGTCCACCGGGCCCGGAGCAATGGCGTTCACGGTGACGTTGTGTTCCGCCACCTCGTAGGCAAGCGAACGGGTGAAGCCGATGATCGCCGCCTTGGCGGCGGCGTAATGGGCCATTTCGGCGGCGCCCTTGTGCGCAAGCTGGGAACTCATGTTGATGATTCTCCCACGGCGCCGGCGGAGCATCCCCGGCAGCACGGCGCGTGTGCACAGGAACACACCTCTGAGATGGATCCGGATCATCTCGTCCCACATCTCCGTCGGCATATCGACCACGCGCGAGGTCGTATCGATACCCGCGTTGTTGACGAGGATATCGACATCGCCGAGTTCCCGCGCCACGCTGTGAAAGCCCTCCGCGACTTCATTCTCGTGGCCGACATCGACGCGGACCGCAATCGCGCTTCGTCCAAGCGCGCGAATGTCGGCGGTGGTCGCCTCTGCGGCGCTTACATCGCGATCGACAACGGCGATATTGGCCCCCTCTCTCGCGAAGAGAAGCGCGATCGCCCGGCCGATTCCGCGCCCGCCACCGGTGATGGCTGCATTGTTTCCTGCCAGCTTTGCCATGTCTTTCCCGCCTACCGCTCCGTGTCGTCCTCAACCCGATCTGCCTGCCGATGCGGCGGCAGCGCGGGGATGCCTGCCAGTTCCGACTCTGGTCTGTCTCCGCGTGCCGCGAGAATCCGCTGTGCGATTCTTTGAAATTCTTCGAAGGTGTCGGTTGCGTGTTCGCGCGCCGCGACCTCCTCGTGGCGAAAACAGTGCACGACGTGCTGCGGCCCGATCCTTTCGGCGTCAGGGAATGCCGTGCTGCACCGGTCGATGCGGAAGGGGCAGCGGGTTGCCAGCGGGCAGCCCGGAGGCATGTTGATGGGGCTCGGGATCTCGCCTTCGAGAACGAATGTCGTCTCCCGCCGCAACCCCGGGCTCGGCAGCAGCACGGCGGACAGCAGCCCGACACTGTAGGGGTGGCGCGGCGTGCGGAACACCGCCCGCGACGCCCCTTCCTCCAGGACCCGCCCCAGGTACAGCACGATGATGCGGTGACTGACCTGATGGACGGTGCTGAGGTCATGCGAGATGAAGAGATAGGCGGTGCCGAGTTCGCGCTGGATCCGCATCAGCAACTCGATGATCTCGGCACGCGCCGTGGGGTCGAGGGCCGATGTCGGCTCGTCGAGGACCAGCAGTTCCGGGTCCGTGACGATGGCGCGCGCGATGGCAACGCGCTGCTGCTGGCCGGCGCTCAGCTCCGTGGGGTACTGATCAAGGATGTCGAGCGGGAGGTTGACCCGCTGCACGACCTCCTGCACCCGCCTCTCGCGTGCGGCCCTGTCGAGGCTGCCGAGCCGGAGCGGCTCCGCGATCGACCGGCCGATCGGCATCCGCGGGTCGAGGGATTCGCCCGGCTCCTGAAAGACAAGCTGCATCTTGCCGCGCAACGCCGGTGAGCGGACGTTCCACCGTCGCCCCATGTCGCGGCCGCGGAAGCGGATGCTGCCGGCGGTGGGCGGGACGAGCCCGAGGACACATCGGCCGATGGTGGTCTTGCCCGAACCCGACTCGCCGACGAGTGCGACGGTCTCGCCGGCGGCGATGGTGAAACTCACGCCGTTGACCGCCTGGACAACGGCGTGGCTTCCCTCGACGGGGAAATGCTTGACGAGGCCGCTCACCTCCAGAACAGGGGCCATTTCCGCCTAACGCTCGACAGGAAAATGGCAGCGGGCCAGGCGACCGGCCGCGAGTTCGCGCAAGGCCGGGTGCTCGGCAAGGCAGCGCACCTGCCGCTTGACGCACCGATCGGCATAGAGGCATAGCGCCTCAGCTGCATCGCTCTCCGGCGAGGGGGCGCTTCCCATCCATCTCCGGCGCAGTTCAGCGTTGTGCGAGAAGGCCGCGAACAGGAAGTTGCTGTAGGGATGCGCGGGGCCGGAAAAGAACGCCTCCGTCGGCGCGTCTTCAACGATTTCGCCCTTGTAGATGATGTCGACACGGTCGCAGAAATTGGCGGCGACGCCGATATCGCGGGTAATGTACAGCATCGAGGTGTTCTGCTCACGGACGAGCTTCCTGAGCAGGTCGAGCACCTGCGCCTGCACCGTGACATCGAGCCCGCTCGTTGCGTCATCGGAGATCACGAATCTGGGGCCGCAGATCAATGCCATGGCGATCACGATGCGCTGTGCCATGCCGCCACTCAACTCATGCGGATAGGCGCGGAGCCTCCGCTCCGGGTCGGGAATGGCGACCGCCCGCAGCATGTCGAGGGCCATCTCCAGGCCCCGCTTGCGCGAAACCCCGAGATGGACCTCGGCAATCGTTGCGATCTGCGGACCGATCCTGAGTAACGGATTGAGCTCGCCGCGCGGATTGGCAACGATCATGGCAAGGTCGCGTCCACGCAGCTTGCTCAGCTCCGCCTCGCTCATGGCGCCGAGATCCGTGCCCATGAAAAAGATCTCGCCACGCTCTATCCTGCCGGGCCGCGGAACGACCCGCATGATCGCCCGGGCGAGCGTCGTCTTTCCCGCACCGGACTCGCCGACCAGGCCCAGGATTTCCCCGGGCCTCAGGCGCACGCTCACGTTGCGCAGCGCTCTGGTTGGCTCTGCCCCGTAGACGTAGTAGGCGACCTCGAGGTCGCGCACGTCTATCACCGCCGGGCCCTCCGATGCCGCCGAGGCTCTGCCGGCGGAGGCGGGGTTGCCCTGGCGGATATTTGCCCGTGTGACGAGAGATTGGGCTTCGCCTCGCATGGCTTCCGTCATCGCCGGATGCGTGGATCGATGGCGAGGTAGATGAGATCGACGATCAGATAGACAACCAGGGAAAAGAGCGCCGAGAAGATCACGAAGCCGAGCACGGGATTGAAATCCGAATTGAGCACGCCCTGCACGGCGTATTGGCCGGCGCCGCCCCAACTGAAGACGATCTCGATGAGCACAGCGCCACCGATGAGAAAGCCGTAGAGGACGCTGACGATCGTGATCACCGAGGGCAGCGCATTGCGGAACGCCCGCCGAATGACGAGCTTCTCCGGCAGTCCGCACAGGCGGCCGTAGAGGCTGAAATCCGCTTCCAGCGTGCGCTCCATTGTCGCTTGCGTCATCTTGAGGATCGGGCCGGCGTTGACAAGGCCGAGTGTCAGGACCGGCAGGATGAGATGATGGACGGAAGACCGGAACGCTGCCCAGTTTCCGGTAAGCAGGCTGTCGATGGTATAGAAGCCGGTTATCATGTGAGGCGTCGTCACGGTCACATCGATGCGGCCGATCGGCGAGGCCACCCATCCGAGCAGGCTGTAAAAGATGTATATGAGGATGAGAGCAAGCCAGAAATCAGGCAGCGCGCCGGCGACCAGGCCGTAGAAACCGCCAAGCTTTGCCAGCGGCCCGCGTTTGCCAAGCGCGGAAGCAACTCCCAGCGGAATACCGATGGCGAGCGCGAGCAGCATGCCGTACGTGACCAACTCGAGCGTGGCAGGGAAGCGTACCCGCAAATCATCCAGCACCGGCTTGGTCGTCTGCCAGGAGGTGCCGAGATTGCCGTGTGCCAGCTTGTCCACGTAGATCAGGAATTGCACCGGCAGAGGCTTATCGAGGCCGAGCTGGGCCCTGAGTTCCGCGATTGTCTGCGGCGTGGCCATCGGGCCCAGCATCAGCGTCGCCGGGTCGCCGGGCACCGCCTTGATCAGCAGGAAGCTGACCAGAACGATCCCGATGATCTGCGGGACGAGAAATGCGAGGCGGCCAGCGATATAGCGGACGACTGCCATCTTGGGGACTGTTCCGGAAGTCCTCCGCTAAGCGGACACTTGGGCTGCCGCGAGGGTACGCCGACGCCTGGGGTCAGCCATGAACTCGATGCTCGTGCCGATCAGGGCGAAGCCATAGACGGTGACGGCGAGCGCGAGGCCAGGGAATACAGACGGCCACCATTGGCCGGTCATGACGTTGGGAAAGCCAGTCGCAATCATGGCGCCCCATTCCGGCGTCGGCGCGCGCACTCCGGCGCCGACGAAGCTCAGGCCGGCGGTGAGCAGGATCGACCAGCCGATGTTCACCGAAAGCTGCGCGAGCACGGGGCCGATCGCATTCGGCACGATGTGGTCCCGGATGATGAAGCGATCGGGCATTCCGGACACGAAGGCAGCCTCGACATAGCGCATTCGCCGGATGCTCAAAACCTGGCTCCGCATGAGCCGGAGATAAATGGGAATATTGACGAAGGCGATCGCAAAGATGACGCTGTTGATGCTTTGCCCGAACACCGCGACGAGGGCGATCGCGAAGACGAACACCGGGAATGCCTGCAGCACATCGGCAGCGCGCATCGTCGTGCCGCTGGCGATGTTGCGGATCCCGGGCGTACCCTGGAAGTAGCCGACCCAGGCGCCGAGCAAGGTGCCGATGATAGCCGAGATGGCCGTGCCGATGACCGCGATGGCGAGGTCGATCCGCGGGGCGTAGATCACGCGGGAGAGTACATCCATGCCGGTGTTGTCGGTGCCGAACGGATGCGCAAGGCTCGGGCTCTGGAGATAGACCGAGGGATCCGCGGTGATCGGCGAATAGGGAGCTATGACGGGCGCGGCAATCGCGACCAGGACAACGACCGTCACGATGACATAACCCGCCGCGTAACTCGGATGCGTACGCAGGAGCCGCAGGAAGTAGCGGGTTGCGAATTTTACCTTGGCCCCGAGAGTGCGCCGCCCGGCGGGCGCGGTGGGCCCGCCGGGCGACGTGAGCGGCACCGGCCTCATGCTCCGCGGTAGAAGTCCTGGAAGCGCAGATTGTTGGACGTGTAGTAGGTGAAGCCTTTGAGATCCGCACGGCGGGCCAGCACGTAGCGCGGCCAGGCGATGAAGCCCCAGGGCGCCTCACCCATGATGATCTCTTGGACCTTGGTGTAAATCTCCTTGCGTTTCGCGGCGTCGATGGTCTCGAGGCCGGCCGTGATCAGCGCATCCACCTCCGGGTTCACGTAGTTACTGTAATCGACATAGGACTTGGAGTGGAAATAGAGCTTGGTCGAATAGCCGGGATCGGGTACCCAGGGCGAATCACGATAGAAGATCATCGGCTGTTCGCGCTTGGTGACGAAATCATAGAACGTCGCCGCCGGCACCTTGTTGAGGACGATATCGACGCCGATCTTGCGCAAGCTGGTCTGGTAGAGGATGGCGACCGGTTCCTGAACAGGATCGCCGGCGTTGTAGCTGAGCGTGCTCTTGAAGCCGTTCTTGAAACCGGCCTCGTCGAGGAGCGCCTTCGCCTTGGCGAGATCGGTATCGTACTGCCAGAACTGATCCGTGAATTCGGGATAGATTGCCGGAATACAACCCGTCTGCTTGTCGGCGAGGCCCTGGAAAACCGTCTTCAAGGTTTCCTCGCGCGGCAGCGCATAGTTCATGGCCTGCCGGACCTTGACATTGTCGAAGGGCTTCATCTTGGCGTTCAACTCGATCCAGACGGCATAGGACGCGCGGACTGCATCGATGGCGACGCCGCGTGCCCTCTTCAGTGTCACATATTCGAGCGGCTGGAGGAATTGCGCGATATCGACGCTGCCGCCCTGGAGCAGGGAAAGCCGGGTCGCCGAGGTCGGAACCTCCTTGAAGATGACGGTGTCCATGTAGGGCTTGCCGCGATAGTAGTCGGCCCGGCCTTTGTAGACGGCCTGCTGGCCGCGCACGAGTTGGGCAACCTCGTAGGGACCGAAGCCGGCAGAGTTGTTTTCCAGGAACTTGTGGGCCCAGTCGTTGTCCACGGTTTCCTGCTTGCACTTGGCCTGGTCGTACACCGGGTTCGAGAGGTTCACCATCTGCTTCAGCAGCAGCGGGTTGGGCTTCGGAAGGTGAAACGAAACGACGTAGCGCCCGTCAACCTTGATCTGATCCTCGTGGAAGATGTTGAGGACGCCGGTCTGGAAGGGACCAAGGCCGTGCAGGTTCAGTTTGCGGTCCCATGTCCATTTCACGTCTTCGGCGGTGAATTCATTGCCCCAGTTGCTCTTCACCCCCTGGCGCAGGGTGAAGCGGCCGACCGTACCATCGGTGCTCACCTCCCACTTCTCGGCAAGTTTGCCGACCAGATTGAGATTGTACGGCTTGTCGGAATGCACGCCGATATCTTCGCGCCGTGCCTCGGGGGCGTCGGGGTCCGGGATCTTCGCGTACTCGAGAAGGTTGTCGTAGAGCGCGCCGACGGCGTCGATCGTGCCGAGACTGACGTCATATTCGTGATCGAGGCTCTGCGGGGTTGCCGGTGCGGCGATGACGAACGTGTGGCTGGCCTCGGTCGCTGCGGGGGCCGCAGATGCTGTTCCGGCAACGATGCCGGCAGCGCCGGTCGCCACTGCTCCTTTGATCACGCCGCGCCGTGTCAGCCTGCCGCTCCCCGGATCGTTCATCGCCCTTCTCCCTTGCTTCCCCGGCCCGGATGCGACCCCGGGCACGCCATCCTGCCGATGATGTACGGTCAGGCCATCATGGTCCGACCAAACGCGGCTGCCAGTACCACTGCGGGCAAAGAGCGTCAAGCGCGCGTGACATGAACTGACACGCCCGAAAGTCGGCGCGCGTGGACCGTGCGCCGGAGGCGGGAATCGCCGTCGGCCCGGTGAGTGCCGCCTGTCCTGTTTTGGAAGCGCCGGAAATCACGGTGCGCTACGGCGCGATGGTGGCGCCAAGCGGCGTGTCTTTTGCGTTATCCGGCGGGTTTGCGCTCCCTCCGGCGCCCTCGCCGTTGGTCTCAGTTTGCGGCTTCGGGAGCGAAACGTACCAGCTCGGCACCCTCTTCGACCATTTCTCCAATGCCGAATGGAAGTTCGCTGACGCTGCCGGCGCGCGGCGCGCTGAGGGTGAGTTCCATCTTCATCGCCTCGAGCACGATCAGGGCTGCGCCTTTCTCGACGGCATCGCCTGTCTTGACGAGGATACGTGTGATACGCCCCGGGATCGGCGCGATGAGACGCTCCGCCCCGGCCGCGTGGCCGGCGGGTGGCGCAAGCGGATCGAGGCGGGTGAGCACCTCGTTCTTCTTGCCGCGGCGTATGACGACGAGATCCATGCCGCGACGAACGACACGAAGATGATGCTCTACGCGATCGAGACGGAGTGCCATCCCGGCTTCATCTTCGCGCGCCGTCGCGTGCACGCTCTCGGAGGCGAAGACGAGGCGCCAGGAGCCATCGGGGCCGGCGTAAGCGCGGAGCGGAACTTTCTCGCCGTCCCAGGAGAGCAGAAAATCCTGGAAGCCCGCGCCATTCATCCGCCAGGCATCGGCGATGGCCCAGGGCGAAAAGGGATCCGCCCTCCTTTCGGCCGCAGCCGCGGCCTCGCTTTCAGTGTCCCGGAGCACGGCGAGCACTGCTGCGGCAAGGATGAGGCGCTGCTCGGCGGGGGGCACAAGCGCCGGTTCAGGCGGCAACAGCGCATCCTTGTGCCGCGCGATGAACCCGGTATCCAGGCCGCCGGCTGCGAATTCGGGATGGGCCAGGATCGCCCCGAGGAGTCCGAGATTCGTCTCGACGCCGACGATTTCCCACTTGGCGAGAGCAGACTGCAAACGGCTGAGCGCGGCCGGGCGGTCCTCGCCCCAGGCGATCAGCTTGGCGATCATCGGGTCGTATTCGGAACCGATCGCATCGCCCTCGCGCACACCGCTATCCACTCGGAGCGCGAGGTTTTGCCGCGGCATCCTGAGATGCACGAGGTGGCCGACCGAAGGCAGGAACTCACGCCCCGGATCCTCGGCATAGATTCGCGCCTCGATCGCATGCCCATGGATTGAGAGCCCCGTGGCGGCTTGCGGGAGCTTCTCGCCGGAAGCGACGAGAATCTGCCATTCGACGAGGTCCTGACCAGTGATCATCTCGGTCACCGCATGCTCGACCTGCAGGCGGGTGTTCATTTCCATGAAATAGAAATCGCTGCCGGCGACGAGAAACTCGACGGTTCCGGCGCCGACATAACCGACCGCACGGCCGGCGGCGATGGCCGCCGCCGCCATCGCCGCGCGCAGTGACGGATCGAGGTCCGGCGCCGGTGCCTCCTCGATGATCTTCTGATAGCGGCGCTGGATCGAGCAGTCGCGCTCGAACAGAGAGACAACGTTGCCGTGCATGTCGGCGAAGAGCTGGATTTCGACGTGCCGGGGTCGGGCCAGGTATTTTTCGAGCAGGAGGTGGCCCGAGCCGAACGCGGAGCGCGCCTCGCGCGCGGCGGAGGAGAGCGCGGCCTCGAGATCTTCGGACCTCTCCACGATGCGCATCCCCCGCCCGCCGCCGCCAGCCGACGCCTTGATGAGCACCGGGTAGCCGATATTCCCTGCGGCGGCGGCAAGCGAGGGAAAATCCTGTGCCGCACCGTGATAGCCGGGCAGCAGGGGGACATCGGCCTTCTCCATCAGCGCCTTCGCCTCCGCCTTCGAGCCCATGCGGCGGATGGCAGCCGGCGGAGGGCCGATGAAGACGATGCCGGCCGATGCCGAGGCCTCGGCGAAATCGGCATTTTCCGACAGAAATCCGTAGCCGGGATGAATGGCCTCGGCGCCGGCGCGGCGCCCCGCATCGATGATCCTCTCTATTGAGAGATAGCTTTCGCGGGCAGGAGGCGGGCCGATCGGCCAAGCCTCGTCGGCGAGTGCGACGTGGGCAGCGTTGCGATCGGCCTCGGAATAGACGGCTGCCGTTGCGATGCCGAGCCGCCGGGCGGTTTTGATCACGCGGCAGGCGATCTCGCCCCGGTTCGCGATCAGGATCTTGCGGAACATCCTCTTCACATCCGGAACAGGCCGAAGCGGGTCGGTTCGATCGGTGCATTCAGGCTTGCCGAGATGGCGAGCCCGAGCACGCGGCGGGTGTCTGCCGGATCGATCACGCCGTCGTCCCAGAGCCGCGCCGTGGCGTAGAACGGGTGGCCCTGCGCTTCGTACTGGGCGCGGATCGGCGCCTTGAACGCCTCTTCCTCATCGGCTGGCCAGTCCGTGCCGCGGGCGGCGAGCGCTTCGCGGCGAACCTCGGCGAGTACCGATGCCGCCTGCTCGCCTCCCATGACGCTGATCCGCGCGTTCGGCCACATCCAGAGGAAGCGCGGCGAGTAGCCGCGGCCGCACATGGCGTAATTGCCGGCGCCGAAGCTGCCGCCAATGATGACCGTGAATTTCGGCACGGCCGCACAGGCGACGGCCGTCACCATTTTTGCGCCGTGCTTGGCGATGCCGCCTTGCTCGTATTTGCGGCCGACCATGAAACCCGTGATGTTCTGCAGAAACACCAGGGGAATCCCGCGCTGCGCCGCAAGCTCGATGAAGTGCGCACCCTTCTCGGCGCTTTCCGAAAAAAGGATGCCGTTGTTGGCGATGATGCCGACCGGATAGCCGAAGATGTGCGCGAATCCCGTGACCAGGGTCGGTCCGTAGAGGCGCTTGAACTCCTCGAAGAGGCTCGCGTCGACGATCCGGGCGATGACCTCGCGCGCATCAAAGGGCCGGCGCAGATCAACTGGCACGACACCGCCGATTTCCGCCGGATCGTAACGCGGGGGGCTTGGCTCCCTGAGCACGAGCGGAACCCGCTTGACGCGGTTGAGGCCGGCCACGATCCCGCGGGCGATACCGAGCGCGTGCAAATCATTCTCGGCCAAATGATCGGCCACGCCCGAGATGCGGGTATGCAGATCCGCCCCGCCAAGTTCTTCGGCAGTCACGACTTCGCCGGTTGCCGCCTTGACGAGGGGCGGACCGCCGAGAAAGATCGTGCCCTGGTTCCGCACGATGATGGCTTCGTCCGACATCGCCGGCACGTAGGCGCCGCCGGCGGTGCAGGACCCCATGACCAGTGCAATCTGCGGGATTCCGGCCGCCGACATCCGCGCCTGATTGTAGAAGATGCGGCCGAAATGCTCCCGATCCGGGAAGACTTCGTCCTGGTTCGGCAGATTGGCGCCACCGGAATCGACGAGATAGAGGCAGGGAAGGTGGTTCTCGGCGGCGATCTCCTGCGCGCGCAGGTGCTTCTTCACGGTGATCGGGAAGTAGGTCCCGCCCTTCACCGTGGCGTCATTGGCGATCACCATGCACTCGCGGCCGGCGATTCTGCCGATGCCGGTAATGATGCCGGCGGACGGGACCTCGCCGCCATACATGCTGTGCGCCGCAAGCTGGCCGATTTCGAGGAAAGGCGAGAGCGGGTCGATCAGGGCGCGGATGCGATCGCGTGGCAGGAGCTTTCCGCGCTTGATGTGGCGTTCGCGTGCGGCAGCACCGCCACCCTCGCGCACCCGTTCTGCGAGAGCGCGAAGCTCGGCCACCAGCGCCTGCATCGCTTCGGCATTGGCGCGGAATTCGCGGCTGCGCGGATCCAGCGCGGATTCGATCACCGGCATCGGGCGAGCTCAGCCGGTCTCAGCAAACAACTCGCGGCCGATCAGCATGCGCCGGATTTCGTTGGTGCCGGCGCCAATCTCGTAGAGCTTGGCATCGCGCAGCAGCCGTCCGGACGGGTAATCGTTGATGTAGCCGTTGCCGCCAAGACACTGGATCGCCTCGAGCGCCATCCAGGTTGCCTTCTCGGAAGCGAAGAGGATCGCCGCCGCGGCATCCTTGCGGCCGGCGCGGCCCCGATCGGCGGCGCCGGCGACCGCGTACACGTAGGCGCGCGCCGCCTGCATGGCTGTGTACATATCGGCGAGCTTGCCCTGCATGAGCTGGAATTCGCCGATCGCCCGGCCGAACTGCCGCCGCTCGTGCAGATAGGGGAGGACCAGATCGAGTGCGGCCTGCATGATGCCCAAGGGTCCGCCGGCCAGCACCGCCCGTTCGTAGTCGAGGCCGCTCATCAGCACCTCGACGCCGTGCCCGACCGAGCCCAGCACGTTCCCGGCCGGCACTTCGCAATCGCGGAACACCAGTTCGCAGGTATTCGAGCCGCGCATGCCGAGCTTGTCGAGCTTCTGCGCGGTCGAGAAGCCGGGGAATCCGCGCTCGACCAGGAACGCGGTGATGCCGCGCGCGCCGCCCGCGGGCTCGGTCTTCGCATAGACGACCAGCACGTCCGCATCCGGACCGTTGGTGATCCACATCTTGCTGCCGTTGAGGATGAAGCGCTCGCCGTTCCGTGCGGCCCGCGTCTGCATTCCGACCACGTCGGAGCCCGCGCCCGGCTCGGACATCGCCAGCGCCCCCACCTTCGTGCCGGCGATGAGGCCGGGCAGATACTGGCGTTTCTGCACGGGCGTGCCGTTGCGGCGGATCTGGTTGACGCAGAGATTCGAGTGCGCGCCGTAGGACAACCCGACCGCGGCCGAGGCGCGGCTGATCTCCTCCATCGCCACGACATGCTCGAGATAGCCCATGCCGGCGCCGCCATATTCCTCTTCGACGGTGATGCCGAGCAGGCCGAGCGCGCCGAGCTTCGGCCAGAGATCGGCGGGAAAATCGTTGGCGGAATCGATCGCTGCGGCGCGTGGGGCAATCTCGCTGGCGGCGAACGATGCCACCTGCTCGCGCAGCATGTGCGCGGTCTCGCCGAGTGCGAAGTCGAACTCTGCCGGCCGGTTCCGCATGCGCCTCTTCCCCGGGGCAAGCGCGGGCTTGCCTCGCCCTCATGCTGGCCGCTCCGGGCGCGGCAGGCAAGGCGACCGACCGGGCGGCCGCATTGCATCGGCTCCGCAGCAGCCGCGGGCGGGATGGCGATGCGATTGCGGTGCAAAAGTCGCGCGACCCCGCGCAAAACATCCTCGGCCGGTTCCGAGTTCCCCGGGGCCGCGAGGTCTCTTCTTGACGCTGCTTGCGGTTTCCCTTCTGATGCCGTCAACTCTCCGGCGGTTGCCGGAGGGAAGACCAAGAAGGGAGGCACTCATGCCAATTCACAAATACCCGCGGCTCGCACTGTTCGCGGGCCTGCTCGCGCTTCCCTGCGCAGCATTTCTTCCGGCCCCGACCGCCGAGGCGGCTCCGCCGATCGTCATCGGTGGGACGATTTCGGAGACCGGGCCACTGGCTGTCGATGCAGACTATCAGATCAAGGGCGTGAAGCTCGCGGTGGCCGACGCCAATGCGGCGGGTGGCTGGCTCGGACGGAAGCTCGAACTCAAGCTCTATGACGACAAGAGCAGCGCCGGCGTTGCCGACCGGCTGTACGAACGCCTCATCACCGATGACAAGGTCGATCTCCTGATCGGCCCCTATTCCAGCGGGGTGACCACCGGCATCGCGCCGCTGATCAACAAGTACCAGATGGCGACGATGGAGCCAGGCGCCTCGGATCCGAGCATCTACCACTCCGGCAACAAGTGGAACATCCAGGGCACGGCGTCTTCGCTGCAGTATCTCGACCAGCTATTGCCGGCCGCCAAGGATCGGGGCGCCAAGACGGTGGCGTTGCTCGGGCTCGAATCCGCCTTCACGCTGGCCTGCTACCACGCGCGCGAAGCGCAGGCGAAAGAACTCGGCATGAAGATCGTCTACCAGACGACCTATTCCCTGCCGCAGCCAGACTTCTCCTCGATCGCGCTGGCGGTCAAGAACGCGAATCCGGACGTCGTCGTTGCCTGCACCTATTATCCGGACGCGGTGGGGATCACCCGTTCGCTGCATGAGCAGGGATTTGCGCCGAAATTCCTTGGCGAGACGGTGGGGCCGGTGGAGGCGCCGTTTACCAAGGCAGTCGGGCCGCTTGCCAATCGGCTGGTCACCAATACCGGTTGGTGGAGCAACTTCAAGACGCCAGACAACCAGGGCTTTATCGAGCGCTACAAGGCGATGTTCCACCAGGATCCCGACTATCACGCGGCCACCGGCTATGCGGCGATCCAGGTGCTCGGGGCGGCGGTCAAGGCCACCAACTCCCTGGACCAGGCGAAGATCCGCGACTGGCTGCTGTCGCATACCGTCGACACGATCCAGGGCACGTTCAAGGTCAATGAGAACGGCCTGTCGCTCGGCTATGTGCAGGACCTGCTGCAAATCCAGGATGGCGTGCTGAAGCTCGTGTATCCGACCGCCAACGCAGAGGCGACGTTGCAGTTCCCCTATACGGGCTCGTGAAAACGCCTCTTGCGGCGCCCGGTGCCCGGCGAAACTCAACCCGGCGGCCGCGAGGCCGCCGCGCTGTATTCGGGATGGCCTGTCGCGCACGCGATGCGCGGACGGTGAGCGGGCACAGGCAAGGGATGCCGTGAGGCAGGTATGCTGGCGCTGCAAATCCTGGTTAACGGACTTCTGCTCGGCGGCCTGTATGTCCTGATCGCGCAAAGCCTGAACCTGATCTTCGGGGTCATGGGGGTGGTCAACCTGGCGCACGGCGCCTTCATCGTCGTTGCCGGCCTCTTCACCTACTGGTTCGCCAGCTCGACCGGGATCAACCCGCTGGCGGTGCTGCCCTTCGTCTTCATCGTGATGGCGCTGGTTGGCGCGGGGCTGCAGCCGCTGCTGATCGAGCCGCTGATGAAGATGGGGCGCAGCAAGGCGGAACTGCTGAGCCTGATGGTGACGTTCGGGCTCGACTACGTGCTGGTGGAACTCGCGCTGCAGGTCTGGGGTTCGAGCTTTGTTTCCGTGCCCTATCTGCAATCGAGCTGGAAGCTCGCCGGTCTCGATTTCAGCCAGGCGCTGGTGGTCACCGGCATGTTTGCCGCCCTGGTCTCGGCATTGCTCTACTGGTGGCTCAATCGCACAGACTCGGGGAAAAGCCTGCTTGCCGCTTCGCAAAGTGAGACCGGTGCGATCTGCTGCGGGATCGACGTGAAGCGGGTCAGGATGCTGGCTTTCGCGCTGGGAGTGGCGCTGGCCGCCGCCGCCGGGGTGCTGGTGATCATCGTCGAGGCGCTGGCGCCGCAGACGGCGGATGACCTGACCCTGCTCGCCTTCGTCATCATCGCACTGGGCGGGCTCGGCAGTTACGTCGGTGTGGCAGTGGCGGCGCTTCTGCTGGGCGTCGCGCAATCGATCACCGGCTACTTCGTCGGCGGGAACGCCGAATATGTGCTGCCTTACGTGCTCCTGATCCTCGTCATGGTCGCGCTCCCGGGGCGCTTCCGTCGCGCCTGATCTGAGGAGGAACCCACGAACAAGAGCAGCGCCAAGCCGCAGGAGGCCGGGTTCCCGAAATTGCCGGGGAACGAAGACACCGGGCGGCGCGTTCGCGGCGTGATCGCGGCGGTGGTGGTGCTGGCCATTTTCGTTGCCATTCCGCTGCGTTCCAGGGGCTATCTGCTGCAACTCGGAACCGACACGCTCTCTGCGGTGACCCTGGCTTACGGGTGGAATCTGATCGGCGGTTTCGCCGGCTATTTCTCTTTCGGCCAGGTTTCGTTCTACGGGCTGGGCGCTTACGCGACGGCACTCCTGGTTCTGCGCGCGCATATGCCCTGGTACTTCGCGGCGCTGGCGAGCGGCCTCGTGGGTGCGGCCGCGGCGCTGGTGCTGGGAAGGATCATGCTTCGCCTGCGCGGAATCCTGTTCGCACTCGGCATGCTCGGGCTGGCACGGATTCTCGAAGTCGTCTTCAACAACTGGCATTATGCAGGTGCCTCGGTCGGCCTTTCGCTGCCGGCAGTACTGACCCCGGTTGCCGTTTACGTCGGCATGGGGCTGCTCGCGCTGATCTCGTTCTGCATCACCGCTTATTTCGTGTATTCCGGCTTTGGGCTCGACGTGATGAGCCTGAACGAGGATGAGGACGCGGCGCTGTCGGTGGGCGTGCCGACGACGCGGGTGAAGGTGATCGCCTTCGTATTGAGCGGTGCGCTGCCGGCGATTGCCGGTGGCCTGACCGCCTGGAACCACAGCTATATCGACCCGACCAGCGCCTTCGACCCTGGGGTCGATCTGTTGACGGTCGTCTATGTCATGTTCGGGGGAATCGGCACTCTTTGGGGTCCGCTTATCGGTGCCGTCGTGCTGATGATCGTGGGCGAGGAATTCCTGGTCTATTTCCCGAATCTCGAGCTGGCGCTCTACGGCATTGTCGTCATCGCAACCGTGCTTGCCTTCCCGGGCGGTCTCGTCGGGCTCGCCAATCGCTTCGGCTGGCTGATGCGGCCGATCATCCTGGCTCCGAAGGGACTTCCTGCCGGCGCACCGCCGGAACGGGCGCCGCCGCGCGGCACCCAACCGGTGCTCGAGGTGCGCGATCTTACGGTGCGCTTCGGCGGGCTGACGGCGGTCGATCGTGTCTCCCTCAGCGTGGCGCGCGGGGAGACGGTTTGCATCATCGGCGCAAATGGCGCCGGCAAGACCACGTTCTTCAATGCCATTACCGGGGTCGTGCAGCCGACGAGCGGCGAAATCCTCTATTTCGGTGACCCGATCAGCCACCTGCCGACCTTCCGCCGCGCCCAGCGCGGCATGGCAAGAAGCTTCCAGATTCCGCGCCTGATGCCATCCTTCACGGTGTGGGAGAACGTGCTGCTGGCAAGCCGGCATGGAAGGCAATCGCACCGGGTGGTGGAGCACACGGCGTGGGTGCTGCACACGATGGGCCTTGCCGGGATGTGGCGCGATCCGGTGAGCCGGCTGACACCCGGATTCCAGCGGCAGCTCGAGTTCGCCCGCGTGCTCGCGCTCTCTCCGGAACTCGTCATGCTCGACGAGGTGATGGCGGGAATGACACGCGAGGAGCAGGAGCAGGTGCGCGGGGTGATCCGGCGCCTGCCTGAATTCGGCATCGCCGGCGTCGCCTGCGTAGAGCATGTAATCGCCGCGGTGGCTGATCTCTGCGACCGGATGGTGGTGCTGGATTTCGGCCGCAAGATCGCCGAAGGCCCGCCTGGGGTAGTGCTGAAAGATCCGGTCGTGGTGCGTGCCTATCTGGGCGAGCCGATATGAGTGAGGTCGATCCGAGGTGGGGCGCCGATGCGGTTCCCGCCCTCGTGGTCGAGAACGTCACGACGCGGATCGGCCCGCTCACCATCCTCGACGGTCTTTCGCTCGAGCTGCGGGCGGGCGAGGTTGTGACCGTGCTCGGTGCGAATGGCGCCGGCAAGACGACGCTTCTGCGCACGATCGCGGGCCTCTATCCGCCGCGCCAGGGCCACATTCGCCTGTTCGGGGAATCCATAGAAGGCCGGCCTGCGCACGAGATCACGCGGGCTGGAATCGGGCACGTGCCGAGCGGACGCGAGCTTTTCCCCCGCCTTTCGGTGGCCGACCATCTCGAGCTCGGCGGACGGCTTTCTCCGCCCGCGCGCCGCGCCGAACTCAGGGCACGCATGCTGGCGATGTTTCCCGTGCTCGGCCGGCGTCTCGGCCAGCGTGCCGGCACACTTTCCGGCGGCGAGCAGCAGATGCTGGCGATCGCGCGGGCACTGATGACGGACCCGCGGGTGCTGTTGCTGGACGAGCCTTCAACGGGGCTTGCGCCGAAGATCGTGCTCTCGGTGTTCCAGACCTTCCCGATGCTGCGCGAGCAAGGCGTCAGCATCCTGCTTGCCGAGCAGAGCCTGACGCTCGGGCTAACCGCTGCCGACCGCGCCTATGTCGTCGATCAGGGCCGTATCGTGCTCTCCGGCGCCGCAGCCCAACTCGCCGAGGATCACCGGGTGGTGGACACCTATCTCGGGCGGTGAGGGGGATTGGCGTAGGGGCCAACGAGGGTACAGACCGGGTAGATTCCCGACATGTTAGACTGGGTTGATGGTCGACAGGTCAAGTTGCATCGGAGGGAGGGCCGCCGATGCCGTTTCTGGAGACCTGCCGAATGGAAGAGCGTGTTCGAATGATGCTGGACTACGATACGGGGAACTGGAGCGTTTCGGAGTTGTGCCAGCGCTACCGGGTCTGTCGAGA
>JASHOA010000018.1 GCA_030041375.1 Acetobacteraceae bacterium
GTTTCCACCTGCGTGGTATCGCCCATGTCGCCGGTGAATGGACGCTGGTGACCCTCGCTTACAACTGCAGGCGGCTTCACCGCCTGCAGGTCGCCTAACCTCCCCCCTTCTTCGTTGACGTTCACAACGCCGCGCCAGCGCCAATCCGACACGCTGCTAGAGCAATTTCCGTTCGCCATGGCTCACGGTAACTGCTCTCGCTCTTTGTTTTGGCGAGCATCTTCACGCGATCAGCCGATTCCGTCTGATCGCGATCTGCTCTAGCGAGGTCACCATGGCCGCTGGTGGAATCGCTTCGCCGACCGCCAAAGTCATGAACTTGGTCGAGAAAATGAACCTGGAGCGGGACGATGAAAAATCATCCCGCTCTACGCTTCGATCTGCAGCGTCTGGATCGCCGTTTCCAGCTCCTGGAAGCTCGGCATGTGCTGGTTCGGCGCCATCTTGCGCCCGGTCTCGACGCTGACCTGCGGCGCGTTGCCGTGCAGGTGCGCGACCAGCACCGCGCGGATCACTTCGAAATACTTGGCCTCCTCCTCCGCCACCGAGGCGAGGCGCCCGGCAAATGGCGCCGCCACCCCGTAGGCCAAAAACACGCCGAGGAAGGTTCCCGTCAGCGCCTCGCCGATCATCTGCCCGAGCACGATCGGCGGCTCGGCGATATGCGCCATGGTCTGGATCACGCCGAGCACGGCGGCGACGATGCCGAAGGCCGGCAGCGCATCCGCCACCACCTGCAGCGCGTGCGCGGCGTGCAGTTCCTCCTGCAGCGTCTTCTTGAGTTCGCGCGCCATCACGTCCTCGATCTGATAGGGGTCATCGGCGTTCATGCCGATCATCCTGAGATAGTCACAAATCATTCCTGTTGCGTGATCGTTGCCCAGGATTTTCGGAAACCGGCGGAATGCCGCGCTCTCCTCGGGCCGCTCGATATGCGCCTCCAGCGCCATCGTACCCTTGGTGTTGGCAAGCCGGGCGAAGAAGAAAAGCAGGCTCAGGAGATCGACGTAATCCCCCTTCCTGAACAGCCCGCCGCGCAGCACCTTGGCAAAGCCGCCGAGCGTGTGCTTCACCGCGTGCATGCTGTTGGCGATGACGAAGGTGGCGACCGCCGCACCGCCGATGGTTGCGAACTCGAACGGCAGCGCTTCCATCACCGGGCCGATGCTGCCGCCCTCGGCGATGTAAGTGCCGAAGACGCAGATCAGGAGGAAGCCGAGGCCGCCGAGCGCGAGCACGCTTGCCCTCTATGGGGTGGCAGAGGCCGTGGTGGCCGGCGGCTCACCGCGCCCGGCCGGCGGGGGCGCTCCCGCGACGCGCTCGACAAGGATGGCGACGCGGCGGTTCTGCGCGGCGAGCGGCTCGGCCGGCAGCAGAAGATCGTGATCGGCGTGCCCGCTCACCCGCACGACTCGCTCTTCGGGCAATCCGCTCGTCACCAGGAGGCTGCGTGCGGTGTTCGCCCGTTCGGTCGAAAGCTCCCAGTTGCTCATTCCGTTTCCGTGATAAGGCGCGGCATCGGTGTAGCCGGAGATGGCGATCGGGCCGCTGAGACGGGCGAGGATGGGCGCCAGCCGGGCGATGAACGCTTGCGCCGGCGGTGCCAGCGCGGCCGAGCCCAGGGCGAACATCGGCCGCTGCCCATCCAGGATCTGGATGCGCAGTCCCTCCGGGGTGATGTCGATGGCAACCTGCCGGGCGAGCCCGGCGAGTTGCCGGTCTCCCTCGAGCGCAGCGCGAATCTGCTGCGCGGCATGCGCGAAGGCCATCTGTTCGAGCGCGGCGGCATCGGCGTGATGAGCGCCGCCCCCCGCCCCGGCGGCGAGCTTCAAGGCCGGCGCACCGACATCGGGCCCGGCCACCCCGCCCGACTGCGGATGGAATGGCGCGGCCGGCCCGATCTTCACCTTGGGCGCCGTCCCGCGCTCGGGCGCCTTGGTGCCCGGCCGCACCGCCTTGGCATCCGGCGGAGTCGCGGGTTCGGGCTCTGCCTCGCCCTTGATCACCTGCACCGCACCGGCGTCCGAGACCATCTGCCCTTTCGAGAACGGCGTCTTGCCGCCGAACGGCTTGCCGGCCCCCGAATAATGAAAACTCAACACGGCGGTCGGAGCGAAGTAGTTCGCGAGCCCCTTGCGTTGCGCCTCGGTGGTCGCGTTGATCAGCCACATCAACAGGAAGAAGGCCATCATCGCGGTCACGAAATCCGCGTACGCCACCTTCCAGGCGCCGCCATGCGCGGCGCCGGTGACGATTTCTTCCTTGCGGATAACGATGCCCGCCTTCTCGTTGCCCTGCTTCCGGCCCTTCGCCCGCATCCGCCCGCCGCGCCGCTGCCAGGGGCGAGAATGCCAAAGCTTACTTAACGGGCCCTAACCGGCGCCGTCCGCTTGCTGCACCGCGCCATCCGTTCTCCGTCTGGACTCACCGCTCCGGCAGCACCGCGCCGGCGATCTCCCGCCGCGCGCGCACGCGATAGAGAAGATAGGATTCGGCAATCTGCCCGCGGCGAGCGCGGGCGAGCGGAAGCGGCGCCCCGAACGGTGCCCACTCTCCGGGATCGGGCGCACCGGCACCGCTTCGTTGCAGGAGAAGCCCGACCCGTCCGGCAATCGCCGGTCTCGCCGGAGCCAGACGGAACAGAAGCCAGCGCGGGCCGGCGCCCACCACCGGCAGCGGGCCGCGGCCCAGAAACGCCAGTTCGGCGGCGTCCCCGTAATTTTCGGCGGCGACGAAGGCCGCATCGTCCTTCCGCCCGATCCCGGCGATGCGGTCCGCCATCCTGCCCCATCCCGCCAGCGCGCGGAGGCTCGGATCGCGTCCGGCCGGCAGCGCCAGGGGTTGCGCCACCGCCTGCCAATAGACCAACCCGGTGATGAGGAGGCCGAGCACGACAGAAGGCGCTTTGAGCCCGGCCCAGGGCCGGCCGGCCAGGGCCGCAGCGGCGAGCAGTGAAGAGGGATAGAGCACCGCCGGCCAGTTCCCCTGCACCCGATCGCCGAAGGCGTGCTGCACGAACAAGGCCGCCGGAACCAGCGTCAGGAGAGAGAGCAGTTCTGCCGCCGGCTCGCCTTCGCGCCATGCCCTGACGGCGAGCCGCCAGGTTCCCCCGACCGCGAGAATGAAGACGAGCGGAGTGAAGAGGGCGATCTGCCCGCCGACAAGCTCGGCCTGAAAACGCAGCGCGTCGGCCGGCTGAAAGGCGCCGACCCGTCCCCCCTGCTTCAGGAAGCTTGCCCAGTGATCGAGCGCATTCCAGGCGATCACCGGAGCAAACAGCAGAAGCGCGAGCAGAAGCCCGAGCCATGGTTCGGGGCGAGGCAGCCAGCGCCGGCCGCTCCGGCTTGCCAGCAGCCACAACCCGACCGCGGCAATGAACAGAACCCCGGTATATTTGCTGTCCAGGGCGAGGCCGCCGGCCAATCCGGCGAGCCACCACCACCGCCCGTCTCCGCTCGCGATGAGGCGGCCGATCGCGAACAGGCCGAGTGCCCAGAAGAAGAGGAGCGGCGTGTCGGGCGTCATGATGACGCTGCCGGCGCCAAACAGCAGCGTCGCGTTGAGCAGCGAAGCTGCCGCCGGGCCCACCAGCGGTTGGCGGGGGAAAAAGTCGCCCGCCGCGCGGCAGATCAGAACCGAACCGAGCGCCGCCACGAGCGGGCCGAGCAGCCTTACGCCGAGCGGCGTCGGCCCGGCGATCGTGGTGCCGAGGCGAATGAACAGCGCCACCATCGGCGAATCGTCGAGATAGCCGGGCTGCAGAACCCGCGACCAGACCCAGTAATAGGCCTCGTCCGGCGCCAGGTTCGTCGCCGCCGCCACCACCAGCCGTGCTGCCGTCAGCGCCGCCAGCGCCGCCAGCAGCACCGTGGGTCGCGTGAACCACGGGTTGCCGCCGGCCTCGGCGTTTCTCAGTGCACGTTCCGCCAGTGCTGAAAACGGAGTGCGCCGTAGCCGATCAGCCCGGCCGCGATCGCCACCGGGACCAGGATCAGGAACAGCCAGAAGGCGAGCATTGCCGCGGCGAGGCCGCCGGCGATGAGCGCAACCAGGATCGCCCAGCGCGCCAGGCGCACGGGCCAGGGCGGACGCCCCGACGATTGTCGGAACTCGCCCTCGGGCGTCAGATCGAGAAGAGGCGGTTCGTGCGGGGGCATCGCGTGAACGTGGCCCACCTCAGGCTTTCCTTCAACCCGGCCCCGCTCATCATGCTTTCCGCCCGCCCGATCGCTCCTTACGATAAGCCGGAACGACGAGGACGACGATCATGCCCGAAGCCCTTGCGGCGCTGCCGGTCAGGCTCGACGGACTGGGTGTCGCCATCACCGGCGCGGCCAGCGGAATCGGGCGCGTGATCGCCGACACATTCCGCGCCGCCGGCGCCAGACCCTTCATCGGCGATATCGACCAGGCCGCACTCGAGCAGTCCGGGCATGCCGGGATGCGCGCCGATGCCGCCAGGCCCGCCGAGATGGAAGCCTTCATCGACGCGGCACTCTCCTCCCTCGGCCGGCTCGACGTGCTGGTCAACAACGCCGGCATCGCCGGCCCGACGGCGCCGATCGAAGAGGTGAGCGAGGCGGCGCTGGAGCAGGTGCTGGCGATCGATCTCAAGGCGATGTTCCATTGCGCGCGCCGCGCGGCACCCGCACTCAGGGCGCAAGGGGGCGGCAGCATCATCAACCTGAGTTCCGCCGCCGGCCGTTTCGGCTTCGCTCTGAGAAGCCCCTATGTGGCGGCCAAGTGGGGCGTGGTCGGCCTCACCAAGACGCTTTCAATCGAGCTGGGGCCGGCGAAAATCCGCGTCAATGCCATCCTGCCCGGCGCGGTCGCCGGAGAGCGCATCGAACGCGTCATCGCGGCCAAGGCCAAGGCCGGCGGCATCAGCATCGCCGAGCAACGGGAGCGCCAGCTTGCCGCCACCAGCCTCCGTTCCTTCGTCGCCGCGCAGGATATCGCCAATCTCGCTCTCTACCTCGCGAGCCCGTTCGGCGCCGCGATCAGCGGCCAGGCCATCGCCGTGGATGCCGATTTGCAATACATGATCTGAATGCTGACGTAAGTCATAACCGGATGTTGGCCCGCGCACGGAGGTGCCTCCTGCCCGCTATTCGCGTCCTCTCCGCATCGGTTGCCAACCGGATCGCCGCCGGGGAGGTGATCGAGCGGCCGGCGGCGGCGGTGAAGGAACTGGTCGAGAATGCCCTCGATGCCGGGGCGCGGCGCATTTCCGTCGCCCTCACCGAAGGCGGCATCGCGGCGATCGAGGTCACGGACGACGGCCACGGCATCGGCTCCGACGAACTCACGCTTGCGATCGCCCGCCACGCCACCTCGAAGCTCGAGGACGACGATCTGGTCCGCATCGCGACCCTCGGCTTCCGCGGCGAGGCACTGCCTTCGATCGGCGCCGCGGCCAGGCTCTCCATCACCTCGCGCTCCCGAGCGGCTCCCCACGCGAGCCGGATCAGGGTCGAGGGGGGCCAGGCCTTTCCTGTCGAGCCGGCAGCCGGCGGCCCCGGGACGCGGGTCCTGGTCACCGATTTCTTCTTCGCCACCCCGGCCCGGCGGAAATTTCTCAAGCACCCCCGCACCGAGGCAGAGCACGCCGAAGCGGCGGTCCGCAGGCTCGCCCTGGCCGCACCCGCCGTTGCGTTCCGCCTCGTCTCGGACGGGCGCACCCTCTTCGATCTGCCGACGCAGGATGCGGCGGCGCGCAGCGCTGCCCTTCTCGGCCCCGAGGTGGCCGCGCGGCTCATTCCCGTCGCCGCCGAGCGCGGCCTGCTCAGGCTCAGCGGTTTCGTTGCCGCCGCCACGCTGACGCGCGCCACCACGGCGTGGCAGTTCCTGGTGGTGAACCACCGCCCGGTCGCCGATCCCGTGTTGCAGGCCGGGGTCCGGGTTGCCTATCGCCCCGTCATCGCCGACGGCCGCAAACCGATCGTGGCGCTCCATCTCACGCTGCCGCTCGAAGAGCTCGACGTGAACGTCCATCCGGCGAAGACCGAGCTCCGCTTCCGCGACCCTGCTTCCGTGCGCGCACTCCTGATCGGCGCGCTGACCCACGCCCTCGGCGGCTCCGCAGCCACCCTGCCCCCGCCCCGTCTCACCCTCACCCCGCTTCGGCCATCCCCTTCGGCTTCCGCGCCGGGTTTCGCGGAAACCTCACTTCCGCTCGCCGCACCCCTCGCCGCCCGCAGGCTCGAGCCGGCATCGCCCGATCCGGCGCATCCGCTCGGGGCCGGCGTCGCCCAGGTCTTCGGCACCTACATCATCGCCGTCACCGCGGCGGACGAACTCGTGCTGGTCGATCAGCATGCCGCGCACGAGCGGCTGACCCACGAGATGCTGCGCGCGCAGCATCTCGAACATGGCGTGCGGCCGCAGCCGCTGCTGCTGCCGGCGGTGGTCGATCTTCCGGAGGCCGATGCCGCGCGCATCGCGGCCCTCGGCCCCGCACTCGAAAAGCTCGGCCTCCAGCTCGAGCCGTTCGGGCCGGGTGCCGTGCTGGTGCGCGCCCTGCCCGCCTTGCTCGGCCCGGCCGAGCCCGCGCCCCTGATCCGCGATCTCGCCGAGGAATTCGCCGAGAGCGGCGAGGGCATGGCCCTCGCCGAGCGCCTCGATCGGGTGCTGGCGCGCCTTTCCTGTCATGGCTCGATCCGCGCCGGCCGGCGCCTTTCGCAGAGCGAGATGGATGCCCTGCTCCGGCAGATGGAGGCGACCCCGCGCGCCGGCACCTGCAGCCACGGCCGCCCGACATTTCTCAAGCTTTCCCGCGCCGACCTCGAGCGCCTGTTCGGCCGGTAGAGGGGAGCGCCCGGGGAGGTGCTTCCCTGGGTGCTGAGCGTCAGGGCCGTCGTTCTCGCCTCTCCGCTCAGGATCAGATCACGTTATGGTCGAATCATGGGCAGGAGTTTCCCGGGGTTCAGGAGCCCTTCCGGATCGAGCGCTGTCTTGATCCGCCGCAGCAGGGAAACTTCGGTCGGGCTGCGGAATCGGGCCAGCATCGGTGGCTTGAGCCGCCCGATTCCATGTTCTGCAGAGAAGCTGCCGTCGAGGCTCAGCACCACTTCGTTCACCGCCTCCATCAGCGGCTCGCCTTGGGCGAGAAAGGATTCCGATGAGGCGCCTTCGGGCTGGATGAGGTTGAAGTGGATATTTCCGTCACCGAGATGGCCGAACGGAGCGACACGCACGCCCGGCACGAGCGCGTGCGCCGCAGCGGCGGCGCGGCGAAGCAAGTCCGGGATCGCCGGCACGGGAACGGATATGTCGTTCTTGACCGAGGCGCCGGCCAGCTTCTGAGCCTCCGAGTGCTCTTCGCGAAGGCGCCAGAAAGCGGTGCGCTGCGCCTCGCTCGAGGCCAACGCCGCATCGATGATCTCGCCCTCCTCGAGGGCGGCGGCGAGCGCCGCCTCGAGACCGGGGCCGAGGCCGGCACCCGGGCGCGAGCCGGCCAGTTCGATCAGCGCGTAATGCGGTGCGGGTCGAGCAAGCGGCAGGCGGGTTGCCGCGATGTGGGTCAGCACCAGCTCGAGGCCGGCGGCCGACATGTATTCGAAGGCGATCAGGGCTGCCGCGTCGTGGCGCTGAAGCCGCGCCAGGAGGGCGAGCGCGGCTTCAGCGGAAGGAAGCCCGACGAAAGCGGCGGCGCGCTCGGCAGGCGCGGGCTCGAGGCGGAGCACGGCTGCGGTGATGATGCCAAGCGTGCCCTCGGAGCCGACGAAGAGCTGGCGCAATGCATAGCCGGTATTGTCCTTGCGCAGCCTTCGCAACCCGTTCCAGAGGCTGCCATCGGCGAGCACGACTTCGAGGCCGAGTACCCGTTCCCGCGCATTGCCAAAGCGGAGCGTGTTGTTGCCGCCGGCATTGGTGGCGAGTACGCCGCCGATGTCGGCTGTACCTTCGGAGGAAATCGAAAGGGGAAGCCAAAGCCCGGCCGCGGCCGCCCTATCCTGCGCCGCCTTGAGCGTGACGCCGGCTTCGAGCGTGACGGTCAGGTCGAGCGGGTCGATCGCGCGCACGCGATCAAGCCGGCAGAGCGAGAGGACGATCTCGGAACCGTCCTCGGCCGGCACCGCGCCGCCGACCATCGAGGTGTTGCCGCCCTGCGGCACGAGGGGAACGCGGGCGGCGGCGGCGAGGCGAACGCATTCGACGACCTCGGCGGTGGTCGCCGGGCGCAGCACGATTGCTGTCCGGCCGTGATAGAGGCCGCGCCAATCGGTCGCGAATGGGGCCGTGTCATGCGGATCTGTCAGCAGGCCGGCGGGGCCGAGAAGACGCTCGAACGCAACGATCAGGGACGCCGGCGGCATCATGGCATCGCGGCGCGCCTGCCAAGGCCTTCGCGGATCATGGGTGCCGGTGCCTTCGCCACGCAGCCATAGCCGAGATTATCTGATGCCGCCGGTGATGGGCGATGAAGTCGCTGACCAGCCGCGGAGGCGGCTCAGGACGCCGTGCCGCCGACGGTCAGGCCGGCGATCTTGAGCGTGGGCTGGCCGACGCCTACCGGAACGCCCTGGCCGTTCTTGCCGCAGGTGCCGATGCCGGGGTCAAGGGCCATATCGGTGCCGACCATGCTGACACGGGTGAGAGCATCCGGGCCGTTGCCGATCAGGGTTGCGCCCTTCACCGGCGTGGTCACCCGGCCAGCTTCGATGCGGTAGGCCTCGGAAGCAGAAAACACGAATTTCCCGGAGGTGATATCGACCTGGCCGCCGCCGAAATTGACGGCGTAGAGGCCATTTTTGACCGAGCTTATCATCTCCTCCGGGGCGTGCCTGCCGGCCAGCATCACGGTATTCGTCATCCGCGGCATGGGAGCGTGCGCGTAGGACTGGCGCCGGCCGTTACCGGTCGGCCGCATGCCCATCAGCCGCGCGTTCAGCCGATCCTGCAGGAAGCCGGTCAGAATCCCGTCTTCGATCAGGATGGTGCGGTGCGAGGGGGTGCCTTCGTCATCGATGGTGATGCTGCCGCGCCGATCGGGGAGGGTACCATCATCGATGACGGTGATGCCCGGCGCGGCGATGCGCCGCCCGAGCAGGCCGGCGAAGGCCGATGTTTTCTTGCGATTGAAATCGCCTTCCAGACCGTGGCCGATTGCCTCGTGCAGCAGGATGCCGGGCCAGCCGGGGCCGAGCACGACATCCATTTCTCCGGCCGGTGCCGGGCGGCTTTCCAGATTGACGCGGGCCTGACGCAGCGCCTCGTCCACTGCCGCCTGCCAGCAGGAGGTCGCGGCGAGCGGCTGATACCCGTAGCGACCGCCGGTGCCGTAGCTGCCGCTCTCGCGCCTGCCGTTCCGCTCCAGGACCACCGTCACGCTGAGACGGACGAGCGGACGCAGATCCGCGGTGCGCGTGCCGTCGGCGCGAATGATCTGCACGGCCTGCCACTCACCGGCGAGGGACGCACTCACCTGGCGGACCGCGGGATCGGAGCCTCGGGCATAGGCGTCGAGCTCGGCAAGGAGGCGGGTGCGGGTTTCGAACGGCATGGCATCGAGGGGGTTGGCGTCGCTGTAGAGCCGGGCATTCGAGGCCGGTGGGGCGGCGTCCCGGTTGGGGGAGGCGCCGGCCGGCAGGGCGGCGACGGTTGCCGCAGCGCGCTCGAGCGCGGCCTCGGAAAGCTCGCCTGCGTGCGCATAGAAAGCGGCCTCGCCGGCGACAGCCCGCAATCCGAAGCCCAGCGCAGCATCGAAGCCGGCAGAACGGATCCGCCCGTCATCGAGCGCGAGCTGCTCGCTCTGGCGATATTCGAGGAACAGCTCGCCGTCTTCGGCCGCGCCAAGTGTGCGGGCGACGATGCGCCCGGCGGCATCGCGATCAAGCCGAGTCCCGGGTTGTTCGAAGAAGAGGCGATCGGTGACGATCAGCGGTGCCTGGCCAAAGCCGCCAGCGGAAATAACGGGCTCGCTCATCAGTGAATTCCATCCTTCGGTCAGGCGAGGCGTTGCCCCGCGTCCCTAATGTTCATGGGCAAGCCGGGGATTCAAGGGGAGCGGCTCGCTCTGCCGCCAGGCGCCACGCCGGTCGCGTAGGGGATGCAAAAGCTAGCCGCGGAGATGGCAGGCGACCCAGTGGCCATCCGAGGTCTCTTTCAAGACCGGCTTCTCGGTGCTGCAGAGGGGCAACTGGCGGATCGGGCAACGGGTGTGGAAATGGCAGCCGGAGGGCGGGCGGATCGGGTTCGGAACGTCGCCTTCGAGATGAAGCCGGTGGCGTTTTGCGCGCGGCGACGGGTTCGGGACGGCCGACAGCAACGCCTCGGTGTAGGGGTGAAGCGGCCGTGCATAGAGCTCGGCTGAGGAGGCGGTCTCGACGATGCGGCCGAGATACATCACGGCGACGCGGGTCGAGATGTGCTGCACGACGGCGAGGTCGTGGGCGATGAAGAGATAGGTGAGCCCGAGGCGGTCCTGCAAATCCTCCAGAAGATTGATCACCTGCGCCTGGATCGAGACATCGAGAGCCGATACCGGCTCGTCGCAGACGATCAGCTTCGGGGAGACCGCGAGCGCACGGGCGATGCCGATACGCTGGCGTTGGCCGCCCGAAAATTCATGCGGATAGCGCAACATGTGGTCCGGGCCGAGCCCGACGGTCTCCAGGAGCTCGACGATGCGATCCGTGAACTCGCGGCGATCCCTGGCGAGCCGGTGGATGATCAGGGCCTCGCCGATGATGGAGCCGACGGTCATGCGTGGATTGAGCGAGGCGTAGGGATCCTGGAAGATGATCTGCATATCGCGCCGGAGTGCGAGCAGTTCGTCGCCTAGCATGGCGGTGACATTGCGCCCGGCGAACCAGATTTCGCCGGCAGTCGGCTCGATCAGGCGCAGGATGCAGCGCCCGGTGCTCGATTTGCCGCAGCCCGATTCGCCGACCAGGCCGAGGGTCTGGCCGGCGCCAATATCGAAGCTCACGTGATCGATCGCGTGCACCTGGTCGATCTCGCGCCCGAACAGGCCGCCCTTCACGGGAAAGTCCTTCACGAGGTCACGGACAGAGAGAAGCGGCTCGCTCATCAGTAGAGAATGCAGGCGACACGGTGGTCGGGTTCAATTTCGCGGAGCTCCGGGAGCGCGGCAAGGCATTCGGGCCGCGCGAACTGACAGCGCGGGGCGAAGCGGCAGCCGGGCGGCGGGTCGATCAGGCTCGGCACCACGCCGGGAATGGCTTCGAGGCGGGATCGTCGCTCGGCCTTCTGTTCAAGCCGCGGGATCGAGCGGATCAGTCCCTGGGTGTAGGGATGCAGCGGGCGGTCGAAAAGGCGTTCGACCGGCGCTTCTTCCATCACCCGGCCGGCATACATCACCACCACGCGCGTCGCGTTCTCGGCGACCACGCCCATGGCGTGCGTGATCAGCATCACGGCCATGCCAAGATGCGATTTCATCTCGGCCAGCAGATCAAGAATTTGCGCCTGGATGGTGACGTCGAGCGCGGTGGTCGGTTCGTCGGCGATCAGGAGCTGAGGGTTGCAGGAGAGCGCCATGGCGATCATCACGCGCTGGCGCTGGCCGCCCGAGAACTGGTGCGGATAGTCGCGGGCGCGGCGCTCAGGCGAAGGGATATGCACGAGCCTCAGCATCTCGATCGCCCGATCCATCGCGTCCTGCCGGCGCACCCGCTCGTGGCGGCGGATTGCTTCGGCGATCTGCCAGCCCACTCGAAGCACCGGGTTGAGCGCCGTCATCGGTTCCTGGAAGATGATCGCGATCTCCTTGGTGCGGATCGGGCCGAGCTGGTCCGGCCGGAGAGGCACCAGATCGCGCCCCTGCCAGAGGATGCGGCCGGCGACGATCTTCCCCGGCGGCATATCGATCAGCTTCAGCACGGTGCGGGCGGTGACTGTCTTGCCGGAGCCGGATTCGCCGACCACGCCCAGCGTCTCGCCGCGGTCGATCGTGAAATCGACACCGTCGACCGCCCGCACCATGCCGGCATCGGTGCGGAACCAGGTCTTGAGGTCGCTGATCTCGAGCAATGTTTCGCGCAATGGCGCGCCCTGGCTTCAGATGACCTTGCGCGGGTCGAGCGCGTCTCGCAGCCCGTCACCGACGAAATTGATGGCGAGCACGGTGACGAAGATCGCCCCGCCCGAAAACAGGGCCCAGTGCGGTGCGATATCGAGATAATTCTGGCCGTCGTAGAGAATGCGGCCCCAGGTCGGTACGTCCGGCGGGAAACCAAGGCCGAGGAAGTCGAGCGTCGATTCGGCGATGATCGCCTGGGCGACATAGATCGTGCCGGCGACGATGACCGGCCCGAGCGCGTTCGGCAGGATGTGCCGCACCACCTGCCGCGAGGTCGAGGCGCCGAGCGCCCGTGCCGCCTCGACGAACTCCTTTTCCCTGAGTGACAGGATCTGGGCCCGCACCAGACGGGCCACCGGCATCCACTGGAAGCCACCGATCACGATGCAGATCAGGATGAAGATGCCGAGCTGCTCGCCGACGATCGCCGTCAAGGAATGGCGGAAGAGGTAGATGATCAGGAGCAGGAACGGAAGCTGCGGCAAGGACAGGAACAGATCGGTGAGCCACATCAGCCCGGCATCGACCGGACCGGGCGCGACGCCGGCGACGGCACCGATCAACGTGCCGAAGATGACGGCAACCGCCATCGCGACCAGCCCGACTGCAATCGAGATCCGCCCGCCATAGAGCATGCGCGCCAGGAGGTCCTGGCCGAGGGAATCGGTGCCAAGCGGATGGGCGAGAGAGGGCCCGGCAACCTGGGCGGAGAAGTCGATCGCGTTGATCGGCACCCGCCAGATGGTGGGGCCGATCGCCACGGTGAGCACCATCAGCGCCAGCACGACCGCGCCCGCCACCGCCAGGCGATGGCGGCGGAAGCGCCGCCAGGCCTCGAAACCCGGCGTGACGGGCCGGACGGACGGCGCCGCCGTGACGGCGGCGATGCCGTCAGCGGTAACTGATGCGTGGGTCGAGCCAGCCATAGAGAATGTCAGCGATCAGGTTGAACAGGATCACGAGGCAGGCGAAGACGAAGGTGATCGCCATGATCACGGGCGTGTCGTTGGCCAGGATCGCGCTGATCAGAAGCGAGCCGATTCCGGGCACGCGGAAAATCTGCTCGGTGACGATCGCACCGCCGAACACGAATGGCAGTTGCAGGGCGACGACCGTCACCACCGGAATGAGGGCGGTGCGCACGATGTGCCGGCCGACCACGGTCCGTTCGGCAAGCCCTTTCGAGCGGGCCGTCGTGACATAATCGAGATGCACGACGTCGAGCACGGAGGCGCGCACGAAGCGCGTCCACGATCCGCCCTGAAACAGGCCGAGCACCAGAACCGGCATGATCGCCTGGGCGATATGCGCCCAGACGCCGGCCCAGCCGGTGGCGGTGATATTGGTTCGATATACGAACGGCAACCAATGCAGCTGGATGCTGAAGATCAGGATCAGGACGAGGCCGGTGAAGAAGGTGGGAAGCGAGAAGCCGATGAAGGCGAAGGTGCTGGCAATCTGGTCGAACAGAGAATAGGGGCGAAGCGCGGCATAGATGCCGACCGGCAGGGCGACCAGCAGGGCCAGGATCTGCGAGGAGCCGATGATGTAGAGCGTCGTCGGCAGGCGCTGCATGATCAGCACATCGACATCGACACGGCTGTCGAATGAATAGCCCCAATCGCCGTGCAGCATGGCAATCAGCCAGTGCCAGTAGCGCAGCATGATCGGATCGTCGAGGCCGAACTTGCGGCGCAGCGCCTCTGCGACCGCCGGCGGAATCGAAGGATTGGAGGCGAGCGCGCTGAACGGGTCGCCGGGGGCCAGAGCCAGGATCACGTAGAGAACGAGGCTGATGCCGAGCAGGCTCGGCACCGCGATCAGGAGCCGCCTGATGAGATAGCGGGTCACCGGCGGCCCGGATCAGGTGCTGGTATCAGGTCTCACGATACCAGTCCTTCAGGTACGCCATCTGGCTGTCCCAGCCGCTCAGCCGTGTGTTGAGGCCGTTGATGGCGGCGGCGACGTCCGGACGATAGACCACCGGGATGACCACGACGTTTTTGATGACGAGGTCGTTCATCTTGATGAAGAGCGCCGCCCGCTTGACGGTGTCGAGTTCGCTTTCCGCCGCCTTGTAGAGCGCGTCGTACTCGGCGTTGCGCCAGCGCGTGATGTTGAGGCCCGCCCACTTGTTCTCCTTCTGGGCGATCTCCCAGGATACGAACTGGGCCAAGAAAAGCTGCGGATCCGGCTGGGTCATCGTGGTCGTGTACATCTGGATGTCGTTATAGAATTTCGTATAGGTGTCGGGGTTGGCGACATCCGAAGAGAAGAAGACGGAGGCCAGTATCGCCTTCAGATCGACCGAAATCCCGGCCTTCTGGCAGGCCTGTTTGACGATCTCCTGGGTCTGCTGGCGCGGCGCGTTGACGGAGGTGGCGTAGGTCATGTGCAGCTTGACGCCGTTCTTCTCGCGCACTCCGTCCGGCCCCGGCTTCCAGCCGGCATCCTCCAGGAGCTTGATCGCTGTCGCGATATTGAACTCGAAGGAGGTATCCTTGGAGACGTAGCGCTTCGGGTTGTTGACGAAGTTGGCGGTGGCAAGCCCCGCCGGACCGTAGATGTACTGGTGGATTGCCTGGCGGTTGACCAGCACGTTGAGCGCCTGGCGCACCGCCGGGTCGGTCAGGAACGGGTGCGTGGTCTTGATGCTGGAACGCTGGTCGTCCACCGTCTTCCAGGGATCGGTGTTGTTGAGCTGGATATGCTCGATATCGCCGCCATAGAGAAACTTGAGCTGCCCCTTACCGGCCTTCTGCAGAAGCTGCAGGATCCGGTTTTCGACCTGCAGGTTCCAGGCGTAATCGTACTCGCCGGTCTGCATTACCGCGCGCGCCGCCGAGACGGCATCTCCGCCCCCCTTCATCTCGATGCTGTCGAAATAGGGATGATTTTCTTCGTGATAGTTCGGATTGATCTTGGCGCGTACCAGATCGCCCGGCCGGAATTGCACGTACATGAAGGGGCCGGTGCCGACCGGAGCGAGATTGGCCGGGGCCTGGCGGGAATTCCCGCCCTTGTACTGCTCGAACAGATGCTTCGGGATGATCATGCCGCGCACGCCGACGAAGGCATCGGCCCAATAGGGTGTGGGCTTCGCGAAGGCGAGCTTGATGGTGTAGTCGTCGAGTTTGCTGACCTTGACCGCCTGGTAGGTGGCGATGTCATAGGTGGCGGTCGCGGGGTCGGAGGCGTATTCCCAGGTGAACACGCAATCGTCGGCGGTGAAGGGCTTACCGTCGTGCCAGGTCACGCCTTTTTTCAGCTTCCACGTAACGGACTTGCCGTCCTCGGAGAGACCGCCATTGTTGATGGTCGGGATTTCGGCGGCCAGGACCGGGATCAGATTGCCGTCGGCGTCCCAGTTGGCCAGCGGCTCGTAGAAGATGCGCGATGCGTCCTGATCCTTGGTGCCGACCGCAAAGTGCGGATTGAGCAGCGTCGGCGCCTCCCACCACAGAACGTGCACCGGGCCGCCGCCGCCGCGCTTGGTTGGCTTGTATTCGTACGGAGCGGCGGCCATCGCAACGCCGGACTGCAACAGCATCGCCGATGCCAGCGGCGCCGTGAGGCCGAGCGCGATCATCCGGTTGATGAATTCGCGCCGCGTGCGCGTGCCGGCGCGCACGTCCTCGATCAAATCGCGCAATTGTTGTTCATTCATTGCCGTCTGCCCTCCCTTGCAGCCGCGGGCGAAGCTTGCGGCCAGATCATGACCGCGCCTTTCGGTAGGCGGATACTAGGCAGCGGCGGGGGCGGGCGCAATCAGGATGTTGCCCGGCGCGAGAGCCGGCGGTGAGCGAATTGCGGCCCGCGTTCGTGCCCTTCGAAGCGAGATACCGAGGCGACATATGGGGCCGGCCGGTCCGGCGACGACAACGATATGTTGTCGGAATGAACCGTTAAGGAAACAAATTCGATCGCTCCGGCGGCTGCACGACGGAAGCAACGGCCTATAAAACCGGTCCGTCCGCCTCGGCGAGCAGCCAGCGCGCCAGCGCTGCGAATGGCGGCTCCGCGGCACGGGTGGCGGGCGCCACCAGATACCAGGCCGTGCCGCGTACCAGCGGTGGGTGGAGGGTCGCCGCGACGAGACGGCCTTCGCGCAGTTTCTCTTCCGCCAGGCGGCGGTCGAGGAGGGCGACGCCAAGGCCGTTCTCTGCCGCCTGCAGGACGAGGCCGTCGTCACCGAAATGGAGCCTGCCGGCAGGCTCGCCCCCGGCGCCGGTGGCGGCGCACCATTCTCCCCAGGCATCGGGGGCGGTTTCGGCGGCGAGCAGAACATGCCCGGCGAGTGGCGGCAGCCGCGCCGGCGCGTAGGCCGGGCTGCAAACGGGAAGCAGGGCATCGTTGAAGAGGTAAATGCAGCTTTCCGCCCCCCAGCCGGCACGGCCGTGACGGATGGCGGCATCGATGCCCGCGGTTGCGGGCTCCGGCTCATGATGGCTGCTGCGGATGCGGAGCTCGAGTTCCGGATGTGCGGCATGAAAGCGATCGAGCCTGGGAAGCAGCCAGCCGATTGCGAACAGGGCCGGCATGGCGAGCGTCAGTGCGCTTTGCCCGTGGCGGCGGGCGAGCCGTCCGGTTGCGGCGGCGATGGCATCGAAGGCGTCGGAAAGAGGGGCGGCGTAGTTTCGGCCGGTTGAGGTCAGCCGAAGGGACTGTGGCCGGCGTTCGAAGAGCGCGATGCCGAGATGCCGCTCGAGCGCCTTCACCTGCTGGCTCACGGCCCCGGAGGTCACTCCGAGTTCGGAGGCTGCGGCGGTGAGGCTCTGGTGGCGGGCAGCGGCCTCGAACGCCCTGAGGGCCGCGAGCGGCGGCAACTTTCTGCTCATGAGCAATAGCCACACTATTGGTCGGCCACCAAAATAACTCGTTTGCGCGGCGGAAGGCACGGGTTTCAGGATAGGGCGGCGACGATTTCTGTGTGAGCATCATGAGCGCTGCTCTTTCTGGGGCGCGGTACGGATCGGTTTCTGGCGGGCTGCTGTTCGGCCTGCTGTGCGTGGTCTGGGGCTCGACGTGGCTGGCGCTCAAGCTCGGCGTTTCGATGGTGCCGCCGCTTTCCTTTGCGGCCGCCCGATTCCTGGGCGCTGGACTGGTACTGCTTGGCGTGGCGGCGGGGCGCGGCCGGCTCAGGGTTTCCCCGGCGACCGTCTTGCCCGGCGCGGTGCTGATGATCGGCGTCAATTACGGGCTGATGGCCTGGGGGCTCACCCGGGTCCAGAGCGGCGTCGCCTCGGTGGTCAATTTTTCGATGATCCCCACGGCAACCCTGATCCTGAGCGTCTTCTATGGGCGGGTCCGCTGCTCAGCCGGAGCAGCCGCTGCGGTCGTGGCTGGCGCGGCGGGGCTGACGTTGCTGATCGGCCCGGATTTCCGGATCGGCCGGCTGGCCGGGATGGCGGCGATCGCTGCCGGTGCGGCCGCCTATGCGTGGGGTGCGGTACTGACCAAGGAGCGGCCGGCTTCCGACCCGCTGGCGCTTGCCGGCTGGCAGAGCCTGTCCGGCGGCGTCATGATCGCGCTGGCGGCGGTGATGGCGGAGCCGGTCGGCAGCCGGGCACTCGCCCTGTTGGCGGCGGGAATGGCGGTCGGTGACCTGGCATTCCTGACCCTGGCGTCAGCCATCGGCGGGGTGGTCTACCTGATGCTGCTGGCGCGCTGGGAGCCCGGCCAAGTTGCTGCCTATGCCTATGTCTGCCCACTGATCGCACTGGCTGAAGGCTGGGCAGCGGGGGCGCGCCTGCCGGGCCGGAACGGGCTGGCGGCGATCCTGCTGCTTTTGATCGCCACCCGGCTCAGCCTGGGTGCAACCCCCGTTCGAGGAGACACGAGATGAGCCTGCCCATCGTGCGCGAGGCCGCCCTTGCCGATTTTCCGGCGATTGCCGCGATCTATGCGCATCACGTGCAGACGGGCCTCGGCAGCTTCGAGGAAGTGCCGCCGAGTGCCGAGGAGATGATCCGGCGGTTTCAGGCGATCCGGGCCCGTGGGCTGCCGTGGCGGACGGCGGAGTTCGATGGGAAGCTGGCGGGCTATTGCTATGCCAGTCCCTACCACAGCCGCTCTGCCTATCGCTTCACGGTGCAGGATTCGGTCTATGTCGGGGAGGAGTTCATTGGCCGGGGCATCGGCACGGCACTGCTGCAGGACGTCCTGCAGACGTGCGCGATGAAAGGCTACCGGCAGATGATGGCAGTCATCGGCGACAGCGCCAACGAGGCGTCGCTCAGGTTGCATGCGCGATTGGGCTTCCGCACCATCGGGCAGGCCCTGTCGGTTGGAGTGAAGTTCGGGCGGTGGGTCGATGTCGTTTATCTGCAGCGGCCCCTCACCGAGTCGACAGCCCGCCCACCGTCTGTGGACCCCGTCGGCTACCTTGCCCCGGCGGACCAGGCCGGACCCTGACCGTCCGCCTCGCCGGGAGAAAATTGCATTCCAGGTGAGACATCTTTCCCGCGCTTTGCGACGATTTGGATCGTTACTGATAGAGCGTCGCCGTTCAGGCGCAGAAAGTGAGCCTCAGCCTGCCCCCGATGATGAGACGGAAGGTTCCGGCGGGATTGCCGCAGGCGGTCCTGGGTGCGGAGCGGACAGCCGATACGGCACTTGCCTTGCAGCGGGCGATGTTCGCCTTTCTTTGCTTCGTCTGGGGCACGACCTGGCTCGCGATGAAGGTCGGCATTGCGCATGTGCCGCCTGGTTTCTTTGCGGGCACACGATGGGCGGTGGCGGGTGTCTGCCTGGTCGGTTGGCGGTGGGTGCGGGGGGAACGGATCAGCGTGCCGCTCCGGCTGTGGCCGCGCCTGTTCTGGGTCTCGCTGTTGATGATCGGGCTCAACCAGGTCATCCAGCTCTACGGGCTGCGCTTCGTGCCGGCAGGGCTGGCAACAGTGATCAGTTCGGCAGTGACGCCGATCTCGCTCACCGGCTTCAGTGTGCTCGCCGGGCAGGACCGCTTCAGCGTCCGCCAGGTTGCGGCGCTGGTGCTCGGTGTGGCGGGGATCCTGTTGGCATTCGGGCCGCAGGCGCTGGCCGGCCGGCTTGGCTGGGCAGAGATTCTGGGCGCGCTCGGGGTGATCGCGGGCAGTCTCTGCTATTCGTTCGGCTCGGTCATGGCGCGCCCGCTGATGCGCACACTGGCGGCAGGCGAGTTGGCGGCGGCAACGAACTGCGCCGGTGGGTTCCTGCTCCTTGGCGCCTCCCTGGTCTTCGAGCCGGGCTCCTGGGCGGCGCTCAACGGCCAGTGGGGGTGGCCCGCCTTCGGGGCCTGGCTTTACCTGCTGGTGCCGAGTTCCCTCGGGGCGACGCTGATCTATTTCCTGCTGGTGCGTGACTGGGGGGTCAGCCGCACCGGGAGCTACGCGTTCGTCTCGCCGGTGATCGGCGTCGTCGCGGCGGTGCTTTTGTTCGGCGAACAGGTCGGAGCCGGCGAAGTGCTGGGCATGGCGCTGATGTTGGGCGCCGCCGGGCTCGTGCTGAAGCGTTAGCCGCGATCACCCGCGGCGCAACCGTCGGAGGGCGTGCATCGCGGGCACGAATAAATCGGAAGCCCCCCTGTCTCCTTACCTGTGTCTCCGCACCTCTGTCTCCGCACCGGCCGCCGCAACAGCAAGCGGCGCAGGTGCGGTTATTCGCAGGCGACCCAAAGCTCGTCGACGATTGCCAGTGTCTCCTCCATCGCCGCGGCGATACGACAAAGTGCCATCCGATCGTGCACGGTCTCGACCGCGCCCGAGAGACGGACGATGCCGTTGGTTGCCGAGATGCCAATGCGAGCGGGCGTCATGCCAGCCTCTGCCTGCCACCGGGCCGCAATCGCGCGCTCGACCCTGAGATCGGCCGACTCCTCGCGCGATCTCTCCGCAGCCGCCGGGCGTGGCCCATCGCTCGCCTTCGTACGGCGCACGAACGCGGCCAGCTTCCCTTCCGAATAGAGCGGGATCCGGTCTGCTCCCGGGCTCGCGACGCGCAGGTTCTCCGATTGCAACCGGCTCTGCATGGCGGGTGGTACTGCATCGCCGAGACGCGACTCTCGTTCGGGCAAGTCTCTCATCATGCTCATTCGCTCTGTTTCTCCCCTCGTATGCGAGGCCCGGAAGGTCAGCTCGACCGGCCTCGGGCAAGAACCGGCGCGACCGTACGGGATTGTTGCGCGGGCGGTCATTGATCTCGCGCAAACAAGGGGACTTCACCCTAGACTCGTGTCGGGCTGACTGGGCAGCCCGACACGGGTCTCGCGCTTTATTCGAGCCCGCGATTCACGCCCTCCGACGTTTCCGCCGCGGGCGATCGCGGGCTAGCTAGCCGACCAACCCGTCCAATGCCAATGCCGCCTGGTCCACATCCTGCGAGAGCGCCGCTGCCGCCGCCGCGCCATCCCGCCTCCCCAGTGCGGCCAGCATGCTGCGATGCGTCACATTGGCGGCGTGCCAGTTGCCGGAGGCCCGCAGGGCATGGAAATAGGGCCCTATCTGGAGCCAGAGTGATTCGATGATGCCGAGCAGCACTGCCGAATCGGCGGCCCGGTAGATGGTGAAATGGAAATCGTGATTAGCCGGAACGTAACGGCGCCCGTCTCGTTGATCGGCGGCAAGCTGCATCTGCGCGATCAGCTCGGCCATGCGCCCCAGTTCCGGCGCGCCGATTCGCGCCGCCGCCCAGGAGACGGCGAGACCCTCGACCTCGCGGCGTACCCGACGCAGATCCGCGAGGCGGGCGCGGGTGAGCTCGGGAATGCCGACTGAACGGCCGGCGAGCACCGTCAGCGCCTGTTCTGCAGTCAGCCTGCGCAGCGCTTCGCGAACCGGCATCGTGCTGACCTGGAAGGATTCGGCGAGACCCTGGATGGTCAAGGTCTGGCCAGGCACGAGTTCGCCGTTCAAGATCATCTCGCGCAGTTCGCGATAGACACGATCCTGCACTGTCTCGCGCGCAACAGGGTGAAGAGGTAGTTTCGTCTCCTGCACCCGGCACGGCGCGCCGGCTTTTTCCTGCATCACGCACCCCCCCGTTGCGGCGACACGAGCCTGGTGCGCCACCTTGCGGGTGGCATGATCCATGATCTATGATCACATCACTGTCGAGAGAAAAATGCCGCGCACCGGGCGGCGAGCCGTGACGGGGAACCGGCGCGGCGCAACGAGCAGGAGGAAGCACACCGTGAGATGGATCAGCACTGCGTTCGTCGCGGCGATGAGCCTGGGGCTCTTCGCAGCGCAGCATCCGGCCCAGGCCGCGCAACAGAAATACAAGATATTCCTGTCGATGAGCTACATCGGCAATGACTGGCAGGCGGAGGCGGCGAACATGGTGAAGGCCATGGCCGCCTCGAAGGATTATCGCGACAAGGTCGATCTCAAGGTGCAGGTCGCGGGGCCCAACGCCACCCGCCAGATTCAGCAGATCAATGCCATGGTGCAGCAGGGTGCGCAGGCGATCGTCGTCTATCCGATCTCGCCGACCGCGCTCAACGAGGTGGTGCGGAACGCCTGCGCGCGGCACGTGGTGATCATTGCCTATGACGCCGAGATCACCGAGCCTTGCGCATACAATGTCCATATCGACCAGCTCGAAGCCGGCCGTGTGCCGGCCGAATGGCTGGTGAAAAAGCTCGACGGCAAGGGCAACATCGTCGTTATCACCGGCGTGCCGGGCACCTCGGTCGATACCCAGCGGACGGCGGCGGCGAAGGCGGTTTTCGCCAAGTATCCCGGGATCCACATCATTTCTGAAGGTGTGGGCATGTGGAGCCAGGCAGTGGCGCGCACGGTGCTCACCAAGATCCTGACCACACACCCGTGGAATGAAATCAGCGGCTTCTGGGTTCAGGTCGGCTGCTACACGATCGCCTCGATGGAGAAGGAGGCCGGCATTCCCGACAACCAGCTCAAGCCCTGCGCCGGTGAGGGATCCAACGGGCATCGTATCCAGATGCTGGCGATCGGTGCTCCCGGCGTCGAGGGCGCGCACGCAACCTATCGCCCGATGGGCGAACCGAGCATCTCCTATGCCTCGCCCCCCTACTCCGGGGCGCTCGCGCTCAAGCTGGCGGTGGATGTGCTCGAGGGTCAGCAGGTCCCGAAATTCACCAAGCTGCCGCTGCCGATCGTGACCAACGAGACGGTGAAGCTCTGCAAGGAAGGCACCTGGCAGGAGATGGAGCAGGGCTGCAACGTGTTCCAGCCTGCCATCATCAGCAATCCCGGCTGGTTTGCCTCGATCTACTCGGCAGAAACGCCCGAGACCGGACTGCAGGCGGCGCTGAACGGCAAGCCGGAGCAGTGAGTGTGACGGGGCGGGAGGAGGCCGTCCTCCCGCCCGCAGGGGGCGGTGCGGTGCCCATGGCGGCCGCCCTCGAGGTCCGGGGCGTCAGCAAGACGTTCGGTGCCACTGTCGCGCTTGCGGACGCCTCGTTCCGCGTTGCGCCCGGCGAGGTGCATGCACTGCTGGGCGAGAACGGAGCCGGCAAATCGACGATGGTCAAACTGCTGTCGGGCCTGATCATGCCCGACAGCGGCGAGATCGAACTCTATGGAGCGCGCGTCTCCCTCCATACGCCGGCCGAGGCGCATCGGCACGGCGTGCAGACGGCGTTCCAGGAGTTGACACTGGTCCGCGACCTCACGGTCACCGACAACATGCTGATGCCGCGCGCCCCGCGCGGGCCGCTCGGCCAGCTTCGCCGCCGCCAGGGAGAAGAACTGGTGGCCGCGCATCTTGCCGCGCTCGACCTGGCCGCGATCGACCCGCGCGCGGAGGTGCAGGAACTCGAGCTTGCCGCGCGGCAGAAGATCGAGATCGCCCGGGCGCTCTTCCGGCGGCCCCGCATCCTGCTTCTGGATGAACCGACATCCACGCTCGCCGGCCGCGACATCGACTGGCTGGGCGGGCAGATCGCGGCCTTGCGGGCAGAGGGGGTGACCATCGTCTTCATTACCCACCGGCTGCGCGAGGTTCGCCGCTTCTGCGATCGGCTGACGGTTCTGCGCAACGGCCAGAGCATCGGCACCGCCGAAGTGGCGGAGATCGCCGATGACGAAGTGATCCGCATGATCATCGGGCGCTCCCTGGCCAGCACGTTTCCATCCCGTCCCGCCTTGCCACCGGCCGGCAGGGTGCTGCTCCGGGCGGAGAATCTGGCTGCCCCGGGCAAGCTCAGACAAGCCGGTTTTGCACTGCACGAAGGCGAGATCCTCGGGATCGCCGGGCTGCAGGGCATGGGGCAACAGGAGCTGTTTCTGGCCTGCTTCGGCATGGCGGCGTTGAGAGAGGGGCGAATTTTCGTCGATCAGCGCGAGGTGATGCTGGCCTCGCCGCGCGATGCAATCCGGAAAAGGATCGGCATCAGCCTGGTACCGCAGGACCGCAAGACCGAGGGGCTGTTCCTGAAGCTTGCCGGTCGCTTCAATGTTTCGCTGCCGGTGGCGCATCGCTTCGCGCAACTGGGCGTGATCGACACCGCTGCCGAGACCAAGGCGGTTGCCCACGCGCTGGCGCAGGTCGAGGTGCATCCGCGTGCACTCTATACGCCCGCAGGCGCCTTCTCCGGCGGCAACCAGCAGAAGCTCGTGATCGCCAAATGGCTGCTGGCGGAGAGCCGCATCCTGCTGCTGTTCGACCCGACGCGCGGGGTTGACGTCGGGACCAAGCACCAGATCTATCTTCTGATGCGCGGCTTCGCCGATGCGGGTGGAGCGATCCTGTTCCACTCCACGGAGATCCCAGAGATCGTCAACATGTGCGATCGTGTGCTCGTGATGTACGAGGGCCGCATGGTCGGGGAATTTGCCGGGGCGGCGATCGAAGAGGAGGGGATCATGCGAGCAGCGCTCGGCGAGAGCGAGGTCGCGCGGAAGGCCGCTGAGTGAGCACGATGGCGGTCGCTGCGCGGGGTAGGGCCCCCTGGCGGCCGCGGCTTGGGCGGCATCGCGGCCTGATCGTTGCCTGCATCGTTTTCCTGGTGCTGTTTTTTGCCGTCGATTTCATTACCCCCGGCGCCTTCAGTTATTTCGAGCTGCACTTCATGTCGGCCGGCGGCGCCACGCTCGCGCTGGCGGCAATGGGACAGACGATCGTCATCCTGACCGGCGGTTTCGATCTTTCCACCGGCGCAGTGATCTCTCTCGTCAATGTCGTACTGGCCACCTCGATGGGGACCTCCGCCTTTTCCCAGGTTGCGTTCTTCTGGGCGGCGATCCTGATCGGTGCGCTGGCCGGCGCGTTCAACGGCTTTTTCGTCGCCTTCGTGCGCATGCAGTCGATCGTCGTCACTCTCGCCACCATGTTCATCGTCCAGGGCCTGACGCTGCTGGTGCTCGAGAAACCGGGGGGGACGATTGCGCCGGGCTTCACGGCGTTTTTCAGCGGCGATGCGATTCCCCATCTTCTACCGGCACCCGTCGTCGTGCTGGTGGTTGCTGCGGTGGTCTGGTTGCTGGTGAAGAATTCGCGCTTCGGGGTCGGCATCTACGCGGTGGGCAGTGACGAAGAGGCGGCGTTTGCGGCCGGCATCCGTGCGCGGGCGGTGAAATTCTGGGCCTATGTGCTGTCCGGCATCTTCTACGGCGCTGCCGGCGCCTTCATCTCGGCCCAGACCGGTTCGGGCGATCCGCTGGTCGGCCAGCCGATGCTGCTCGAAGTGTTCGTCGCCGTCGTTCTGGGCGGCACGCTGCTGGGTGGCGGAAGGGGCGGATGCATCGGTTCGATCGTCGGTTCCTACATCCTGATGATCATCGTCAACATCCTCCTGGTGTTGAACGTGTCCGCCTATTTCAGCTCGGTTGCCGAGGGCGGCATTCTGCTGCTGGCAGTGCTCGCTGCCTCGCTCAACCGCCGCTCACCGATTGCCTTCTATATACGCCTGGCGCGCGATAAGCTCGCCGCTCGCGCGCGCGGTGCGCTGGCCTCCGCGCACCCTTCCCACGGTGCGGCGCCTCAGCTTCCGACGCCACCGGCGAGCCAGCCTGTGGCCGTATCCTGGTTCGCCCGTCACCGCGAGGGGCTGGGCATGATCGTGCCGGCCTATGTCGGCTTCGTGATCGTGCTCCTGGCGTCCCAGGCGGTGTTCGGCAACACGCTGACGAACCCAGGCTATTTCGATTCTCTCCTGGTCCTTTCTTCGTTCCTTGCCATTCTCGCGCTCGGCCAGGGGGCCGCGATCCTGACCGGCGGCCTCGACCTTTCGGTGCCCTGGATGATCGGGTTCATCGGCATTCTCACCGCCGGCCTCATTCACGGCTCGGATGCCGTGGCCCTGTGGGCGGTGCCGCTCGGGCTGGTGCTGGGTGCCGCACTCGGGGCGGTGAACGGGCTTGGCATCGTGCTGCTCGGCCTGCCGCCGATCGTCATGACGCTGGCCATGAACGGCATCCTCCAGGGTGCGGCCCTGCTCTATTGCAACGGCACGCCTTCGGGCTTTGCTTCGTCTGCCCAGAGATGGTTCATGACCGGCCATTTCGCAGGACCGCGGCCGGTGGTGTGGTTCCTGGCGGCATTCGTGATCTTCTCGGTGGTGTTGCTGAACCGGACCGTGTTCGGTCGCCGCATCTACGCGGTTGGCAACAGCCCGCTGGTCGCGCGCCTCAGCGCGGTCGGGGTGGGCGGCACGCTGATCGGGGTCTATGCGCTGTCGGGTTTCTGCAGCGCGCTGGTCGGCATTCTTCTTTCCGGCTTTTCCGGCCAGGCGAGTCTCGGCATGGGCGATGACTACCTGCTGCCCTCGATTGCGGTCGTCGTGGTTGGCGGCACGCTGATCACCGGCGGCCGCGGTCATTATATCGGCATGCTGGGTGGGGTGCTGCTGCTCACCGCACTGTCCACCCTGCTCGAGGGCACCACGCTGCCGAGTGCCACGCGCGATATCATCTTCGGACTTGTTCTGCTCGGCGCCGTGCTGGCACTGCGCGAGAAGAGGGCCTGAGGAGAAAGGGGGGAAGGAAGAAGCCGATGGCGGAACTTCAGGCAAAGGGACAGCGTGTCATCGTCACGGCCGGAGCAGCCGGTATCGGGCGCGCGATCAGCGAGGCGCTGGTGAGCGCCGGCGCGCGCGTGCACATCTGCGACGTGGACAGAGCCGCGCTGGATGCCTGCGCCCGCTCGCTCGCTGTCGGCACGACCATCGCCGATGTTGCCGACGAAGCCGACGTGGATCGCCTGTTCGACGAGGCCGCCGGTGCGCTCGGCGGGCTCGATGCGCTCGTCAACAATGCCGGCATCGCCGGACCGACCGGTGCGATCGAGGAGATCAGCCCGGCGGAGTGGCGCCGCTGCATCGATGTCGACCTCACCGGCCAGTTCCTCTGCGCGCGCCGCGCGGTGCCGCTGTTGAAGGCGACCGGCGGCGGGGCCATCGTCAACATGTCCTCGGCGGCCGGTCGCTTCGGCTACGCCTACCGCACGCCCTATTCGGCTGCGAAATGGGGGGTGATCGGATTGACCGAGAGTCTCGCCAAAGAGCTTGGTCCGGCCAGCATTGCCGTCAACGCCATTCTGCCGGGAATCGTCGCCGGCCCCCGCATCGAGCGTGTCATTGGTGCCCGCGCCGGCCAACTCGGCCTGACCCATGCCGAGATGGAGAAGCAGTATCTGGAGAAGGTCTCGCTCCGCCGGATGGTCTCGGCCGAGGACGTTGCGCACATGGTGCTGTTCCTCATCTCGCCGCTCGGCCGCAATGTCTCGGGCCAGTCGCTCGGGGTATGCGGCAATGTGGAGGCACTGTGATGCTGCGCATCGAGCTCCTGGTCGATGCCCGCAACGAACTCGGCGAGGGGCCACTCTGGGACGTGACCGAGCAGCGCCTGTACTGGATCGACAGCCACGGGGCGACGATCCACCGGGTGGACGCGCGCGGGGAAGGGCTCAAGACGTGGAAGGTTCCCGAGCACATCGGCTCGATGTGCCTGCGCGCCGGTGGTGGAGCGGTGCTGGCGTTGCGCGACGGCTTTCATTTCTTCGACCTCGAGAGGAGCACGGCAACGCCGATCGCCGATCCAGAAGCGGCATGCCGGCGCACCCGCCTGAACGACGGCAAGGTAGATCGCGGCGGCCGCTTCGTCGCCGGCGGCATGGATTACGAGGAACGCGAGCCGCTCGCCTCGCTGTGGCGGCTCGACCCTGATCTTCGCCTGACCCGGCTCGAGGAAGGCATCATCGTCAGCAACGGCCCCTGCTGGAGTCCGGACGGCGCCACCTTCTATTTCGCGGACAGTTTCCGCCGTACCATCTGGTCGTACAAATACGACCTGGCGACGGGCGAGCTTCTCAATCGCCGTGTCTTCGCCAACTTCGAGGGGCATCTTCGCGGCTACCCGGATGGGGCCACCGTCGATGCGGAGGGATTCGTCTGGAGCGTCGAAGTGTACGGGGGCCGTCTGGTGCGCTTCGCGCCTGACGGCACGATCGACCGGCTGATCGGCATGCCGACCGACAGCATCACGAGCCTGAGCTTCGGCGGCGCCGATCTCGACATCCTTTACGTCACCTCGATGGCGCGTCCCTACCAGGGGCGGCGACGTCTCGAGCAAGCGGCCGGCGGGCTGTTCGCCGTGCACGGTCTTGGCGTGCGCGGCCTGCCCGAGCCACGCTTCGCAGGCTGAAAGGGGAAGGCGACATGCGCATCGACGTGCTTGTAGACGTGAAGACCACGCTCGGCGAGGGTCCGCTCTGGGATGTCGACGAACAGCGTCTGTACTGGATCGACAGTTTCGACGGCCGGGTTTTCCGCTGCACGGCGGACGGGCGCGAGCTGCGCGCCTGGGACGTGCCGCAGAAGATCGGATCGATGTGCCTGCGGCGCGGCGGCGGGGCGGTCGTTGCCTTGGAACGAGGCTTTCATTTCCTCGATTTCAAGACCGGTGAGGTGTCGCTGATCCAGGACCCCGAGCCCGACAAGCCGAACAACCGGCTGAATGACGGCAAAGTCGACAAGCGCGGGCGCTTCGTTGCCGGCTCGATGGATACGATGGAGGAAGGGCCGAACGGTGCGCTTTACTGCCTTGCCCCCGATCTGAAGGTGCGAAAACTGGATGCCGGTATCATCGTGAGCAACGGCCCATGCTGGAGCCCGGATGGAAAGACCCTCTATTTTGCCGATAGCTGGTCGGGCGAAATCTCCGCCTATGATTACGACCAGGAGACCGGCGTTGCCGCCAACAAGCGAACGTTCTGCCGTCGCGAAAAGGATGGCGGCGGCTTCGATGGAGCGACGGTCGATGCCGAAGGATGCCTCTGGAGCGCGCAGGTCTATGTCGGCCGCCTGGCGCGTTATCGCCCCGACGGCAGCCTCGAGCGGGTGATCGAAATGCCGGTCAAGAAGGTGACGAGCGTGATGTTCGGTGGGCCCGACCTCGACACCCTCTATGTCACCAGCATGGCCAAACCGCCGCTGCCGCGCTTCCCTGGCGACGGTGTGTTGCGCGGCTCGCTGTTCGCCATTCGCGATCTTGGCATCCGCGGCGTGGCCGAAACGCGCTTTGCCGGCTGAGCGACAAAGCGGGGCGCCGCGCGGCCAGTCTCGACATTGGGTCTCGACATTGGGTCTCGACATTGGGCCTCGGCATTGACGGGTCGGTGGGATTGGCGTTCTTTCCCGCTGTGCCCGAGGATAGCCCGGGGCGAAGCGGCGAAGGGAGACGACGTCGATGAAAAAGGGGGTGATTCTGGCTGCAGCCGGCCTGCTTGCGCTCGGCCTCGCAGACGCGGGCCCGGCCCGCGCGGCAGAGATTACGATCGGCGCGCAGGTGCCGACGAGTGGTTCCGAAGCGCCGTACGGCATCGACATGCTGAATGCGATCCGCATGGCGGCGGGAGAGATCAACGCCAAGGGTGGCGTGCTCGGCGAGAAAATCGACATCCTCCCCGGTGACAGCGCCTGCGACCCGCAGGCGGCGGTGAATGCGGCGAGCAAGCTCGTCTCGCAGGGTGTCACGGGCGTTGTCGGCGGTTATTGCTCGGGTGCCACGCTGCCGACGCTCAAAGTTTACGGCGATGCCCACGTGCCGTTCGTGATCACGGCCTCGAACTCGACCGAGCTGATCGGCGCCAACCCGGGCAACGCCTTCATGATCAACTCGACCGGGTTCGACCAGGTGAAGACGGCGGTCAACCTCTTCAAGGCGCGGGGCATCAAGACGCTCGCGATCATCAACGAGGGCGATGCCTATTCGGCGAATCTTGCAGAGCTGACGCGCACGGCGTGGGAGAAGCTCGGCAACAAGGTCGTGGATTACGAAGTGGTGAGCAAAGGGCAGCAGGACTTCTCGCCGGTTGTCACGCGCATCCGCCAGCGCAATCCGGACGCGGTTTTCTGGACCGCGTACTATGCGGACGGCGCGCTCCTGATCAAGCAGCTTCGCCAGGGCGGTTACGCGGGGATGATCGCGCTCGGAGACGGCAACAACTCGCCCAAGCTCTTCCAGCTCGCCGGGGCGGCGGCGGAAGGCGTGTTCTGCTTCTCCAACCCGACCGCCAACTTCCTGCCCGAGGCCAAGACCTTCATCGAGAACTACCAGAAGCAGTTTCATCAGCCGCCGGGGCCCTATTCGGCACTCTCCTATGACGGGATGATGCTGATGGCGCACGCGATCACGGTTGCGGGCTCCACGGATAGGATGAAGATCATTGCCGCCCTCAAGCAGACGGACAACTTCCCGGGCATTTCCGGGCCCATCTCGTTCACTCCCCAGAACACTCTTGCCCGCAGCAACTTCGTCGTGCTGCTCGCCAAGGGTGGCCAGTGGACGCTCTATACCGGCCCTGGCGCACCGGGCGCGAAGTGAGGCCGGAGGCAGGTTGAGAGAGCTCTCGCCCTCCTGAGGAGCAAGAGGGCGAGATGCCGCTCTACGAGGTGCTGCTGCAGCAACTCGCGAACGGGCTGATCCTCGGATCATTCTACGCGTTGGTGGCGCTCGGCTATTCGATGGTCTACGGCGTCATCAAGCTCCTGAACTTCGCGCACGGCGATCTCTACATGGTCGGCGCCTTCGCGGGTTTCGGAGTGCTTTCGCTGATCTCGGGCTGGGTCGGCGGGGGTTGGGGCGGGATCGTGCCGGCGATCCTGTTCAGCATGCTGGCGGTTGGCGTGCTCGGCGTGATCATCGATCGCGTGGCGTACCGGCCGCTCCGCGAAGCGCCCAAGCTTTCGGTGCTGATCACGGCGCTCGCGGTCTCGATGCTGCTCGAGAACGTGGCCCTTGCCTTCACCGGCGGGCAGTACACCGCCTTCACCACGAGCCTCGGTTTTGCGGGAATCAATCTCGGAATGGTGCACGTCACCTGGACGCAGATGGTGCTGGTGGGCACCTCGGTCGTGCTGATGGTGGTGCTCGAGCTGTTCGTTTCGGGCACCCGGCACGGCAAGGCGATGCGGGCGATTGCCATCGACCAGGATGCGTGCCGGCTGATGGGAATCGATGTCGATCGCACGATCGCGCTCACGTTCCTGATCGGCTCGGCGCTGGCCGCGGCGGCCGGCGTGCTGGCGGGCGTCTATTACGGCAGCATCAACTTCTTCATGGGCTTCCTGATCGGGCTCAAGGCTTTCACCGCGGCAGTGATCGGCGGGATCGGCAGCATTCCGGGCGCGATGCTGGGCGGCATCCTGCTTGGGCTCCTGGAGGCCTTCGGCACGCAGATCCCGGGCGTGGGCAGTGAATGGAAGGACGTGTTCGTGTTTGCCTTCCTGATTCTCTTCCTGGTGTTCCGCCCGACCGGGCTGCTCGGCCAGCCTGAGGTGGAGCGGATGTGAGCGAGGCCGCGGTCCGGCTCGGGCGGCCGGGGTGGTCGATCAGGCGGGCTCTCGGCGTCGTGGTGCTGCTGGCCGCTCTCGCAGCCGTGCCGGGTTTCGCCAACAACTATTATCTCGAGGTGCTGTCCGAGGCCTGGTTCTACGTTCTGCTCTGCCTTGGGCTCAACATCGTCGTCGGCTTCGCCGGTTTGCTCGATCTCGGCTATGCGGCCTTCTTTGCGGTCGGCGCGTATACGGCGGGTATCGTCACGCTCCGTCTCGGCCTCAGCTTCTGGCTCAGCCTGCCGATCTCGGTGGTCGCCGCCTCGATCGCCGGCGTGATCATCGGCGGGCCGACGCTCCGGCTGCGCAGCGACTATCTGGCCATCGTGACGCTCGGGTTCGGCGAGATGGTGCGGATCTCGGTGCGCAACCTGGCTGTGACGGGCGGTGCGAGCGGGCTGGTCGGCATCGAGCGGCCTACCCTGTTCGGCTATCACCTCGACAGCATCGGTGCCTATTATTACGTGTTCCTGCTGCTGGCCGTGCTGGGCGTGGTCGCGAGCCACCGGCTGGAGAACTCGCGCATCGGAAGGGCCTGGAAGTACGTGCGCTCGGACGAGGATGCGGCGCGCGCGATGGGCATCAACCATGCCATGGTGAAGCTCGCGGCCTATATCCTCGGCGCGATCTTTGCCGCGATCGGCGGCTGCTTCTATGCGGCGAAAATGACGGCGATCTCCCCCGAGACCTTTACCTTCAACCAGTCTCTCCTGATCCTGCTCGGCGTGGTCCTGGGCGGGCGCGGCAAGATTCCCGGCGTGATCCTGGGCGCGCTGGTGATCGTGATTTTCCCGGAGCTGTTCCGCGATGTCGGCTCGATGCGCATGCTGGTGTTCGCGATCAGCCTGCTTCTGATCATGCTGTTCCGCCCGGCCGGAATCTGGCCCGAGAAGTGGCGCTGAGGCGATGGCCGCCCTCCTCGAAGTGAGTGGGCTCAGCCTGAGTTTCGGCGGCCTCAGGGTCCTGAACGGGGTCGATCTCGCGGTCGGCAAAGGGGCGATCGCGAGCCTGATCGGGCCGAACGGAGCGGGCAAGACGTCCGTCTTCAACTGCCTGACGGGATTCTACCGGCCCTCGAGCGGCAGCATCAGGCTGGCCGGACGGCGCATCAACGGGCTGGCGCCGCACCGCATCACCCGGCTCGGGATGGCGCGCACGTTCCAGAATCTGCGGCTCTTCCGCGAGCTTTCCGCGATCGAGAACGTGATGGCCGGGCGGCATTGCCGGACCCGGGCAGGAGCGCTGGACGCGATCCTGGAGACGCCGCGGCATCGACGGGAGGAACGGGCGATCCGCGCCCAGGCGGAGCGGTGGCTGGCTTTCGTCGGCATTCCCGAGGTGTCGGAGCAAATGGCCGGCACCCTGCCGTACGGGCATCAGCGCCGCGTCGAATGGGCGCGCGCGCTGGCGACCGAACCCTCGCTCCTGCTGCTCGATGAACCGGGGGCGGGACTCAACAGCGCGGAAAAGGCCGACCTGGTCGGCCTTGTGCGCCGCGTGCGTGACGAGCTTGATGTGAGCGTCCTCTTGATCGAGCACGACATGGGCCTCGTCATGCAGGTCTCCGAGCATATCACGGTGCTCGACTACGGGCGGAAGATCGCGGAGGGCAATGCTGCGGCGGTGCAGAGCGACCCGCGTGTGATCGAGGCCTATCTCGGCCGCGAGGAAGACGCCCTGTGATGGAGGCGCTGCTCAGGCTGGAGGCGGTGGAGACCTATTACGGCGAGATTCATGCGCTCCGCGGCATCGGCTTCGAGGTCAGGCGAGGCCAGGTGGTGACGCTGCTCGGCGCCAACGGTGCCGGCAAGAGCACGACCTTGCGCACGATCTCCGGCCTGGTGCCGGCGAGAAGCGGGCGCGTGCTGTTCGAGGGCGCCGATATCACGCGGCTCGCTGCGCACAGCATCGCCCGGCTCGGGCTGGTGCATGTACCGGAGGGGAGGCGGATCTTTCGCGGCATGTCGGTCGAGGAGAATCTCGATCTCGGCGGTTACAGCGTGGTCGATGAGGGAGTGAGGCGCCGTCGTCGTGATGCCGCCTATGCGATGTTTCCCATTCTGGCGGAGCGACGAAACCGCGATTCGAGCTTGCTCTCGGGCGGCGAACAGCAGATGCTCGCGATCGCGCGCGCGCTGATGAGCGAGCCGAAGCTCTTGTTGCTCGACGAGCCCTCGATGGGGCTGGCACCGCGGCTGGTGCAGGAGATCATGCGCACGATCCGCCGGCTGAACGAGGCCGGCACGACGGTGCTGCTGGTCGAGCAGAATGCACGCGTCGCGCTCAGACTTGCACATTACGGATATGTGCTGGAAACCGGCCGGATCGTCCTGGCCGGGGAAGCCGATGCACTCGAAAAGAACGAAAGCCTGGCCAAGGCCTATCTGGGGGGCGGCGGCTCGAAGCCGGAGCGCGCGGCCGCCGGTTGACCAGTACGAGGACGGCCATTATCCCGACCCGGCCGAAGTCGGGGGAGACACGAATGGCAGTGAGCAGCATCGCGCGCAAGGCAGCACCCGGCGTCGGCGGAATTGCAGCCGATCGGCTGAGAAGCCTGGTCGAGCGCATCGAGCGGCTGGAGGAAGAGCGGAAGGCGCTCGGTGCCGATATCCGGGACATCTATACGGAAGCGAAATCGGCCGGGTTCGATGTTCCGGTGATGCGCCAGCTCATCCGCCTGCGCCGGCAGGAACCGCAAGCGGTGGAAGAACACGAGACACTGCTCGATCTCTATCGCCGCGCGCTCGGCATGTAGTGTCCTGCCCCCTTTCGTTTGCTGCCGCCGGCAGCAAACGAAAGGGGATCAGCAGGCCACTGAAAATAAAGAGGTGTGTGCCGACTGCTAGGGTGCGTCCGACGGTATCAAGCGTTGGAGTCGGCACAGTAGCCTTTGCCGGCCCGGTTCAGCGCGCTTCCTCGAGCTTCGTTCCGAAGGTGCTGAGCACGATCTGGCGGCGGATTTTCTGAGTTGGAGTGAGCAGGCCGTTCTCCTGCGTGAAGGGGGGCACCAACTGGTGGCGGCGGATCCGCTCGATCACGGAGAGCCGGGCGTTCACGCGCTGCACCGCCTCGGCGACCGCGGCCTCGTCGGCGCCTTCTGCGGGGACGAGCAAGGCCGAGAGATAGGCCTGGTGATCGCCGCTGACGACCGCCTGCAGGATTTCAGGCTCCGCCATCAACATGCCCTCGATTCGTGCGGGTGAGATGTTGTCCCCCCCTGACAGTACGATGATGTCCTTCTTGCGATCCGTGATGCGCAGATACCCCTCGCTCTCCAGAACGCCGATATCTCCGGTATGCAACCAACCGCCGGCAAGCGCTGCCTTGGTGGCTTGCGGCTGGTTCCAATAACCGAGCATGACGAGATCGCCGCGGACCAGGATCTCTCCGTCCTCGGCGATGCGCAGGGAAACGCCTTCGAGCGGCGGGCCTACCGTTTCGATGCGGGTGCTGCCGGGTGGGGTCGCGCTCACCACCGGCCCGGCTTCGGTCTGCCCGTAGCCCTGTATCACGGACACGCCGAGCGCGGCGAAAAAGCGCCCGACGTCCGGATCGAGCCTCGCACCGCCGGAGACAACCGCAAGCAGGCGCCCGCCAAAGCGCGCCTTGATCTTGCGGCGCACGAGGCGATCGACGATCGGCTCGGCCAGGCGCGCCAGGAGAGGAAGCGGACGGCGGTCCATCCTGGCGAGGCCGCCGGCAAGAGCCTGGAGAAAAAGGGCACGCTCGAGGCGGGACGCCCGGGCGAGATGGGTCAGGATGCGGGCACGGAACACTTCCAGGACGCGCGGCACGACCGTGATGAGGCTGGGACGAACGGCGAGGAGGTCGGCAGCGAGATGTTCGATGCCGCGAGCGTATACGATTTCGACGCCAATCGAAGGGAGGAAGAATCCGCCGACGGTATGCTCGTAACTGTGCGAGAGGGGAAGCAGCGAAAGGTACACGCCTCCTTCGAGCGCAAGCGACTGGATCAGCAGGGCGCAACCGCGGCAGTTGGAGAGAATGGCGCGGTGCGGCAACATCACCCCCTTGGGCGTGCCGCCGGTGCCGGAGGTGTAGATCAGGCAGGCGAGATGATCCGGTGTGATTCGCGCCGCTTCGGCGGCGATGTCGGCCGGGTCTTCGTCGTCCGCGATAATCCGGGACCAATCCTGGAGCCGCGTTTCGGGCGGCGCCGGGGCGGGTTCGACGGCGATGCAGAGATCAAGCCCGCCCGCGAGCGCCGCCCCGGCCAGTACGCGTTCGGTGAGGGGGCGGGTGGACGTGATGGCGACGCGGATGCCGGCGTCCCGCAGCAGGTGGGCGTGATCCGATGGCGTGTTCGTCGTGTAGGCGGGAACCGGTACCGCGCCGATTGCCATCAGCGCGGTTTCCGCGATCGGATATTCGGGGCCGTTTTCGGCGGCGATCAGCACCCGCTCGCCAGCCTCGACTCCGGCTGCCTTGAGGGCGCGGGCGGCGGCCGCCGCCTCGCGCGCGAAACGACCCCAGCTCCGGCTGTTCCAGGTGCCGGAACGATGGGCCCGCAGCATGGGACGTTCGCTCCACTGCCGGGCGCGATCGAACATCATCGTCGCGAGATTCGGCCAATGGGGATAGGGATCCACCTCTCTTCCTCGATCCTCCGCGTTTTATTCGCGCTTTATTCGAGCCCGCGATTCACGCCCTCCGACGTTTCCGCTTCCGGCGATCGCGGGCTTGGGTCTCCTTCAATACCGCCGGTTTGACGGCCCCGGCCATGATCTCCATCCTGGCAGAAGCCCCGGATCGGAACGTCAGGATAGAGGAGCTGCCGCCAATGCCATATCCCGGCCTTGAGCGTGCCCCGGAAGGCGAGGCCGGAGGCACTGCCTCCCTGCCGGTCTGGGATCTTGCCGACCTCTACCCCGGGCCGGAAAGCCCGAGCGTCAACGCCGACCTTGCCGCAGTCGAGGCCGGAGCGAAAGCCTTTGCGGAACGCCACGCGGGCCGACTGGGCCGGGTTTCAGGCGCGGAATTCGGCGCGGCGATCGCCGAGTTCGAGCGGTTGGAGCAGACGCTCGGCCGCCTGGTCTCCTACGCGCAGCTTCTCTTCAGCAGCGATTCGACCAATCCCACTTATGGACAATTCTACCAAACCATCAACGAACGCGCGACGGCGATCAGCAGCCACCTGATCTTCTTCGGTCTTGAACTGAACCGGATCGAGGAGGCCGTGCTCGAGCCGAAACTGACCGACCCGGTTGCCGCGCGCTACCGCCCGTGGCTGCGCGACCTCCGGGTATTTCGCCCCCATCAGCTCGGTGAGGACCTCGAGCGGCTCGCACACGAAAAAGAGGTGACAGGGCACACTGCCTGGAGTCGCCTCTTCGACGAGACGCTGGCCGGGCTCAGCATTCCGGTCGGTGGCGAGGAGCTGACAATGAGCGCCGCACTCGACCGGCTCTCCGATCGCGACCGGAGGGTGCGCGAGGCGGCGGGCCTGGCAATCGGCGAGGTGTTCGGTCGCAACATCCGGCTGTTTTCCCTGATCATCAACACGATCATGAAGGACAAGGAAATCGCCGACCGCTGGCGGCACTATCCGCACCCGGCAAGCTACCGCAACCTTTCGAACATGGTCGAGGACGCGGTCGTGCAGGCGCTCGTCGGTGCCGTCAGGGCAGAGTATCCGAGGCTGGCGCACCGCTATTATGCACTGAAAACCCGCTGGCTGGGCCTTGATAAACTGCAGCACTGGGACCGCAACGCGCCGCTGCCGGAGGATGACGACCGCCACCTCGATTGGGAGGAGGCGCGTGGCCGCGTGCTGGGCGCATACGCCGCCTTCAGCCCCGCCCTTGCAGAAATCGGCGCGCGTTTCTTCAGCTCACCCTGGATCGATGCGGCGCTTCGCCCGGGCAAGGCGGGCGGTGCCTTCGCCCATCCGACCGTTCCCTCCGTCCATCCTTATATATTGCTGAATTACCACGGCCGGACGCGCGACGTGATGACGCTTGCCCATGAACTCGGGCACGGCGTGCACCAGGTGCTGGCCGGCGACCAAGGATACCTGCTGGCCAACACGCCGCTCACGCTTGCCGAGACCGCGAGCGTGTTCGGGGAGATGCTGACGTTCCGTGCCATGCTCGAAGCGACCCGGGAGGCCCGCACGCGGCGAATCATGCTGGCGGCGAAGGTGGAGGACATGCTGAACACGGTGGTGCGGCAGATCGCGTTCTACCGCTTCGAAACGCTGATGCACGAGGAGCGTCGCACGGGAGAACTGCTGCCCGAGCGGATCGGCGAGATCTGGCTTTCCGTGCAGAAAGAGAGTCTCGGACCGGCGTTCGAGTTCTCCCCGGAGTACCGGAATTTCTGGGCCTATGTGCCGCACTTCATACACACGCCGTTCTATGTCTATGCCTACGCGTTCGGCGATTGCCTGGTGAACGCGCTCTATGCCGTTTACCGCGACGGACATCCCGGGTTTCAGGCCAAGTATCTCGATATGCTGCGCGCGGGCGGGACAAAGCGGCATCGTGAGCTCCTGGCTCCGTTCGGGCTCGATGCGACGGATCCGCGGTTCTGGAAACGTGGCCTCGACGTGATCGCCGGGTTCATCGACGAGCTGGAAGCCATGCCGGCGGCGAGCATGGTGTGATGGCAGAGAGCGATGAAAGCACGATTTTCGGCGAACTTCGCCGGCTGGCACGCACCTCGGGTGCCGTGGGTGGTATTGCGGCGCGAATCGCGGGGCAGCGCGTGTTCGGCATCCGTGCGGATCGGGCCGCGCATGCCGAGGACCTGAAAGCGATTCTCGGCGGGCTCAAGGGGCCGTTGATGAAGGTCGCGCAATTCCTTTCCACCGTGCCCGACGCACTGCCGGCGGAATATGCCGCGGAGCTTTCCGAGTTGCAGGCCAATGCGCCGCCCATGGGCTGGAGCTTCGTGCGCCGGCGGATGGCGGGGGAGCTTGGCATCGACTGGGAGAAGCGCTTCCGGAGCTTCGGAAATCAAGCGGCGGCGGCGGCAAGCCTGGGCCAGGTGCACCGCGCAGAGTTGCCGGACGGCACGGCTGTTGCGTGCAAGCTGCAATACCCGGACATGCCGAGCGTGGTGGAGGCGGATCTCCGGCAGCTCAAGCTGGCGATGGCGGTCTATCGGCGGATGGACAATGCGATCCAGCAGGAAGAGATTTACAAGGAACTTTCGGAGCGGCTGCGCGAGGAGCTCGATTACCTGCGTGAAGCGGCGCAGATGCGTCTCTACGGACTGATGCTGGCAGACGAACCCGATGTGCACGTTCCGCGGCCGATCGTCGGCTATTGCACACGCCGGCTTCTGACCATGACCTGGCTCGAGGGGCGCGCGTTGCAGGCGCGGCTGGCCGAAAATCCGTCACTGGAGGAACGGAACCGGATTGCGCATGCGCTGTTCCGCGCCTGGTATGTGCCGCTCTACCGCTATGGGGTGATCCATGGTGACCCCCATCTCGGCAATTACCAGGTGCGGCCGGAGGGCGGAGTCAATCTGCTGGATTACGGGGCCATCCGCGTATTCGCGCCGCACTTCATCCGCGGCGTGATCGATCTTTTCGAGGCGGTACGGGACCATGACGAGGCGAAGGCCCTGCATGCCTATGAGGGATGGGGATTCAAGGACATCACGCGCGAGAAGCTGGCGGTATTGAACCTGTGGGCGGAGTTTCTTTACGAACCTCTGATCGAAGACCGGGTGCGGCGGATCCAGGAAACGAATGACCCACAGTTTGGCCGCGAGGTGGCTGAACGCGTCCATGCAGGGTTGCAACGAACCGGCGGGGTGCGTCCGCCACGCGAGTTCGTGCTGATGGATCGCTCGGCAATCGGGCTTGGGGGAGTGTTCCTGCGCCTCGGCGCGGAGCTGAACTGGCACCGCATGTTCCAGGACCTGATCGCCGATTTCGATACCGAGGCCCTGGCCCGGCGCCAGGCCGATGCGCTCGCCGCGGCGGAGGTTCCACCCGCCGTCTAGACCCGTGTCGGGCTGACTGTGCAGCCCGACACCGGTCTCGCTCTTTATTCGAGCCCGCGATTCACGCCCTCCGACGTTTCCGCCTCGGGCGATCGCGGGCGAGACCCGTGTCGGGCTGACTGCGCAGCCCGACACCGGTCTCGCGCTTTATTCGAGCCCGCGATTCACGCCCTCCGACGTTTCCGCCTCGGGCGATCGCGGGCTAAGCACGTGATTGACAGGCGGAAGCCAGCGGGATACTGCGCCGGCCCGCCTCCGGGCGCTCTGCACACCCCCGACCCCGGAATCCCGCTTTGTCCGTTCACGCCTTTATTTTCCCCGGCCAGGGCAGCCAGTTCGTGGGCATGGGCCAGGCTCTCGCGGAGGCCTTCCCTGCTGCCCGCGAGGTTTTCGAGGAGGTGGACGAAGCTCTGCGGCAGAGGCTTTCGCGCTTGATCTTCGAAGGACCGGCGGAAGAGCTGATGCTGACCCGGAATGCGCAGCCGGCGCTGATGGCGGTTTCACTGGCCGTGCTTCGGGTACTGGAGCGGGAGGCGGGGCTTGCCACCCGGGAGAAAGTGCGGGCCGTTGCCGGGCATTCGCTCGGCGAATACAGCGCCCTCGTTGCCGCAGAGAGCCTTTCGCTGGCAGAGGCCGCCCGGCTGCTGCGCCAGCGCGGCGAGGCGATGCAACAGGCGGTTCCACCCGGAGAGGGCGCGATGGCGGCTCTGCTCGGGGTGGGCCTCGAAGACGCCAGGGAGATTTGCGATGTCGCCGCGGAGGGGCCCGGCGGGCGCCAGGTGGTCGAGCCGGCCAATGACAATGGCGGGGGCCAGGTCGTGATCTCGGGGGCCTCCGAGGCGGTTGAACGCGCGATCGGGATCGCCAAGGCGCGGGGCGTCAAACGGGCGATGCTGCTCGCGGTCTCGGCGCCATTTCACTGTGCCCTGATGCAGCCGGCGGCGGAGGCGATGGCGGGGGCGCTGACGGGGGCGGCGATCGCGGCGCCGAAAGTGGCGGTGGTTGCCAACGTCACCGCGGCCAAAGTCACCGAGCCAGACCAGATCCGGGATCGATTGGTGCGCCAGATCACCGGGCTGGTCAGGTGGCGCGAAAGCATTCTTGCGATGGCGGAGATGGGGGTGGAGAGCTTCGTCGAAATCGGTGCCGGAAGGGTTCTGACCGGGCTGACGCGGCGAATCGTTCCCGATGCCGAAGCGCGTCCCGTGGGCACACCGCCCGAAATCGAATCACTCGTGAAACTGTTATAGGAATCCCGATGTTTCGGCTGGATGGCCAGACCGCGCTGGTCACGGGGGCATCGGGCGGGATCGGTGCCGCCATCGCGAGTGCCTTGCATGCCCAAGGCGCCAAAGTCGTTCTGTCGGGCACGCGCACGCTCGTTCTGGAGGAGCTTGCCGCCAGGCTCGGTGAGGGTGCATTCGTCGCGGCAGCCGATCTCTCCGACCGGGCTCAGCCAGAGGCACTCGTCGCCGCGGCCGAGGCCGCGGCGGGGCCGCTCGGCATCCTGGTCAACAATGCCGGCCGGACCCGGGACGGCCTGGCGCTCAGGATGAGCGATGCCGACTGGGAGGCGGTCCTCGAAGTCGACCTCTCAGCGCCTTTCCGGCTTGCCCGAGCCTCCTTGAAGGGGATGCTCCGGCGTCGGGCGGGGCGGATCGTCACCATCGGCAGCATGGTGGGAACGACCGGGAATGCCGGCCAGGCGAACTACGCGGCGGCCAAGGCCGGCCTTTTAGGCATGACCAAATCGCTGGCGCTGGAGGTTGCCTCCCGCGGCATTACGGTCAACCTGGTGGCGCCCGGTTTCATCACGACGCCGATGACGGCCGAGCTCCCGGAAGCGCAGCGCCAGCGCCTGGCCGAGCGAATTCCCCTCGGCCGATTCGGGGCCCCGGAAGACGTGGCCGCGGCCGTGGTTTATCTGGCTTCCAAGGAGGCGGGCTGGGTGACCGGAGCCATACTGCACGTGAACGGGGGCATGGCCATGCCATGAGGGCCGGGGTCACGGGTCAGGTTGGCGGTTGCAATGAAACCATGCTAATCGCCCCCCGCGCGTCGTCCGGAGCGGGTATTCGGCGCCGAGCGGGACTTTTATCCCGGGCGGCGGGTGAGCGGAGCCGGTCCTTGGGTACCGGCGTCAAGGAGCGGGAGAGCCAATGAGCGAGATCGCCGACAAGGTAAAGAAGATCGTGGTGGAGCACCTGGGCGTCGAGGAGTCCAAGGTGACCTCCGAAGCCTCCTTCATCGACGATCTGGGCGCCGACAGCCTGGACACGGTGGAACTGGTCATGGCTTTCGAGGAAGCCTTCGGGGTGGAAATCCCCGAGGACGCCGCGGAAAAGATCAGCACCGTCAAGGATGCCGTCGAGTATATCGAGAAGCAGAAGGCGGCCTGAAACCGGACGCCGGGCAAAGCGTGACCGGCATGCGGCGGGTGGTGGTCACCGGCATGGGTGTTGTCTGCCCGCTCGGACTCGGGGTCGAGCGGGTCTGGCAGCGGCTGATCAATGCCCAGTCCGGCATCCGGGCGATCCAGTCCTTCGACGTCACCGATCTCTCTTCGAAGATCGCAGGCCAGATTCCGCCTGGCACTCGTTCCGAAGGCGGGCTCGATATCGGGGAATGGATCTCTGCCAAGGACCAACGCAAGATGGACCGCTTCATCCAGTTCGCGCTGGTTGCGGCGGCGGAGGCGATCGAGGATTCGGGCTGGCAGCCGGATAACGAGGAAGATCGTTGTGCAACCGGCGTGATGATCGGCTCGGGTATCGGCGGCCTGCAGACGATCGCGGACAGCGCCGTGCTGGTACACGAGGGCAAGGCACGGCGCATTTCGCCATTTTTCATTCCGTCTGCGCTGATCAATCTCGCCTCCGGTCATGTCTCCATCCGCTACGGGCTCAAGGGGCCGAACCACTCCGTCGTCACGGCTTGTGCCACGGGTGTCCACGCGATCGGCGATGCGGCACGCCTGATCGGTTATGGCGATGCCGAGGTCATGGTCGCCGGTGGTGCGGAGGCGGGCGTCTGTCCGCTCGGAATCGCCGGATTCTGCGCCTCCCGGGCCTTGTCCACCGGGTTCAATGATTGCCCGGAGCGCGCTTCGCGGCCCTGGGACAAGGACCGGGATGGCTTCGTGATGGGCGAGGGCGCCGGGATCGTCGTGCTCGAGGAATACGAGCATGCCAGACGGCGCGGGGCGCGGATTTATGGTGAGATCATCGGCTACGGCATGTCCGGTGACGCCCATCACGTGACCGCTCCGCCCGATGGGCACGAGGGCGCGTTCCGCGCCATGCAGGCAGCACTCCGCAATGGCCGGATCACGGCCGAGCAGATCCAGTACGTGAACGCGCACGGCACCTCGACATTCGCCGACGATCTCGAACTCGAAGCGGTGGAGCGCCTGTTCGGACCGGCAGCCAAGGGGCTCGCCATGTCGTCCACGAAGTCGGCGATCGGGCATCTCCTGGGCGCGGCGGGCGCGGTCGAAGCGATGTTCTCGATCCTCGCCGTGCGCGACGGCGTGGCGCCACCCACCTTGAACCTCGAGCAGCCCAGTCGGGACAGTGTGATCGACCGTGTGGCCATGGTTGCGCAGCAACGGCCGATCAAGATGGCGCTCTCGAACAGCTTCGGGTTCGGCGGCACCAATGCCTCGATCGTCGTCGGCGCCGCTGCCTGACGGAGCGGACGGAAGCGGGACGCAACCTTCCCGCAAGCCAACCGGACGGTGGTGGCTCTGCGCCCTCGCGCCACTGCTGACGATTGCCCTGATTTCTGCGGTGTTTGCGGGATCGCTCTGGCGCTACGAGAGGGCCGGCCCATTGCCCAAGGCCGAGGCCGTCGTCATTCCTGCCGGATCGACGGCGACAGTCGCCCGGCACTTGGCGCGGGCGGGGGTGATCGACCAGCCACACGTCTTCACGCTGGCCGCCCTTGCCACCTCCCTAGCCGGGCCCCTGCACGCCGCCGAACTTCTCTTTCCCGCGCATGCGAGCTTTGCCCAGGTGCTTTTGGTGCTGCGGAAGGCGCCACCGGTCGAGCATCGGCTGGTGATTCCGGAGGGGCTGACGGCGAAAGAGATCACGGCGCTGATCCTGCACGCGCCTGCACTCGTCGGCCCGGTCGATCTTCCAAGCGAAGGATATGTGCTGCCGGCGACCTACGATTACCTGTATGGAACGAAGCGTTCGGCGATCATTGCCCGGGCCCATGCGGCGCTGGAGCGGGTCCTGTCGGAGCTTTGGGAGAAAAGAGCGCCGGGTCTGCCATTCGCCGATCCCGACCAGGCCCTGACCCTCGCCAGCATCGTCGAGCGTGAAACCGCCGTTGCCGCGGAACGGCCGCGGATCGCCGCGGTCTTCATCAACCGCCTCAGGCTCGGCATGAAGCTGCAGTCGGACCCCACCGTCATCTTTGCCGCCAGCGATGGCGATGGCGTACTCTCCCGAGCCCTCTCATCGCAGGACCTGACCATCAAAAGTCCCTACAATACCTACGTTGTTCCTGGCCTTCCGCCGGGGCCGATCGATTCGCCCGGCGTCGCGTCAATCGAGGCGGTCCTGCATCCGATGACGAGCCCCGATCTCTATTTCGTTGCCGACGGTCTGGGCGGACATGCATTTTCGCGCACGCTCGAAGGCCAGGATCGCAATATCCGCGCCTGGGAGCAGCGCCTGCGGCAGGTGCCGGTCCCACCCGAGCCATAGCGGCAGTTTCATTTCAGCGCGGCCTGTCACCGGCAAGCGTGATCCGGTGCATCACGCGGCGGTAGCCGTGATAGTCATTGACCGGGTTGTGTTGCGTGCAACGATTGTCCCAGAAGGCGATCGAGCCGGGCTGCCAGCGGAAGCGACAGGTGAATTCGGGCCGGACCTGGTGGGCGAAGAGGAATGACAGCAGCGGGGCGCTCTCCTTTTCCGTCATGTCGCGGAAGCGCACCGTGTGCCCGGCATTGACGTAGAGCGCCTTGCGGCCGGTTTCGGGGTGGGTACGGACGACCGGATGTTCGGCCTCGTATTCGACCTTGGCATCCGCGCGCGCATGCGCCCGAACTTGATCCTCGCGGGTGCGGCTGACATCGGCCTTGGATGAACTGTTCACCGCTACGAGGCCGTCGAGGAGCCTTCGCATGCCGCCGGAGAGCGTTTCGTAGGCGAGATACATATTCGCGAACAAGGTGTCTCCGCCGCGCGGGGGCACCTCGCGAGCGATCAGCATCGTGCCCATGGGCGGCGTTTCCAGATAACTGGTGTCGGAATGCCAGATGCCGCCGAAATTGATGCGTTCATGCTCCAGCTTGACGACCGGGATGATTTCCGGGAACAGCTCCAGCCCTTTCATGAAAGGGTACTCGACGACCGGGGCGAAGCGTTTCGCAAACTCCAGGAACCGCCCGTCGGGCAAGTTCTGGTCTCGAAAGAAGACGACACCATATTCCAGCCAGAGGCGGCGAATTGCGGCGATCGTCGTCTCGTCCACCGTGCCCCCGAGATCGACGCCGTGGATGACCCCGCCGAGTGCGCCGGAAAGCGGCTCATCCTCGATCCGACTGGTCATGCGCATGACCCCTCTTTTGCCAACCTGCCAACCCCCGGCGGCAAGCATAAAGCGATAGCCCGCCCCGGTTCTAGACTCGTGCCTGGCGGACTGTGCAGCCCGACACGGGTCTCGCGCTTTATTCGAGCCCGCGATTCACGCCCTCCGACGATTCCGCCTCGGGCGATCGCGGGCTAGGCGCCGGCGCCGAACTGCCGGCAACGGGAATCCGGCTCCGAATCCCGTTGCGAGACTGCTTGCACGCCTGGTTGGGAATGCGCAGGATTGAAAGCGGCTGCGCATGGTTCCCGGAAGATGTCAGCCTCCAAGGCGAAGAACGTCGTCATTTTGACATCTGGCCTGAGTGGCAGCTCGGTACTGGCCGGACTGCTGGTGCGGGCCGGCTTGTGGCCGGGGGCAAAGACATACCGGAAGGAAGATTACGACACTTTCGAAAATCGTGAGTTGATCGACCTCAATATGCGGCTTTTGGAAGAGGTCAGGTACAAGGGAGACTATACACGGGAGGTTTCGCAGCAGGTGGTTGCGAATATCGCGGGTCTTGGCGGCAGAATCGATGCTGGCCCGTTCCGGGCGATGGTGGAGAAGTGCGAGCAGCATCGGCCCTGGTTGTGGAAAGATCCCCGCCTGTGGCTGACCATCCGCTTTTGGGCAAAGCTTCTCGATCTGCAAGAGTGCCGTTTCATTCATTTGACCCGCGGTGCACGGCCATTATGGATCTCGTCGCTGCTGCGACGGCAGATTACCACGTATCGCTATCTCAGGAGCTATGAAGCAGAGGTGGGGAAACTGATCACTGGATTTCTCGAGGAAAACCGGCTGTCCTATCTCCATATCACGTACGAAGCGCTGATCGAGCGCCCGGACGATGCGATCGCTCAACTGAATCGCACCCTCGGGACCAGGCTCTCTGTTGGCGATCTCAAAGCGGTCTATAACGGGCCGCTCTATCGGAATCCGGGAGGTTCGTGGGCCTCCTATGCCAAGGCATTGCTGATCTACGCGCGGAATTTTTCCGAGCGCCGCGATATCGAAAGGAAATAGGTGTCTGCTCGAGGCTGTAACCGCCGGTTGATCGCGCCCGGCAGGCGAAACGGCGGCTAGCCCGCGATCGCCGGAGGCGGAATCGTCGGAGGGCGCGAATCGCGGGCTAGGGTATAGGGGTCGAAACGCGTCACTGCGCGGCGTGATCACCCAGCAGACGAGCGTCGTGCGGCACGGCCCGGCGCAGCGGCGAGCAGGCACAAGAGCTCGAATAGAATGGAGGCACCGTGCAGGGCTGTCAGGCCGGCATGGTCGAATGGTGGCGAGACCTCAACCAGATCCGCGCCGCGGAAATCAAGCCCGGTCAGTCCGCGCAGCAGGCGGATCGCCTCGATGGTGCTGATCCCGCCGGCCTCGGGCGTGCCGGTGCCCGGTGCGTACACAGGATCGAGGGCGTCGATGTCGAAGGAAAGATAGGCCTCGCCCTGGCCGATGACTCGTTTCGCTTCCTCGAGTGCGAACCGCCAGCCCCGATCGTGGAACTCGTCCATCGGCAGGACACGCATCCCGCTCTCGGTGCTGAAGCGCCACATCGCCGGGTCGTTCAGGGTGCCGCGGATGCCGATCTGGATCACCCGGTGGGGATCGAGGAGATTCTCCTCGACCGCGCGGCGGAACGGTGCGCCGTGGTGGAAACGCGAGCCGAGATAGTCATCGCCGGTATCGCAATGGGCGTCCACGTGCACCATGCCGAGTGGACCCGAGGCCGCCACCGCGCGCAGGATCGAGAGCGAGATGGAATGATCGCCACCGACCGCCAGCGTGGTGACGCCGGCCGTGCACACGGTGCGAAAAAAATCCTCGATCTCGCCGAGCGCACCCTCCAGCGTATAGGGCTGCTCGATCCAGGCATCGCCGAGATCGGCGACCCGCGCGGTGGAAAATGGTGCCACCCCGGTCGTCGGGTTGATCCGCCTGAGCAAGCTCGACTGGTTGCGCACCTCGCGCGGGCCGTGCCTTGCCCCTGGCCTGTTCGTTACCCCGCCGTCGAAGGGAACGCCGATCAACCCGATATCGACGTCGGCAAGCACGTCCGTTGCCGGGAGACGAAAGAATGTGGGCAGTCCGATGTAACGCGGCCGCGCCTGCGGATCGGCCAACTCGGAGTAACGACGGGGCAACTTGATCGGTTTCATCCATTGTCTCCGAGCACCAGCGAAGGACCAAGCGCACGCACCCGCTCGGCGAGCGTGCGGCGTGCGCACCGCGCATCCGAAGCCAGCGCGAGCAGGGCGCCGAGTTGCCCGGGATGGCCGAGTGTCACGGCAAGAAAGCGCCACGGCCGCACCCTTCCGGCGGGGTTGAGGGCCGAGAGCGCGGCGGCAGGCAGGCTCCGTGACGCCGGATCGCACACCGCGCGCAGGACGGCGAATGGCAGATCGTGCCTGATCGCGGCCTCTGCGACTGCGCCGCTTTCAAGGTCGACCGCCGCCGCACCGGTTGCCTGCCAGAGCCGACGCTTGGCCGCCGCGCTCGCAACGACCGTGGCTTCACTGAGCAAAAGCTCGATCGTCGGTCCGCCAAGCACTGCGAGCAGGCCGGGATCGGCCGGCCAACTCTGCCCGAATGCGCGGACGGCGCGGGGCACCAGAAGATCGCCCGGCCGCAATGCCGGATCGAGACCACCGGCCAGCCCGAAACTCAAAAGCCCGTTCGCGCCCCCGGCGGCCAGGGACTCGGCGGCCATTTCCGCGCCCCCTGGCGTGCCGCCGCCGATCGTGACAACGGCCCTGAGCGTGCGCGCGATCCGCGCCTCTGCCGCCAGCCCGACGACTACCCCAAGCGTCATCAGAAGCCGCCCATGACACGTCTTGCGCCTGCCCGCGAAAGCCGGCGATAGCGCGCCAACGCGAGCAGCGGAAAATAGAGCCTATAGCCATGATAACGGAGATAGAAGACGCGCGGAAACCCGACCGCGTTGTAGGCGGCTTCCCGCCATTCGCCATCCTCCCCGAGATGGGTGAGCAGCCATTCGATGCCGCGTGCAACCGCGCCCTGTCCGACCTCGCCTGCCGCCATCAGGCCCAGCAGCGCCCAGGCCGTGTGCGAAGGCGTGCTCACCCGGTACTGCCCGTGCGGCGCGCGGGCATAGGTCTCGCAATCCTCCCCCCACCCACCGTCCGCCCGCTGACAGGACAGCAGCCAAGCGACGGCGCGACGCACCATGGCTGCTTGAGGCGGGACGCCGGCCACGTTGAGAGCCGAGAGCACTGACCAGGTGCCGTAGATGTAGTTGCTCCCCCAGCGGCCGAACCAGCTTCCCTCCGTCTCCTGCTCGCGCTCGAGGAAGGCAAGTGCGCGGACAAGCACCTTGCTTGTTTTCGGATGGCCGATCTCGGCCAGGAACGAGATACACCGTGCGGTGACGTCCGCGGTCGGCGGATCAAGCAGCGCACCGTGATCGGCGAAGGGAATGTGGTTCAACACGAAATGCGTGTTGTCGGCATCGAAAGCGCCCCAGCCGCCGTTCGCGCTTTGCATGCCGATGATCCATTCCGCGGCGCCGGCAATGGCTTGGCGATGCCCGGTATGACCGATCCGGTTGAGCAACATGCCGACCACGGCCGTATCGTCGACGTCCGGATAGTGCGGATTGGCGTACTGGAAGGCCCATCCGCCGGGCCGAAGGCCGGGCCTCACGACTGCCCAGTCCCCGGCGGGTTCTGTGATCTGAAGCGGCAGCAGCCACTCCGCCGCGGCCATTGCCGCTTCCATCTCGCCTGCCTCGGCAAGCGCGTGGCCGGCAAGCGCGGTGTCCCAGACCGGCGAGAGACAGGGCTGGCACCAGGCGCGATCCGGTTCGATCACCAGGAGCTTCTGCACCGCCCGCCAGGCGGTCTCTGCTCCGGCACCGGCGATGCCGAGCGCATCGAACATCATCACCGTGTTCGCCATGGCGGGATAGATCCCACCCAGCCCGTCCTCGCCATTCAGCCGCTCGCTGACAAAGGCGACAGCGCGAGCGATCGCGTGGCGGCGCAATCCGCGGGATGCCATCGGCTCAAGCCGCCGCAGCACGGCGTCGAGCGTCACGAAGGCACGGCCCCAGATCGAGCCATCCGGCGCCCGGATCCAATCCCTGACGGCGGCGGGTTCGGTCCTGAACAGTTCCGCGATCCCCACTCTGCGCGGGTTGCGTGCCCGCGGCTTGAGCGCCATCAGGACGAGCAGCGGCACGATCACCGTCCGGGACCAGTACGAAACCTTCGAGAGGTGGAAGAAGAACCAGCGCGGCAGCAGGATGATCTCGGCCGGCATCACGGGTGCCGCGCGCCAGGGCACGATGCCGAACAAGGCGAGCTGCACGCGGGTGAAGACGTTTGTCCGCTCGGCTCCGCCGGCGGAAAGAATCGCCTCGCGCGCGCGGCGCATGTGCGGCGCATCCGGCAGATCGCCGATCGCCTTCAGCGCGAAATAGGCCTTGACGCTTGCCGAAAGATTGAATGCGCCGCCATGAAAGAGCGGCCAACCGCCGTCGTCACCCTGGATCGCGCGGAGATGAACGCCGATCTTCGCCTCCAGCGTTGGATCGATGCGATCGAGATAATGCTCGAGCAGCACGTATTCGGCGGGGATCGTTGCGTCCGCCTCCAACGGGAAAACGAAGTGCCCATCTCCTCGCCGATGACGCAGCAGGCCAGCGAGGGCACTCTCGATCGCCTCGTCGTGGCGATCAGCGGCCTCCGCTTCGCTCACGATCTGGTCCGGCATCCTTCTGTCCGCTGGTTCATCGGGAAAGAAGCTCCGCTGCCGTTTGCCCGGACCTGATGGCACCCTCGATGGTTCCCGGCAAGCCGGTTGCCGTCCAGTCTCCTGCCAGCACCAGGTTCGCGAGCCTGGTTTCCGCCGGCGGCCGTTTGCGATCCTCCGCTGGTGTCGCGGCAACCGTGGCACGCTTTTCCTTCACCACCCTGACGGGCGGCATCGTCCCGGCAAGATCAAGCGCCTGGCAGATCTCGGGCCAGATCTGGGCCGCCAATTCCTCCGCTGGCTGCTCGATCAGCCGTGCGGCCGCACTCACGGTGACGGAAACGACTTCGCGCTTCACGAATGCCCACTCTGCCAGTCCGCCGAGCAGGGCAACAAAGCCGGCCGGCCCCGGGTGCGCCGAGATGCGGAAATGCACGTTGAGGATGGCCTCGAAGGATGTCGGGACCAGGAGCCCGGGCAGAAGATCTGCGGCAACAGGCGCTGGTGCCGCGAGCACGACTGCCTCCGCAGGGTCGAGCGCGATCCGTTCCCCATCCGCCGTGGCCAGAGCGGCCACGCGGTCTGCCGCGATTTCCAGTGCCGCGATGCGCTGGCCAAAGCGCACCACGGCGCCGCGCTCGGCAAGCCAGGCAAGGGCCGGATCGACAAAGCTCTCGGAAAGCCCGATCCGGGGATAAAGCGGCACCGAGGCGGCACCACCCCGGCCCAGGGTTTCGGCGAGAACGCGGCCGAACAGGCGGGCCGAGCCCTGCTCCGTGCCGGTGTTGAGCGCTGCTATTGCAAGCGGGGCGAGGAGGCGGCGGTAAAGCGGGCCATCAGGCAGAATCCGGGCCACCGTTGCCTCTTCGGAGGGATGGCGAAATCTTGTCAGCGCCAGGTAATCGCGCGCCCGGGTTCCCGGCACCCGCCGGTGTGGACAGAAGATCCAGTACGGCAATCGGCCGGGATTGGGTGCCAGGACCCAACGCTCGTCGGTCGCAAGATCGTAGAAGGGAAAAAGAGGGCGGCCCGGGCCACAGAGCGTGTCGCCGGCGCCGATCGCCTTGAGATAACCGATCGCCGCCCTGTTCCCTGCCAGCAGCAGGTGGTTTCCGTTATCGATCCTGCAGCCGAGCGCCCGATCGAAATAGGAGCGGCAGCGTCCGCCTGCGACCGGCCCGGCCTCCGAGAGCGCAACCCTCCAGCCGCGCCCGGCAAGAGTGACGGCGGCGGAAAGCCCGGCCAGGCCGGCGCCGATGATGTGCGCGCGTCGCTGGCTCTGTCCCTTCGTCTCAGAGAAGACCATGGCGCAATGCCAGCCACAGTTTCTGCCAGCCTGGCAGCCGCATCGGCTCACCGATGCGCTCCCAGCCGCGCCGCTCAATCCTGGCGAGCAGGGCGGCATAAGTAGCCGCCATCAGGCGCGCCGGACGCATGGCTCGCGCGTTGCACCGCGCCATTGCGCGCTCGGCCAGATCGAAATGATGATGCGCAAGCGCGGCCAGCCGTGCCAGCACGGGCGGCAGCCGTGGCGAGTTGAGCGCCGTCGCGGGGTCTGCCGGCACACCCGCCTGGGCCAGCCATTCAGCGGGTAGATAGAGCCGGCCCCGCCCCGAATCCTCGACGAGATCCCTGAGGATGTTGGTGAGCTGCAGCGCGCGGCCGAGCGAGCCCGCCACCTGGTCGGCCGCTTCGGATGCGTCGCCGAACACGCGCACCGAAAGCCGACCGACCGCGCAGGCCACCCGGTCGCAGTATAAATCGAGCACGGCAAGAGGAGGTCCGACAATAGGCTGCTCGGCGTCCATTGCCATGCCGTCGATGATCGCCTCGAAATCGATCTGCCGGAGCCCGTAGCGAGGGACCGTCGCGGCCAGCACCCGTGTCACCGGGTCATCCGCCACTCCGGCGCAGAAATCCGCGACGCGAACCCGCCAGGCATCGAGCACGCATTGCTTTTCTTCCCACGGTGCAGTGCCGTCTGCGACGTCATCCACGGCGCGGCAGAAGGCATAGATCGCGAACATCGCGAACCGTCGCTCCCGCGGCAGAATCCACATGCCGCGGTAGAACGACGTGCCGGCATCGCGCACCAGACCGGCGACGTCGGCGAGATCGGCCTCGGTTACGCCGGTCTCGCGGCTCATGGCAGGAAGCGGAGCGCCGTGAAGAGGCTTGCGGCAACATCGGAGCGATGCAGCTTGACCCGGCCGTGCACCGGATCTTCGATGCGGAGCCGGTGGCAGAGCCGCCGTGAGAGCCCGACAATCACCGCGGTTTCGAGCCGAAGGCGCCGGCTTCGCGTGCGCCGCGGCAAATCGAGCGCCGCCGCGTTGAGAGCGGAAACCCGACCGAGCAGCGCATCGAAGGTCCGGCGCAGCCCAGCGCTTGCGCTTTGTCCGAGGAGATCTCCGACGGCGGCATCGTTCCTGGCGAGCAGATCCTGCGGGATGTAGCAGCGGTCGAGCCGGAGAAGATCGACCTTTCCGTCTTGCAGATGGTTCAGCACTTGCAGGGCCGCGCAGAGCGCATCGGAGGGCGGGTAGGAATTCTGATCCTCGCCGTGCAGGTCGAGCACGTGTCGGCCGACCGGCATCGCCGAATAACGGCAATAATCGTAGAGCTCTTCCCAGTTGGCGTAGCGGAGCTTGGTGGCATCGCGGCGGAAGGCGATCAACAACTCCGACGAATGCCGTGCGGTCACGGCGGTTTCAGCAAGGCTGTTGCGGAGGCGCGCCGCGCTCAGCGACCCTTCGTCGCGCTTCCCAAGCAGAACTGCCTCCATCACGTCGAGCCGGGCGATCTTTTCCGCCGGCGTGAGCTGATCACTGTCTGCGATATCGTCCGCGTTGCGCGCAAATGCATAAAAGGCGTGCACGTGGGGGCGGAGATCGCGGCGGATCAGCGCCGAGCCGACCGGGAAATTCTCGTCTGCCCGGTCTTTGCCGGACCAAGCCTCGATGCTCGCGGTGTCGATGCTGCCGATGCTCATGTCTGGGCCCCACGATAAGCGCGGCCCTTCCAAACCTGCCCGCGGCCGCACCAGTGATCGATGGCGGAGCCCACGGTGGCGGCCAGATAAAACGCCGCCACCAGCGGCAGGGCCAGCGCCCAGAGAGGCGAGCGCCGATAGCGTTCAAGGCTCGGCCAGTAGAGAGCCAGCGATAACGCCCAGGCGGCAAGCCCGGCCCAGCGGTCAAACCCGGCCCCGAACAGGGTGAAGAGCGGCGGAAGCAGAAACAGAATCCCGATCCCGAACAGGGTTGCGACCAGTAACAGAGCGGAATAACGAAGCTGTACGAAGGCCGTGCGCGCAATCATCCGCCAGATGGCGGCGCCACCCGGATAGGCGCGTTGGCTGCTGGCGAGCCGGGTATGGCCGAGCCAAATCCGCCCGACCGGCTTGATGGCGGTTGCCAAAGCAACATCATCGATCAGGGCGCTGCGGATTGCCGCCAGTCCGCCCGCCCGTTCGAGCGCCGAGCGGTGGAGCAGGATCGTCCCGCCGGCGGCGGCGGCGCTGCGCCTGGCAGGATTGTTGACGGCCGCGAACGGATAGAGAAGCTGGAAAAAGAACACGAATGCCGGCACCAGCGCTCGCTCCGCGAAGCTTTCGCAGCGAAGCGCAACCATCTCCGAGACGAGATCGAGCCGTTCGCTCTCTGCCTTTGCCAACAAGGTGGCAAGATGCCCGGGCGCGTGCACGATATCGGCGTCCGTCAGGAGCAGCCAGCATGCCGGCGCGTGAACGGCCGCAGCCGCGATCCCCTGCTCGAGCGCCCAGAGCTTGCCGCTCCATCCTGGAGGTGGCGGCCCGCCTTCAATGATCCGTAGCCGATCCTGGGCGACTGTCGCCACAAGAGCGCGAGCGATCCCGAGCGTGGCATCCCTCGATCTGTCATCGACCAGGAATATCCGCGCCTTGCCGTCGTAGTCCTGGCGGAGCAGGGAGACGACGCTCCCGGCGATGTGCTCGGCCTCGTCGCGCGCCGGCACAACCACATCGACCGCTGGCGGTGAGGCCGGCGCCGCCCTCGGAAGCTCGGGGCCGGAACGCCAGAACCGGTCATGACCGACGGCCAGCCAAAGCCAGGCGAGAAGCGAAAGGGCGGCCAGTGCGGCCGTCACGGTGCTCAACGCAGCAGCCCTTCGGAGCGAAACCAGGCCAGGGCATCGGCAATCGCCTCGCGCGCCGGGCGTGGGCGATACCCGAGCTCTGCCTCGGCCTTGGCCGACGAGAAGAACATCTTCTTGCGCGCCATCACCAGGGTGTCTCGTGTCATTGCCGGTGTCCTGCCGCTCAGGCGCGCGAAGGCCTCGGCGGCAACTGCGAGCGGGAAAAGGGGGGTGACGGGCAGGCGCAGCCATGGCGGCCTTCGTCCTGCTGCGTACGCGATCAGGGCAAGGAGGGCGCCGAGAGAGAGATTTTCCCCGCCCAGGATGTAGCGCTCCCCGATCCGCCCGCGATCTGCCGCGGCCAGGTGGCCGGCCGCGACGTCGTCAACGTGCACGACATTGAGCCCGGTATCGACGTAGGCCGGTATCCGGCCGCGCGCCGCATCGAGAACAATCCGCCCGGTCGGGGTTGGCTTGATGTCGCCTGGACCGATCGGCGAGGAGGGATTGACGATCACCACCGGAAGCCCGGCTGCTGCTTCCTCCTGCACCGCCTGCTCGGCAAGATACTTCGAGCGCTTGTAGGGGCCGACCAGGGCGGCCGGATCGAGCGGCGTCGCTTCGCTGGCCGGACTGCCATCGGCCGTCAGGCCGAGCGCGGCAACGCTGCTGGTATAGACGATGCGCTCCGCCCCGGCGGCACGGGCCGCCTGCATCATGGCGCGCGTGCCTGCGACATTGGTTGCGAGCATCGTTGCCGGATCGGGCACCCAGAGCCGATAATCGGCCGCGACGTGGAAGATCTGCCGGCAGCCGGCAGCCGCCCGGCCAAGAGAGTTCGCGTCTTGCAGGTCCCCCTCGATCAGTTCGGCACTCGTGAGGCCGAGCAAATTGCGCCGGTTGCTGCCGCGGCGGACCAGGAGGCGCAAACGCGTGCCGCGGGCGGCGAGTGCGGCCGCCACCGCACGCCCCACGAAACCGGTGGCGCCGGTGACGAGAACGGGGTCGCTGCCGTTCATCGCCGGCTCCTCCTCGGTCAGCGCTGGGCCCCACGGCCGTGTATAGCGGTCCGGCCGGCAGTGTTGTAGAGGCGGGCCTTGCCTCGGCGGGAATCGCTTTGAATACCAGGACGCTCTCTGTCGCGGCGGCGCTTGCAGGCCTCGCGGCCGCCACGGTGCTGTCCGGGTGGTTCGGGTTCCGTCGCGTACTGGACGCCGCACTGTCTGTCGGCTGGCACGGCTTCGCCATCCTGACCCTCTGGCAGGGGGTGGTGTTTGTCCTGCTCGGGCTGGCCTGGTGGACGTTGTTGCCGAGCCGCCAGCCCGTCCGCGTGCTGGTCGGAGCGCGGATGGTGCGGGATGCCGTGTCGAACTGCCTGCCTCTCTCGGCTGTCGGCGGGTTCGTGTTCGGGGCGCGGGCGGCCAATCTCGGCGGAGTTTCCTGGTCGATGGCGTCCGCTTCCACGCTTGTCGACGTCACCTCCGAGTTCCTGAGCCAGCTTGTCTTCGCCGGGGGTGGGCTGGCCCTGCTCATTGCGCAGAAGCCAAGCTGGCAGCTCGCCTTGCCGTTCGCCGCCGGGATCATGCTCGGCGCGCTTGCAGGAGCTGTTTTCATTGCACTCCAACGCGGCTCGGCGGGCCTGGCGGAGCGGCTGAGCCGCCGTTTCGGTTCAGCGTGGCTCGCGGACCTGGCTGGCCGGATGGCCGCCATGCAGCGGGAACTCACGCAGATCTATGCGGCCTTGCCGCGCTTCGGGGCTGCCTTTCTGCTGCATCTCATGGCCTGGATTGCGAATGGCGTGGGAAGCTGGCTCATCATGCGCTTCACTGGTGCTGTCATCGGGCTTCCGGCGGCACTTGCCATTGAGGGCCTGTTGCAGGCGATATTGACCCTGGCGTTCGCAGTACCCGGTTTTGCCGGTGTGCAGGAATTCGCCTATGTCGGGCTGGGCGGCCTTTTCGGCTTGGCGCCGGAAGCCGCAATCGCCGTTTCATTGGTGCGCCGTGCCCGCGACGTGGTCGTCGGCGTCCCGATCCTCGCCGTCTGGCAGCTCCTCGAGGCACGACGCCTCGCGCCGAGCCGCTCGACCTGACGGCGCTCCGCCGCTCCGTGAGCCCGGCGAGCTTCGGCAAGAGCTGCCATTCAAGTCCGCTCCGCCACGGCCTCCACGGCAGCTACCGGCAATGGCTTCCGCCATTCCTCGAAGCGCTGCAGCAGAACGAAGAAGGACGGCACGAAAAGCACGGCAAGGCAAGTCGAGGCAAGCATCCCGCTTGCCACGGTGATGCCGATCGACTTGCGCGAAGCAGCCCCCGCACCGCTTGCCAGCACCAGCGGCATGACACCAAGGATGAACGCGATCGAGGTCATCAGGATCGGGCGGAAGCGCTTGTGTGCCGCCTCGATGGCTGCCTCCAGAATCGTCTTGCCGTGCAGAAGGCGCTCCTCGCGCGCGACTTCGACGATCAGAATGGCGTTCTTGGCCGAGAGCGCGATCAGCAGAATAAGGCCGATCTGGACATAGAGGTTGTTGGCAACCCCGAGCGATGTCAGTGCGATTGCCGGGCCGATCAGCGAGAGCGGGACGGCAAGAATCACCGAAATCGGTGCCAGCCAGCTCTCGTACTGTCCGGCCAGCACGAGATAGACGAGCAGGATGCCGAGCGCGAAGACGTAAATGATCTGATTCCCGACCAGGATCTCCTGGTACGACATCGCGGTCCAGTCATAGCCCGTACCCGGCGGCAATACATGCGCCGCGAGATCGCTCATGACCGCGAGCGCCTGGCCGGAGCTGTGGCCAGCGGCGGGGCCGCCGGCAACGGTCGCCGCGGGATAGAGGTTATAGAGCGTAACCAGGGCCGGTCCCACTGCGGACGCATGATCGAGTACGGCGCCGAGCGGTACCATCGTCCCTTCTGCGTTGCGTACCTTGAGTGCCTCGATGTCGCCTGGCCGGACCCGGAACGGACCGTCCGCCTGGGTATAGACCTGGAACACACGGCCGAACTTGATGAACTGCCCGACATAGCTCGAGCCCAGATAGCTGCTGAGGGTCGAGAATACCTGCCCGACAGTCACGTGCAGGACCTCCGCCTTGGTACGATCGACGTTCACCTGGATGGCGGGTGAGTCGGCACGGAACGAGGTGTTGAGCCGCTGCAGACTGCTCTGTGCATTGCCGTCGGCAACAATGGTGCGGGTCAGCGACTGCAGCTTGTCGAAATCCTGGCTGCCGTCCCTGAGTTCCACCATCATCGTAAAGCCGCCGGTATTGCCGATCCCCTGAATGGGTGGGGGTATCAGCACGAAGGCGGAACCGTTCGGCAGCCCCGTGAGCGCCTTCGTCAGATGCATGTAGATCGCGGGCAGGCTCTCGGATGGGCCGCGCTGGCTCCAGTCCTTCAGGATGACGTAGGCGACCCCACCGTTTGCCAGGGTAGCCGAGTTGTCCAAAATCGAAATCCCGCTGACGGTGATCACATGCTCGACTCCGGGGGTCGCAGCGGCGATTTTCTGCACCGCGGCCAGAGCCTGGTTGGTGCGCTGCAACGATGCGCCGTCCGGGAGCTGCACGCCGACCATCACATAGCCCTGATCCTCGTTTGGCAGGAAACCCGTCGGCACGCGCGCGATACCGATGAGACCCGCCGCCATGAAAATGATCGCCAGCACCACCATCACGCCGCTGTGCCGCGTCATGAAGGCGATCAGCCGGACGTACGGTCGCTCGATGCCTGCATAGCCCACGTTGAAGATGCGGTAGAAAAAATTGCGCCGTTCGGGCGGCACGGGAGGCCGCAGCCAAAGTGCACACTGTGTTGGCTTCAGCGTCGCCGCATTGATTGCGCTGATCAGCGCCGTCGCGGCGATCACGAGTGCGAACTGCGCATACATCTGCCCGGTCAGGCCCGGCAGGAAGGCCGCCGGCACGAACACCGACATCAGCACCAGCGTAATACCGATGATCGGGCCGAACAGCTCGCGCATGGCCTGAACTGCTGCCTGCCGCGCGGTCAATCCGCGCTCGATGTGATGGGCCGCTCCTTCGACGACGACGATCGCGTCATCGACGACGATGCCGATCGCCAGTACGATCGCGAACAGGGTAGAGAGGTTAATCGTGAACCCGAGAACAGCCATCGCCGCAAAGGCGCCGATGATCGTTACCGGCACCGTGGTGGCTGGCACCAGGCTTGCCCGCCAGTCCTGCAGGAATACCACGATCACCAGCAGCACCAGGATGCCGGCCTCGATCAGGGTCTTGTAGACCTCGTGGATCGAGGCAGCGACGAATCGCGTCGTGTCAAAGGGAATCGACCATACGAGCCCCGCCGGGAAGCTTCCTGCCAGGGTCTTCATCGTCGTCGTCACTTCGTGCGCGACAGCAAGCGCGTTGGCGCCCGGGGTCTGGTAGATTGCGATGCCGGCGGCGGGCCGGCCGTCGTACGTAAACGCCTGGCCATAGGTCTGCGCGCCAAGCTCGACGTGCCCGATATCCCTGATGCGCACGATTTGTCCGCCTGCGCCCTGGCCGGACTTGACCACGATGTCAGCGAACTGGGCCGGGTCTGTAAGTCTACCCTGCACATTCACCGTGTACTGGTAGTTCTGGCCCGACGGAACCGGCGGCGCTCCGATCTGGCCGGCCGTGACTTCGGTGTTCTGCCCCTGGATCGCGTTGATCACGTCATCCGGGGTGAGCCCGAACGACTGGAGTTTGTTTGGGTTGAGCCAGATACGCATGGCGTACTGCCCGGCACCGAACACTGCGACGTTGCCTACGCCGGGCAGGCGCGACAGCTCATTCACGAGGTTGATGGTGGCGTAGTTGCTGAGGAAAAGGCTGTCGTACTGGCCTTTGTCGCCAACCAGGGTGATGATTTGCAGGATCGCGGTGGAGCGCTTCTGGACAGTTACGCCTTGGGCCTGCACGGCCGCCGGAAGGGAGGCGAGTACGCTCGCCACCTTGTTCTGCACAAGAACCTGCGCGAAATTGAGGTCCGTGCCGATCCGAAAGGTAACGGTGAGCGTGTAGCTGCCATCCGAGGCGCTGGTGGACTGCATGTAGAGCATGCCTTCGACACCGTTCACCGCCTGTTCGATCGGCAGCGCCACGTTCTGCATAACCGTGACCGCGCTTGCTCCCGGGTAGCTCGTCGTCACCTGCACTGTCGGCGGCACAACGTTCGGGTACTGCGCGACGGGTAATTCGAGAAGCGCGACGCCGCCGAGAAGCACGAAGAGGATCGCCAGCACGTTGGCGAGGACCGGACGCGCAATGAAAAACTCCGAGATCATCAGGCGCGTCCCGCCGTCACTTGTCCGGCGCGCCCTGCTCGGCGATCATGGTCAGCTTCGGGGCGACGACCTGGCCCGGGATCGCCCGGCTGAGGCCGTCTACGATCACCTTGTCGGAGGGCTCGAGACCGGCCGTGATGATGCGAAGGCTGCCCTGCTGCTGCCCGAGCGTCACGCGGCGCTGCTCGACTTTATTGTCGGCGCCAAGCACGAGCACGTAGCTGCCCTGCTGGTCGGTGGCCCACGCGGTATCCGGGATCAGGAGAGCGTTGTCGAGTTTGCCCTCCGGGACGCGCACACGGACGAAGAAGCCCGGCAGCAACGTATGTGCCGGGTTGGCGAAGCGCGCCCGCACCATCAGAGTCCCGGTGGAGGGATCGACATCCGGTGAGACATAGTCAAGCACGCCGTGGTGCGGGTAGCCGGTCTCGTCGGCGAGGCCGATATCGATCGGGACCACACCGAGCTTGGCAATGGTGAGCCCTTTGGCGCGGAGCGCGGCCCGGATCCGGAGCACGTCCTGTTCGGCGAGGTTGAAGGTGACATAGAGCGGATCGAGCGAGATGATGGTGGCCAGTGTTGTGGGTCCGGTCTGCCCAACCAGGGCGCCGATGGCCTGGAGATGTGTCGTCACGACGCCGTCAAACGGCGCGTTGACGCGGGTGTAACTCAGGTTGATGGCAGCGTTGGCAAGATTGGCCTCGTCCTGCTCGACGACGGCTTGATCGGAGTCACGCTTGGCGCGCGCGACATCGAGCTTCGACTGCGAGGCGAAGTTCTGCGCCGCGAGCTGGGACTGGCGGATAAACTCCGCTTGCGCCTGCACGAGTTCGGCCTTGGCGGCCGCCAGCTGTCCTTCCGCCTGCTGTTGCTTGGCCTGGTAGGGGGGCGGCTCTATCACGAAAAGATTGGTGCCCTTGGTGACGTAGGCCCCGTCCTTGTAGTTGATCTGCTGCAGGAAGCCCGCCACACGCGCGACCAGATTCACCTGGTCGATAGAAACGGTATTGCCGGTGACCTCGAGATAGAGGGTGACGTTCCTCGTGAGCGGCGTCGCTACGCCAACCTCCGACGGCGGCGGTGCGACATAGCGGTTTTGCTGCTTGCAGCCGGAAAGCACGAACAGCCCCGCGAACAGCATCGCTGCGAGCCCGGTCAGGCGTGTGCGGCGCATCTCATCCCCGGACAGTGATTTTCCGACACCCCTGATTCCAGAACTCCGCCCCACTGTTTCGGCCGGGAGCATTCACGATGTTCAAAGCATAGGCGCCAGGCGCCGGGTTCTGCAAGCAGGGCGGCCGGTCATGTACGATGGCTGGTGCTCGGCGCACCGGCGGCAGGGGATGTGAGAATAGCCAGCTCGTCCCGTGAATTCGTTGCAACTGTCGCCGCTTCTTCCCTCGCACTGGCGCGGATCCGCGTGCTGGCGAAAGAGCGCCGAGGCAGCGCAGGAACGCAAGGGTACGGAAAGAGCAAAAGAATAAGCGAGGGACTCCCGCCGATCCACCGCGAGCGATCGCGGGCTAGCTCCGTGTCTCGCTGAGCGCTGTTCGGTCGGGTGGGAGCAGCGGGGGCAATTCGGCAAGATAGCCGTTGGCCTCCGCGAGCCCCTGGCTCGCCGCACGCTCCAGCCAGCGGCGGGCCTCGACCGGATCCCGAACGCCGGCGCTGCCATGCAGGTAGTAGCGACCGAGCATCAGTTGCGCGTGCCCATGTCCGCGTTCAGCGGCGGCGAGGAACCAGCGCGCAGCGCGCGGGCGGTCGGGGGGAATGTCATGGCCGCCGCCGAGCAACGCACCCACCGCAAACATCGCACCCACATGCCCCCGTTGTGCCGCCTTCTGGTACAGGCGGAGCGCCTCGGTATGATCGCGCGATCCCCCTTGCCCGCTGATGAACATCTCGGCGAGCATCACCTCGGCCTCTGCCAGGCCCGCCTCGGCTGCGCGGGCAATCCAGGCCCGACCGGCAGCTACGTCGGTCTCGACCCCGCGCCCCTCGATCAGCATGCGCCCGTACCAGTACTGCGCGTTCACCACTCCGTCTGCCGCACGTCGCATCCACGCCAGCGCCGCTCGTTCGTCCCGCTCCACGCCAAGCCCTTCAGCGAGGCACACCCCGAAATTGAAGGCGGCAACCAGATCTCCCGAACTCGCCGCCTGTTCGAACCATTCGCGAGCCCGTTTCGCGTCGTCCCGTTCGCCGGCACCCTGGAGAAGGACGCCGGCGAGGTCGACCTTGGCACGCTCGTCGCCCTTCTCTGCGGCGATGCGGAACCAGCGGGCGGCCTCGATGGCATCGCGGGCCACACCGCCTCCCGTCAGATGCAGGCGCCCGAGCGCACGCGCGGCCGCAGCGTGTCCCCCCTCTGCGGCGCGGCGGTACCAGATCGCAGCCTCCGCGTAGTTGGGCGGCAGGTCGCCGCCGCGAGCGTAGAGATCGCCAACAATTGCCGCGGCCTCGAGATCTCCGCCGATCGCCGCCCGTCGAAGCCAGGATTCGCCCTCCAGCGCGTCCCTCGGCACGCCGCGGCCCTCCATCAACATCAGCCCGAGGCGGGCCGAGGCGGCGCGGACTCCCTTATCCGCGGCCACCCGATAGAGCTTCACCGCAGCCTCAGGATCGGCCGCCATGCCCAATCCGCGCTCGGCCATCAGCCCGAGCATATATTGCCCCATCGGCAGGCCAGCTTCGGCGGCGGTCCGGAGCAACCCGCAGGCCTGAGCATAGCCGGCCATGTCGGAGGCCTTGCGCGCCAGCGCGAGCCCGAGCCCGAGCGCTCCCTGCGGCGAGCCGGCCGCTGCCGCCTTGCGATACCACTCCTCTCCCGCCGCCGCATCCCGCATTGGCTGCGGGCCGTTGGTGAGCAGATAGCCGAGCACCGCCTGGCCGTCCGGAGCCCCCGCCGCCGCTGCCTTGCGCGCCCAGGCCAGTGCTTTCTCGTAGTCCGGCCGCGGCAGCCCGCTGGCCGCAAACAGTGCCGCCGCTTTGGCGCCGGGCGCGGCCGATGGAGCCGCGCCTCCGACCCCGTGCAGATAGAGGCCGGCCAGCAGCGATTGCGCCTCGGTGTAGCCACTGGCGGCGGCGCGTTCCAGCCAACGGGCAGACTCGGTCCGGCTTGCCGGAACGCCGGCACCCTCAAGATAGGCTCTGCCGAGCTGGTATTCGGCCTCGCTCACGCCCGCCAAAGCGGCGCGTGCGAAGAGCGGAAACGCCTGCGCGGCCCGCCCTTCCTTCGCCATCCGTTTCGCGCGCTTGAGCGCCGCCTTGGGCGAGAGCGAGCCGACTACGCGGTCGAAAAGGCGCACCACCTCAACAGCCTCCAGGCCTCGCCGCCCGCGCCGTCATCCGCTCAGGACGGCTCGTTGAGGCCCTGGGTAAAGACCGGAACGATCCGCTCGAGCAGGTATTGCATGACCGTCTGGGTGCCGACGCGAATATCGGTTTCGACCGGCATCCCGGGGATGACCCGGAAATCGGCCGGTACGTTACGAAGGTTCATCTTATCGAGTGTGACCCGCGCTGCATAATAAAGTTCCGCCGTCGGAATATCTTGCGGCGTGACCGAGGGTGTCGTCTGCATCTGCATCAATTGTGCGGCGAGCTGCTGGGGAGTGAAGGAATCGGAAGTCACCACCCGCACCGTGCCGCTCGCGTCGCCAAAGATCGGGAACGGAAAGGTCGCGAACTTGATGACTGTCGGCTGACCGACCTTGACGAAGCCCTGATAGGCCCCGTCGATGTAAGTCTCGACCTCGAGCGGCGCATGCAAGGGCGAGAGCGAGAAGAACGACTGGCCGGATTGCATCACCGAGCCGACCGAGATGCCGCTCGCGAGCTGCAGCACCACTGCATCCTGTGGCGCGCGCAGCTCGATCAGCTTGCTCACCAGCTCCGCCTTGGTGATCGACTGGCGGACCCCTTCGAGCTGCGGCACGTTGGTTGCAAGCTGGGCGGAGAGCTGCGCGTTCCACTGCTGGAGGAAGGCATCGCGCTGCGCCTTGGTCGCCTCGAGCGTCTGCTCGGAGCTTTGCGCCTGGGCGACATACTGCGCAACACTCGCCGCCATCGATACGCGCTGATCCTCCGATTGCAGGGTGGTGAGCTGGCTGCCCGCGTTCAGCTTCTGCAACAAGACGTTCATGGCCTCGATCTGGGTCGCCAGTACCAGCCGGTCGCGGTAATAGGCGGCTTGCCCGTCCGCGCCCTCCACCTGTGCGGCAAGGCTCGAGATCTGCTGATCGTAGCCGTTCAGCGTGTATTTGAGCTGTGCCATCCGCTGCGCGTAGATCGCGGCCTGCAGAAGTTGGTCGCGATTGTTGGGATCCGTCGCCTTATAGGGCTTGCCGTCGAACTCCGCCCGCTCCTCTGCGACCTCTGCGGAAAGCGACGATTCCTGGGCCATCAGCGTCTGGAGATCCGCTTGCGCCTCGGTCGGATCCAGGGTCGCGATCACCTGGCCGGCACGCACCACCTGCCCGACATGAACATCGATCGAGCGGACGATCGAGGTCTCGAGAGGTTCGAGCTGAATCGTTGGCGCGCGCGAAATCACCTGCCCATCGGCCGTCACCTCCATGTCCATCGGCATGAACTCGGCGATCAGCAGCATGGTGACGACCAACGCGGCAATCACCCAGATGGTGTTGCGCGCGATCCGCTTCGGCGGCGCCTCGAGGATGATCGTCGAAGGGGACTGAAACTCCAGGGTAGCGGCGTCGAGAGCGGCGCCGCGCGGAGCGTCAATCTGCTTCGATTGGGACAGGCGCAGGAGTGGCATGACGGGTCCCTTGCGGGTCGAGATGACGGTTTTGCTGCAGCCAGAGCTGGCGGTAGATCGCGCAACGCTCCAGGAGAACCCGATGCGGCGCGATGTCCAGCATTTTGCCCTCGTGCATGACCACGATCAGATCGCAGTCGGTGAGCGACGACATGCGATGCGTGATCAGCACCATGGTCCGGCCCTTGCCGATGCGCACCAGGTTGGCGTTCACCAGCGCCTCGCTCTCGGGGTCGAGCGCACTGGTCGCCTCATCGAGAATCAAAAGGCGCGGGTCGGTCACCAGGGCACGGGCGATCGCCAGCCGCTGGCGCTGTCCGCCCGAAATGTTGGTCGAGCCCTCCTGGATGAAGGTTTCGTAGCCGGCCGGCATCCGCTCGATGAACTCTTCCGCCCCGGCCAGACGCGCTGCGCGCACCGCATCCTCGAGTGTGAGGCCGGCGCGCCCGGCAATGATATTGTCGCGCACCGTGCCGCGGAACAGGAAATTGTCTTGCAGCACCACGCCCTGGCTGCGCCGGAGATAGCGAAGATTGATCTCGCGCAGATCGTTGCCATCGAGCTTCACGAATCCCGAATAATCCCGGTTGATCCCTTGCAGCAGCCGCGCGATCGTCGACTTGCCGGAACCCGACTTGCCGACGATCCCGAGCATGGTGCCGGCCGGAACGGAGAAGGAAACGTCCTTCAGCGCCGGCGTCATCTGACCGGGATAGCTGAACGTCACGCCCTGAAAGCTGAGCGCGCCTTCGATCGGTGGGCGGATCCCGCTCGAGGTGATGGCCGTCTCGGGCGGGTTGTTGATAACCAGCCCGACCTCGCTGATCGCCAGCCGGAGCTCCTCCTGGTCCTGAACCATCTTCGACATCGAAACAAGCGGCGCCGCCAGTCGCCCGCCGAGCATCAGGAAGGCGATCAGTCCGCCGGTATCGAGCGTCGCCGTGCCGGAGAGCAGCCAGTAAGCGCCGAGCAGGATCAGGCCGCGCTGCATGAAGCGGTCGAACGGGATGACGAGGGTGATCGGCCAGTTGCCGAGCCGGCCGCTCTGGATCCGCCAGTCGGCGGCGTCGGCCACGCGCAGGTCCCATTCCGCCTTGCTCTGCGGCTCGATCGCCAGCGACTTGATGGTGCGGATGCCGTGGATGTTCTCCACCATGTGCGTGCTCTTCCGCGTCTCGGCGCGCACCACCTGGCCGGTGACACGGCGCATCGCCGGCATGAAGGCAACGATGATCAAGGTGATGACAATGGCGGTCGCCACCGCCACCAAGGCGAGCGCCGAGCTCATGTAGAACAGGATCGGCAGCAGTACGATCAGTGTGAAAACATCCAGCACCAGATCGAACATCCGCCCGGTAAAGAACATCCGCACCAGGTAGAGCTGATTGATCCGGTGGTGGATTTCGCCGGCCGGATGCCGCTCGAAATAGTCGAGGCCGAGCCCCATCATCCGGTTGAAGACGTGCAGGTTGATCCGGGTATCGATGCGCCCGGCAAGCAGCGTCACCATGTCAACGCGTGCGTATTCGAGGACGGTTTCGTACAGCACGACGGTTCCCCAGATCAGCGCCAGCAGGATCAGCGTGTCCTGGTTGCCGTAGACGACGACCCGGTCGATCACCGACATCACGATGAAAGGCGGGACGATCGCCAGTACCGACGTCACCATCGAGGCGATCGAGATGTCGCGGAGGAATTTCTTGTCGCGCAGGAAGAGGCGGAACACCCAGCCGAGGTTGAAGGTCTCGCGGTCCCCGCTGGCCTCACGCGGCTTGCGGATCAGGATCACCTCACCGGTCCATACCTCGGAGAGGCGAAGCTCATCGACCGGCACCGGAAGATCACTCTGCCGGCCGCGCGGATCCTTGATCAGCGCCACCCGCTCGACCGCATCGACCCCGGTCAGGAGGCCAGCGCTGCCGTCGTTGAAAAGCAGCACCACCGGCGCCGGCTCCGTGAGCTTCATCAACTGTCGCCAGTTCATTCGATTCGCGCGCGCCCACAGACCCGCCTCGCGGAGCCACTCGACGAGTTCAAACGGGCTCGGCACGCCGTCGCTCTGAGCGGAATGAAAGTCCTCCGGGTCCGGCTCGAAACCGTGGTAGCGTGCCGCCGCCAGGGCGGCCAGGATGCGGGCGCGGCCGGGTGTCGCATCGGAACCGACGGCATCCGGTGCAATCCCTAGCCGCGCACCTTCTTCGTCGTCAGCCGGACCGGCGTCGCCGTATCCGGCTCCCATGTCTTCGTCCACAGCTGATCCCCTCGTCCGACCGTGGCCGGGCGGCCAGGTGTACCTTTTTGCCAGCAACGCCGGCGCGGCGGCCTGAGCGGGCCACCCGGAGAGGTTCGTAGCACAGAGACCCGGCCACGGTGATCAAAACTTCCCCTGCCTCGAGGCGGCCCGATCGTTCCGTTGTCATGCCAGTGTCATGCCGGATCCGCGCCAATTCCGCATCGAACGCCAGCGCGCCGGCGAAACGACCTCAGCGAACCAGACCCGTCTTGCGCTTTATTCGAGCCCGCGATTCACGCCCTCCGACGTTTCCGCCTCGGGCGATCGCGGGCTAACGTCAATTCTGGGCGGCTGCTCCCCCCGTCGGCGCAAAACCCAGGAACCCGACCGCCGGGTTCGGGCTGCCGCTGCCGCCGGGTGGCAGAGGGGCCGGGTCTGCTTCGTGCAAAGGTGCCGAGCGCAAAGGTGCCGAGCGGGTGAGCGGTGTGCCTGGCGCGGGCTGCCCAGCCAGCAGCAGTGCCTCCACCGACTCGCCCGTCTCGGCTGCACCGGCCGGCGTCCTGGCGGCAGCCCGACTGCTCGGAACCGCCGCCGGCGCCGGCGGCACGCTGAGAGCTGTCGAGGCGCCGGCGCTACTCGCCGCCGCACGCCCTTCGTGCTCGATCGAAAGCAGAAGGAAGGCGATGTCGTTGCGGTTGAGGTCGACCGCCAGTTCGAGCGGCGTCATCCCGAGCAGGTTCGTTGCATCGAGTTGGGCGCCCCGCCCGATCGCATCGCGAGCCGCTCCGAGGTCTCCCCGATTGATGGCATCGAACAGTTCAGCCGTCGGGGAAAGTCCACTTTCCGCGGGTGGAGGGGGCGCCGGCGTGTGCACATTTCCGACCGCTCCCGGCAGGCCCGGCGGTGGCAACGCGCGCGGCGGCGCGGCCGGCGCGGTGCCGACCACCGGCCCGGGGTTCAGCAGACTAGGCGTCTGGGCCCGAACCGGACCGGCAGGAAGCGCGGCCGCGAACAAAGCCGCGCCGGCCAGGACGGGCAGACTGGAACGGTGAAGCCGCATCACCTTCCTCCAGATCATCGAGGTTCAACGCTGCAACGCGAAGGCTCGACACGCGGCAGCGCGGCCGGCTGCCAGATAAGGCAGAACAGGGCGGGCCACCAGCAGGGATTGGTCAATCTTAGCAACGGCACATTTCAGGCCGCCGGACGCCGCCGCTCCGGCTCGGCGCCCTCGCGTTGCCAGGCGAGCACCATCAGACCGAGGAGCACGATCAGCGCCGCCCAGGCCGGCAACAGTGGGATCATGGTAACGCCGGTAATCAGGTGGGCGTGATTGCGCCGGAGCCCGATCCAGCCTGCACCGCCTGCCGGCTGCCCGCGGTCCACCTGCCTGAGTTCCGGCACCCCGCTCGCCGCGAGCCAATGCACGCTGCCACCGCTGGCACGGACGAGGCCCAGAAGCTTGCTCGCGGTGGCGCGAAGATCGGCAAGCTCGAGCGGATCGGAGGCCCCGGCAGCAACGAAAGCAGGGCTCGGCATATCGCCGGCTTGTCCGGCGACACCATCGGTGCTGGCCCCAACCCGCCAGACCCCGGGGAGCGTAGCGGGCATCGAGCCGGCTGCCCGCCCAGGGGCTTCGGCAGACAACCGAAGCAAGGTGGTCCGGCCGTCCGGAGATGTCACATCGACGGTTCCGGCAGCGTCGGCGGCAAGGCTCCGACGCGCAACGATCAACCGCCCGTCCTCTATCTGTGCCGTCAGCGCATTCTCCTCGAGCGCCGGCTCCTTCATCAGCCAATGTGCCACCCGTCGCATGAGTTCCGCCTGCGGGCCGCCCCCCTTATGGCCGCGCGCCCAGAGCCAGAGCTGATCCGAAAGCAATAACGCAACCCGCCCCTTGCCGACCCGGTTCAAAATCAGAAGCGGGGTCCCGGTTGGCGTCTTCATCAACACCTCGCCCTCGACGTCGGTCACAAGGTCGTGGCGGTACCAAGGGCCCCATTCCGGCTGGCCGTTGGATTGCCAACCCGGCAGGTCAGCGGTCACCGGATGGCGTTCGCCGAGGTGGGTCAGGAGGGGACGGAAGGACCCCACCACCACCCCGTCAGGACCCGCCACCGGCTTCGCCGGCAGTACCGATGCAAGGGGCGTATAGGCCAGGCTGTTGGGTTCGGTGAATTCCGGCCCAGCCGTCATCAGAACGGCGCCGCCGCCCTGCACGTAGTCCGTCATGTTGTCGAGATAGACCGGCGGCAGCAGACCGTCGTTGGTGAACTGGTCGAGGATGATCAGGTCGAAATGCTTGAGCTTCTCCACGAACAGTTCGTGGGCGGGGAAAGCGATCAGGGCGAGCTCGTTCAGCGGCGTTCCATCTTCCTTGTCGGGTGGCCGAAGAATCGTGAAGTGCACGAGATCAACGGCCGGATCCGACTTCAGCAACCGTCGCCATGCGCGCACGCCCGGATTGGGCTCGCCCGACACCAAGAGCACGTGCAGCCGATCGCGCACGCCGTTAATGGTTGCCACCACGCTGTTGTTGAGCGTCGAGATCTCGCCCGGCAGCTTCTCTACCTGAAGGGCAACCACCGTCTGTCCCGCACGGGTGATCGGCACCGGAATGCGCACCGGCCGGTCGATCGGAACACTCTCGACCTCGGGTGGGGCGTCGTTGCGACGGATCGTGACTGCCGCGGCTCCCACAGGATGGCTGACGCCATGATCCACGACCTCGGCTTCCAGCGTCACATCCTTGCCGACGATTCCGTAGGAGGGGGATGCAAGGAGCTCGATGCTGCGGTCGATTTCTTCGCCACGCGCCGGGATCAGAAGCGACAACGGTGCATGCTGCAGCGGGCTCTTGGCGACGGTTGGTACGTCTGCCACTTCGCCGTCGGTAATCGCGATAACGCCCGCCAACCGATCGCGCGGCACTTCGGCGAGCGCGCGGTCGAGAGCGGCGAAGAGTTGTGTGCCGCTCCCTGAATTGCCGACCGATACTGTCCGCAACTCGAGTCCCGGGAAGTGCAGTGCCTCTGCGCGTAGCCTGGAGGCAGCCGCTGCGGCCTCCGCCGCCCGGCCATTCACCTGCATCGAGGCACTCTGGTCGAGCACGAGAAGGCCGATATCCGGCAGATTCTGCCACGTCTCCCGGATCAGCCGAGGTCCGCTGAGCCACCCCGCCAATACCGCCAGCGCCGCCACTCGCCATGGCCAGCCGCGCGCCCCCCTGAGCAGGGCAGGAAGACTGGCCAGCACCGCCGCCGCGCCGATCGCCGCGACCAGCCAGAGCGGCAGAGCCGGATCAAAGGATAGTGCCGCGATACCATGCCCGACCGGCATCATTGCCCCAGCCGTTCCAGGATCGCGGGCAGATGCACCTGATCGCCCTTGTAGTTGCCGGTCAGCGCGTACATCACAACGTTGACGCCGAACCGGTAGGCCAGCAGGCGCTGATTCGTTCCGCCCGGAACGGAGGCGTACGGATATTGCCCGTTGGCGTCGACCGCCCAGGCAGCGACCCAGTCATTGGCTCCGACGATCACCGGGCTCACGTTGTCGTTTCGATTGGCAGGATCACCTGCCAGCCAGACGGGCGCCCCATCGAACCGGCCCGGAAAATCACGCAGAAGATAGAACGTGTGAGCCAGCACGTTTTGGTACGTGAGAGTCGTCAACGGCGGGATGGCGAGCCCCCGCGAGACGCGAACGAGCGCCGTCCCGGCACCGGGCGCGAAGCCGGCGCCGGAACCGGGTGCGTCGGCATCACCACCCTCCGTATCCATCAGGATGATGCCGCCATTGCCCATGAAACGGTTGAGTGCGGTCACCGCCGCCGGTGTCAGCGCCGGTGCACTCGGAATCACCGGCCAATAGAGAAGAGGATAGAGGCTGAGATCGTCACGCCCCGGGACCACGGCCTTCGGCTCGCCGAGCGTGACGGCGGTGCGCGCGTTGACGAACTCGCCGAGGCCGCTCAGCCCCTCGCGAGTGAGCGCGTCGACGGCAGGATCGCCAGTCAGCACATACGCAATCCGGGTCACCAGGGCCGGGTCGTTGTCAGCAACCTCGGCCTGGGCATTGCCGGGCGGGCCAAGCGCGATGAGGAGCGCGAAGAGGGCGGTGCCGGCCTGAGAAGCAAGCCCGGCCGGCCGGCCGAGCAGTCCGCGCAGACCCAGTGCGATCAACAGATCAACGATGAAGAGGGCGGCCGCCAACGCCAGAAGTGGCGGGCCAAAAGGCTGGTCCCGGCCGAGACCCTCAAGTGCCTTGAGTGCTGCGCCGGGAATCGCGGGCATCAGGCTGAGCGCCGGCAGGGCAGGGGAAAGGTTCAGCGCGCGCCTGCCGTCCGGAGGTCCGTACAGGCCGGGAGGGTGCCGGGGCGAAGGCAGAACGGCCTGCCCGGCGTTGGTCGTGAACCGGTCGGCGCGCAGAGGGCTCGCCGCCGCACCCGGTGCCTCCAAGGCCCCGAAGCCATCCAGCACCTCTCCCGGCGCCAGCATGGCGCGGCCCGGCGTTTCTGCCACGCCCGCCGCGACCTCCAGCAGCCGGTGCAGCATAGAAACGAACAAACCAGAGAGGGGCAGATTGGACCAGGCGGTATTCGCGGTCACATGGAACAGTACAATCCTGCCGGCGCCAAAGCCGGCAGCAGTCACCAGCGGTGTGCCGTCCGAGAGCGTCGCCCAGGTGTGCCCGGCGAGCGCGAGATCGGGCTCCGCCAGTACCTGGCGCGTCACGGTGACGTCATTCGGCGAGGCGAGTCCTGCGAAGGGCGAGGCGTGCGGAAACGGCGCCAGCCGCTCCGGCTTGCCCCACGTCAGCGCGCCGCCGAGCGCACGCTCGCCGGCGAGCAGGTGCACCGGCAGCAGCGTATCGGGGTGGGCAGCGAACAGCGGGCCCGCGAAGCGGATGAGAAGACCGCCCTGGCGCACCCATTCCGTCAATGCGTCGGTTTCCGGACCCGGCGCCAGGACCCGATCGGCAAGAATGATGACGGCGAGCTTCTGCTCCAGAAGCGATCCCATCTCGCCCTGGTAGAGTTGGGCGAAAGGCGCCAGCGCGCGCTTCAGGTAATAGAGGTCGCCGACGAAGGGCAGATCGGCGTCCGCCGGGTCGCCCGAGACGAGCCCGACCGGACGGCGGCGCCAGCGCTCGTCGAGCAGGACCACCCCGGCGGCGGTGCTGGTAACGGCGGGGCCGTCAGGCGCGAGGCGGAGCGCGCTCAGCCGGTTGGCCAACTCGCGTGGCAATGGCACCGGGGCTTCGCCCATCGTTGCTCCAGCCGGGATCGGCACGTCGAAGCGGGCCAGCACGCGGCCACCCGGCGCTTCAGCCAGCACATTTGCGCGCTCACTCACCGGTTGCGGCAACTGCACCACGTGCGCGATCAGGTGTGGACCATCGCTCGCCGGCGGCACCAGTATGCGAACGGCGGGAACGCGGGGGGCGAGTTCCGTCACTGGCCGAAGCCGCGCCAGGGCGGTGGAAAAAGCCGCATCGCCCGCGCCCGGGCTCGCCAGGCGGTCGGCGATGTAAATCGCGCCGCCTGCCTGCGAGCCCCATCGGTCATGCCACGCACGCAGGAGCGCGGCGGCAGCCGCGCGATCGGGCGGCCATGGTTCGGGCCGAAGCAGGGCAACCTCAGCGCGGAGCTCCCGCACCGGCATCGGCGGGGAGATAACGAGCGGTGCGCCGGACGGATCGGGTGCGGTCTTGAGGAGGGCCACACGCGCGCCGGCGCGGGCAACCTGATCGAGCGCGGAATTGGCGGCGGCGACGCGGGCAGACCAGTTCGAAGCAGCCGCCCAGCCATTGTCGATCACGAGCAGTACCGGGCCGTGACCCAGCGGCAGAGTACCTGCCTGTCGCGCCGGGCCGGAAAGGCCGATGATCACAAGTGCTGCGGTGATGAGCCGGAGCGCGAGCAGCCACCAGGGTGTGCGCGCCGTCGTTTCCTCCGTTGGCATCAGTTCCTGCAGCAGCCGGACCGCCGGAAAGCTCTGCTGCCGCGGTGCCGGAGGTGTGACGCGAAGCAGCCACCAGAGCAGCGGCAGGACGAGCAGCGCGGGCAGAAGCCATGGCGCCGCAAAGCTCATTGCAGCGGCTCCCGCCGGGGTGCCAGCGCAACATAGAGCGCCAGCAGCGCCGTCTCGGGAGGCTGGTCGGTGGAGTGCGTAGCGAAACTGAAGCCAAGGCTACGGCAAACTTGCGCCAGGCCTTCCTCGTGACGCGCGAAACGCTCGAGATAGGCGCTTCGCAAGCCCTCGACGCGTGGGATCAACGCCTGCCCGGCATCCTCGAGGTCGGTGAACCGTACCCGGCCTTGGAACGGCAAGGCTCGTTCGGCCGGATCGATCACCTGCTGCAGGTGGACCGAAACCGGGACTGCGGCAAGCTCGGCAAGCGCCGCCTGGACCTCTGCAAGTGGCGACAGGAAATCGCCAAACAGCACCGCCGTCGCATGCCGCGGCAAGGGCAGCCGTGGCGGCAGACTCGAGGCCGGATCGTCGGATGTGGCTCCCGCCAACTCGCAGGCGAGCGTCTCGAGCGCCGCGCGCCCACCTTGCGACACCGCACCTGGGACCATCAGCCGGACGCGTTCTCCTCCGCGCAGCAAGAGCGAGGCAAGAGCCAACAACAGAAGCCGCGCGCGCTCCGCCTTCGTGATGGCTGCCAGATCGGAGCGCCAGCGCATGCTCGGGGAGCCGTCCGCCCAAAGGCAAACGGTCTGCGCCGCCTCCCATTCTGTTTCCCGAACGAAAACCCGGTCGGACTTGGCCGACTGACGCCAGTCGATTCGCAAGACCTGGTCACCAGGCAGGAAGGGGCGAAACTGCCAGAAGCTGTCACCCTGTCCGACCCGGCGCCGACCATGCACGCCCTGTGCCACTGTCATGGCAACACGCCGGGCCGCGATCAGCAGCGCGGGCAGGGAGGCTGCCAGCGCCTCGGCATGTCTCGCCTCGCGTGGTGCGCCCCTGGGCTGCTCGGCGCCGAGGCGAGGGACGATCATCCTAATCGCTCCAGCAGCCCGGCGATCAGGTCGGCCAGCACAACGCCTTCGGCCCGCGCGGAGAACGAGAGCGCCATCCGGTGGCGGAGTACCGCGGGGCCAAGTGCAATCACGTCGTCAAGGCTCGGGGCGAGCCGCCCATCAAGCAGGGCACGGGCGCGACAGGACAGCATCAGCGCCTGCGCCGCCCGTGGTCCCGGGCCCCAGGCCACGTGCCGCGCCACCGCCTCATTGATCGCGGTTTCCGGCCGCGCACCGCGCACGAGATCGAGAATCGCATTGAGCACCGCTTCGCCAACCGGGATCCGCCGGATCAACGCCTGCGCGGCCAGCAGCCCCTCCGTGGAAAGAACCGGCACCGGGCGCGCAATCTCGGGCCCGGTGGTGGCCAGCAGCATCGTGCGCTCTGCCGCGAGATCCGGATACGGCACGCGAATCTCGAGCAGGAACCGATCGAGCTGAGCCTCCGGCAAAGGGTACGTGCCTTCCTGTTCGATCGGGTTCTGGGTAGCAAGCACATGGAACGGGCGCGGCAGCACGTGATCCTCGCCGGCGACCGCAACCTTGAACTCCTGCATCGCCTGCAGAAGTGCCGATTGCGTGCGCGGGCTGGCCCGGTTGATCTCGTCAGCCATCAACAACTGGCAGAACACCGGGCCCGGCACGAAACGGAAGCTGCGTCGTCCACTCGCGTCCTCGTCCAGCACCTCGCTCCCGAGAATGTCTGCCGGCATCAGGTCCGGGGTGAACTGCACGCGTTTGGCGCTGAGCCCGAGCACCGTGCCGAGCGTTTCGACGAGCTTCGTTTTGCCAAGTCCCGGCACGCCGACGAGCAGCACATGCCCACCGCAAAGCAGCGTGATCAGTGTCTGCTCGACCACCATGCCCTGTCCGAAGATGATCCGCCCGAGTTCGGCCCGCACCGCCTGCATGCGCACCGCCAACGCCTCGATCTCTGCCAGCACCTCGGCGGACTGGTGCTGCGGTGGCGAAAGGCTGGCCGACATGGGCGATATTCCTTGCTGCTGGCGCGACTCGCGCACTTCCCTTGAGGTGGGGTCGATCCCTATATCACGTCCGGTTCGGGAGTATATGAAACCGAGGGGCGAAGGCAGCGGAGATCGAACGGACGTGACCGACGCCATCCCTCGAGCCGAAAGCGGGTGCGGCGGATCGCCCGCGGTCCCTGTTCCTCCAGCCCAGCCGGACACGGGCAGTCCCCGCCGGCGCCAGCCGGTGGATTGCGGACATCTTCCGTTCTTGATTCGTCGGGACGGCACCTGGCTTTATCGGGGCAGCCCGATCGGCCGCAAAGAGCTGGTCTGCCTGTTCGCAAGCGTCCTCAAGCGCGAGAGCGATGGCTCCTACTGGCTCGAGACGCCGGCGGAGCGAGGGCGCATCGACGTCGAGGACGTGCCTTTCGTCGCTGTCGAGCTCAAATGGTCCGGCAACGGGCAGGACCAGCGGCTTTCCTTCCGCACCAACGTCGATCAGGTCGTGACGGCAGATGCAGGGCATCCGATCCGGGTCGCGCACGACCTCCTTACCTGCCGCCCCACGCCGTACCTGCTCCTCCGCGCCGGTTCGGATGCCAGGGCAGCGATCGAGGCGCGAATCAGTCGCCCCGTCTATTACGAGCTGGCCGCACTCGCGGAGCCCCGGTGGGTCGGATGCCGGCGCATGCTCGGCGTCTGGAGCTGCCGGTCTTTCTTTACACTCGGCGAGTTTCCGGTCGGCGAATCAGCCGTTGGCGAAGAGTAAGGCGTTGGACGAAGCAGGGCTTTGCGTCCGCCTGGCCGATCTCCCCGACGCGACTTCGCCCGTCACCGATCCTGGCCCGCTGATCCCCGCCGCGGTGCTGGTGCCGATCATTCTCTCCGATCCCCCGGGCATCCTGCTGACCAAGCGCAGCACGGCGCTGGCGCAACATGCGGGCCAGGTGAGCTTTCCAGGCGGCCGAATCGAGCGCACCGATTCCTCGCCCGCCGCCGCGGCGCTCCGCGAAGCCAGAGAGGAACTTGCCATCGACCCGGCCCGCGTCGTGCTGCTCGGCCGCTTGCCGGACCATGCGACCGGGACCGGCTTCCTGATCACTCCCGTGGTGGGGCTGCTGCCGGCCGGCCTTCGTCTCAAGCCTTCACCTGAAGAGGTCGAGGCGGTATTCGAACTGCCGCTTGCGCTCCTGCTCGATCCGACGGCGCCGGAGCGCCGACGGGCGTGGCGCAACGGAAGCTGGCGCGAAGTCCTGGTCTGGCCTCACCCGGAGCATGAGATTTGGGGCGCCACCGCGGCCATCCTGTTGCGTCTTGCCGAACAGCTGCGTGGCTGCGCGTGAGGCACATGGAGCGCGCGTCCAAATTGCCGGCTTCGTTTCCGGACCGCGCGTGGCTGTTCAGGCCGCACCGACACGCAAGCCCGCCGCGTTGAAATCCGCGTAGAAGCGGGCGAGGGCCGCCACCGTCTCTTCCAGCAACGCCGCCCCTGCTTCCGCCGTAGCAGCAGCGGGGTCGCCGATATAGCCGACATCCCCGGCGGGAAAGATTGCCGCCCAGATGGCGCCGGCCGGTTTCAGCGGATCGGCCCCATTGCCTTCGAGATAAGAAGGCCGAAGGCGCGGCGGCAATGCCTGGATGCGCTTCGCGATGCGATCCGCTTCTGCCGGCGTGCGCAGCGCAAGCTGTAGTGCCGTCTCATAGGCGCAGGCGTGCCCGACTCCGCGCATTCCGCCCGGCAGTTTTTCCTGCCACTCTTTCTGTCCGGGTGAGAAATAATTGACAAAGCCGACACCCAGCCCGCGGCTGACGAGGGCGGTGCAAGCCGCCGTGAGCGGCCCCTGGTTGCCGCCGTGCCCGTTGACGACCAGGAGGCGCCGGAAGCCCGTCCGATGCAGGCTCTCCGCGACATCCGAAACCATGCCGACGAACGTTTCGAGCGAAAGCGTGATCGTGCCGGCAAAGGCCCGGTGATGCGGTGAAAATCCGAAATTGGGGGGCGGCAACACCAAGACGTGCGGATCGGCGCAGCGCGCCGCGGCAGCCAGTGCGACCCGAAACGCAGAGACACTGTCGGTATCCACCGGCAGATGATTCGCGTGCTGCTCGACCGATCCCACCGGAAGAACCGGCAGCGCACCGGCATCCCTTGCCGCCGCGATCTCGGCCCGCGTCAGGGTTCCCCATTCGTGTGTTCGCCGCCACTCCTCGCTCATCGCTCCCTCCCCGTCGTGCTGGGCGCAGCATGCAGGACGTGGATTGAGCTGCCCAGGGCTGGATCACGTCCGCCCATCGGGGTTCGCTGGAGCATCTCTCTATCCTGCCTTCTCATTCGCAGCCCTCGGACCAGCGGCGTTCACCATCCAGCATCCCACACCGGCAACGATGAAGCCCAGGATCGCCAGCAACTGGAGGCTTTCGCCAAGCAGGAGCCAGGCGATGACCGCGGTGGTTCCCGGCACCAGATAGAAGTTCGCGGTGGCGCGGGCCGCCGTGCCGTTCTTCAGCAGAACGAGATAGAGCCCCATGCCGCCGAGCGAGACCGCAAGCGTATTCCAGGCCGTGGCAAGGATGGCTGCCTCCGTCCAGTCGGCGCGCCGGTGTTCGAGGGTCGCGGCACTCAGGATGGCCACCGCTGCCGCGGCGAGGAACTGAACCGTCGCGTTCGGAAGCAGCGGCACGCCACGGCAAAAACGGCCGAAATAGATGGTGCCCGAGACCAGGCCAAGGACACCGAGGCCGGCCAGCGCCAGGCCGTTCAGCCGCTCCGTGCTGCTGGCCGCTGCCAGCCCGACGATCAGTGCCACGCCGGCAACGCCGAACGCCATGCCGAGCCATTGCAGAGGCGTCAGCGGCTCGCTCAGCACGAGAACGCCGAGTGCGGCCGTGAGCAGCGGTGTCAGCGACTGCACGAGCGCGATCGGCGCCGCCGCTTCCATGGTGAGGCCGGCATGCGGAGCCAACAGCCCGACCCCGTTGATGAGAGCGCCGGCGATCCCGCAATGCAGCCACCGGCGCCTGCCAAGCCCCGCCCAGGAGCGGCGGGACAGCAGCATCAGGACCAACAGGATGCAGCTACAGGCGGACAGCCTTACGGCGACGAAATAGAGCGGACTGAGATAGCGAAGCCCGATCCTGGCACCGATGAAGGACGAACTCCACAGCAGCACGAAGCCGAACGGCACCAGTCGAAGCAACCTCGCGCGCGAAACCATTCGCCCTCCTCCGCCGGGCGGGATATCCTTCCCTTGCCGCAAGAACAAGCTCGAGGAGAAGGTTCCATGGCGCGCGTCGCCGGCATCGACCACCTGGTGATCCGGGTGAGCGACTACCAGAAATCGAAGGAATTCTACGGCAAGCTGTTCGCCTTTCTCGGTTTCGAACTGTCCGACGAGTACCCGGACGCGATCGGCTGGACCAACGGCAAGACCCGCTTCTGGATCGGCCCGGCCGATGCTGAGGGCCGTAACCGCCCGTATCGGATCGGCGATATCGGCTTTCACCATTATGCATTCCAGCTTCGCAGCCGCCGCGACGTGGATGCCCTGCAGGCCTTCCTCCAGGAGAACGGAGTTCCGATCGTCGATCCCGCGGCCGAATATTACGACGATTATTACGCGGTCTTCTTCACCGACCCCGACGGGCTCAAGCTCGAAGGCATGAAATACGGCGAACGCCAGGCCCATGCCGCACGGGTACGCGCCAAGGCGCGCGTCGAACGCAAGAAGTCATCGACGCGCCCGGTCAGGAAAGCGCGGCCTCGCACCCCGTCTGCTCGAGCGAAAGGCTCCACAGCCGCTCGCGCGCGGCCTCGTCGTGGCTGAGCGGAGAGGAGGGCACGGCCCGGCATGCCGAGAAATAGGCACCGCTGACACCCGCGACTTCGGGTGACGACGCGAGGAAGACGGATGTTTTCGCCCCCTTTTCCGCGCTGATGAAGAACGGCCGCGCGAGCTTGATACCGAGCCCGAACAGCCCCGGCATGCCGCGCCCGAAGCCGGTCGCGACGACACCGGGATGCAGGCAGTTGACGGTGATGCCGCTTCCCGCCAGGCGTGGCGCGAGCGCATAGGTAAAAAGAACATTGCCGAGCTTCGAGCGGCTGTAGGCGTCCATCGGTGCGAAGTGGCGCTCACCTTGCAGATTGTCGAATGCGAGCGTCGCCCGCCGGTGCGCCCCCGACGCCACGTTGACGATGCGCGCCTCTCCGGCAGCCCGAAGCGGGCCGAGCAGCGAAAGGGCGAGGAGCACATAGCCAAGATGGTTGAGCGCCCAGGTCCGCTCGAAGCCATCGACGGTGAGGCGTCGGTCGGGGAAGATGGCGCCGGCGTTGTTGACGAGTACGTCCAGCCGTTCGTGCGCGCCGGCAAATTCCAGCGCCGCTCTGCGGATCTCCGCCTGCGACAGGAAATCCGCCGCGAGCGTCTCGACTGCCTTGTTGCCGGTTGCGGTACGCACCGTTTCCGCGGCGCGCGCGAGGCGCTGAGCGTCGCGGCCGTGCATGACGATCCGCCCGCCCGCTCGGGCCAGCCCGAGCGTCGTTTCGAAGCCGATGCCCGAAGTCGCGCCGGTGATGAGCGCAATGGGCCCGTTCGTTCCCAAGGATTCGGCCTCCGTGGCAAGCAAACCCGAGATCAGAAAAGTCCCTGGCTGGGAGGCTGGATGACCGGCGTCTGGCCGTAGGTCGGAGGCCTCCCGAGGGCCGCATTCATCTGGAGCCGGCGCGCCTCCTTGACGGGATCGACGACAACACCAGGGGGTGGGCTGGGCCGCCAGAACAGGAGCCAGCTCAGGGGCCCCTCTTGCGACTGCTCCGGCGTCTTTTCCTTGGCAAACTCGGCCCTGATGTCGGGCGGCGCCACAGGACCTGCCGCCGTAACCAGCGCCCGCTGACCAGGGCTGTCCGGCCCGCCCGGACCGGCCAGAGCAACCTCGGGAACGAGGGTCTCCTCGGCACGCAGCCGCGCTGAAACCTCCTGTGGCCGCTCTGCGCCGGGCTGTGGCGGCGGCAATGCGTTGAGGTTAGGCGGGATCGCCAGCGGTGGCTGGGTGGTGACGAGAAAGGCGTTCGGAGTCGGCGGCGTGAGGCCGAGCGTATCCATGATGTTGCCACACCCGCCGACCAGCGAAGCAGCCGTGAGCGTCGAGACGAGCCGCAAGCACCTGGCAAACCGTGCCGGCCTCTGCCTCTTCATCATCGCTCCTTTCCCCCTGGCCCGTGCCACGCGCCAACCGGCGGCTCCGCGGATCGCCGGCCATCGACGAGGCCATCCACCAAGAGGGCGGCCACGCCGCAGACGATGGCCGCATCGGCGAGATTGAACACGTACCACGACCAGCCGAAGGCGTGCGCCTGGATGAAATCGACAACGAAACCAAGCCGCAGACGATCCGCGACATTGCCGATGGCGCCGCCCGCGATGGCGCCGACGGCGATTACGACCACCGTTCTTTCCGTGCGCCACAGCCAGACACCGAGCCCGATCACGACGGCGATCGCAACGAGAACGATCACCGCGGGGCCGATACTCCCAGAGCCGTTCAAAAGGCCGAAGGTGATGCCGCGGTTCTGCACCAACCTGAGATCCAGCACGGGAAGCAGCACGAGCGGCCCGCGATCGACGAGCCTGAGGATATCGAGCACCCACCATTTGCTGACCTGATCGACCGCCAGCACGGCGAGCGCTGCTCCTACTCCAAGCCAGGGGCGGCGGGCCGCCTTCATGCAGCGGCCCGGCACATGAGGCCCGACTCCACCGCATCGACACAGCGGCGGCAAAGCTTTGGATGGCGCTGATCGAAGCCGACCTCTGGCAAGACCCTCCAGCAGCGAACGCACTTCTCTCCTCCGGCAGGCGAGAACGCAACCGCCACGCCCGACACTTCAGGCAGGGAAAACGCCCCTGCCGGCGCCGGCTCGGGTGAGAGGGAAGAGGCCGAAACGATTGCCAGCTCGCTCCACTCCTCGGCGCTCAACAGCGCCCGATCCGCTGCCGGCAGATGGAACACGAGAGCCGCCTGCAGCGAGGTGCCGATGGCGCCCTCGGCCCGCGCCCGTTCCAGAGCCCCCGTGGCCACGCGACGGATCTCGCGGATTCGCGCAAAACGTGCTGCGAGCACCCCATCGGTCCACTCGGAGGGGAGAGGCGGAAATGTCTCGAGGTGCACGCTCGCCTGCTCGCCGAACCGCGCACACCAGGCTTCTTCTGCGGTGAAAACAAGGACCGGCGCCAGCCACGTCGTGAGCGTGCGCTGCAGAATATCGAGCACCGTGCGCGCGGCGCGCCGGCGTGGCTGATCCGGCCGATCGCAGTAGATCGCGTCCTTGCGAACATCGAAATAGAACGCCGAAAGGTCGGTCGCGCAAAAGGCGTGAATCGCCGGATAGACGCCGTTCCATTCGTGCGTCGCAACAGCACGGCGAAGCAGTGCATCGAGTTCCGCCAGACGATGCAGCACGAACCGCTCGAGTTCCGGCATCTCCGCCTCTGCCAGGCGTTCGGCCTCGGTGAAGCCGGCAAGGCTGCCCAGGAGCCACCGCAGGGTGTTGCGCAACCGGCGGTAAAGCTCGGCCTGCTGCTTCAGGATTTCCGGTCCGATACGGAGATCCTCACCGGTGTCGGAGTTGGCCACCCAGAGGCGGAGGATGTCCGCCCCGTACTCCTCCCACACTTCCTGCGGCGCAATGACATTGCCGAGCGACTTCGACATCTTCCGCCCTTCCTCGTCGAGCACGAAGCCGTGCGTCAGCACCGCCTTGAAGGGGGCCCGGCCGCGCGTGCCGACCGCTTCGAGAAGCGAGGAATGAAACCAGCCGCGGTGCTGATCCGAGCCTTCGAGGTAGAGATCGGCCGGCCAGGGCAGCCCGCGCGCCTCCAGGACGAAGGCGTGGGTCGAACCGGATTCGAACCAGACATCGACGATATCGCCAACCTGCTCATAGGCGGCCGGATCGCGGCCGGGCCCGAGGAAGCGCTCGGGTGGTGAGGTGAACCAGGCATCCGCACCCTCGGCAGTGAAGGCCTCGACGATGCGCGCCATGACCGCCGGATCGCGCAGCGGCTCGCCGGTTTGTTTCTCGACGAACACCGGAATCGGTACTCCCCAGCTTCGCTGGCGGCTGATGCACCAGTCCGGGCGCGAGGCAATCATGCTGGCCAGCCGGGTGCGGCCCTGGGCGGGCACGAAGTTGGTCGCGGCGATCGCGGCCAGCGCCTTGCCCCGGATCTCCTCCGGCCCATCCATGCGGATGAACCATTGTGGCGTCGCGCGGAATATCAGCGGCGCCTTCGAACGCCACGAATGCGGGTAGGCGTGCACCAGGCTGCCGCGTGCGATCAAGGTACCGGCGTCGATCAATGCCGAGGCGATCGCATCTGCGGCCTTGTAGACATGCAGGCCGGCGAACAGCGGCACCCATGCATTGAAGGTGCCATCGGGGCCGACCGTGTCCGGCACATCGAGCCCGTGGGCGCGGCCGAGCGTGAAATCCTCCTCGCCGTGGCCGGGTGCGATATGGACGAAGCCGGTCCCCTGCTCGGTGGTGACGAAATCGGCGGCGAAGATCGGCACCGCATGCTCGTAGCCCCGGCCGTGCAAGGGATGGCGGCAAACCAGCCCTTCCAGTTCTCGTCCCTTGAAAAGCCGGATCACGTGATGCGTGGCAATGCCTGTTTCGTCGCAGAATGCCGGCACCAATGGGAGCGCGACCAGGAGTTTCTCGCCCGCTCGCAGATGGGCGCCGCCGGCGACCGAATCGACATGCACCAGCGCATAGTCGAACGCCTCGCCGCAGGCGATGGCGCGGTTGCCGGGAATGGTCCAGGGCGTCGTGGTCCAGATCGCCACCGCCGCCCCTTCCAGCAGTGCCGCCGCTGCCCCATTCTGCGCGGCGGCGAGCGGGAAGCGCACGAAGATCGTCGGGCTTTTGTGATCATGGTACTCGATCTCCGCCTCGGCCAGCGCGGTCTTCTCGACCGGGCTCCACATGACGGGCCGCAGCCCCCGATAAAGAGCGCCGGACAGAAGAAACTTCCCGATCTCGGCGGCGATCGCGGCTTCGGACGGAAAATCCATCGTCGCATAGCGCCCCACCCAGTCGCCCGCGACGCCAAGACGGCGGAACTCTTCGGCCTGCACCTCCATCCACTGCGCGGCATAAGCGCGGCAAACGGCGCGAAAATCGACCACCGGCACCGCGTCCTTGTCGCGCCCTGCGGCGCGGTACTCCTCCTCGATCTTCCATTCGATCGGCAGGCCGTGGCAGTCCCAGCCCGGGATGTAGAGGGCATCGAAGCCCGCCATCTGCCGGGCCCGGTTCACCATGTCCTTGAGGATCTTGTTGAGTGCCGTGCCGATATGCAGATGCCCGTTCGCATAGGGCGGGCCGTCGTGAAGAATAAAAAGCGCCCGGCCCCGGCTTCTCTCCCGGATGGCACCCCACAGGTCCCGCTCCGCCCAGCGCGCAAGAAGCTTCGGTTCGGCGTGGCGAAGATCGCCACGCATCGGGAAGGAAGTCCTGGGCAGGAAAACTGTCTCGCGGTAATCGTCTCGACGCTCGGTCATCGCACGTTCCAGATCCTCAGGCGGCGCGGCCGCCGGGTGGGGCCCCGCCGGGGCTTCACTCGTTGCCCGGCCCGTCAGCTCCGGGCCGGGCCGGTAATTCGTGCGGACAGGCGTATCATGTAAAGACTATGAAGAGGCCGGGAGCGGCTGGTCAAGGCGATGCCGCGCTTCGCGCACATCGGCGGCGATCTGCGCGCTGAGCGCCGCAAGGTTGGGAAAGCGCCGCTCCGGCCGCAGATAAGCCATGAGCGCGACCGACACCTCCTGGCCGTAGAGATCGGCGGCAAAGTCAAAAAGATGTGCCTCGAGCCGGCTTTCCGGGCCACCACCGACTGTCGGCCGCCGGCCGATATTGGCTACCCCGGGCACTTCAACCCGGCCCGGCAGACGCGCGACAACCGCGTACACGCCGCGGGCGGGCTCGAGATGCCGCCCGAGCGCTATATTGGCGGTCGGGAAGCCAAGCGTCCGGCCCCGCCGGTCCCCCTCGATGACCGGCCCGCGGATGGCCCAGGGGTGCCCAAGCTCGAGGGCCGCGCGTTCCGGATAGCCCTCCTGCAAAAGCCGGCGTATGCGCGTGGACGAGATCGGTCCTTCCGCATCGGCGAGCAGCGGCACCACCGAAAGCCCGATGCCGAGTGCCTCGGCGCGTCCGGCCAGAAAACCGACATCGCCACCGCGGCGGTGCCCGAAGGCGAAATCCGGCCCCGACGCCAGATGCCGCGCACCGATGCCGCGCTCCAGAACTTCGACGACGAACTCCTCCGCAGAAAGCTCGCTGAACGGCCAGTCGAAAGGAAGCTCGTAGAGGATCGTCACGCCGAGCCCGGCCAGGGCGGCGGCACGCTCGGCAGAAAGCGTCAGGCGAAACGGCGGATCCTCGGGGCGGAACAGCTCCCGCGGATGCGGCTCGAAAGTCAGCACGGCCAGCGGCGCCTCGGGCCGTGCCGCATGCGCGGCCGCAATCACCTTGGCGTGGCCGCGATGCACCCCGTCGAAATTCCCGAGCGCGACCGTGGCTCCGCGCGCTGTCTCGGGTACTGCCCGCCAGTCCCGGACAATCTGCATCAGGCGCGGGTCGGCACTTGCACCGATGCCTCGCCCTCGATCACCGGCTTGCCCTTGACCAGGCATGTCGTCTTCAAGGTCGCGCGCTTGCGCTCTCTGTCCAGGGCCGTCACCTCCACCGTTGCCGTCACCGTATCCCCCGGCCGCACCGGGGCACGGAAGCGCAGGCTCTGCGCGACGTAGATGGCGCCCGGCCCGGGCAACTTCGTGCCAAGTGCGGCACTGATCAGCCCGGCCGACAGCATGCCATGTGCAATCCGTCCCTTGAAGAGCGACTGCGCCGCACTCTCTTCATCGAGATGCAGCGGGTTGGTGTCCGTGCTGACAGCGGAATAAAGCACGATGTCGGCCTCGGTAATGGTCTTGCCAACGCTCGCCGTCATGCCGATCGAAAGATCTTCGAAGAAATACCCGCTCATGGCCTGCCGCCCCGGTTGCCCCGACGCGACAAGCCACGCCTGGCCGGCAAGGTCAAGCGCCGCCCATCAATAGCTTCGCGGCAGGCCCAGCACGTGTTCGGCGATGTAGGAAAGGATCAGGTTGGTGCTGATCGGCGCCACGCGATAGAGCCGCGCCTCGCGATATTTGCGCTCGACATCGAATTCTTCGGCGAAGCCGTAGCCGCCGTGCGTCTCAAGGCACGCTTCCGCAGCCGCCCACGCCGCGTCGGCGGCCAGGAGCTTGGCCGTGTTAGCCTCTTCACCGCAAGCCTTCCCGGCCTCGAACCGCGCCAGGCCCTCGTGCAGCATCAACTCGGCCGCACGCATCTCTGCATGCGCGCGTGCGATCGGGAACTGGATACCCTGATTCTGGCCGATCGGGCGCCCGAACACGATCCGTTCTTTTCCGTACGCCACTGCCTTGGCGATGAACCACTTCGCGTCACCGATCGATTCCGAAGCGATCAACAGGCGTTCGGCATTCATCCCATCCAGGATGTAGCGAAAGCCCTGGCCCTCCTCACCGATGAGGTTTTCCGCCGGTACCCGCACGTTGTCGAAGAAGATCTCGCAGGAGTTGTGATTCATCATGGTCCGGATCGGCCGGATCGTCATCCCGGCCCTAACCGCCTGCCGCATATCGACGATGAAGGTCGAAAGTCCCTCCGTGCGCCGGCGCGTCCGTTCCCGGGGGGTCGTGCGCGCGAGCAGCAGCATCAGGTCGGAATGCTCGGCCCGACTCGTCCACACCTTTTGCCCGTTGACGACGTAATGATCTCCCTCGCGGCGGGCGAAGGTGCGCAAGTTGGTGGTATCCGAACCGCTGCCCGGTTCGGTCACGCCGAAGGCCTGCAAGCGCAGCGCGCCCGAAGCGATCTCTGGCAGAAAGGCGCGCTTCTGGCCCTCGGATCCGTGCCGCAGGATGGTGCCCATGATGTACATCTGTGCATGGCAGGCAGCACCATTGCAGCCCGCGGCATGAATCGTCTCGAGGATCGCTGAGGCTGCGAAAAGAGAAAGGCCGGCACCGCCCCATTCCTCCGGGATCAGTACCGCGAGATAACCCGCCTCGGTCAGTGCACGTACGAATTCGCTCGGGTAGGCACGCTTCCTGTCCATCTCGCGCCAATATTCGCCCGGGAAGCGGGCGCAGAGTTTTTGCACCTCGGCGCGGATCTCCGCGTGCGATGCAGGGCCGGCCGTCCCCTCGTCCATCGGATTCCTCCCGTACTGTCACGATCAGAACCGAAGGAACCGGATGATGCAAGCAGCAGCCAGCCCGCGATCGCCCGAGGCGGAATCGTCGGAGGGCGTGAATCGCGGGCTCGAATAAACCGCGAGACCCGTGTCGGGCTGCACAGTCAGCCCGACATGGGTCTAGTGTCCTGCCCGCGAAGTTCGCTGCCCTTTGCAGCGAACGGAGGGGATCAGAGGCCGCCGAAAACAAACATCGGCTGGCGGTCAGTGTTGGCCGGAACTCTTGTGCAACAGCACCATGGCACGGCGCAGCCGCGTGACGCCACCTCGCACCTCGCCCAGCAGGCAAAGCTGCCGTCCCTCGTCAGTAAGCCGCTCGACCGCTGGCGGAGCGGGCTCAACCAAAGCCTGCTGTGCTGCCTCGACTTCGTCGAGAAGCTCGGCGCAGTAATGCGGCGTGTCCGTCAAGAGCTGCATCGGCGGCGGCTGCGGGCGGGCCGGCGGCGGTGCGAACAGCCCGACGAGCAGAACGGCAGACCAGCCCGCAATGCCACCCGCGCGAAGCAAATCGCCCATACATGCCTGGTTAACCGATCTGGTCTGACCAGCGGGTGGGAGCCGGATGAAGAGACGGTCATGCGTCCGCGGTCGCCGCGGCGTCGTGTGCGACCTCCGCCGCGCCGGGCAAATGGAGCATCGCCGCGAGGCCCGGTGCATTTTCTGCAAGCTGCACGCTGCCACCGTGCAGCGACGCGACGGCTTGCACCAGCGCGAGGCCGAGCCCGGCGCCGGGCGTGTTCCGTGCTGTCTCGCCGCGGAAGAACCGCTCGGTGGCCCGCGCGCGATCCGCTTCCGGCAAGCCGGGGCCGTGATCGGCGACGGTGATCGTGACCGTGCCCCCCGCGGCGGCAGCGGACAGGCGCACGACGCCCCCCTCCGGAGAGAATTTGAGAGCATTATCAAGAAGATTGGCGATCGCCTGCTGCACCAGCTCGCGATCCCCGAACAGCGGCAGCCGCTCCGGACAGGTGAACTCAAGGGTCAATCCGCCTTCTTCAGCCGGCGCGCTGTAAAGATCGACGAGGCCCGCCAGTACCGGTGCCGCATCGAACGAAGCGAAAGCAGCGCGGCGCGTGCCCGCCTCGATCTCGGCGATCCTGAGCAGAGCCTGGAATACGGCGACGATGCCGTCGAGATCTGTCGTCGCCCGTTCGATCGCCGCTCTGAGATCGGCCTCGCTCTCGGCGTGCAGCGCCGCATCCTCGAGGCGCGCGCGGGCACGCGTAATCGGTGTGCGCAGGTCGTGCGCGATGGCGTTGGAGACCTGCCGCACGCCATCCATCAGCCTCGAGATGCGCTCCAGCATCTCGTTGATGGTTTCCGACAAGCGATCGAACTCGTCGCCGCGCCCGCTGATGCGGACCCTGCGCGACAGATCTCCGGCCGAAATGGCCGCCGCCGTCGCTGAAATATTCGCCATTGCGCGCCGGAACAGGCCACGGATGACGACCGCACCGGCGACTCCGAGCACGAGCACCACGAGCAGCGCCCAGAGAAGCGCCCCCGTCAAGAGGTCGCGAAGTTGCGCTCGCACCTGCACATCGCGCCCGACCAGCAGGTGGAACCCTCCCGGCAGCGTGAATGTGCGCACACGCGCGAGCGAGCGGATGCCCGCCCGCTCGATCGGCAGCTCCGCCCAGATGCGGTGCACTGTGAGATCGGTCGGCCAGGAGGAGAGATTGCCCGAGACACGCCGCATTGCGGGATCGACCAGGAGATAGATCGCGCTGTCATCGACATTCTCGGCCAGCCGGTTCTCGATCGTGATGATCAGGGCAGGCAGCCCACCTTCCTGCCAGCGTTGGGCAAGGCTGTCCACGTCTGCGGCAATGGCGTTGTCCGTCCTGCGATCAAGCAGGCCCGCCGTCTGCCACCAGAGAAACAAGGCCAGCGCGAGCGCTGAAAGGCCGAACAGCAGAGCGTACATGGCGGCAAAGCGCAGCGCCGCCGAGCGCAGGAACCGCGGGTGCTGCGGAAGCCTCGCCCCCGCCAACTGGATCCCCGGCGCATTCTGAGCACCCGGGTGGCCCAGTGTGGCGGCATCCATCACCCGGCGTCCGATCGCAGCATGTACCCCGCATTGCGCACGGTATGGATGAGCGGCCCCGAAAACGGCTTGTCCACCTTCTGTCGCAGCCGCGAGACATGCACGTCGATCACGTTCGTCTGCGGATCGAAATGATAATCCCACACACCTTCCAGCAGCATGGTGCGGGTAACGACCTGGCCGGCGTGACGCATCAGATACTCGAGCAGCAGAAACTCGCGCGGTTGCAGATCGATTTTCTGCCCGGCCCGGCGCACGCTCCGGGAAAGAAGATCCATCTCGAGATCAGCCACCACCAGCTTGGTCGCCGGCCCGTCACCCTTACCGCGCCTTGTCAGCGCCTCGACCCGAGCCAGCAGCTCGCTGAACGCGAACGGCTTGGTGAGATAGTCGTCACCCCCGGCCTTGAGCCCGAGTACCCGGTCGTCAACCTGGCCGAGCGCCGAGAGAAAGAGCACCGGAACCGTGTTGCGCTGCGAGCGCAGGGTTTCGAGAATCCTCAACCCGTCAATACCACCGGGCAGCATCCGATCCAGAACGATGGCATCGAATGCCTCGCTCGCTGCAAGAAAAAGCCCGTCCCGCCCGTTATCGGCATGTTCGACGACGTGCCCGCTCTCCCGCAGCCCCTTGACGACGAAGCCGGCGACGTCCCTGTCGTCCTCGACCACCAGTATCCGCATCGCTCTCCTTCCTCAGTCCTCGGCGTTCGCCGGCCGCTCGCCGATGCGCACCGGAACCATCATCCGCTCGCCGTTCCTGTTGACGGCAAGACGCACCCGCGTGCCGGGTGCTAGCGCAGCCACCGCGCGGATCAGGGCTGTCGCGCCGTCAACGGCAGCTCCGTTCACTGCAAGGACCACGTCTCCCGGCCGGATGCCGGCTCGGCTTGCCGGGCCCCCGGGGGCAACGCCGGTCACCAGGACTCCGGTGTCCCCTGCAACCGGGTCGGAGGATTGCGACTCGATCGCCACGCCAAGCCAGCCACGACGGATATGCCCACCCCCGCGAAGCTCGCTGACGACCTCACTCACCGTGTTGCTCGGTATCGCAAATCCGATCCCGACCGATCCACCCCCGGGTGAGTAGATGGCCGTGTTCATGCCGATCACCTGGCCCTGAAGATCGAACAGAGGGCCTCCGGAATTGCCAGGATTGATCGGAGCGTCGATCTGCAGGAAGCGGTCGAACGGCCCGTCCCCGATCTCCCGCTCCTTCGCCGAGACGATGCCGGCGGTCACTGTACCGCCCAGGCCGAACGGGTCGCCTGCCGCCAGAATCCAATCCCCCACCTCGACCGCGTCTGAATTGCCGAACTGAACGAACGGCAAGCTCCTGCCGGCGTCAACCTTCAAGACCGCGACATCGGTGAGCGGGTCGGCACCGATGACACGCGCGACCAGCGTACGGCCGTCAGAAAACGAGACGACGATGCGCGTGGCATTGCGGATGACATGGTTGTTGGTGACGATCACCCCCGAGGGGTCGATGACATAGCCCGAACCGACGGCGCGCACCTGCTGAGTGGTGCCAAAGTGACGCAGAAACTCCTGCTCGAAGGGCGTGCCGCGCAGTACGGGCGGCAACAGATTCGCGATGTCCTCGCCGTTATTGATCACGGTGGTCACGGCGATGTTCACCACTGCGGGCAGCACCTGCCGAACCAGGGGCGCAAAGCTGCCGGGCATCGGTTGCGCTGCAGCGCCGAACGGCGTCGCGAAAGAGAGCGCAAACATGGCCGCCAGCACAGCCAGGGCCCGGCGCGCCGACGGTGACACAACGGGGACAAGCATGGCCGGACCTCACGTTCAGACCAGAAGCCGCGGTCTCCACATGGCCTCTCTCCGCCCGGCCCTCAAGATGAACGTGGGCACCAGGGCTTGATTAGCCCCTTCCGCCGCGCCAAAGCTGGAGGCTCCTTTGCGCCCGAAACACAGCCCGTGACCTATCTCCTGCACCGCTCCCTCGCCGCTCCTCCGCCAATGGTGGAAAGCGGGCACGGCATCTGGCTCCGGCTTGCGGGCGGCAAGGAGGTCATCGACGGCTCGGGTGGCGCGGCGGTTGCCTGTCTCGGCCACGGTGAGCCGCGGGTGATCGAGGCGATCGCCGAGCAGTCGAGGCGCGTGGCCTACGCCCATACGTGGCTGTTCGCTTCCCATCCAGCCGAAGAGCTGGCCGCGGCGCTGCTGGCCGGGGAGCCTGGCGATCTGACCCACGCCTTCTTCGTCTCCTCCGGCTCGGAGGGGATGGAAGCCGCGCTCAAGCTCGCCCGCCAGTATTTCGTCGAGCGCGGAGAGCCCGGGCGCACGCGCGTCATTGCGCGGCGCCAGAGCTATCACGGCAATACGCTCGGCGCCCTTGCGGCCGGCGGGAACATGGCTCGCCGCGCCCTCTACGAACCGCTGCTGGCACCCGTGTTCAGCCATGTCTCGCCCTGCTTCGCCTATCGGTTCCAGGTGTCGAATGAGACCGAAGCCGAGTATGCCGCACGCCTTGCCGCAGAGCTCGAGGCCGAGTTCCAGCGGCTCGGCCCGAAGAATGTGATCGCCTTCTGTGCCGAGCCGGTGGTGGGCGCTACGGCCGGCTGCGTGCCCCCGGTTCCCGGCTACTTCGGGGCCGTCCGTGAAATTTGCGATCGCCACGGCGCACTCCTGATCCTGGACGAGGTGATGTGCGGGATGGGCCGCACCGGCACCATGCACGCCTGGGAGCAGGAACGCGCAGCGCCTGACATCCAGGTGATCGCCAAAGGTCTTGGAGGCGGTTACCAGCCGATCGGCGGCATCCTGATCGGACGCAAGATCGTCGAGGCCCTCCGGCGCGGTTCCGGCAGCTTCGTGCACGGGCACACCTACCAGGCGCATCCTGTCGCCTGCGCGGCAGCCCTCGCCGTGCAGCGCGTCATCGCGGAGGATGGCCTGCTCGCCAATGTCCGCGCCATGGGCGCGCGCCTGGAGGCCGGCCTTGCCGAGCGGTTCGGCAACCATCCCCAGGTCGGGAACATCCGTGGCCGGGGCCTTTTCCAGGCGCTCGAATTCGTCACCGATCGCGCCAGCCGCGCGCCCTTCCCGCCTCGGCTGAAACTGCATGAGCGAGTCAAGAACGAGGCGTTGGCACGCGGTCTTGCGATCTATCCGATGGGCGGCACGATCGACGGCACGAGGGGTGACCACGTGATCATCGCACCACCCTATATTATCGATGCCACCGGGATCGACATGATCCTCGATCGACTTGGCCCGGCGGTCGAAGCGGCCCTCGATGAGGTTCGCGCCGCCGCCTGAAAACGGCGGCGCAGTCGCCTGGTCTCAGATCCGGTTTCTGTCGGCCGCTGCCGCTCAGGCGGTGGCGCGGCCGATTTCCGCGCTGCAGTGCTTGCATCTGGTTGCAGCCGGGTTGAGGTCGTCGGACAGGCACTGCGGGCAGGTCTTGGTCGGAGCGGGGTCGCCGAACACCGCCTTGCCAATGCGGGCCATGAGGAACTTGTACGGCATGACGATCACGAAGTACACGACCGCCATGAAGATGATGAAGTAGATGATCGCCGAGATGAACGCGCCAAGGTTGAGGAATGTGCCGTTGCCGCCGCCCGGCACAAGCTGCCAGCCGAGCCCGGGGCCCTTCACACCACCCTGGGCCGCGGCAATCAGCGGGTTGATGATGTTGTCGGTGAACGCCTTGACAAGGTTGCTGAACGCCAGTGCGGTGACCAGGCCGACGGCGACCACGACGACATCGCCGCGCATCATGAAGTTCCTGAAGCCCTTCAGCATATCCGTTCCTCCCATCCAAGGGTCCTGGCGCCGGGCACCATGCCGGTAACAGAGAACGCTAGCCCGCGATCGCCCGCGGCGGAATCGTCGGAGGGCGTGAATCGCGGGCTCGCATAAACCGCGAGACCCGTGTCGGGCTGCTCAGTCAGCCCGACACCGGTCTAAGGTGATTCGTTCGTTTCTGCGAGGATCTTGAACGCACCCCAAAGCGGAAGTCCGGCACTGGTCACACTTCGTCCTGGCGCGCGGTGAGCAGTCGCCTCTCGGCCTCCGCCCGCGGCATCGCCAGCGCCGCCCGGGCGATCGCGGCCGGGTAGCCGGCCCGCGCCAGGGCGGCAAGCTCCCGCCGCCGGGTTTCGGGGTCGGGCGGCGCCCCGGCGCGGAACGGGCCGACATGACGCTTCCTGGCCAAGATCAGGGCTGCTGTCAGCTCGGCCTCCGGATCAGCGGGAAGTGCTGCCGAAACTGTCGCGCCGCCAAGCCCGTGCCGCGCCAGATGCGCGGCAATCCCTCGCCTCGACGCGCCCGAGCGCGCCAGCCGCCGGGCCCGCGCCGCGGCAAACGCGGCGTCATCGACGAGGCCGGCCTTGGCCAGCTTCTCGACCTCCGCCCTGGCCGCGCTCCGTGCCGCCGCCGCTGCCGCTCTGATTGCCTCCGGCTCGCCTTCCGCCGTCCGGGCCCAGCGTGCGATTCGCCGCAGCAGCACCCGCAAGAGCCCGGCGCGCGTCGTCGTATAGCGCGCGAGGTGGGCGAGCGCCGCTTCGTGCTGGAGCGTCGGATCAGGTGGCTTGGCCGGGCGCGCCATGCCGTAGCTTTGCACCCGACCTTGCCTTCGCCAATCGGGCGCTCAGGAAGGCAGCAGTTCGGCGATGTAAGGCGGAAGCTGAAAGGCGGCGGCGTGGACCGCAGGACTCCAGTAACGCGTGCGACCGAGAATGCCGGCGGCGGCCGCACGACGTTCGATCTCGGCCACCGGCAGGCGCGCCAGCGAGACATCCTTGGCCGCCCAGCCGAGCGTCATGAAGCCGCCGACATAGGTCGGCACCGCCGCGACATAAGCCGTGACGTGCGCGAATGACTTTGCCCGCCGCCGGCTGGTCTCCGTGAGCTCCTCGGCCTGCATGAACGGCACGCCGCACTGGTTGACGATCACCCCCCGGGGTGAGAGCACGCGTGCCGCATGCCCATAAAAGGCGTCGGTGAACAACACCTCACCAACTCCGATGGGGTCCGTGGAATCGACGATCACCACATCGAATTCGCCATCTCTCGCGTCTGCTACATAAGCAATGCCGTCGCCCACGATCACCTCGGCCCGAGGATCATCCCAGGCCGCACCACCGATCCCAGGCATGAACTGGCGCGACAGGCGGATCACTTCGGCGTCGATTTCCACCATCACCGCGCGGCGCACACCGGAATGTTCGAGCACGCGGCGTAACACCCCACCGTCACCGGCGCCGATAATGAGCACCCGCTCTGCTCGCCCGTGCGCAACCAGCGGCACGTGCACTAGCATCTCCTGATAGACGAACTCGTCCCGCTCCGTGATCTGCACCACGCCATCCAGCATCAGGACCTGGCCGTGCGATTCGCTCTCGAAGATGGCGATGTCCTGGAATGGAGATTTCGCGCGCGCGATCTCCCGCTTCACGCGGAAGCGCTGGCCCCAGGCAGAGTACAAGCTCTCGTTGACCCAGGAATCGAGCGCCATCGGCGTCTGGTGCAAACCGATGCGTCAGACGACCAGGCCGCGCCTCTGTTCGGAAAGCTGGATGGTCCGCGGTCGAAATGCCGCCTTCAGAATGGGCACGGAACGATAGGGATCGCATGCGCCACACATGAAGATATCGATCGCGGCGAAGTCCCGCTCCGGCCAGGTGTGGATCGAGATATGGCTCTCCGCCAGCACGAGAACGCCGGAAACACCGCCTTCGGGCGAGAACTGGTGCAGGTGGCTGTGCAGGATCGTCGCCTTCGCGGCCTTTGCGGCATCTGCCAGCGCCCGCTCGATCGCCTTTGGGTCCGTCAAATTCTCGGCACCCCAAAGATCGAGCAAGAGATGTGCGCCGGCGAATTTCACCCCGTCGCGGGTCACGAAATAGTCTTTTGCCTCTGCGGAGCGAACCGGCTCCTGGTTCTCTGGGAAGGGCTCCGAGACCATCCCCAGTTGAGCGAGTGCGTCCATCGCGTACTCCTGCAACCAAAAGACAGCCTCTCGGGCGGAGCGTCTCCGCGCCGGCGGGCCAAGACGCGCGCACATAGGCACAAGGGGCCGCCGATGCAAGAGGAAATGTGCGATGTTTCAGGGCACGAGTTGCATCGTCGCGCCGATTGCCTTCAGCTCGCGCGGCAATCGCCCGGCGATTACCGTCTCGCGACCGACCTCGGCAAGATCACCCAAACCCTCTGCCGGCGGGTCCGTCAGCAGCCGGAACAAGCTGCCGAGCGAATCCTCTCCCATCCGCCCGCCATAATCCCGCCTGAGCAGAGCAAGCTTCGCGGTGTCTCCCGCTTGCGCAGCGGCGCTCGCCAGGCGCACCAGCATCGTGCGATCGGCATTGGTCAAGGCTCCGCTTGGCGCCACCGTGTTCGCCACGAGATCGGCCAGCGCAGCCTCGGCGCCCGCCCAGTTTCCCTCTTTTTGCAAGAGATCCGCGGCCAGTGCCGTGGCGGCGGAATCGTTCACAGCCGAAAGGGCAGAAACGGCCTGCGCCGTGTGGCCCTGGGCTGCCACAGCGCGTGCGTAAATCATTGTGCGCCGCACGGCGAGTGCGTGTGGCAGATCTGCCGAGCGCGAGGCGGAAAGCGCGGCCAGAGCACCGGCCGGATCGCCCCGTCCCAGCTGCACCTCGGCAAGCCTGGCGCCGATATCGGCTTGAGGAGCACCCGCTGGAGCTGCCGCCATCAGCTTCTCCAGTACCGGTTCGGCGCGATTGGGCAGATCGAGAGCGAGCAGCCGGTCTGCCAGCATCTCCGCGAGCTTCTCCCCTTCCGTGCCGGGTGGGATGAGATCGGCGTTGTCTTCGATCAGGCTGGCCAGCTCGAGCGGTGGCACCCGCCCGGCCGCCTGGCCCGCAAACAGGCTGCGGAAGGTCGCTTCGCGGGCGCTTTCTACCGCGGCTGCCTCGGCCGGGAAAAGCTGCTCCGTTTCACCAAGCAGGGCCATGGCCTGCCGCCACTCTCCCGCCTTGGCCCTGAGTTCTGCGACTTTCAGCCGAAGCTGAAGCTCGTGCCGGCCGCCTCGCCAGTCGTAGAACTGGCGCGAGAGTGCATCCGCCGCCTCCCTGGGGCCGATGGCGCCAGTGGCAAGACGGAGGAGCACGAGGCGGCTGGCAGCACGGGCGGCGACGCGCCGGTCAAGCGAGTGTGAGAGTCGCTCCCAGGCGGCGAGGACTTCCCGCGTCTTGCCGTGCCTGGCCTGCAGCAGAGCGCGGTCGAAATCGAGCGCCGGCGTCGCCGGCAGATCGTTCAAGAAAAGCTGCGCCGCAGCAAACTTCCCACCCTCGATCATGGCCTCGGCCGCGATCGGGGAAAGGAAATCGCGGAGTGGTTCCGGATAAGCAAGGATCAGGCCGGCCGTGGCAGCGAAGACCGGTGCCGTGCCGGCCGGATCCTGGTGCAGGAGGGCAGCGCGCGTCGCGCGCCAGAGATCGATCTCGTCGGTGCCGGAAAGCCTTGGATCATCGAGCCCGGAAGACTGGTCAAGCCGCCCGGAGAGCAGGGCGGCGATCGCCGCCAGCCCTTTCGCGTCCGCATCATTCGCGTGGCGCGGATCATCGATACGGGCAAGCTCGATCAGGGCAGCAGCCTCGGGCCCCATGCCAAGCGCAACCAGCGTTTGCGTCTCGGCGAGCCTTGCTGCGAAACGATCGAGCGGCGGTGCGGCAACGACCGCGTCGAGTTCTTGATGCAGCCGCCGCGCCAGGGCGGCCAGGGGACGTGCCGGAAAGTCGAACCGGCAGGTCAGTGTCGCAGCACTTTCGAGCGCGGCGAGGTTCGGCGCCTCTGCCGAGAGAGGCAAGCCCGGCACGCCGTTTTCGCCAAGGCTGAACCCGTCAAGTGCCACCCGCAGCACCAGCCGATCCGTCAGCGGCTCGACCACCACGCCGAGCCAGGTCCGGAGCAGCGCGAAGCTCGGCAACCGCCGTGTGACCGCAATCGCCTGGCCCGGCACGCGGACCGTCCCGACGAGCAGATTGGTCCCGCTCATCGCATCGGGCACCAGCACCACTGCTGCGGCCGCCGCCAGCTTCAGGCTGAACTGCCCCGCATCGACATTCGAGACGATGGCCCGTGCCGTCGACGGCGCGGCGGTGATCCCAACCACCCAACCTTCGTCGCGGTGCCAGAGCCGGAGCCGGAGCGTTGGCGGCAATGGCAGGCGCAGCAACGTGCCGGCCGGAAGCAGGCTCACCCGTGCCGTCCCGAAGGCCGGGTCCCCGGCCAGCGCGGACATGTCGATCGGCCGAGCTCTGTCGAACACGACGATCCCGTCATCGCCGCGGCGGAATGCCGCCGCGCCGGTGCGCGGACCGAACGGAACGAGCAGTGCCGCTTCCGCGCCGGGAGGTGCCGCAATCCGGTGCGCCGCAATGGCCAGCGGGCCAAGTTCGGTCGCCGGAATCGGGGGGTTCGCAGCCTCTGCCGGCGCAACCGGAGGAGTGACGATTGCGGGAGGATTGGAAGCCGCTGAAGGATGCCTGGCAGTCCCGTTCGACGTCGCGTTGCCAGGCGCACTGGCGGCCCCGGAAGTCGTCGTGGCCGGCTTCGAGCCCGGCGATCGGATCGCCGCCGGCTGTGCCGCGGGGCGTGGCAGAGCCGCCCGGACCAATGATTGCGGCAGCGGGGGCAAGGGAAGCGGAATCGAGGGCGGCGGCATTGGCAACGCCGCCGCAGCCAGTTTGGGATCGGAGAGCGCCGATGCCGCGGAAAGAGGATCAGGATCGCGCATCACGCTGTGGGCGAAAGTCGGGTTGAGCACGTCGAGCACAATCCGGTTATCCACCCTGAAATCCTTGACCACGGCACCCGGTACGACCGTGATGCGGGCCTCACCCGCCCCGGCCACGAACCCGGTGACATTGCGCGGGAGCAGTGCTGGCGTGCCGATCGGCGCCGCATCACCGAAGCTCACCACGACCAGAGCGCCCTGGCGCACGACGCTGTAGGGGACGACGCTCGGAAAATCGAACACGAGGCGCCCGTAGCTGGAATGATTCCCGCCCCGGACACCGACCGTGGGCTCGGCGGCGACGGCAGTTCGGGCGAGCAGCATCGCGATCAGGAGAGCGGCGGCTACCGCGCACCAGATCCGCGCTCTGCCCCACCGACGCGAATCCCTCGAATGCCGATCAGCACGCATTTTCGTGCCCTCCGCAGTGGCACCCACAGCCGAAACCAAGCCCGACGATCAGGTCCCTCCGCCGCCTGCCCCACCCGGCAGGGCAGCAAGGCGCGCGGTCAAGGCGCGCGCCTTGTCCGGTTGCATCGCGGCCAGGATGGGCGCCGCCTTGCGCTCGTTCATGCGGCGCATGACGCCGAGCAGTACCGCCATCGGCAGGCCGTCGAAGATCGCCGCCGCACTTCGCGGCTGCATATTCTGGTAGAGTTGCACCAGCGCCTGCCATTTGGCGTCGTTCTGCTGCTGTTGCGCTGCGCTTTCGGCGGCGAGTTTCTTTTGCAGGGAGGCCAGTTCCGCAACCCTCCCGGCAAGCTCTTTTTCCGCGGCCTTCAGTACCGATTCGCGAAGGTCCAGTGCCGCGGCGCGCTGCTCGATGAGCGCGCTGCGCTGATGCAGATCGAGCAGAAGCTGCCGCTCGGCCGGGCTCTCGACCGGCGCGGGCGGGCAAGCCGGAAGAGCCGCCTGAGACGGCGCGGCGGCAGCCGGCGCCGCAACGGGCGCACCGCTCGCCGCAGGCGCCGCCGCCCGCACCAGCGCGACCGATTTCACGCCGAGCAGAGCGGCCATGAGAATGATCGTCAGCGGCAACAGGCGTGGCAGGGAAAGCCTGCGCAGCATCTTCTCAGCGCCCGATCCTGAGTGCGCGCAAAAGCTCGCGCTCCGCCTCGCTCTCGACGCGCGGCTGAGCCGGCACACCCGGCGGGGAATCAGAGGAACGGCCGGCGCTGATGGCGCCATGGAGCCGATCCGCCATCCGTTCGGCCCGTTCGGTCAGGAAAACCAGATCTTCCTTGACCTGCCCGGCCGCGGCCGCCTGGCGCGCGAGATCCCGCGCCGTGCTCTCGGCCGCCTTGCGCAATCGCTCGATGCCGGCGTCCGCTTCACGCGTGCTCGCGTTGAAGTCCTTGACCAGTGCCTCCAGCGCCGCGCGGTCACGCTTCAGTACACCGAGCGCGCGCTCGAGCCGAAGAGCGTGAAAAAGCGTTACCGCAAGCAACCCGGTCAATCCGATTTCGAGCAGCCATTCCGCGCCCGCCATGTCCGCCGGCCGCCCCTCAGCGCCCGATCAGGCGTGGAAGCGCGCGCTCGATCTCCACGGCCAACGAATTATTGCGCCGCCCGAGCCGCCCCTCGAACAGAGCCGTCGCGCCGCAGCGCAGATCGACCCGCTTGTCGGGACCCGCGTTCAGCGTGATCCGGCTCCCCGGCACCAGCGCCATCACTTCCGAAAGCCGCATCGTCTGCTCGTCGAGCACCACGTCGAGTACGACCTCCGTGTTCCAGAGTTCTTCGGCAAGATGCGTCTCCCAGATCGAATCGCGACCGAACTTCTCACCCATGAATTTCTGGAGCAGCAGTTCGCGGACCGGCTCCAGCGTTGCGTAAGGCAGAAGAAGCTCGATCCGGCCGCCGCGATCCTCCATATCGACCCTCAACCGCGCCAGGACCGCTGCATTGGAAAGACGCGAGATCGCCGCGAAGCGTGGATTGACCTCCAGCCGCTCGAAACGGAACGTGACCGGGGAAAGCGGGTCGAAACTCGCCGTCAGGTCGCCGAGCACAACCTTGATCAACCGCTCGACCAGCACGCGTTCGATCGTCGTGAAAGGCCGCCCCTCCATCCGCATCGCCACGGTGCCGCGCCGGCCGCCCAACAGCACATCGACGATCGTATAGATCATCGGCGAATCGACAACGATCAGCCCTTGATTGTCCCATTCCTCCGCCTTGATGACAGCCAGCATCGCCGGCAGCGGAATATTGCCGAGATAAGTACCGAAACGCAGGCTGGCGATGCTTTCGATGCTGACCTCCACATTGTCGCCGGTGAAATTGCGCAAACTCGTCGACATGATGCGCACCAGCCGGTCGAACACGATCTCGAGCATCGGCAGGCGCTCATAAGAGACGAGGCCGGAATTGATGATCCGCTGCATCCCGCTCGAATCATCTTCTCCGCCCGCGCCTCTGTTCCGCCCGAGCAGGCTGTCGATTTCGGCCTGATCGAGGGTGCGTGCCGCCATCGCAGGCTGGCCCTCGATGCCGCCCTCGAAAACCGCCGCGTCCACCGGGCCGGCCGCAGCGTCGTTCATTGGATCAGGAGGTTGGTGAAGAGGACGTCGGTTACCTCGCCAGGCCCGAGCACGATCGCGGCCCGCGAAATGAGTGCTTCACGCAGCCGCCAGGTGCCAACCGAGCTCTGCAGCTCGGAGGCCTGCATGTCGCGCAGATAGGTAAGGAACAGGTCCTGAAGCCGCGGCAGATTCCTGCGCGCCGCGGCAGCCGCCGCCGGATTGGCGGCAACCAGGCTGATGTTCACTTTGACGTACTGCTCGACGCCCGCCGGGGCAGCAAGGTTCGCCACCATTTCGGGTACCGCAAGGAGCACCGGTTTGCCGCCCGCCGCAGCTTTCGCCCCACCCCGGCCGAAGCCACCCGGCAGAAAGCCGCTGAACCAGAGCCCCGCTCCTGCCAGGCCAAGAACGAGCGGTGCGGCAATCAGTATCAGGCGCCGCCGTTTCGCAGGCGTTGCCGGCGGTGCCTCGGCGGGCGCCCCGGCCTCAGCGCCAGCGGGCTCAGCGGTTGCCGCGCTCGCCATTCCGTCCCCTCCGCGATCAGCGCCGTCTCCAAGCTTGGCCTCGACGCGTTAAGGAAGCCTTTCCCGAACCCGGGCGGCCCGGCAGAAACGGCCGCCCCTGGCAGAGCCTGCCGGGCAAGCGGCCGCCGCACTCGACCGAATGCGCGGCGAACCACAGCCTGGCTCTGCGAGACCCGTGTCGGGCTGACTGTGCGGCCGGCAGGGGTCTGGCGGTTTATTCGAGCCCGCGATTCGCGCCCGCCGACCTTTCCGCCGCGGGCGATCGCGGGCTGACGCGGCTGGCACGTCGCTTGCGTGTCTCCCGCCCCGCGCCGGTCCGGGCGCACCGGAAACGCCGCGGAGCACATCCAACATGCAGCTTGCCAGCCTGGTTGCCGCCTCGCGCCTGATGGCCGAGCAGGACGCGATGGCGGTGATCGCCAATAACATCGCCAACGCCGAAACCCCGGCCTATCGGGCGGAGCGCACCCAGTTCACCGACTGGCTCGCCCCGCCGCCCGCACCGGCCTCCGAGGCGGGTATCGCCTTCGTCGCGGATGGCGGCACCTGGCGGGACCGCACCAGCGGGGCCTTTCGCAAAACCGGCAATCCGTTCGACCTCGCGATCGGCGCCAAGGATGCCTGGTTCACGGTTCAGACAGCGCAAGGTGTCAGGCTCACGCGCGCCGGCTCCTTCAGCCTGTCCGCCGATGGCACGATCGTCGATCGGAATGGCGATCCGCTGCTCGACATCAACGGCCGGCCCATCACGCTCTCCACCAACGATACCGGCATTTCCATCGCTGGCGATGGCACCGTGACAAGCATCGAGAACGGCGTCATCGGCCAGATCGGGCTCGTGCGGCCCGGCAACCCCAGCCTGATGACTGCAACCGGTGCCACGCTCTTCACGGCGAACGGGGCAACCACGCCGGTCGCCAATCCGCAATTGGTACAGGGTGTGCTCGAAGATTCGAACGTGGCGCCAATTCTCGAGGTCACACGAATGATCGAGGCCGAGCGCGAGTTCGGCTTCCTCGTGCAGTTCGTGCAGGCAGAATCGGACCGCCAGCAGAACGCGATCACCAAGCTCACCACCACCAGCGCCTGAGCAGGATCGAGAACGAAGGAAAAAACATGCTCGCACTCGATATTGCCGCCACCGGCATGCAGGCCCAGCAGACCAACGTCGAGGTGATCTCGAACAACATCGCCAACATGACAACCACCGGCTACAAGCGCCAGCGTGCCGAATTCCAGGACCTGATCTATCAGGATTTGCGGGTCGCCGGTTCGAACAGCAGCGATCAGAGCACGATCGTTCCCTCCGGCGCGCAGATCGGTCTTGGCGTCAACACCGCAGGGGTCTATCGGATCGACGATCAGGGCTCGCTGCAGCAGACAGGCAACAGCTTGGATCTGGCCATCCAGGGCAACGGTTACTTCCAGGTTACCCTGCCCTCCGGCCAGACCGCCTACACCCGTGACGGCACCTTCAGCCTCGCCCCTGACGGCACGATCGTCACCGCAGACGGCTACGTCGTGCAGCCCGGCATCGCCATTCCTTCGAACGCGACCGCGGTCACCATCAATACCTCCGGGCAGGTGCAGGTGACGCTCGACGGCCAGACCGCACCACAGACCCTGGGCCAGCTCCAGCTCGCGGTCTTCCCGAACGACAACGGACTGACCGCCGAAGGCTCCAACCTCTTCCTCCAGAGCGCCGCCTCCGGCAACCCCGTCACGGACACGCCAGGCTCACCCGGATTCGGCACGACCATGCAGGGGTTTCTCGAAGCCTCGAACGTCAATGTCGTGAGCGAGATCACCAACCTCATCACCGCCCAGCGCGCTTATGAGATGAACAGCCAGGTGATCACGGCCGCCGACCAGATGCTCTCCACCCTGACCAGCCTGCATTGAGGAGTCGCCCGTGCGTGCTCTTTCTGCTGCGCTCGTGCTCCTGTTCGGCCTGACCATCCACGCGGCCGCGAGCGCGAAACTGCGCCCGTTCGGAATTCTCGACGGCCCCGTGGTGCGGCTTTCCGATCTCTTCGACGGCCTTGGCTCCGCCGGCCGCCAAGTGCTCGGCCCAGGCCCGGCGCCGGGCCAGGAGATCACCGTGCCGGCGGCACAGCTGGCCGCCATTGCAACCGAGTTCGGGGTCGATTGGCAGCCGCGCTCGCCAGGCGAACAGGCCGTGCTCGAGCGACCCGGCCGGCCGCTCCGCCGTCACGAAGTCGAAACCCGGTTGCACGAGGCGCTCGTTTCCGCCGGCGCTCCGGCGGACAGCCGCGTGCTGCTGCCGGACTTCAGCCCCCCCGACGTGCCGCCGGGTGCCGCGATCGAGGTCGGCGTCACGCAGGTGGATTACGACCGCACAACAGGTGCCTTCTCCGCCGTCCTGTCGATCGCGGCCAGCGGTATGGACCCTGCCGAGCTTGCCATTTCCGGCCGCGCCGAGCGCACGGTTCCGATCATGGTTGCACGACACGTCCTGATGTCGGGCGCGATTCTCACCCCCTCCGATCTCAAGCCCGCCGATGTACCGGCCGGATCGCTTGCCGGCCGCGTCGTGAGTACCGAGGACCAGGCGGTCGGCATGGAGCTTCAGCGAACCATCGCCGCCGGCGATCCGGTACCCCTTTCCGATCTCAACCGACCACCCCTGGTCAAGCGCGGGCAACGCGTGCTGATCGCGCTCGATGCGCCCGGCCTCACTCTGACAGAACGGGGGCGGGCGCTCGATTCGGGAGCCGCGGATGCATCGATCCGCGTCCTCAATCCGGTCTCGCACGCCGTGCTCGAGGCAACCGTAACCGGCCCCGGCGAAGTCTCCGTGGTACTCGGCAGCCTCCCGCTTGCCGCTCCCGGCACCGGGCCCGCAACCGGCTACGCGGAGTACGCTGCACAATGACGCGGCGCGCGTTCCTCCTTCTGCTGCCCCTCCTCCTGTCCGGCTGCGGTGCGCTCTCGGAGCTTTCGAACATCGGCCGGCCGCCGCCGATGACTCCGACCCAGAATCCGACCCAGTCACCGACCTGGCGGCCGGTGACCATGCCGATGCCCACGCCCGAGCCCGCGCCAACCGAACCCGCCAGCCTCTGGCGGTCCGGCTCGCAGGGCTTCTTCCAGGATCAGCGCGCCTCTCGTGTCGGCGACATCGTCACCGTCCTGGTGCAGATGAACGACAGCGGCACCCTCAAGAACGATTCCTCGGCCAGCCGCAACAATACGGACTCGATGGGGATTACCAATCTGTTCGGCTTCGAAAATGTCCTCTCGCGCATCGCCCCGAACGTCAGCCCCGCCTCGCTCGTCAATACGAACGGATCCGGTTCCTCCGGCGGAACCGGCGAAATTCAGCGCAGTGAGGCGGTCACGCTGAGCCTTGCCGCCACCGTCACCCAGGTGCTGCCGAACGGCAACCTCGTCATCGTCGCCAACCAGCAGGTACGCGTGAACAGCGAACTGGTCGCGCTCACCCTGAGTGGCGTCATCCGGACTGCGGACATCTCCAACACCAACACGATCAACGACGACCAGATCGCCGAGGAGCGCATCTCCTACGGCGGCACTGGCCAGCTCACCACGGTGCAGACACCCAGTTGGGGTCAGCAGCTTCTCAACATCATCTCTCCGTTCTGAACCGGCTTCAGCCTCCAGGCCAGAGCACGGTTCTCGTGCTCAACACCATGGCCCGATTCCGGCGCGGGTCGCGCGGCGATGGACATAGCCGAGCCAGACCAGTTGCGGCAGCAGCGGCAGGACCGTGACCAGCGGCTTGAAAATGCCCGAGGCGTGCAGGAAGACGAGGCAGCAAAGTCCGCCGAAGGCGGCAAATCCCCAGTGCGCGCCGGCAATCGCCAGATCCGGCATCCCCGAGCGTTGCGCGATTTGAAAAAGAAATCCGCGATGCGGCCGGGTGAGGGACAGGCCCGCGCTCCCTCTTCTTGCGAGCGTGAAGGCAACGTCGCAGAGCGGCCCGGCGAGCAGCATCGGCACCATGACGAACGACAGCTCGACGCTTTCGAACCGCGCCGCCACTACGCCGAGCATCGCCAGCATGAAGCCGCAGAACTGGCTGCCCACATCACCCATGAAGATGCGCGCCGGCGGCAGGTTGAACGGCAGGAATCCGATCAGCCCGGCAGCCAGCAGCAAGGCGGCGAAATAGGCGAACCATGCGCCTTGCAGCGCGGCAATTCCCGACAGGAACAGGCAGGCAATCAGCGCCACGCCGGCGGCAAGCCCGTCGAGCCCGTCGATGAAGTTCATCGCGTTGGTGACGAATACGATCCAGAACAGCGTCGCCGGCGGGCCGAGCCAGCCGATGTCCGTGGCGCCGAAATAGGGGAGCCGCGGCTTCTGCAGATAAAGCCCGCTCGCCACCGCAGCGGTGGCGGCGAGGAGTTGTGCAACCAGCTTGACGACGAAAGGCCAGTCGTAGAGATCGTCCAGGAACGAAACGACCGCGATCAGGACCGAGGCCAGGACCACGCCCCGGAAATAGGGATCGGCGAGCGAGGCGAAACCCCGGAACCGATACAGTATGGCAATACCGAGCAGAAAGGCTGCGGCAATCCCGACCCCGCCCGATTTCGGCGTTGGCGTTGCGTGCCCCTTGCGCCCATCCGGGTGATCGGTCGGGCCGAAGGCAATCATCAGCCGCACGATCCAGGCCGAGATCACGGCAAGCGCGGCAGCGAACGCCAGATGGCGGACGAACAGAAGGGCAGTCATCGCCGGCGCGGAGCCGCTGGTCGGGCGTACCCGACCCGTCTCAAGCGCCGGCCATTGTCAGCCCCTCGACGCGGACCGTCGGTGCGTCCGTGCCGCGGCGAAAGCAAAGATCGTCCGCGGCGGCGAGGGTTGCGAACATCCCCGTGAGATTGCCGGCAATCGTGATCTCTGCCACCGGCTCCGCGAGGCTGCCGTGGCGGATCATGAAGCCGGCGGCGCCGCGGCTGTAATCGCCGGTCAGCGTATTGACGCCCGCGCCGATCAGTTCGCTCACCAACAGGCCCTCCCCGATCTCGGCCATCAGCGCGGCGGGCGAAAGCGTGCCGGGGGCAAGATAGAGGTTGCTCGGCGCCGGATGCGGCGGGCCGGAAGTGCCGCGCACCGCATGCCCGGTCGAAACAAGGCCGAGCTGATGCGCACTCGCAAGGTCGAGCAGCCAGCTTTCAAGCCTGCCGTCCTCGACCAGGGTGCGGGCAGATGCGGGCAGACCCTCGGCGTCGAACGGACGGGAGCGCAAGCCGCGACGCCGTGCCGGGTCATCCTGGATCCGGATTCCCCGGGCAAACACCGCCTCGCCGAGTCGGTCCTTGAGGAAGCTCGTGCCACGCGCCACTGCCTGGCCGTTGATCGCGGCCGCGAGATGGCCGAGCAGGCTCCCGGCAACCCGCGCCTCGTAGACCACCGGCAGCCGGGCCGTGGCTGGCCGCCGGGGATGGAGTCGGGCGACGGCGCGACCGCCCGCCTTCACTCCGAGGCTTGCGGCCTGGTCGAGATCGGCCAGATGCACCGAGGTTGAGAAATCGTAGTCGCGCTGCATCTCCGTGCCGCTGCCGGCCAGCGCAATCGCGGACAAAGAATGGCTGGTACGCGCATAGGAACCGAAGAACCCGGCCGTTGTCGCCAGCGCTACTTCGTTTCGCCCCCAGCTCGCCTCCGCACCCTCGCTGTTCGTCACACCCGGCACCGCGAGTGCGGCTTCCTCGGCCGCCGCCGCGCGTTCGATCAACGCCGCAACCGGCGGTTCCATGGGATCGACGAGATCGAGGGGCGTTGCGTCGGCCACCGACGGAGCAGGTTCCGCAATCTGCGCATGGGGATCTTCCGGCACCACCCGTGCCATCGCCACCGCCCGTTCGGCAAGAATCGAAAATTCCGCCGGTTCCACACGCCCGCTGGCGACGATGGCCGCCCGTCGGCCGACGAACACGCGCAACCCGACATCGCGGCTCTCGGCGCGCTCCAGATGCTCGATGCGCCCGAGCCGCCGCGCAACGGAAAGCGAAGTGCCGGCCACCAGAACGGCGTCGGCGGCGTCCGCCCCGGCGTGGCGCGCGGCAGCCAGGAGATCGGCGAGCAGTTCGGCCGGCGCCGGCTCCTTCATGCCGCCAGCCGCTCGGCGATGACGGAAAGTCCCGGCACACGGGAAGTCGGGCCTAGCACGGCGAGGGTAGGCCGCGCCTGGAAGAGCCGGGCCGCCGCCCGTTCGACATCCCCGATCCCGACCGCAGCAATCTTCGCGACGATCTCGCCAATCGGAATCACCCGGCCGTAAACCTGCCATTGTCGCGCCAACTGCTCGCACCGGCTGCCCGTGCTCTCGAGCGACATCAGGAGCGACGCCTTTACCTGCGCGCGCGCCCGGGCCAGCTCCGCTTCCCCCACCTTGCTTTGCACCTTGCGGAGTTCCTCGATCACCACCGGCATCAGCTCATCCACCTCCTTCTCGCCGGTGCCGGCATAGATGCCGAACAGGCCGCCGTCGCGATAGGGCGCGGTGAAGCTGTATATGGAATAGACGAGACCTCTCTTCTCCCGCACTTCCTGGAAGAGCCGCGAGGACATTCCCCCGCCGAGCAGGGTCGCGAGCAGCAGCACCGGGTAGAAATCCGAATCCGCATAGCCGACGGAGGGGAACCCGAGCACGATGTGCACCTGATCGAGGTCTCGGATTTCCCGGTGCTCGCCGCCCCGATAGTCGGCCGGGGGGGCCGGCGGCGGCTCACGCACCGGTAGATCGGTGAAATGCCGCTCGGCGAGCGCCACCACCCGCTCATGGGTCAGCGCGCCGGCGGCCGCCAGCACGACGTTGCCGGCTCCGTAATGCGCCTGCATGTAGGAAAGCAGGCTGCCCCGCTTGAGCCGCTCGATCACGAAGGCAGTGCCGAGCACCGGCCGGCCGACCGGCTGGTCCGGATAGGCCGCCTCCTGGAAATGGTCGAAAATGATGTCGTCGGGCGTGTCGTTTGCCTGGCCGATTTCCTGCAGGATCACCGAGCGCTCGCGCTCGAGCTCTTCCGGCTCGAAGGTGCTGTGGCCGAGGATATCGCCGATGATATCCGCCCCGAGGCTGAGGTCTTCTTTCAAAAGCTTCACGTAATAGGCGGTCTGCTCGCGCGCGGTGTAGGCGTTGATGTGGCCGCCGACCGATTCGATCTCCTCGGCGATGACCGCCGCGCTGCGTCGTTCCGTCCCCTTGAACGCCATGTGCTCCAGGAAATGCGAGATGCCGTTTTCCTCGGCTGTCTCGAACCGCGCCCCGGCCGCGACGTAGGCCCCGATCGAAACCGTCTCGACGCGCGACATCTCTTCCGTAATCACCGTGAGGCCCGAGCCAAGCCGGGTCACGCGGATGGCTTCCTCGCTCATACCTTGATCCCTTCAGCCCGGTTCCTGGCGGCCAGAGTTCGCACGTCCGCCTCCACGGCAGCAAGGTCATTGGCCGCGACCGTGAAACGCTCCGGCCGTTGATATAGGTCGGCGAGCCGGGCAGGGAGCGGTGGGCTCACCCCGCTGGCCCGCATGACAACGGGGGCGAACTTCGCCGGATGCGCCGTTGCCGCGGCAATCATCGCGACCCCTTGCCCGGGCGCCCGCGCCCGGGCACCGGCAATCCCGATTGCCGTATGCGGATCGGCCAGATATCCCGCGGCGCGCCAGAGCCGGCCAATCTCGGCCTCCGTCCCCGGATCGTCGAGCGCAAACCCCTGAAAGAGCCCGCCCATACGCCGCCAGGCCGCCTCGGGGACGGCCATTCTTCCCCCGGCCCGGAAATTCCGCATGATCCGCTCCGTCTCGGCCGCGTCCCGATCCAGGAGTTCGAACAGCAGGCGCTCGAAATTCGAGCTCACCTGGATGTCCATCGAGGGGGAGACCGACGGTCTGACGGGACGAAGCGACATGTCGTTGGCGGCCAGAAAGCGCGCCAATATGTCGTTCTGGTTGCAGGCAACCACCAGCCGCTCGACCGGCAGCCCCATCTGCACCGCCGCCCAAGCCGCCAGGATATTGCCGAAATTGCCGGTCGGCACACTGAAAGCGACCACCCGATCGGGCGCCCCGAGGGCCAGGGCGGCGGCAAAATAGTACGGAATCTGTGCCGCGATTCGCGCCCAGTTGATGGAGTTGACCGCCGAAAGGCGCTGCTCACCGCGAAAGGCCACGTCCGCGAACATCTTTTTCACGAGATCCTGGCAATCATCGAAACTGCCGCGGATCGCAATGTTGCCGACATTGGCGGCCGTCACCGTGGTCATCTGCCGCCGCTGGACTTCACTGACCCGTCCCTCGGGGTGGAGGATGGCAACCGTGACCCCCCGCCGCCCCTTGAGCGCCTCTATGGCGGCAGCGCCGGTATCGCCCGACGTCGCGCCGACGATCGTCACGCTCTCTCCGTCGAGCAGTTCCTCGAACAGCCTCCCGAGGAGCTGCATGGCCAGGTCCTTGAAGGCCAGGGTCGGACCGTGGAACAGCTCGATCAGGAAGAGATCCGTCTCGAGTTGCACCAGCGGCACGACCGCCGGATGGGCGAAACCCGCATACGTGGCCGACGCCAGCCGCGGCAGATCAGGAACCGCATCGCCCACGAACGGTGCCATCACCTTCGCCACCAGCTCTGCATAGGAGAGACCGCGGAGCGCCCGGATTTCTTCCGCCGAAAATCGCGGCCATGCTTCGGGCACATAAAGCCCGCCGTCCTCGGCCAGCCCCGCCCTCAGCACCCCGGCGAAATCAAGCGCCGGCGCCCGCCCGCGCGTCGAAATGTAACGCACACCAGACTCCCGGATCAGCGCCCCGCCCCGCATTGCCGCCAACGCGTCCAGTCCCACCGGCAGGATGACCTGGATATGGTGACAGGCGCGGGGTTTGCCACGCGGGCGCCCTTCGAGCCTTCCGCCTTGCTCCTATCTTCCCCTTCCGCTGCCACGCTCCTCGATGCCGCACCAGTCGCCAATGCTGAGGGCCACCACCTTGATCGCCGTCGTGTAGTCGGCGATGGCGACGTATTCGTTGTCCGCGTGCATGACCGCAGTAGAACCCGGGCCGAAGATCACGGTCGGTGTCTTGGCATAGAGATTGAGGAACCGCGTGTCGGCAGCACCTTGCCGGCCGCTGATCTCGGGCTCGCGCCCGCTGATCTCTTTCAGGTTCCCCGACACGATTTCGACGATCGGATGGGACAGCGGAATGGCCGATGCCTCCGCGTCGTAGCCGACGAACCGCACTTTCGGCGGATGCTCTTTCATCCAGGGATCCTCGGCCGCGGCACGCGCGATATGCGCAACGAGGCTCCGCTTGACACCTTCATGGTCCTCGCCGGGTACAGTCGCCATGCTGCCCTTGAGAAGGCAGTCGGAAGGAAAAGCGCTCGGGTAGTTGCCGGCCTGAAAGCTGCCGATGGTACAAGGAAGCGATTCGCGGATGTTCGGGTAAAGCGGGTGCGTCACCGATGCCATGCGAACGGCCTCCAGCGCCTCGACCGCCTTTGTGAGCTTGTAGCCAAGCCCGATGCCGCTCACTCCCTCGTGGTGGCGCTGGATGCCGGCCGGCTTGCCATTGATTTCGATTTCAAACCAGATGCGGCCGATGCAGGCCGGCTGGATGGCAAGCCCGCTCGTCTCGCCGGAGATCCCCGCGTCCGCCTTGTAACCGCGGATCACGGTATCCAGCGTTCCATGCCCGCTCACTTCCTCGTCGATCACGATGTTGACGTAGACATCGCCCTTGGGCCTGAGGCCAGCCGCCATCAGGCCCGCCACGGCCATCACGTGACTCGCGACCCCACTCTTCATGTCGGCCGCCCCGCGGCCGTAGAGGCGTCCGTCCCGGATCGCCGCCGACCACGGATCGTCGTTCCAGGCTTCACGATTGCCGATCGGAATGACGTCGGTGTGGCCGTTCAGCAGCAGGGAACGGCCGCCTCCCGATCCCTTCCAGGTCGCCACGATATTCGGCCGCCCTTCATAGCCCCGGTCCACGGGGCGATAGCCAGGATGCTTCTTGAGCTGCTCCCAATCCGTATCCCACATATCGACGTTGAGCCCCATCCTGCCGAGATGCTCGGCAAGAAAGTGCTGAATCCTCCCCTCGTCCCCGGTCACGCTCGGTATCGAGACCATGCTTTGCAGGAACGCCACGGCCTCATCGCGCCTGGCATCGATCGCTTGCAGCACGCGGTGGCGGATCTCGGGCGTCATCTTCTTTCGCTCCTCGGCGGGATCGGGTTATCCGGCAATGCGTCTGGAGGCTCGGCATCGTCCGGATGATTGCCATTGACGGTGCGCAGAAGATCGATATCGAAACGAACGCAATCGCCGCGATAGATGACATCCGCCACATAAGTCACGATTCCCTGCCGGTTGCGCACGAAGAAGTGCGCCTCCGCGGTCGGAGAATTCAGGGGAATGCGCAGCCGCTCGCTGGTTTCGAAATCCGCGCTGCCAACGACGACCGTGAGCTGCGCATGTTCGATCTCGTCGCGTTCCAGCCGCAACAGCAGCGGCAAGGCGGCGCGGGTGCAGAATTCATGGGGACAGCGCTCGTAGATCGCACGTTCCACGTGCACGCTCGCGACGGCGAATGGCTCCCCGCCCCGGTACTGCACGCTGAGCAGGTATTGATAGGCAGCCGCCGGCTCACCTTCACCCGTCCTCAGGCGCGGCATCGACTCCCTGGTCATGAGAAACCGCGGAACGTGCGCGTCGATCGACCGTGCGAGCGAATCCATATCGGTCATCAGGTGCAGCCATCGCCGCTCGCCGAGATGCGGGGTCACGAACGTCCCACGCCCCCGATGGCGCTGCACGACACCTTCTTTTTCCAGAAGCTCGATCGCCTGTCGTACCGTGACCCGGGCGACGGCGAATTCCTGTTCCAGCGCCTCCAAGGTCGGAATCTGCTGGCCGGCCTGGAACTTCCCTTCGGCAATCCGATTGCGCAACAGGGTCGCAACCTGGATGTAGAGCGGGATCGGGCTGCGATCGAACGTCTCGATGCGGCGGTGCATGGTCTGTCGCTGAAGGTTCGCTTTCGGCATGCCGGACCTTTTCTTTGCAAATATCGCCCCGATGCTTCGCGGAGCGGCAAGCTGAGCGCTGTTTGCGCGTTTCATGACGCGGAAAGCAGAAGCGCTGGCTCGCGACCACGCGGAGAGGGTGCGTGCCCGGCAATCGGAAGCAGCGGCGCCGCCGCGTACGACCTCGCGATCTGACCTCGCGGCGGCTCGCCATAGAGCGTCGTACGCTGGCGCGGCACCCGCCCGATCCCATGGATCAGCGCATCCATCGCCGCTGGCGCCATCTCCTGGCCGTGCGCTGCGCCGGCAGCACGGGTGATGCTTTCGTTCATCAGGGTGCCACCGAGGTCATTGGCGCCCGCAGTGAGGCAGGCCGCGGCCCCCTGCTTTCCCATCTTCACCCAACTGGTCTGGATATTGATAATCCAGGGATTGAGCGCCAGCCGGCTGACTGCGTGCATCAATACCGCTTCACGCCAGGTCGGTCCCCTGCGGGCACCGCCCTGGCGGTAGATCGGCGCCTCCATGGCGACGAATGGCAGGGGAACGAACTCCGTGAAGCGCCCGGTCTCACGCTGCAGTTCACGCAGGCGGATCAGATGGCGCGCCCAGTGGACCGGCCGCTCGACATGGCCGAACATGATCGTCGCGGTGCTGCGGAGGCCAAGCGCGTGCGCCGTTCTCATCACCAGCAGCCATTCCGCAGTGGTGAGCTTGTCCGGGCAGAGAACCGCCCGCACCTCGTCGTCGAGGATTTCCGCCGCGGTACCAGGCAGGGAACCGAGCCCGTTCTCTTTCAGCTCGGCCAGGAACGTTCCCAGATCCATGCGCAGCGTGGTCGCGCCCTGCCAGACCTCGAGCGGCGAGAACGCATGCACGTGCAGGCCAGGCAGGGCGCGCTTCACTGCCGCCAGAATGTCGATATAGGTGCGGCCGGTGTAGTGCGGATGGATGCCGCCCTGCATGCAGACCTCGGTCGCGCCGCGCTCCCAGGCTTCTTGCGCGCGGGCAACGATCTCGGCATGCGGCAGGTCATAGGGGCGATCACGCATGCCGGCTGCCATTCTGCCCTTGGAAAAAGCGCAGAAACGGCAGTGATACGTGCAGATATTGGTGTAGTTGATGTTGCGTGTCACAACGTAGGTGACCGTATCGCCGGAAACCTCGCTCCGCAGCGCGTCGGCAGCGGCACAAACGGCGCCGAAGTCGCTGCCGCGGGCAGCAAACAGCGAAACGATCTCCTCTTCCGTGAGCAGCCGGCCATCACGCGCGCGCCTGATGGTCGCCGCCAGGCCGCCCGGCGGGACCTGCGGCTCCGGGATGGTGCGCACGCGGTCGTCCTGGCCGGATGTCCAGTCGTCATGCCCCAGTCCCAAGGCATCGGCATGAGCGCGAACATGCCGGTGCAGACGCGCATCGAGCCATTTATCCGGATCAGCAACGAAAGCGGGATAGACCGGCAACCTCTCTGCCAGCACCTTGCCGCCTGCTTCCGTCCGCGCCGCCAGTTCCGCCCGCCCGGGCCAGGGAGCCTCGGGATTGACGTAATCGATCGTCACCGGAGAGACGCCGCCCCAGTCGTTGATCCCCGCCGCAAGCAGCGCCTCGAGCCCGCCGGGGCTCAGGTTCGGAGGCGCTTGCACGCTGACTTCGGGTGGAAGAATGAGGCGCGCCAGCGCAATCGCCCGCACGTGCATGGGATGCGAGGCATCCGGCGCCGCTTCCATCCGCGTGCCGGGCTTGGCACGGAAGTTTTGCACGATCACCTCCTGCACGTGACCGTGCCGCGCATGCGCCGCCCGGATCGCGAGCAGCGTCTCCACCTGTTCCGCGGCCGTTTCGCCGATACCAACCAGGATCCCCGTAGTGAACGGCACGCGCTGGAGGCCCGCTGCCTCCAGTGTCGCAAGCCGGACCGCGGGGTACTTGTCGGGGCAACCGTGATGTGGGCCGCCAGGTTCACAGAGGCGCGCCGAGAGGATTTCCATCATCACGCCCTGCGAAACCGAGACGGCGCGCAGCATCGCCACGTCCGCCTCCGTCATCACACCCGGATTGACGTGCGGCAGCAGCCCGGTCTCTTCGATGACGAGCCGTGCCATCGCCGCCAGATAGGAGAGCGTACTGGCATGGCCGAGGCGTGCCAGTTCCTCCCGTGCCACCCGCCAACGCTGCTCAGGCTGGTCCCCGAGCGTGAACAACGCCTCGTGGCAACCGGCGGCGACACCGGCACGGGCAATCGCCAGGACTTCCTCGGGGCTCAGATACGCCGCCCTCCCCGCTCGCGGCGATTCGGCGAAGGTGCAATAGCGGCAGGTATCGCGGCAGAGCCGCGTCAGCGGAATGAACACCTTCGGCGAGTAGGTCACCAGCCTGGGGTGCCGGAGATCGCGCCGTGACCTCGCCGCCTCGCACAGCGCCTCGGTCGGAGCGCGGAGAGCGAGAGTGCGGATGGTATCCTCGGACAGCACCGCGCCTCGCGCGGCTTCGGCGAGCACCTTCTTCATCGCACATCTCCTCTCGCAGGCTGCTCCGCCGCCACGCCATGCCGGGCCGCGGCGCGGAGGCGTTGCAGGACCTCGAGCGTCCTTCCGTCATCGAGCATAGGCAGGACTGCCATCAGATCCTCGGGCCTGTCGAGATCCCGCGCCAGCAGCGGATGCTCGAGCACCTCGACGCTCAATCCCGTGCCGACGGCCGCCTCGCGGTGCCGGGCACAACTCTCTCTACCGAAGAGAGGCACCAACATTGCCGGCGGCTGCTGCAACACGACATTGGTTCCCCCATCGAGCGAGCGTGCGATCACCACCTCGGCTTCCGATGCCATCACGGTCGCCTCGAGCAGTGCGGGCGTCAGTGTGGGAAGATCCGCAGCGACCACCATCGCGGCGTGGTCCGGACAGGCGGCAGCAACCCACGCCAGGGCCGCATGCAGACTGGGGTTGAGCCCGCCCCCCGGCACATCCGGCAACGGCAGCGCACCCGCCCCTTCAGCCACCGCCGCCACCGCCGCATCGCCGGACACTACGACAAGCACTGCCACCCGTGCCGAGCGAGACAGCGCCTGCAGCACATCCTCGAGCATGGCCTGCACGAGGTCCCGCCGTTCCGCGGCGCTCAGCACGGCGGCCAGCCGCTGCTTGCCCTCTGCCAGCCCGCGCACCGGCACCAATGCCGCAACCGGCGCACTCCGCCTCATCGGGGCAACTCCGCCGCAAATGCCAGGACATCCTGCGCGAGCCGCCGCCGCTCGTTCTCCCCGCGCATCAACGTCTCCGTCACACGAATCCGCGGTCCGCGAATGCGTTCCGCTTCCGCCCGATCGATCTCATCGATCACCAGCCCGTCGAGCAGCGACCCATATTCGCCGGCGATGGCCAGCGGCGACGGCTCGATCCCGCGCTCGCGCATCATCTTCGCCGCCGGTCCCTTCACCGCGCGCCCGCCGATGATCGGCGAGACGGCGATCACCGGTGCCCGGCACCGCATGAGCCCATCGCTCAGCCCCGGAATGGCCAGCATCGGGCCGATGCTGACGAAGGGATTGGACGGTCCGATGACAACGACATCGAGCGCCGGATCATCCAGAGCCGCGAGGAGGCGCGGATTGAGTCGTGCGGCCTCCGCGCCGAGGAAGCGGAATCCGAGCGTCTCTGGCTCGCAGCGGTAGCGCACGAAATAATCCTGGAACGCGAGTTCGCCCTCCGGTGTCGCGACCATCGTCGCCACCTTGTCATCGCTGACCGGCAGCACCTCGCTCGTAACCCCGAGTCTCCGGCAGAACGAAGCGGTGATGGCGCCGAGCTTCTCGCCGAGCGCGAGGCGGCGTGTACGCTCGACATGCACCGCAAGATCGGCATCGCCGAGCCGGAACCAGCATTCGCCACCAAGCTGTTCCAACGCCGCCATGAAAGTCCAGCTTTCATCCTTCCGGCCCCAGCCGGTCTCGGCATTCACGACGTCGGCGAGGGTGTACATGACGGTGTCGAGATCGGGGCTGATCGCAAGCCCGAGATGGACGAAATCGTCTGCGACGTTGACCGCAACCGTGAGCGCCCCGGCCGGCAGCACGTCGGCCAGCCCCTTCGCCAGCCGCGCACCGCCGACGCCACCGGACAAAGCGAGAACGCGCCGGCCGGACCCGGTCATCGAAACAGGTCCCGATCGGCAGGTCGCAGCAGGGCTTGCGCGGTCTGTGTCGAAGTCGCGGCAACATCCAATCCGCGCACGAGCACGGCGGGGATGTGCTCGTCGGCCTGGCCCATCAGGAGCGAGGCAGCGGCGGCGATCTCGTCGCCAAGCGCGATTTCGGTATTCCGCAGCTGGCGCCCGAAAAGGTCGGGCTTGCCGCGACAATCGCGCAGCACCTCCAGGCCGGCAGCGCCCAGACAGACGCCGGCAACACCGTTCCGCCAGGGGCGGCCGAAACTGTCATTGATCAGCACCGCGATGGCGATGCCAAAACGCTCCTGCAGCGCCGCAAAGAGACGCCGGCAGGAAGCATCCGGATCCTCGGGCAGCAGAAGAGCGACACGGTCAGCATCCAGTCCGACATTGGACTGATCCACCCCGGCATTGGCCATGATGTAGCCGAGCCGATGCTCGACGATCAGCAGATTGGGCACGGCGCGCACCACGCGCCGAGTCTCGGAAAGGATCAGTTCGACCAGCCGCGCATCCTTGCCGACGATCGCCGCCAGTTTCTCCGCCCGCACCGAGACCTGGACATCATCGAGCCGCCGCAGCCGGCCTTCGGCCTTGGAGACGATCTTCTGCGCCACGACCAGAACATCACCCCGTTCCGGAACCACGCCGCTTGCCTCCCAAGCCCGCGCGAGGAGGTCCGCGAGATCGTCCCCCTGCCTGATCAGCGGCACCTGCCGCAGCGGGACAAGACGAAGCTCGCCATGGTTACTCGAATGTCCGGTCAGGTCAGCCCTCCACCGTTCTAGGGACCGGTGATGCGGATACCGGCGCCATCGACTTTGTAGAGCCGGTTGATCGTGATGAGCACCGAGGTCATTGCCTCCGCGGCAATCGAGTTGGCAAGCGGACCGCCGTGCAAGCCGCGCAAGCCGGCGGCCTCGACCAGGCGGATCACCGCCTCCCGCGCCGCCCTCTGGTCACCGAACACGAGTACGTCGCATTCGATCGGATCGCTGCCACCGAGCTTGTGGGCCGAAATGTTGTGGAATGCCGAGACCACGACGGCATCATTGCCAAGACGCTGGCTCGCCTGCACCGCCGCGCATCCCTCGATCGGGATTTGCGCGGTCCCGACCTTCGGGGGCACCAACGGCACCGTGGCATCGACGACGATCTTGCCGCCGCAACTGGGCCGGATCGCGTCAAGACTGGCGTTATGAGCCGCGAACGGCACCGTGAGCACGATCACGTCCGCGGCGACGGCAGCCTCGGACTGAGAGAGGCCGCGGACTGGCGGCAGGCCGGGCGGGACTGCGATTGCCGCCGCAGCTTGAGCCGCCTTGCCAGCATCCCGCGAGCCGATCACCACTGGATAACCAGCGCGCGCCCAGCGCTGAGCAAGCCCGGAGCCGAGCACACCGGTGCCGCCGATCACTGCGATCCGCAAGCGCCCGGCGGGTTGCCCTACCTCGCTCACCGAGAGAATCCCATGCTGTGCACCGCCCGTTTTTCCCGCGCCGCCTCAACCGAGCGCCGGCTCGCCCACCAGTTCGCGATAGAGCGCAGGATCAGTTGCCCCCTCGCTGCCGATCAAGAGGACACTGGAATGGGCGTCAAGCCCAAGCCTCCGGCGCAGGTCCGGACGCGCCGAAATCTCGCGCAGCGCCGCGAGCCCCGCCGTTGCCGATTCTCCGGCGACGATCGATTCCGCCGCCGCGCCCCGATGCGCCAGGAGCCGCATCGCCTCGATTGCCGGCGCATCCTCGATGGTGGCGAAGAAGCGGGCACCTTCGCTCAGAATTCGCCAAGCCTCGGTCGACACCTCGCCGCACGACAATCCAGCCATGATCGTCGAAAGATCGCCTGAGGCAGGCCGCGGCCTGCCGGCCAGCGCCGACTGGAAGAGACAGTCGGCCCTTTCCGGTTCGACCACCGTGACGACCGGCGACCGGCCGCCCGCTTCTTCCCAGAGATGCGCCGTGACGGCCGCGGCCAGTCCGCCGACTCCCCCCTGAACGAAGACATGCGTGAGCCGCCCGGCCTCTGCCCCCGCCAGCTGCTCCAGTATCTCGATCAGCATGACCGTGTAGCCTTGCATCACGTCGCGCGGCACAGCTTCATAGCCCGGCCAGGAGGTGTCGGACACGAGCTGCCAGCCATTCTCCTCCGCAGCAAGGCTCGCAGCGCGCACGGAGTCGTCATAGTTGCCCTGGACGCGCACGATTTCTGCGCCGAAGGCACGGATCGCCGCCTCGCGCCCATCGCTCACGTCGCGATGCAGGAAGATTGTGCAGCGGCAGCCGAACACTTCCGCTGCCGCCGCGACCGAACGGCCGTGATTGCCGTCGGTGGCACAGGTCACGGTGATCCTTTGCGCACGCTCCCGCAATGTGCCGCGCACGAGTTCCGTGATCGTGACCTCGCGCCCAACCTCACCGGACACCAGCCTCTGCAAAAGCCGCGCGACCGCATAGGCGCCGCCCAGCGCTTTGAAGCTGCCGATGCCAAAACGGCCGGATTCATCCTTGTACCATACGGCGCCGACGCCCGCTTCTACTGCCGCTCGCTCCAGCAGACGGAGCGGGGTCGGCGCATAGCGCGGGCAGGCCGAGATCATGTCGTAGGCAGTCCTGGCCGCCGCGTGCGAGAGCACCTCGTGCAGCCGGTAGGGGCCAAGCGCGCTGGCCAACCTGTTCTCGATCATCCTCAGGTTCACGCACCCTCCTCCATGATCGGCGGGGCGTTTTTCATCGGCCCTGGAAATGCGGCAGGATGTGCCGTGCGATGGTCTCGATCTGGGTGCGTTCGTAGCGATAGGGCACGAGCACGATCCGTCGCACGCCGACGGCCTCGTGCGCCCGGAGCTGCTCGATACACTCCTCCGGTGTGCCCATGACCGCGCTTTCGGTGGTGGATTCGCTCCAGGAGGCGAAATCCCACTCCCTCGCCAGCCATTCCATCATCCGGTCCCGCACCGCTTCGCGGCTCGGCCCGACCATGATTGGAAGCTGGTTGCCGTTTTCCAGCGCCGCCAGGTCCTTCCCCGCCTGCCTGGCAAAACCGCAGACTTTCTGCCAGGAACGGGTGAAACCTTCCGGAGTGTAGAAATAGGTGAGCCAGCCGTCACCCCGTTGACCGGCCCGCTTCAGCACTGCATCGACATAGCCGCCAATCAGGATGGTCGGGCGCGGCCTCGATGCCGGCTTGGGAAACATCACCGCCTGGCGCATGTTGTACGGGGGTATCTCGGCCGTGACCGCCGGCTCGGTCCAAAGCCTGGTCATGATCTCAAGATTGCGGTCCATGATCTTGCCGCGCTGCTCGAAGGGAACCCCGACCGCGTCGAATTCACGTTTGTACCAGCCGGATGCCATGCCGAGCACGAGCCGGCCTTCGGCAAGCAGATCCAGCGTCGAAAGCTGCTTGGCCAGCAATAGCGGGTTGCGCAAAGGCAGGACCAGGATGCCGGTGCCGAGTTGAATGCGGCTGGTGCGCGCGGCAACCGCCGTCAGCATTGTGAGCGAATCGACGATCGGAAAATGCGGCTCCGTGCCGAGGAGAATATGGTCCCAAACCCAGAGCGACTCGAAGCCAAGCTCCTCCACCCATACGCCGTATTCGACCAGCGCCTGCGGCTCCGGCAGCTCCGGATAGCGCGTGAAATTGCGCATCGCGATTCCGATTTTGGCACTCATGGCGATCCTTCCGTGTTGCGCGCCGGAACTGCGGCGGGCGTCGGACAGTCAGGCGATGTAGAGCCGATCGGGATCGAGCTCACGGAGCATCTCGAGTTCGCGGTCGGTCGGCGGTGCGGTCACACGCAGAGGGTCAGCCAGGTCGAGATCGAAGCCGGTATTGGCCTCTACATCCTCGACACTCACGCCGGGATGCAGCGCTTCGATACGCATCCGCTTGGTGACGGGGTCGAAACCCAGCTCGGCGAGATCCGTGATGATGACTTCCGGACCGCCGGCCAGCAGGCCCGCCTCATGCCGGCTCGCGCCACCCTCCAGGTAACCGGGGCTGGTCACGAACTGCACCCGCTCCACGAACCGCCGCTTCTCGTGCTTCATCGCGACGATGACATGCGTAAGGCTGGCAATGTCGTTACCGCCGCCGCTGCCGGGCAGCCGCGTCTTCGGGTGGTCGGGATCGCCGATGAAGGAGGTGTTGATATTGCCGTAGCGGTCGATCTCCGCACCGCCGAGGAATCCGACATCCACAAAGCCGCGCTGCAACAGCATCAGCACATCGGTGATCGGGCAGACCATGTTGGCCCGCCGCGTGCACCGCTGCTCGTTGGTGGAGGGCGGGAGGTCGCCAGGCACGATGAAAGGACCGATCACCCCGCCTTCGAAAAGAATGGTCAGGCCTGGCGCGTGCAGCCGCTGGGCCAGGGTCGCGGCAAGCAGCGGCACGCCAACCCCCGCGAACACGATCTGCCCGTCGTGCAGCGCGCGGCTTGCCATGATCGTCAGCAGTTCGCTCGTTGTCCACGAACGCGTTGCGGATCCGACCTCATTCATCGTGAACGTTCCTCCCGCCGCTGGCTGCCGTGAGAAGATCATCCATGCCGATGCGCTGCAGCACCTCGTTCCAGGACCGTGGCTCGTAGAAGAAGCGCTGCAGATAGTCCCGGCTCCCGCGCTCCGGATCCTCCTTCGTCATCTTCGCGAACAGGTCCATGTGCCTGAAGAACGGCTCATAGAGCCCGTAGCACTCATGCGGCGCACTGCCGTAGGGCACCTCGGCAACGGCCTCGACGACGAAGAAGGGGAATTTCGTCCGGTCCGGCGAGCGGCGGATCTGGTTGTTGCTGATGATCCGCTCGGTGGTGACGATCACCCGCTTCGCCGCCATCGGCAGATCGATGTCCATGAACTGCAACCCGTCGATCTGGGCGTTTCCGTACGGATCGCAGCGCTGCACATGAATGATCGCCACATCGGGCCGGAGCGCGGGCACCAGCACGAGCTTCTCGCCGGTGAAAGGACAGACCATCTCACGCGTTTCGCCGCTCAGGCGGCGCTCTACGTCGGAGCCCATCAGCGAACGGATCGGCAGGAAGGGAAGGCCCATCGCGGCGGCGCGATAACGCAGGCCCATCGCGAGATGGCTCCATTCCTCGAACTCGGCGGTGCCGCTCTCCACCCAGTGGCGCATCACCCGCGAAATTCCCCAGACGATCCCCTGGCTGAACCAGCTCGTGATGACCTTCTTCGCGATTCCGGAGGCGACGACGATGTCCCCGTCGGATGAGACGATGCTGCGCGAGAACGTAAGATCGCGCCGGCCGGCGCGCACCAGCGCCCAGAGCAGTGCCATCGGTGTGCGCGACATCATGCAGCCGCCGATCGCCACATGATCGCCGTCGTTGATGAGCGCCGCCGCGGCCTCGAGCGAGACCACCTTTTCGTGCAGGCTGCGATTGCGGAGCGCCGTCTCGCTCCGCAATGCCTCGTATCCGCTCAACGCCCGACCTTCCCGCTTTGCTGCCGCCATCCGGGCCCGTTCAATGGGCTGTCGCCAATAGAGTGTATGATACTGACTTTAGAATGTATCAATGTCAATCCTATTAGGGCAAAAGGTCCCTATAAAGGAATTACTTGATCTTCGTACCAGATCGCGACACAGTTGCCGAGCGTATCCTTGCAAGGGGCTGCTGACAGGAAGCGGGCGGCGGGGGGGAGGGGCAGAATTTTGTTCGGCGTCGGGGCCAGAGTTCGCCGCAAGGAAGACGACCGTCTGCTGCGTGGCCGCGGCCGGTTCGTCGCCGACATCGCGCTCGTCGGCATGCGCGAACTGGCGTTCGTCCGTAGCCCCGTCGCCCATGCCCGCATCCTGAGCTTCGATATCCCCGAACAGGTCAGGAGGCAGGTGTTCACATGGCAGGACCTGGAGCCGGCGGGGGTGCGGCCGATCCGCGCCGCCTCCGGCCTTCCCGGATTCAAGGTTTCCGAGCAGCCGCCGCTGGCCGCCGACAAGGTACGCTTCGCCGGTGAACCGATCGCCGTCACCGTCGCCGCTACCCGTGCCGAGGCCGAAGACATTGCCTCCCAGGTCATCGCAGAGTTCGATGAGTTGCCGCCGAATGTCGATATGCTCGCCGCCGCGGCGCCGGGCGCGCCCTGTGTGCATGAGCATTGGAGCGACAACATCTTCCTCGAAACCAGGGTCGGGCAGTCCTTCGAGAAGGACGTGGCGGCAGCACCGGTCAGGATCTCGCGCAGCATCCGCACGCAACGCCAGTGCATCGTGCCTCTGGAAGGCAAAGGTCTCGTCGCCCACTGGGACAGGCAGGCCGAGCAGCTTGTTCTCTACACCGCGACGCAGATGCCGCATATCGTCCGCAGCGGCCTTTCGGAATGCCTTGGCCTGCCACTGGAGGCAATCCGCGTCATCGCGCCCGACGTTGGCGGCGGTTTCGGCTGGAAGGGACTGCTCCAACCCGAGGAAGTGGTCGCAGCCTGGCTTTGCCTGCATCTCGGCTGCCCTCTCCGCTGGATGGAAGACCGGCGTGAGCACCTCGTTGCCGCCGCCAACGCCCGCGAGCATCATTACGAGATCACCGCCTATGCCGATGCCGACGGCAGGCTCCTCGGCGTCGATGCCGACGCCTGGGTCGATGCCGGCGCCTATTCGATCTATCCCTTCTCCGCCTGCCTCGAAGCCGCACAGGTCGGCAGCATTCTGCCCGGCCCCTATGATTTTCCACACTATCGCTGCCGCACCTTTTCCGTCTGCACCAACAAGCCGCCGATCGTGCCTTTCCGTGGTGTGGCAAGGGCCAATGTCTGTTTCGCCATGGAGCAGATCATCGATGCGATCGCCGCAGCGGTCGGCCGCGAGGCCTGGGAGGTGCGCCTCCTCAACCTGGTGCCACCGGAGAAGATGCCGTTCGACAATATCACCGGCAAACATTTCGACAGCGGAGACTATCCCGAATCGCTGCGCCGGGCGGTAGCGGGAATCGACCTTGCCTCTGTGCGCCGCCGCCAGCTTCAGGGCGAGCCGGACGGCCGCCTCGTCGGTGTCGGATTCGCGACCTATTGCGAGCAGGGTGCCCATGGCACCGCGGTTTATCACGGCTGGGGCATTCCGATGGTCCCGGGCTATGAGCAGGTGCAGGCACGCATCACCGCCGATGGCGGGCTCGAGCTGCGCGCCGGTATCCAATCGCACGGCCAGGGTATGGAGACGAGTTTCGCCCAGGTGGCGCATGAGGTGCTGGGCATTCCCCTGGAGCGGATCCGCCTGGTGCACGGCGATACCGGCCTCACGCCCTATTCCACCGGCACCTGGGGCTCGCGCAGCATGGTCATGGCCGGTGGCGCCGTTGCGACGGCATGCCGCCGTCTCGCCGATCGCCTGCGGCGAATCGCTGCGCATCTGCTCCAGGCGCGCCTCGAGGATGTGACTCTCTCGGGCGGAATGCTGCAGAGTGGCCAGGCGGACATCACGATCGCCGAAATCGCCCGCACCTGGTATCTCGCACCGCAACTCCTGCCGGCCGATGTCGATCCGGGCGGCCTCGAGATAACCGCCGGCTACAAGCCGAAAAGCGACCACGGCACCTTCTCCTACGCGACGCACGCGGCCGTCGTCGCCGTCGACGCCGAGGTCGGGCTGGTCGAGATTCTCGACTATCTCGTGGTCGAAGACGCAGGCACGATGGTCAATCCGGCCATCGTGGAGGGGCAGATTTTCGGCGGAGTGGCGCAGGGCATCGGCACCGCGCTCTACGAATGCTCGCCCTATGACGACGCCGGGCAACCAATGGCCTCGACCTTGATGGACTATCTGCTGCCCGGATTCACCGAGGTTCCCGCGATTCGCATCGAGCACATGGAGACGCCCTCGCCCTACACCGAGTTCGGGGTCAAGGGCCTGGGTGAGGGAGGCGTGATCGCGCCGTCTGCGGTGCTCTGCAATGCCATCAATGACGCTCTCAAGGCGCGTGGTGCCGTCGTCACCGATCAGCCGGTCACGCCCGCCCGCATCCTGGCGGCGCTGCGCAACGCCAGGGCGGAACCCCCGCCATGAAGCCGGTCGATTTCGATTACGTGAAACCGACCACGCTCGCCGCGGCAGTCGATCTCCTTGCGCAAGGAAATGGCAGCGTGAAGGCGGTCGCGGGCGCGCAGTCTCTCGGCCCGATGCTCAATCTCAGGCTGGTCCAGCCGGAGCTCCTGGTCGATGTGACGGCCATTCCGGAACTGCTGGGAACTCGCGAGGAGGCGGAACGAATCGTCATCGGCGCCGGTGTCACGCATGCGCGGCTGGAAGACGGCGACACCTCGGAGCGGACGCAAGCGGTCCTGGCCCAGATCGCCTCCGGCATTGCCTATCGTGCGGTGCGGAACCGGGGCACGATTGGCGGCAGCCTCGCGCATGCCGATCCGGCAGCCGATTGGCTGGTCTGCACCACCGCACTTGGTGCCGAGCTGTTGCTCGTCGGCACCGCCGGGCAGCGCACCGTCAGCGCAGCGGAGTTCGTGGTCGGTGGATTCGAGACGATGCTCGCGCCAGATGAACTGATCGTCGAAGTCCGCGTGCCGCGCCTCTCCGCGGGCTCGCGCTGGGGCTACTACAAGCTCTGCCGCAAAAGGGGCGAGTTTGCAGACGCAAGTGCCGCCGTGCTGGTGGATGATGCCCGCGGTTTTTACCGCTGCGTCATCGGCGCCACATCCGGACGGCCCATCGTGCTCGACGATTCGCGCCCGCTCTCCGAGCTTGCCGGCGCTGCCGCCGTTGCCGAAGCGCTCTCGCCCACCGCGCTCGCCGGCGACGCCTTCGCCATCCAGGTGCATGCTGCCGCTGTGCGTCGTGCCGTCAGGGCGGCAACGGCATGAGTACCGCAAGCCCGAATGCCAGGCTCGTCAGCCTGACCGTCAACGGGCGGCCGGTGGCACGGCTGGCCGCGCCGCGTACGCACCTCGCCGACTTTCTTCGCGAAGGAGAGCTTTTGACAGGCACGCATCTCGGCTGCGAGCAAGGTGTGTGCGGCGCCTGTACTCTGCTGCTCGACGGAGAGCCGGTTCGTGGTTGCCTCGCCTACGCCGTCGCTTGCGAAGGGCGTGCGGTCACCACGATCGAGGGCCTGGACCAGGACGAGACTGCCGCCCGATTGCGGGAGGCGTTTACCGCAGAGCACGCGCTGCAATGCGGGTTCTGCACGCCCGGCATGCTGATCTCGGCGCGCGATGTGGTCGAGCGCCTGCCGGACGCCGATGATGCCCGGGTGCGGGTGGAAATGAGCGGCAATCTCTGTCGCTGCACCGGCTATGTCGGGATCGTCAAGGCAATCCGCCGTGTGCTCGATGATCGGAAGGCGGGGTGACGGGCTGTGCCTGAAATCACTGAGAGCTTCGTCGTCTCTTTCCCGCGCGACGTCGTCTGGCGCCAGCTTCACGATCTCGAAATGGTCGCCCGCTCGATGCCCGGCGTATCACTGGACGGCGCCCCGGATGGCGATCACCTGCGCGGCACCCTGGCCCTGAAGCTCGGGCCGATCACGACCAATTTCGCCGGCGAGGCCGATGTCTCGATGGATGACTCCGCCTATACCGGAATCGTGCGCGGCAAGGCGCTCGATCGCAAGAACAATTCGCGTGCGCGCTCCGAGATCCTTTTCAGCCTGGCAGAGGAGAGCCTGGCCACCCGGCTCGACATCAAGGTCGACTTCACGCTTTCCGGGTCGCTCGCCCAGTTCAGCCGGGGCAGCATCGTCCAGGAAGTTGCGCAGCGACTGACCAGGGAGTTCGCCCGCAATCTCGAGGCAGCGATCGCGGTGCGTCTCGCCTCGGCTCCGGTCCTCGGGGCAGCGGTTCCCGAGATCGAGGCCACAGGCGCAGCATCAGAACAGAGGCCCGGCTCAACCTCGGCACCGGTCGGTCTCCTCGGCCTTGTCTGGTCGGCTTTCGTGGCGTGGCTGAGGAGCCGATTCGGCCGCCGCACCGGTGGCAAGGACCTGCACGTGTGAGCCGCATGATCGGAGACGGGTTGCGTGACGGGCGTCGTGAGCGGGAGCCTGGCAGGTCTGGCGTGACCAGCCCGGCCAATGGCCCCCGCTCGCGAAGGCAACATGGATGATAAGGTCGATCCAGACAGGGAGAAAACGCTATGCAGCGAATATCGTGGCTGATCGCCGGACTGGCTCTGGCGATGATCCTTGGTCCTGCCATGGGCCGCGCTCAGGAAGCCAAGCCCAAGACTCTCAAGATTGCCATCGTCACCTTCTTCTCCGGCTCGGGCGCCGTTGTCGGCGGCCCGACCGTCGATTCCGCCAAGCTTGCGATCGAAGGGATCAACAAGTCAGGCGGCATCGATGGCGTGCCGGTCGAGGCCCAATATATTGACGAGTCAGGCGGATCGACCAAGCAGGTGGCCGAGTTCCGCTCCCTTGCCGGGCATGTCGCCGCCGTCCTCGGTTACGCGTCCAGTGCCGACTGCCTTGCCGTGGAGCCGGTCGCCGAAGAGTTGCACGTCCTCACCTTCTTCTCCGACTGCGATGGCGACGCTCTCTACAAGGGGCAGGCCAACGAGTGGATCTTCCACACCATCCCGTCGGACGCGACCAACGCACTCGCGATGGCGCTCTATGTCGCGAAGATGTACCCGCACATCAAGACCATCGCCGGTATCAATCCGGACTATGCCTACGGTCGGGACGAGTGGAAGTACTTCACCCTGGCGATGCAGAAGTTGGAACCGGGTATCAAGCTCGGAACCGCCTTGTTCCCGGCGCTCTTCTCCGGCCAATATACGAGCGAGCTTTCGCGCCTGCAGGGCGAACGTCCCGACCTTATTCTTTCCAGCACCTGGGGCGGAGACGTGGTAGCCCTGATCCAGCAGGGGGTCGCCCAAGGCGCTTTTGCGCAATCCCTCTTCGCACTGCCGGCCGGGACCGAAGGTGGAATGGAGGCCATGAATGCGGTGCCTGAAGGCGTCGCGTTCGGTGCCGAGCACGGCTATCTGATGCATCCCGGGAAGATCGGGAATCCGGAAATTGCCGCCTTCGTCGCCGCCTATCACGCGCGAACGCACGAATATCCCGTTTCCCCCTATCCGTTTACGATCCAGCGGGCGATCTTTGCGTTCGTCGCAGGCTACCAGGCAGCCATCAAGGCCAATGGCGGGCACTGGCCGAGCGCAGGCGACGTCGCTCACGCCCTGGTCGGCGTCCACGTGACGACCATGCTGGGCTCGTTTGAGATCCGAAGCGATCATGTCGCGGCCGTGCCGGAGATGGATGGCGTCAGTGCGCACTCCTCCACCTATCCGTTCGCGGTGTTCAACAAGATCGTCGAGTTCCCGGCCAGCATGCTGATGGCTCCGGTCGGGCAAAGCGAGGAGAGCTTTATTGCGGGGCTGACCCCCGCGGTACTCGCCAATGTGCCGGCGCCGCGCGAATATAAGCCCTGATCGCGGTGGGTGCCCGGTCTGAAGCAAGAGCGGTTCGCGAAGCGAGTCCTCGTCGGCCCTCCGCTTCGGACATCGACGCAAGGGCCGGGCCCTTCTCCGGCACCAACAGGGGAAGGCTGCTGCCTGGCCCGCAAAGGAACAACGGTTGATCATGCTTGATCAGCTTGTTTCGGCAACAATCAATGGCCTGACCTCCGGGGCGACCCTGTTCCTGGTCGCATTGGGCCTCAGCCTGATCTTCGGGGTGCTCAGGGTCCTGAACTGTGCACACGGCAGCTTCTACGCGATTGGTGCCTTCATGGCCGCGGTGGTCTGGGCCCTGCTGCGTGCCGCCGGCCTGCCGGGCTATCTGATCTACCCGGGCCTGGTCGTGATCGCGATCGCCGTCGGCATTGTTGTCGGGCCCATCGTCGAACGATTCCTGCTTCACTGGTCGTTCAGCGTCGAGCCTCTCTCCCGGCGCGAGGTCGTGCAGCTTCTCGCCACTTTCGCGGTCTTCCTCATTCTCGAGGACGGACAGAAACTCGTCTTCGGCACCCAGCCGTACTATTCCGGGGCTGCCCTCGGCCTGCTCGGAGCCACTAGGATCGCCGGCATCCTGCACACCAATTATCAACTCCTCCTCATTCCGCTGGCCGGCATCGTCCTTTGGCTGCTCAGGCTGTTTCTCTCGAAGACCCGTAGCGGTCGCTGCCTAGTTGCTGTCGCCGAGGATGCGGAAGTATCCGCGACGATGGGAATCCGCGTGACCCGGATGCAGACTTTGAGCTTCACGCTCGGCGCGGCGCTGGCGGCGCTTGGTGGTGCCCTCGCCTCGCCGGCGATCGGCGTCACGATCGGGATCGGGGCCGACATGGTCGTGCTCTCATTCGCGGTTGTCGCAACCGCCGGCCTCGGGCAGATCGAGGGCACTGCGGTCGCGTCGATACTGATCGGTGTCGCCCATTCGTTGACGGTATTCTTTCTGCCGATCCTCGATACGGTGTCACCGTACCTGATCATGCTCCTGGTCTTGATCGTCCGCCCAATGGGCCTTTTCGGCATGCAGCGGCAGCGGAGCATCTGAAGTGGCCGCCGAAAGATCACGTGCGCCAACCGGGTCGCATCGCAAACCCTCCTCGACACGCAATGCGGTCGCCGAGGCCGCCAGCCACCGGCACCCTTCTATGAGAGTTGCCGGCAAGCTGCGTGCCGCAGCACTCGTGATGGCGCTGGCTTTCTGCGCCGCACTTCCCTTCCTGTCTCCGCCCGACACGTTTCAGTTCACGATCGTACTGGCTGTGGGGCTCGCCGGGCTCGGTGTCGCCCTGCTGCTCGAAGCCGGGCTCATCTCGTTCGGGCATGCCCTCTTCTACGGTATGGGTGGCTATACCGTCGCGGCTCTTGCTTCCATTTTTCCTCGCTTCGGTCTTCTCCTTCTCCTGTTCGGAGCGGGCGCGGGCGCCGTCCTCGCGGTCATCGCCGGCCTTTTCATTGTCCGCTACCGCGGCGTGTTCTTTGCCATGTTGAACCTGGCGCTATCGATGGTGGCCTACTCGATGCTCCTGAAGTCGTACGCCATTTCCGGTGGCTCGGAAGGAATGGTCGTACAGGTTCAGGGAATGCTCGGGCACGCCCTCGGGCCGGCTGAATTCGGGCGCGCGCTTTTCTATGTCTGCCTCGGTAGTGTGGTCCTGCTCGGGTTCCTCCTCCAGTATTACCGGCGAAGTCCCGCCGGCTGGGGCCTCGGTGCCATCGAGGACCGTGAGATCCGCATCGAATATCTCGGCGTCTCGGCGAACCGGCTGCTCCTGCAGGCCTATGTCATCTCCGGGTTCCTCGGCGGACTTGGCGGCGCCGTCGCCGCGAGCGCGGTCGGTCACATCGCGCCGGATGCCTTTTTCTGGACCACCTCGACCGTCCTGGTGGTGGTCGCGGTCCTCGGCGGCCGCGGAGTGGTCGGGCCGTTTCTCGGAGCGGCGCTCTACGAACTGCTGAGCATCGCCGCCGCACGTTATCTCAGCAACAGTTGGGAGATCCTCCTGGGCGCCGTAATCCTCTTGGTCATCCGTTTCGCCCGTGACGGGTTTGCCGGCTTGCCGGACACATGGCGTGCGGCGTCGCTCGGGTGGCGGCGGCAATGAACTCTCCACCCGCTCTCGAGGCAGAGCACTTGTATCTCAGCTTCGGGGGCGTGCATGCCGTGCGCGATGTGAGCCTCACGGTCGCAACCGGGGAGATTCTCGCCATCATCGGCCAGAACGGCGCCGGCAAGAGCACTTTCCTCAACATGTGCACGGGCTATCTCAGGCCGGAGCGCGGTGCGATCCGGATCGCCGGCCGCTCGATCGTTGGGCTCAAACCACGGGCGATCGCCCGGCTTGGAGTCGCCCGTGCCTTTCAACATCCGCAGATTTTCCCCCAGCGGCGCGTCGTGGACCACCTGCGTTTCGCGAGCGTCGCCGGGCGACCTGGCTTCTGGAATCCCTTTCAGCCACTGGACTCCTCTCGATCGGCGCGAAACGTCGCCGAATTGCTGGCGTTCTTCGGCCTGGACGAGTTGGCGGAACAAACCGTGCGCGGCATTCCCGAAGGGGCGCGGAAGCTGCTCGACGTCGCCATGGCGCTCGCTCTGGTACCGAAGCTGATCCTGCTCGATGAGCCGACCAGCGGCGTCAGCAGCGCCGAGAAGGTCGGCTTGATGACGCGACTGGTGGCCGCCCTTCGCGCGCGCGAGGTCAGCGCGGTCTTTGTCGAGCACGACATGGATGTCGTGGCCCGCTTTGCCGACCGGGTGGCGGTTTGGGTCGACGGTGAATTGTTCCGGGTCGGGGCTCCCGAAGCAGTACTCGCCGATCCTGAAGTCAAAGTGCGCGTATTATGAAAAACTCGGATATCGCGCTGTCCGTGTCGGGGCTCGAAGTGGTACTCGAAGGCGCGCAAGTGCTGCGAAATGTGACCTTCAAGGTGCCTGCCGGGAAGACCATCGGATTGGCTGGCCATAACGGTGCCGGGAAAACGACCACGCTGCGTGCACTCATGGGAGTTGCGCAGAGCCGGGGCGAGATCCTTCTGGATGGCGAGTCGATCGAAAGGCTCGCAACCGCGGAGCGAGCCCGCCGAGGTATCGGTTATGCACCGGAAGATCGCCGGCTCATCACGGCCCTCAATGTGGTCGAAAATCTCAGGCTGCCGGCCGAGATCCGTGCGTTGTCGGCAACGGAGATCGAGCGACGCCTTGCGGCCGTGCGCGAGCTGCTGCCCGAACTCAAGGCCCTGGAAAGACGACCTGCCGGCCTCCTCAGCGGCGGCCAGCAGAAGATGGCCGCGCTCGGCCGTGCGTTGATGGTGGGGGATCGGCTGCTTCTGCTGGATGAACCGTTCCAGGGCCTCGCCCCTGTCCTCGCCCGGCGTTACGCAGAGGCACTCCACGCGCTCCGGCTGCAACGCCCGGAGCTCGCGATCCTCATCACCGAGTCCAACCCTGCCCTGCTCGCCCCGCTCGCCGCGCAGGTGTACACGATCGAACGCGGAGAAATCGTCTCCCCGGCCCAGATGTAAGGGGACCACTGCGCGGCACGAACGCTCGACCCGTGTCGGGCTGACTGTGCAGCCCGACACGGGTCTCGCGCTTTATTCGAGCCCGCGATTCACGCCCTCCGACGTTTCCGCCTCGGCCTGACCGGGAACAACCTGTTGAGACTCCACAGCTAGACCGGAGCGGATCGTGCCTGGCTGGAATCGCGGGGATTGACGTTGACCACCGCCAGAAGCGTATGGGCGGTGACGGGTTCGAACCGCCGGCCCTCTCGGTGTAAGCGAGATGCTCTACCGCTGAGCTAACCGCCCACGGCACGATCTTTGGGCAGCGCCTTTTATCTCAGGCCCGACACTCCCGCCAGCACCTCAGTTCACGGCGTCCCTGAGTGCTTTGCCGGGCTTGAAGCGCACCGATGTCGAAGCCGGGATGACGATCTCCTCGCCGGTACGCGGGTTCCGTCCCTTGCCCTCCTTGCGCTTCGCCGTGACGAAACTGCCGAAGCCGACCAGTCGTACTTCCTGATTTTCCCTCAGCGCCTTTTCGATTGCGACGAAGACCGCATCCACGACCTCGGTTGCCTTGCTCTTCGCCAAATCGGTCTGTTCCGCGACCGCGTCAATCAGATCCATCTTGTTCACCGGAGGCCCCTTCTTTCGTTCATCACGCTGCCAATCGCGAGTAGCCGGCTTGCCGGCCGGCCACTCGCCTACGACACTAAAGGGACGGATTTCAACCCGTCAACACGGCCTCAGTGTGGCAACGCGACCGGCTCTGCCACAGTTGTCGGCACCGGCACGGCTCTTTCCTCATCCTGCCAGATGATCGGCTCGGGCCGACGCACGAGCGCACGCGTGATGACCTCATCGACGCTGGCAACGGGAACGATCGTCAGGTGCTTCTTCACGTTGTCAGGAATCTCCGCCAGATCCTTCTCGTTTTCCTTCGGGATCAGGACGGTGTGCATACCTGCCCTGAGGGCCGCCAGCAACTTCTCCTTCAGCCCTCCGATCGGAAGCACACGGCCGCGCAGAGTGATCTCGCCGGTCATGGCGATGTCACGCTTGACCGGGATGCCCGTGAGAGCGCTGACGATGCTGGTGGCCATCGCGATGCCCGCCGACGGACCATCCTTCGGCGTTGCACCCTCCGGGACGTGCACGTGGATGTCGCTCTTCTCGAACAGGTTGGGCTTGATGCCGAAAGTGATGGACCGGCTGCGCACATACGAAAGCGCCGCCTGCACGCTTTCCTGCATGACGTCACCGAGCTTGCCGGTCTGCTTCACGTTGCCTTTGCCGGGAAGCAGCACACTCTCGATGGTCAGGATTTCGCCGCCGACCTCGGTCCAGGCGAGCCCGTTAATCACGCCCACCATGTCTTCGCTCTCCGCTTCGCCGAAGCGGAAGCGACGCACGCCGAGATACTTTTCGAGGCTCCGGCGAGTGATCGCGACCTTGGTTGCCTTCTTGGTCACGATTTCCTTTACGACCTTGCGCGCCAGAGACGCGATCTCGCGCTCCATCGCGCGCACGCCCGCTTCACGGGTATAGTACCGAATGAGATCGCGGAGCGCATCCTCGCTGATCGACCATTCGCCCTTTTTCAGGCTGTGCGCTTCGGTCTGCTTGGGAATGAGATGCCTCTTGGCGATCTCGATCTTCTCGTCTTCCGTATAGCCGGGCAGGCGGATGATCTCCATCCGGTCCATCAGTGGCTGGGGCATGCGCAGGCTGTTGGCCGTGGTGACGAACATCACGTCCGAAAGATCGTAATCCACCTCGAGGTAATGATCGTTGAAGGTGCTGTTCTGCTCGGGGTCGAGCACTTCGAGGAGCGCGGAGGAGGGATCTCCCCGCCAGTCGGCGCCGAGCTTGTCAACCTCGTCGAGCAGGAACAGCGGGTTCGAGGTCTTCGCCTTCTTCATGCCCTGGATGATCTTGCCCGGCATGGAACCGATATAAGTGCGACGGTGGCCGCGGATTTCAGCTTCGTCGCGCATACCGCCGAGCGACATGCGCACGAAATTGCGCCCCGTGGCGCGCGCCACCGACTTGCCGAGCGAAGTCTTGCCGACACCCGGCGGGCCCACCAGGCAGAGGATCGGCCCGCGCAACTTGGCCGAGCGTGCCTGGACCGCGAGGTATTCGAGGATCCGTTCCTTGACCTTCTCGAGCCCGTAGTGATCGGCGTCCAGCACCTTGCCGGCAGCGATCACGTCGTTCTTCACCTTGCTCCGCTTCTTCCACGGAATCGACAGCATCCAGTCGAGATAGTTCCGCACCACGGTCGCTTCCGCGCTCATCGGGCTCATCGCGCGCAGCTTCTTCAGCTCGGAGAGGGCCTTCTCGCGTGCCTCCTTGGAGAGGCGGGTTTTCTTGATCTTGGCCTCGAGCTCGGCGGTTTCGTCCTTGCCGTCTTCCCCCTCGCCCAGCTCCTTCTGGATCGCCTTGAGCTGCTCGTTCAGGTAGTACTCGCGCTGGGTCTTCTCCATCTGCCGCTTGACGCGGTTGCGGATGCGCTTTTCGACCTGCATCACGCCGATCTCGGATTCCATGTGGGCGAACACCCGCTCCAGGCGCTCGGCCACCTTGGTCGTTTCGAGAAGCTCCTGTTTCTCCGCGATCTTGATCCCGAGGTGCGCCGCCACCGTGTCCGCGAGCTTGCTCGGATCCTCGATCTGGTCGAGCGAGACGAGTACCTCCGGGGCGATCTTCTTGTTGAGCTTGATATATTGTTCGAACTGGGAAACCACCGTCCGGGCGAGCGTCTCCTGGTCCTTGGTCTCGCCAGGCTGGTCGCTGAGCGGCTCGACAACCGCTTCGAAATAGGCATCCGTCTCGGTGAATCGGGTGATGCGGGAACGCCGGCTGCCTTCGACCAGCACTTTGACAGTGCCATCCGGCAGCTTGAGAAGCTGCAGGATGGTTGAAACCGTTCCGACGCGGTAGATATCGTCGGTTCCCGGGTCGTTCTGTTCGGCGTTCTTCTGGGCAACCAGGAGGATCTGCTTGTCCTCACGCATCACCGCCTCGAGCGCGCGCACGGATTTCTCGCGGCCGACGAACAGCGGCACGATCATGTGCGGGAAGACCACGATGTCGCGCAGCGGCAGCACCGCAATCGTCTCCCCCGGGCGAGCGGACGGAACCCCCTCGGTGGGGGTCGGGTCGGGTCGTTCAGTGTCCGCCATAGTGACCTCCTTCGTGAAGGACTGCCCGTGAGGCCCGCCGGGAACCGGCAGAGACGACAATCCCGTTATGCGCAACCAAGCCATGATATCGGCAACCGCGTGGCCCGCCGCAAGGACTTGAAATCAATCGCGATCGCAACGATCTGGGCAGAACGGTCAGGCCGAGGTTTCGGCGCGCTCCTTGCCGTAAAGGAACAGCGGATTGGCGCGCCCGTCGGCCACCTCGCGATTGATCACAACCTCCTCGACGCCATCAAGGCCGGGAAGGTCGAACATGGTGGCCAGCAGGATCGACTCCATGATCGAGCGCAGCCCTCTGGCACCGGTCCGGCGGGCAATGGCGCGCACGGCGACCGCCTTCAACGCGTCCTCGGTAAAGGAAAGCTTCACCCCCTCCATCTCGAACAGCCGCGCATACTGCTTGACCAGCGCGTTCTTCGGGCGGGTCAGGATCTCCATCAGCGCGCCCTCATCGAGATCCTCGAGCGTAGCGACAACCGGGAGGCGACCGATGAACTCGGGAATCAGCCCGAAGCGCAGCAGGTCCTCCGGTTCCACTTCGCGCAGGATGGCCCCGGTCCGCCGCTCATCGGGGGCATGCACCTCCGATCCGTATCCGATCCCGGAACCCTTGCCGCGGGCGGAAATGATCTTCTCGAGGCCGGAGAAGGCGCCGCCGCAGATGAACAGGATGTTGGTGGTATCGACCTGCAGGAATTCCTGCTGAGGATGCTTGCGTCCGCCTTGCGGAGGCACCGAGGCGATGGTGCCTTCCATGATCTTCAGGAGAGCCTGCTGGACTCCTTCACCGCTGACATCGCGCGTGATCGACGGGTTGTCCGACTTGCGGCTGATCTTGTCGACTTCGTCGATATAGACGATGCCGCGCTGCGCCCGCTCGACATTGTAATCGGCCGACTGGAGGAGCTTCAAAATGATGTTCTCGACATCCTCCCCGACATAGCCGGCCTCGGTCAGGGTGGTGGCGTCGGCCATCGTGAACGGGACATCGAGAATCCGGGCCAGCGTCTGCGCGAGCAAGGTCTTGCCGGAGCCGGTCGGCCCGACCAGCAGGATGTTCGACTTGGCGATCTCGATGTCGTTGTTCTTCTGGCCGTGGACCAGACGCTTGTAATGATTGTGGACGGCAACCGACAATACTTTCTTGGCGTGATCCTGTCCTATGACGTAATCATCGAGAACTTTGCAAATCTCGCGCGGTGTCGGAACACCATCCTTGGATTTGACAAGGTGAGTTTTGTGCTCCTCACGAATAATATCCATACATAGTTCGACGCATTCATCACAGATGAACACGGTCGGACCTGCAATCAACTTGCGGACTTCGTGCTGGGACTTGCCGCAGAACGAACAATACAGCGTATTCTTGGAATCGCCGGGTTTGCTCATGGCTGCTCCTGCCCCGCCCCGTTCGGGACCGGACCCTACAATCTACCGTCCGGCGGCCGGGTCGGACAAGGGAAACGGGCCGGAAGGCCCCCTCCCTCACCCCCTCGCCGCCACCACCTCCATCGGCACCGGGCGGTTCTCGACCACCTGGTCGACCAGTCCGAAATCGCGTGCCTCCTCGGCCGACATGTAGGTGTCGCGTTCCAGTCTTCGTTCGATCGCTTCGATCGGCTGGCCGGTGTGACGGACATAGATCTCGTTGAGCCGCTTGCGGAGCGTGAGAATTTCCCGAGCCTGAATCTCGATGTCTGTCGCCTGTCCCTGCGCGCCGCCGGAAGGCTGATGCACCATGATCCGGGCATTCGGCAGCGCGAAGCGCTTCCCCTTGGCCCCGGCGCACAACAAGAGGCTGCCCATGGAGGCCGCCTGGCCGATGCAGACCGTGCTCACGGGGCTGCGGATGTACTGCATGGTGTCGTAAACGGCGAGCCCGGAGGAGACCACTCCTCCCGGACTATTGATGTAAAAGGCGATGTCCTTGTTCGGGTTCTCGCTCTCGAGGAAGAGAAGCTGCGCGCAGATCAGGGCACTGACCTGGTCGAACACGGTGCCGGTCAGGAAGATGATCCGCTCCTTGAGCAGGCGCGAATAGATATCGAACGCCCGTTCCCCTCGCGCCGTCTGCTCGACCACCATGGGCACAAGGGTATTCGCGTAAATCTCCGCGGCATCGCGTTCGCCCATCGTCTTCCCTCTCGCTCTCTTCCGGCGCGGCGGGGCCGCTGCCCGGCGCCTTAGATAGGCGGCCCTTCCGCCGATGCAAATGGCACCTGCCCCGCCCCCCCGGTCTCTCCGGCAGGCCGCGTGGCCTCGGCGCTGGCGACCTCGCCGGAAGGCTCCTGCATCAGCTCTTTCGCGGTCACTGTCTGCTCGCTGACCTCGGCGAGTTCGAGCACGAAATCGATGACCTTTTCCTCCAGGATCGGCCCGCGCAAGGCCTCGACCGCACGCGGGTTGCGGCGGTAGAACTCCATCACCTCCGACTCGCGGCCCCGGTAGCGCTGAGCCTCCGCCCGGAGCGCGCGGGCCATCTCGTCCTCGGTCACCGAAATCCCGTTCACCCGGCCGACCTCGGCCAGCATCAGGGCCAGCTTGACCCGCCGTTCCGCGATCGCCCGGTATTCGATCTTCAGCGTCTCGGCGTCCTTTTCCTTGTCCTCAGGCTCCTGCCTTCCGGCCTCCCGCTCCGCCTCGACCCGCTTCCAGATCACGTCGAACTCGGCATCGACCAGCGACTGCGGCGGGCTGAACTCGGCGAGGCCGGCCAGAGCGTCCATCAGCGCCCGCCGCAGCCGAAGGCGCGCCACACCGTCATACTCGTCCTGGATCTGCCGCCTGACCGTTTCTTTGAGCGCATCCAGCCCGTCCAGCCCCAGCTTCTTCCCCAATTCATCGTCGATCGGCGGCACCACGCGGCGCGAGAGCGCTGCCGCCGTGACCGAGAAAATGGCCTCTTTGCCCGCGAGATCGGCGGCCGGGTAGTCGCCCGGAAAGACGACCTTGGCTTCCCTGACCTCCCCAGGCTGCATGCCCTCGAGTTGCTCCGAGAAGCCCGGTACAAGGGAAGCGCCGCCGATTTCGATCTGGACCTTCGAGCCGCTGCTGCCGGGAAACGGCTTGCCGTCGATCTTCCCATCGAAGTCCACGGTGAGCACCTCGCCCTTGGCCGCCCCGCGCGCTTCCGCAATCGGCTCGAGGGTGACGTTGCTGGCGGCGACCCGCTCGAGCGTCTGGGTCATCGTCGTTTCGTCCGGCGCGGCCTTGAGCCGCGTGAAACGAAGGGCCGAGAAGTCTGGCATCCTGATCTCAGGCAGCACCTCCAGCTCGACCTTGAATTCAAGGTCTTGGGCTTCCGTCGGTCCCAATCCGGGCACCAGGACATCCACTTTCGGCGGCGTTGCGAGGCGCAGGCCGCGCTCGGTCAGCATCGTCTCGGTGGCCTCCCGAACGGACTCCTGCAGCACCTCGCTGATCACGGCCGCGCCGTAGCGCTGGCGCACCACCGAAGAAGGCACCTTGCCCGGCCGGAAGCCCGGCAAATTCAGGCCCCGCCCGAGTTCGGCAAGCTTGGATTTGCGGCGTGCCTCAAGATCGTCGGCAGGAACGGTCACGGTATAGCCGCGCCTGAGCCCCTCCGAGAGCGTTTCAGTCACCTGCATGGTCGGATCGTTCCTTCTCGCCGGAATGGGGCTCACTGCGGGCGGAGGGACTTGAACCCCCACGGCTTGCGCCACCAGAACCTAAATCTGGCGTGTCTGCCAGTTCCACCACGCCCGCGCCCGGTGCGGCGTGAGCGGGCGCCTTTAGCGCGGATGCATCCATCCGGACAAGGCGCCAGTGCCCGGTTCCGCCCTCCTTAGCCCGCGATCGCCCGAGGCGGAATCGTCGGAGGGCGTGAATCGCGGGCTCGAATAAACCGCGAACCCCGGCACCGGGACATCCGTCTGCCTTCTTTGCAGCGGCCTTTCGTCCGTTCCCATGGCGGCCCATCGGTGGCACCCGCACGTGAAGGGCACCATGGTCGGGACATCCGGTCGCGATCCCAAGCGTCTTTTCCAGCCCCATGCACGTGTTGTACGATCGGCTCAGAGGCTTCCAGGTACCCCTTGGCGGTGCAGGTCACGCTACCGATGCCGCGATCGGCTGAAATTGATCAGTTCGACGTGAAACTCAGCCTGATCCGCGATCGGCTGAGCTTGAGCCGTGTGCAGC
>JASHOA010000019.1 GCA_030041375.1 Acetobacteraceae bacterium
TCTCCTCGAGCGTGTCGCCAACCAACCCCCGGATCGGCCGCAACGGATGCTCGACCGGTATCCGTGCCTCCGGTGCGATATAAGAAAACAAGCCAGCCCGATCTCGGAATCTACCCCGCATCACACGCCCCGCGGTTGCCACCGACTTGAATCATTTCGCTCCGCGTCGCAGCAAGGGGTTTTTCAGCAAACTGCTAAATGATTAGCGCCGCCGGATCGAATGGCAGCTATGGGCGCAAACCAGTTGCGAATCTGTGAAGCACCGAAGCTTCCCCCTCGAATTAACAGTCGCCGCCGGCTTCGACCCCTGAGAAGGCGGGCTGGGTCGGGAGCGGCGGGCTCGGCTCGCCCCGGCCGCCAAGCTTCAGAGCACCAAGGACCGGGTGAGAAAACGCCGCCGACACGACCGCCATGAACCGGCCCAAGCCGATCGGATGCAAGGCCGCCGCTACACTTGCCGCGAGCGCGCGCTTTCTTCCCGCTCGGCTGCTGCGATCGCCCTCGCAAGCGCGGCGCCGAGATCCCTCGCCGATTGCAATGTCAATTCGACCGCGGCGCGCGCGCCGGGCCCGAGGGCAGGGTTCACGAAGTCGATGTTGATCGCGTCCTCGAGCAGGGCATGGTGCGGGTGGTCGTAGGAAACAACCGCCTTCGTGACAGGAAACCACCCGCCCTCGCCCTTGCCGGCGCCCTCGGCGCCGACGATCTCGACGATCGAGGTGCACATAACCGCGTCAGGCGGCCAGGTGCTTCTGCAGAAATCCAAACACCTTCTTCCACCCGTCGAGCGCCTGTTCGATACGGTACATCGGCCGGTCGTAATAGAAGAAGCCGTGGCCGGCACCGTCATAGCGGTGAAATTCGTAGCTCTTGTGGTGCTTCTTCAGCTCGGCCTCGTGCTGATCGACCTGCTCGGGCGTCGGCGCACGGTCCTCATTGCCGAACAGGCCAAGCAGAGGGCACGACAGATCCGTCGTGAACGCGATCGGTGCGACAGGCTGCTTCGGAGTCAGCTCCTCCTTGCTCATCACCACCCGCCCGCCCCAAAGTTCGCAGGCAGCATCGATGCTCTTCGTGTGGCAGGCGAAGAGAAAAGCCTGCCGCCCGCCCGAGCAGGTGCCGAACACGCCAACCTTCCCGTTGAGAAACGGCTGCGCGCGCAGCCACGCCACCGCGCCCTCGGTGTCGCCGATCACCTGCGCGTCCGCCACGCCGCCCTCGGCGCGCACCTTGGCGGCGATATCGTCGGGTTTGCCTTCGCCGGCACGATGGTAGAGGTTGTGGCTGATCGCGGCATAGCCGTGATGGGCGAATTTGCGGGTGGCCTCGCGGTACCACTCGTCCCACCCGGGCGCGTGATGCAGAAGCACGATGCCCGGGAATGGACCTGGCCCGAGCGGGCGCGCGACATAGGCCGAGATGAACTCGTGCTTGTCGCCGTTGATTGAGATCGTCTCGGCAATCATGCCTTCATACGCCATCCTGGCCCCCTTTCCCGTGCCCTGAAAGCTCATCGCCCGGCTGGCCAATCATCCCGCCTTCGGCCTGACGGCGCAATCGGCGCCCCGGCGCGGTTTCGCAGATTCGCCAAGGGGGATGTTTTCGCGCGCGTGCCAAGGGAGCATTGCTCTTTCCGGAGCGCCGGCGCCGGGAAGGCCTCTGCCGGCGCGGCGGGTATGAGCGGGACGTGCGGCGGAAGAGATGATCGATTGCGATGTCGTCGTGGTGGGTGCGGGGGTCGCCGGGCTTGCGGCAGCGCGCACGCTGCAAGCAGCGGGGCAAAGAGCCATTGTCCTTGAAGCGAGCAATCGGATCGGCGGTCGCGCCTGGACCGCATTTCCCCCCGCTCTCGACGGCACCTGGTTCGACATGGGCGCACAGTGGCTGCATGCGGCGGAAACGAACCCGCTGGTTCCGATCGCCGAGGCAGCGGGCGAAACACTGCTCAACGGCGACGCCATCCGGACCGAGCGGACCTTCAGAGGCGCAAGGCCGGCCAACGCGGCAGAGCTTGCCGATTACGCCGCCGCCTGGGATCGTTTCAGTGCCAAGGCGGACGAGCTGCTCGAGCCGGGACGGCCGGATGCGAGCCTTGCCGCCGTCGCGCGCTCTCTTCCCGATGATCCTTGGGCCTTGACGGTCGAGGCGTGGGAGGGCCCGGTGATTGATGCCGCGGATGCCGATGCGATCAGCCTCCGTGACTGGCGGGCCAACCAGCTCACCGGCAGCAACCTGGTGCCGGAAGGCGGCATTGGCGCGTTCATTCAACGCCGGCTTGGCGTCGGGCTCGAGATCCGGCTCGGTGTGCCGGCAAGGCGGGTGCGATGGGACGGCCCAGTCGCGGTGGTGACGAACAGCGGCACCCTCACGGCCGGACATTGCATCGTGACGGTCTCGACGGGCGTGCTGGCCGAGGGCACGATTGCCTTCGAGCCGGTCTTGCCGGCGGAGACCGCCTCCGCGATTAGCGCCCTGCCGATGGGGCTCGCCCTGAAAGTGGTGCTGCGGGCGCGCGGCGAAGACAGGCTCGATCTGCCGGCGCATTGTTCTCTGGATCAAAGGCTGGATCGGAGAGGGGAGGCTCTGATGGTCTTCCAGTGCTGGCCGTACGGGCGGAATTATGTGCAGGGTTGGATCGGCGGTTCGGCGGCGTGGGAGCTTGCGAGAGAAGGAGATCATGCAGCCGGAGAATTCGCGCTGGCAACTCTCAGAAGCATGTTCGGAGCCCGCGTGGATCGGCTGTTCGCGCCGCTCCCCGCGTTGGTGACGCACTGGGAGGCTGACCCATGGGTGCGCGGCGCCTATTGCTATGCGCGACCGGGGCAAGCCGGCGCGCGGGCAATCCTCGGCCGGCCGCTCGGGGATGGGCGGCTCGTCTTCGCGGGCGAGGCCTGCCATGAGCGGCTCGCCGGAACGCTGGGCGGGGCCTTCGAAAGCGGCGTGCACGCGGCACGCGTTTTGCTCGGTGAGGTGAGCTGATGCTGTTCTGGCGGAAGCCCCGTATCAACGTGATCGAGCTGCACGGCCTGATCGCGACCCGCCTCGGGCAACTCAACCTGCAGAGCGCGCGGCCGCTGATCGAAAAGGGTTTCGCCTCGGCCAAGGGCCGGCCGGTGATCCTCGATATCGAGAGCCCGGGCGGCTCGCCCGTCCAGTCCGACCTGATCGCAACGCTGATCCGTCGCCGTGCCGAGAAGGCGAAGGTGGAAGTGCACGCCGTGATCGGCGACATCGGCGCCTCGGGTGGCTACTGGATCGCCTGCGCGGCGGACCGGATTCATGCCAACCCGATGAGCCTGGTCGGATCGATCGGCGTGCTCGGCGGCGGCTTCGGATTCTCCGAACTGATCGCGCGTATCGGCGTCGAGCGGCGGCTTTACACGGCGGGCGTGCACAAGGCCCGGCTCGACCCGTTTCTGCCCGAACGCGCGGAGGACGTTGCCTACGCCCACGAGCTTCTGGAGGCGCTGCATCTTCGATTCAAGGCCTGGGTCAAGGAGCGGCGGGGCAGCCGGCTGACCGGCCAGGAGGAAAAGATCTTCGACGGCAGTGCGGTGCTCGGCGAGCAAGGACTTGACCTTGGCCTGATCGACGGCTTTGCCGACATCGACGAGTTGGTCCGCAGGCTGGGCGGGGAGCGGGCCAAGCCGCGCATTTTCCGCCCGCGGCGGCGCGGCTGGCTGCGAAGGTCGCTGCGCCTGCTCGCCGAATCGATGCTCGACGCGATCGAGGAACGCGCGGCGCGCATCGGGCCACTATCCTGAGATTTGCAGAAGGAGAAAAGGCGATGGAAGGGCCGGGACCTGGCACGGAGGCACTGTTCTGGGAACGGGCGCGGCGCCACATGCTTGAGTTCGGCGGCCGTTTCGTGCCCTTCGTGCCGGTGCGCGCGGCGGGCTCGTTCGTTTACGACGCCGCCGGGCGAAAGCTGCTCGATTTCACCTCCGGCCAGATGAGCGCGATCCTCGGGCATGCGCATCCGGAGATCGCCGATGTGATCGGAAGCGCCGCGCGGACGCTCGATCATCTCTTCTCCTCGATGCTGTCCCCGCCGGTCGTCGATCTGGCAGAGCAACTCGCGTCGCTCGTGCCGGATCTCCCCAAGGTGCTGCTGCTCTCGACCGGCGGGGAGGCAAACGAAGCGGCGATCAAGATGGCCAAGCTCGTCACCGGCGGGTGGGAGGTGGTGGGCTTTACCCAGTCCTGGCACGGCATGACCGGAGGCGCCGCCTCGGCAACCTACAAGGCGGGGCGCCGCGGCTACGGCCCGCCGGCGGCGGGCTCGTTCGCGATTCCCCCGCCGCGTTCCTTCAGGCCGCGCTTTCCTGGTGTGGACTGGCGCGCGGAACTCGATGATTCCTTTGCGCTGATCGACCGGCAGACGAGCGGCAACCTCGCCGCCTTCATTGCCGAGCCGATCCTTTCGAGCGGAGGAGTGATCGAGCTTCCGCCAGGTTATCTCGCGGCGCTCAAGCTGAAGTGCGAGGAACGCGGGATGAAGCTCATCATCGACGAGGCGCAGACCGGGCTTGGCCGCACCGGGATGATGTTCGCCTTCGAGCGCGATGGCGTGGTGCCGGATTTCCTTGTCCTTTCCAAGACGCTCGGCGCCGGGCTGCCGCTTTCCGCGGTGCTGACCACGGCCGGGATCGCGGAGGCCGCGGCGGCGCGCGATTTCCTGTTCTACACCACGCACGTGAATGATCCTCTGCCGGCTGCAGTCGGCTGCAAAGTGCTGGAGATCGTCATCCGCGATCGGCTTGCCGGGCGCGCGAAAGCAATGGGCGCGCGACTGAAGGAGGGGCTTCTCGCGCTCAAAGCAGAGCATTCCTGGATCGGCGATGTGCGTGGGCGGGGGCTGCTTCTCGGCATCGAGTTCATCGACGAGACAAAAGGAAGCCGCCGCACTGCGGCTGAGCTATCCGATGCGGTGACGGATCGCGCGTTGGCGCTCGGCCTCTCCGCGAACATCGTCCGCGCCGGATCGTCGGGCGGCGTGATGCGGATCGCCCCGCCCCTCACCGTGAGCGAGGAGGAAATCGATCTCGGGCTTGCATTGGTGGGACGCGCGATGCGCGAGGTTGGCTGAGCGCCATTTCGAACCAACCGGCGCTTCACCGTTCTCCGCGTCAGCGCCAGGCCTTTCCCTGAAGAGCGGCTCGTCGGTATCAGTCCGCGGCGTAGATCTCTCGCAAGGTGCCGGCATTCCACGCCAGGCCGTTGCGCGCCGACGCTTCCGAAAATATCTGCTCCAGCAGCCATTCGTGCGAATGCCCAGCCAACGAGGCCAGGATCACGAGGTCGGAATCAACCGGGTGAAGCCCGGCCAACGGATTGATCTCGAGCACCATCGGCTGACCTTCGGCGTCGCTTTTCAGGTCGATCCGGCCGCCATCGCGCCCGCCGAGAACCCTCCAGGCGGCGAGCGCCGCCCGGCCTGCCGCCATCGCTTCGGCATCTTCCGCCAGCCGGTATCTCACATGGTCCTGGTAGTGCTTCTTCGTTTCGAACCCGTAAGTAGCGCCGGCCCGGATCTCCATCACGCCGATGATGCGCGCCGATTCGCCGGTGCCAAGCACGCCCACGGTGAATTCGCGTCCCGGCAGATAGCTCTCGGCCAGCACATCCTGCCGGAACTTTGCAACGAGCCGCGTGACCTGCGCGGCAAGCTCGGCGCGATTGTGGCACACGCTCGCCTCGCTGATTCCTTTGCCCGTACCTTCCAACACCGGCTTGATGAAAAGGGGAAACGAAAGATCGATCGTGTCGCTTGCGGAGCACAGCACCGCGAAGGGAGCCGTGGGCACGCCGGCGTCGCGCAAGAGGCGTTTGGTGAAGCCCTTGTGCAGCGCCACCGCAAGCGCCAGCGGATCGCTGAAAGTGTAAGGGATGCGGTACGCCTCCAGGAGTGCCGGCACCAGAGATTCGCGTCCCGTCCCGTGCCGGCCCTCGCAGATATTGTACACGAGATCCCAGCGCTCGCCTCTCGCTAGGCGTGGCAGCAGTGCCTGCGCGCGGCCGATCCGTTCGGCGCGATGCCCCCGCAAGGTGAGAAACCGGGCCACCGCCTGGATCGTTTCCGGCTGGTCGAATTCGGCGAGGTCCTCCGCGTCGAGTCCCTCCCCCGCCCAATCCGTGGTCAGATCGTAGGTCAGGCCGATCCGCATCGCCGACTCCTCAAGCGTCGGGATAACTGTAGATATGGCCTTCGTAGTTGCGCAGGAGAAGCCGGCCTTCACCGCTTTCGACGACGTAGTTCGGCACCAGCGGGACCTTCCCGCCACCACCGGGGGCATCGATCACGAAGTGCGGCACGGCATAGCCGCTGGTGTGGCCGCGCAATCCCTCGATGATTTCCAGCCCCTTGGCAACGGGGGTGCGGAAATGCGCGGAACCCGTGATCGGATCGCACTGGTAGAGATAATAGGGCTTCACGCGCAGCTTCAGCAACCCATGCATCAGTTCACGCATCACCGGCACGGAATCATTGATGCCCTTGAGCAGCACGGTCTGGCTGCCGAGCGGAATGCCGGCATCCGCCAGCCGTGCCGTGCTTTCGGCAACCTCCGGCGTCAGTTCGTCAGGATGCGTGAAGTGGAGACTCATCCACAGCGGGTGATAGCGGCGCAGCATCCGCGTGAGATCCCGGGTCACTCGCTGCGGCAGCACCACCGGCACCTTGGTGCCGATGCGAAGGAACTCGACATGGCGTATGGTGCGTAGCCGCGCCAGCAGCCATTCCAGTTTCTCGGTTGCGATCGTCAGCGGATCTCCGCCGGAGAGCAGTACATCGCGGATTTCCGTGTGCTGCTCGATATAGGCGATCGCGCGCTCCCACTGGCCGTGGCTGAAAGTGTATTCACCCCCGCCTACCATCCGGCTGCGGGTGCAATAGCGGCAATAGGTGCTGCAGAATCCCGTGGCCAGGAACAGCACGCGATCCGGATAGCGGTGCACGAGGCCCGGCACCGCGGAGTCATGATCTTCGCCCAGCGGATCGTCTGCCTCCCCTTCGGTCCTGAGGTATTCGCCGCCGACCGGGATATGCGTACGGCGGAGCGGCTGATCCGGATCGGTTTCCGAGAGCAGGCTCGCGTAATAGGGCGTGATCCCGACCGGAAGCGGCCCCGTATGGCGCGCCACTGCTGCCCGCTCGTCGGCCGAGAGGCGGATCACCCGGGCGAGGCCCGCCAGGTCGCGGATCCGATGCTGCAGTTGCCAGCGCCAGTCGTTCCAGAGCGAGGACGGGGCATCCGGGAAGAAGCGGCGGCGGAATGCGCGCGAACGTTCGGATTGCGGGAAGCTTGCGCCGCGCTCTCTTTCCTTGACCGTGGGCGGAAAGAGGCGTGGCGACAGAGAGGATGGAGGATCGGGCGGTTCGGCCGCCTCGGTTTCAGCCGCGGAGCCCGGCGAATCGGTTCCGGCAAGGGTGGGTCTCTGTTCGTTGTCCATCATTGCTGCCTTTGGGCGTTGCCTTCTCTTGCGGCACACCCGGCGCCGGCGGAGGGAAAATGCGGCAGGTTCCCGGCACGCGAATCCAGCCACGCGACAAGTAAATACACGACCGGAGTGCCTGTTCCACTGTTTCTTGCATCAAAGGGAGGGGCAATCTTGGGGCGGTTTCCTGGTCAAGCAAGTAAAGAGAGATATATCATCAATAACGGTCGTCATTTTTTCAATATAGATGGCCAATAATCGTGCCTCCTCCCGGGCCGTGCCGGCACCCCCTGGAATGTGCGCAGCAATCCGCGAAGCACTGCGCCGGGACTTCGCTTCCACTCTCCGAACAGGTCTTTCGTGCCGGTTTGACGAGATTCACCCACCGTGGCTGAGAGCCCCCAACGATTGCCGGCGGACTTGCCACTCCCCTTGCCGGCCGCGCCCGATCGACCCATGCCAGCGGCGCAGCACAGCCCCGTCTCCAACCCTCTCTGCTTGCGTGCCGCTCACGCTGCGCTAGACCGACTCGACACGTTGGAACGGCCGATGTTGCACCTCGTAAAGCTCTGCGTCGGTGTTCGCGACCTCGCGCATCTCCGGCGCCTCCAGCAGGCGCGGCTCGAGACCGACCCGCCGCTTCGGCATCGCACGCGCAATTTCCCGCGGCGAAGCCCGGAGCTGCTGGCCGGCGGTTCACTCTACTGGGTGATTTCGGGCACGCTGAGAGCGCGGCAGAAGCTCATCGATATCGTCGAGGTGCCGGCCGCGGACGGCGGTCCTGCCTGCGCACTGATCCTCGACCCTGACCTGGTGGCGGTCGAGGCACGCCAGGTAAAGCCGTTCCAGGGCTGGCGCTACCTGGAGCCGTCCGCTGCACCGGCGGATCTCTCGATGCGCCGCCCCGCCACCGGCGTCGGGCGGCTTCCCGAACCGCTACGCGAAGCTCTGGCAGCTCTCTGCCTCCTTTGATACCACCTCACCCGATGGAAAACAGGCGTGCACCTTCCGCCGGCTCGACGCCGGCACAGGCCGAACTGGCTCAGGCCGTTCCCGAACTCAAGCGCGGCAGCGTCACCGTCATCGGTGATGTCATGCTCGACCGCTTCATCTACGGCACGGTCCGGCGGATCAGCCCCGAGGCGCCGGTGCCGGTCCTCGCGGTGGAGCGCGAAGCCGTCATGCCCGGCGGCGCCGGCAACGTCGTCCGCAACCTCACCACTCTCGGTTGTGCCTCGGCGTTCGTTTCGGTCGTCGGCGATGACGCCGCAGGCGCCGAACTGACCGGCCTGATCGGCGGCCAGCCTGGTGTCGAACCCTGGCTCCTGGTCGAGGGCGGGCGCACCACGACGCGCAAGGTTCGCTACATCGCGGCAGGCCAGCAACTGCTGCGCGCGGACCACGAAGAGGCAACCCCGATCGGTGAGAAGCTGGCGGAGCGGCTGGTGCGCATTGCTGCGGACACCATGGCAGCCACCACCATCACCGTCCTCTCCGATTATGCGAAGGGCGTCATCGGCAAGGAAACCGCCGCCGCCCTGATCGCTACCGCACGCCGACTCGGCCGGCGCGTGATCGTCGATCCCAAGGGAACCGACTATCACCGCTATGCCGGGGCCGACATCATCACACCGAACCGTCGTGAACTGCAGCTTGCGAGCGGAATGAAGCTGGACTCCGAAGAGGCGCTCATCGATGCGGCAGGAAATCTGCGCGCGGCGCACGGATTCGGGGCCGTGCTGGTGACAGAGGCCGAGGACGGGATGACGCTCGTCGACGCCGCTGGCGCACAGCACTTCCCCGCCGAGGCCGCAGAAGTGTTCGATGTCTCGGGGGCCGGCGATACCGTGCTCGCCACGCTCGCCGCCGGGCTCGCCGCCGGGCTCTCGCTGCCCGTTGCGACACGGCTTGCTAACATCGCAGCCGGCATCGTCGTCGGCAAGGTGGGAACCGCCGCGGCGCGGCCCGAGGAACTGCTGGCCGCGCTCACCGCATCCGGCAGCGCGCTCCGCAAGATCGTCAGCCGTGAGGCCGCCGCGGAGCAGGTCGAGCGCTGGCGGCGCAAGGGCTGGCGGATCGGCTTCACCAACGGCTGCTTCGATCTGCTGCACCCGGGGCATGTCCATCTCCTCGAGCAGGCGCGCACCGCCTGCGATCGGCTGGTTGTCGGCCTCAACAGCGATGTCAGCGTGCGGCGGCTGAAGGGACCGGCACGCCCGGTGCAGCCGGAGGCGGCACGCGCGGCGGTGCTGGCAAGCCTCGCCGCGGTCGATCTCGTTTCGATCTTCGAAGAAGACACACCGCTTGCCCTGCTCGAATCGCTGCATCCCGATCTTCTCATCAAGGGTGCCGATTACACGCACGCGACGGTGGTCGGCGCGGCGGAGGTCGAGGGCTGGGGCGGGCGGGTGATGCTGGCCGGGCTCTTGCCCGGCTATTCGACCACGGCAACGGTGGCCCGCCTGCGCGGCTGAGCGAGGCCGCCTAAGCGCGGCCGGCGAGCAGAGAATCGATGGCGCCGGCCAGTTTCGCGTCCCGTTCCGTCAACCCACCCGCATCGTGGGTCGAGAGCGTGATCTCCACGCGGTTCCAGACATTCGACCACTCCGGGTGATGTCCGTGCTGTTCGGCCAGCAAGGCCACCCGGCTCATGAAGCCCCAGGCTGCCGAGAAATCGGCGAACCGGAAGCTCCGCTGAATGGCGTCCCGACCGGTGACGTTCCGCCATTGCGGACAATCTCTGGCCAGCTTCTCGCGGGCGATGATATTCAACGTTTCCGTCATCGATTTCCTCCTTGACGTTCGCGACGGGGGCTGCCCCGATGCGGCCATGCCCGCCCCTCGTTCCTTTACCACGCCCCCTTCCCTCGAGGACCTGACCCGTCTCGCGGAAGCGGCGCTGGCTGCGATCCCGGCGCGTCTCGCCCGGCATCTCGAGGGCGTCGGCATCATGGTCGAAGAGCAGGCCGACGAGACGACCCTCGACGAAATGGACCTCGAGTCCCCGTGGGATCTGACCGGCCTTTACAGGGGCACGCCGCTCGGCAGCCGCAGCATCTCGGATCCGGCGCGAATGCCGGATACGATTTTTCTCTATCGCGAGCCGATCCTGCTCGAATGGATCGAGACCGGGGTCGACCTAGCGGCCTTGGTGCGCAACGTGCTGGTGCACGAGGTCGCGCATCATTTCGGCTTCAGCGACGCGGAAATTGCCGCGCTCGAGCAGGAGATCGAGCGCGGCGAGAGCTGAATCGCGGCGCCATCGAGGCCGGGGCCGACGACGACCCCGCTTTGCAGCCGGAATCTGTGCCGCGGCCACCCCTCTCCCGCACCTGCCCCACGTGGCAGAATAGGCAGGTGCCCGACGCCCCGATAAAGCTGAGGCCGGACGATCGCAGCGCGCTGCGCGCGCTTCATCGCGCGCCGGAGGCGGAGGTCCTGGCGCCGCTTCTTGCGGCAGCGAGTGCGCCACCCGAGGAGGCCGGGCGCATCGCAGCGCGTGCGAAGAGCCTGGTGCGGGCCGCACGCGCAGCCTATCGGCCGGGCGCGGACGTCAGCGGATTCCTCAGGGAATTCGGACTCGGCACCGCCGAAGGCGTGGCGCTGCTCTGCCTCGCCGAAGCCCTGCTCCGCATCCCCGATGCGGCGACCGCCGACCGGTTGATCGAAGACCGGATCGGTGGCGGGGACTGGCAGGCGCATCTCGGCCGCGCCGACAGCCTGGCCGTCAATGCCTCCGCCTTCGCCTTCATGCTGACCGGGCGTGTTCTTGGCCTCGAAGGAACCGAGCGGAACAGCATGCCGGCGGCAATCGGGCGCGTCGTGCGCCGGCTCGGCGAGCCGGTGATCCGCGCCGCACTGAGGCGCGGCATGCGCGTGCTGGCGCGGCAGTTCGTGCTCGGCCGCACCATCGAGGAGGCGCTGGAGCGAGCCGAAACGGGCGAGGGCAGGCGCTGGCGCTACAGCTTCGACATGTTGGGCGAGGCGGCCAGGACGATCGCCGACGCCGAGCGCTATCAGGACGCCTATACCAATGCGATCGGCGCCATCGGGCGGGTCGCGGCCGGCCGCGGGCCGGTCCAGGGGCCCGGCATTTCCGTCAAGCTTTCGGCCCTCCATCCGCGCTACGAGCCGCTGCAGGAAGGTCGTTGCGTGCCGGCCTTGATCGCTTCGCTCGGCGCGCTCGCGCACGCAGCGCGCGCGGCCGGCATTGGCCTCACCATGGATGCCGAGGAGGCGGAGCGCCTCGAGATCAGCCTCGACATATTTGCCGCCGTCCTCGCCGATCCAACGCTCGCCGGATGGGACGGCCTCGGGCTCGCCGTGCAGGCCTATCAGAAGCGCGCCCCGGCAGTGATCGACTGGGTGAGCGGCATCGCCGGGACCCACCGCGTGCCGGTGCGACTGGTCAAGGGCGCCTATTGGGACACCGAGATCAAGCTCGCCCAGCTTCAGGGCCATCCCGACTATCCGGTGTTCACGCGCAAGGCCGCAACCGATGTCTCGTGGCTCGCCGCAGCACGGCAGATGCTCGCCCGCCCAACGCTCATGCCGGCCTTCGCCACCCACAACGCTCATTCGCTCGCCTCGATCCTCGAATTGGCGGCGCCCGGCTCTTTCGAGATGCAGCGCCTGCACGGCATGGGCGAATCGCTCTATGCGGGCGTGGTCGGCCCGGATTGCCCGGTCCGGGTCTATGCGCCGGTCGGCACGCACGAAGACCTCCTGGCCTATCTCGTGCGCCGCCTGCTCGAGAACGGCGCCAACACCAGTTTCGTGCATCGCCTCGTGGATCCTGCCGTCTCGGAAGAGGCGGTGATCGCCGATCCCGTGGCGCGACTCGCAACTGTCGGGCCCACGCCCAACCCACGCATCAGGCTGCCGCGCGACCTCTATCCGGACCGGCGCAATTCGGCCGGTCTCGATCTTGCCGACCGCGCCGTCGCTCCGGCCATCATCGAGGACATCAGGCTCCTGGCCGGCAGCGATTTCTCCCTCCCGGGCGCCGGCACCCCGCGCGAAATCAGAAGCCCGGCCGACCGGCGCCTGCTGGTCGGCATCGCGCACGACGCAACCGCCGGCGAAATGGAGGGTGCGCTGTCCCGCCTCGCCGGCGGCTGGCGCGAATGGGACCGCGCGGGCGGAACGGCGCGTGCTGCTCTTCTCGAAGCGGCGGCGGATCGCATCGAGGCTGACCGCGAAGCGTTGCTCTTCCTGCTCGCTCGCGAGGCCGGCCGCACGCTCGCCGACGGGATTGCCGAAATTCGCGAAGCGGCCGACTTTCTTCGCTATTACGCGCTCCAGGCGCGCGCCGATTTCGCCGCTCCGCGCATTCTTCCCGGCGCCACCGGTGAACGCAACACCTGGCAACTCGGCGGGCGCGGCGTCTTTGCTGCGATCTCGCCCTGGAACTTTCCGCTCTCGATCTTCACCGGCCAGATCGCGGCTGCGCTCGCGGCCGGCAACACGGTGGCCGCCAAACCGGCCGAACAGACGCCTCTCGTCGCCGCGCGCGCCGTTTCGCACTTGCACCAGGCCGGCGTGCCGGAAAGCGCGCTCGCACTCCTCTGCGGCGACGGGCCAAGCGTCGGGGCGGCGCTGATCGGCGATGCGCGGATCGCCGGCGTCGCCTTTACCGGCGGCACCGACACCGCGCGCGCCATCGCCACCCAACTCGCCGCGCGGCCGGGCCCGATCGTGCCCTTCATCGCCGAAACCGGCGGCGTGAATGCCATGCTGGTCGACAGCTCCGCCCTCGCCGAACAGGTGGTCGCGGACGTGCTGGCAAGCGCCTTCGGCTCGGCCGGGCAACGCTGCTCCGCACTCCGCCTGCTCTGCCTCCAGGAGGAAATCGCGGAGCGCGTGCTCACCATGCTCGCCGGCGCGGCCGAGATGCTGGTGATCGGCGATCCGCTCGACCCGGCAACTGACATCGGACCCGTGATCGATGAAGCGGCGCGCGAAGGCCTTTCCGCCTATGCAGCAACCATGGGCGCGCCGCTTTTTGCGCTCTCCCTGCCGCCGGCTACCGAACACGGCCTCTTCTTCGCGCCGCGCGCCTTTGCCCTCGGCGACGCTGCCTCCCTCGAGCGCGAGGTCTTCGGCCCGGTCCTGCACGTCGTGCGCTACGCTGCGGACCGCCTGGACGAGGTGCTGGATGCGATCGCCGGCAACGGCTACGGATTGACGCTCGGCGTGCACAGCCGGATCGAGAGTGTACAGCGGCACATCGTCGAGCGGCTGTCGGTGGGCAACGCCTACGTGAACCGCAACCAGATCGGCGCCGTGGTCGGAGTGCAGCCGTTCGGTGGCCACGGGCTTTCCGGAACCGGTCCCAAGGCGGGCGGGCCGATCACCCTCTATCGCTTCGCGGAAGAACGCTCTCTATCCGTGAACACGGCCGCCGCCGGCGGCAATGCGGCCTTGTTCGCCGCCGACGAGGCTTAGCGATGCCCCGCCCCGGTGGCCCGCTACACCCTCTCGTGGGTATGAAGGAAACTCTGGCGTGCCGGCACAATATCTTCCGCTGAGCGCGACCTCTGGGAGACCGACACGATGATCCAGCTTGTCCTCACCTTCTGCCTGGCCGCTTCGGGCAACACCTGCATGACCGTGCGCCCACCGTTCGAACAGGGTTACCCTTCGCTCATAAGCTGCATGGCTGCCGCCGAAGTCATCGCCGCCGACATGTTGCGCGACCGGCTCGATTTGCAGGGCTATCGGCTGGCTCGCTGGCGCTGCGGCCCCGCCGGCCCGCCCGGCACCTCGCTCTGAACGATCCGCCCCAGGGAAATTGACGCAGGAATTGACCGCCGGCACCTCGCCGGCCCAGAACAGCGCGCGGCCGAGGAAGGGGAAATGATGGACGCGGCCACGCTGCGCAGCCTGCAGGCTCCTCTCAAGGCGCGCTACCGCGAGGCAGCGGAGAGCGCACGCGTGCCGGCCCGGGCCGAGGCCACTCTCGATCCAGAAACCCTCTCCTGCCTCGTCTCTGCCGCGGGAAGGGCGATCGAGGCTGGCCTGCACCCTGCCACCGGCGGAGACGGCAGCCTTGCCTGCTCGGCAGACATGCTGATGCAGGCGCTGGCCGCCTGCGCCGGGGTCACGCTGACCGCCGTTGCAACGGCGATGGGAATCGTACTCCGCCATGGCCGGATCATCGCCGAAGGGGAATGGGACGCACGCGGTACTCTCGGAGTGGACCGGGCGGTGCCGGTAGGCCTGACAGAAGTGCGCCTCACCTTCGAACTCGATACGGATGCCGAGACGCCTGTCCTCGAGCGCCTGTTGGCGACAACCGAGCGCTATTGCGTGATCCTCCAGACGCTGCGCACTCCGCCGCGCCTCTCATTGGCGCTCAACCGCGTATCGACTGCGGCCAATCCGGGTTAACCCCCGGTTCACCAACATCCGCTTAATCTCGCCCCGAAGCCAGACCGCCCTTCGTGAGCCGTGTCCAGCCGTAAGGGAACATGACCGCGCCTTTTCCCCGGCCCCTCCGCGCTCGCCCCGCCGTTTCGCTGAGCGCGAATCCGGTGCTCCACCCGCGACTTGCCCGCCAGCTTGCGGCCGCCACCACGGCTGAAGGAGAGGTCGACCTCGCGGCGCTGGCCCACGCCGTAAGCATCGCCTACAGGCGGATCGACCGCATGAAAACCCGTGCGCTCGCGCGCGAACGACGGATGACCAGCGAGCGCGCCGCGCGCAACAAGGAGGTCGGAAAGCTCGTGGCCGAACTCGAAGAGCAAAACGCGCGCTTCCTCGCCGCGCTCGAGAACATGAGCCAGGGGCTCTGCTTTTTCGACGGCGCGCAGCGGCTTATCATCTCCAACCGCCGCTATGCCGAGATGTATCGGATCTCACCCGAAGATCTGAAGCCGGGCACGCATCTTTGCGAAATCGTCGACCGCCGCTTCGCAGCCGGCAGCTTTCCGGCGATGACCCGCGCCGAATATCTTGCCTGGCGCGAGAAGGTCGCGGTCAGCAATATACCGAACGACTCCGTGGTGGAGCTCCGCGATGGCCGCACCTTCGCCATCCGCCATCAACCGATGCCGGACGGCGGCTGGGTCTCCACCCACGATGACATCACCGAGCAGCGCCGTACGGAGACCCGCATCGCGCACATGGCCCGCCATGACGCGCTCACCGGCCTTGCCAACCGTGTGCTGCTGCACGAGCGGCTGGAGGACGCGCTGGCACGCGCCAAGCGCGCCGATCCCTGTGCCGTGCTTTTCCTCGACCTCGACCATTTCAAAGCCATCAACGATTCCCTGGGCCATCCGGCCGGAGACCGGCTGCTCCGCGCGGTCGCCATCCGCATGCGCCAGCTCGTGCGCGAGACCGACACGATTGCCCGTCTCGGGGGCGATGAGTTCGCGATCATCCAGGAAAGCGTCCGCCAGCCGGCCGACGCAACGGCGCTCGCCGCGCGCCTGATTGAAGAACTTTCCCGCCCCTTCGAGCTCGACGCCCAGCAGATCACGGTCGCGGTCAGCATCGGCATTGCCGTCGCACCCCAGGATGGCACTGATGCCGATACGCTGCTGAAGAATGCCGATATCGCCCTCTATCGCGCCAAGGCCGAAGGCCGCTGCCGTTACCGGTTCTTCGAGCCCGCAATGGACGCCCTGATCGAGCGGCGCCGTACTCTCGAGCGCGACCTGCGCCGCGCCATTTCCGCCGGAGAGTTCGTGCTGCACTACCAGCCGGTGATCCGTCTCGAGACCCGCACCGTGAGCGGCTTCGAGGCGCTGATCCGCTGGAATCACCCGACACGCGGTCTCGTCTCGCCGGCCGAGTTCATCCCTTTCGCCGAGGAAACCGGCCTGATCACCGAAATCGATGAGTGGGTGCTTGAGACCGCATGCCGCGAGGCCGCCGCCTGGCCGGACACACTGGCCGTCGCCGTCAACCTCTCCCCCGCCCATTTCCTGAGCGGCGGCGTCGTCCCCGCCGTCTCCGGTGCCTTGGCCGAAGCTGGCCTCGCGCCAGGGCGGCTTGAGATCGAAATCACCGAATCCCTGATGATCGAGAACAGCGAAGCAACCCTCAGCTCGCTGCGCCGCCTCCGTGCACTCGGCGTCAGCATCTCGATGGATGATTTCGGGACCGGCTATTCGTCCCTCGGTTATCTCCGGAATTTCCGTTTCGACAAAATCAAGATCGACCAATCCTTCATCCGCGAGCTTTCCTGCCGCGCGGACAGCATCGCCATCGTGCGCGCGGTCACCGGCCTCTGCACCAGCCTGGGCATGACAACCATCGCCGAAGGGGTCGAGACCGAGGAGCAACTGGCTGCGCTCTCGGCGGAGAAATGCACGGAAGTGCAAGGCTATCTCTTCAGCCGGCCGCGACCGGCGAGCGATGTTCCGGCGCTCCTTTCTCTTTTCGATCCGGCGCTCGCCACCGCGGCCTGAAACGAATCACGCCCGCCCGGTCAGCATGCGGCGGGCGGCGGCCAATGCCCGCTCGATGGCAGGGCGCCGGTAATCCCAGCGCGGATCGGCGTCCGGCGGCACGATCGCCATCGCCGCATTGGCCTCGAACAGGAGCACCTCCCCGCCCGGCCCGAGCGTAAAATCCACGCCGGCGTAATCCAGGCCAAGACGATCCCGAAGAGCGGTCAGTGCAGCCATGGCGAGCGGGCCGAAAACCGCTCTCATGTCGGCAAGGAACCGCGCCTCCTCCGCGCGAAACGCGGCATTCCCGGCCATCTCCGCGGTGAAATAGTGCACCTTCCAGTGCCGCGAAATCGCGAGATGCAGCGGATGGAACTGGCCGTCGATCATCATGACCCGATATTTGCGGAAGAGGCCGTCGGCACCCCTTGCATCGAGAAGGCGAATCGCCAGCAGCGCCTCGCCTGTCAGCGCCGCAACGGCAGGAGCAAGCTCGCTCGGCGTCTCGATGCGCAGAAAATGCCGGCCGGTATGGAAGCCGGGTGCACGCAGCAGCAGCGGGAATGCGAATCCGCGCGCGCGAAGCCCGGCCTCTCCGTCCGGACCGGCAAGTTCGGCGCGCGGTATTCGTGCGGTCGAAGGAACGCGGAGCCCGGCAATGTCGCCGAGCGATGCCGCCGTCTCGAGCCGACCCGTGGCAGCCACCTGCGCCGGCGGATTGATCAACGGCGCCGATGAGGCGCGCACGATCCGCTCCGCCGCGGCAAGTGCGGGGCGGCACCGATCTGCGTCGCCGATCGCGTGAAGAATGACATCGTGCGGCGGCAGCGCCCGGTCCGGTTCGAAGAACTCGGCGGCCAGCGCTGTCATTTCGAAAATTGTGTCATCGAGGAAGGAAGCGGTCGGGATATTGCCGCCCGCCGCCGAGATGACGAGGAGCACGCGCACCGGGGGGCCGATGCCGCGATAAGGCCGCGCCACCACCGCGTGCCCACGCCAGCCCTGCTCGCGATGAAAGCGTGCCGCCCCGTCCTCGCCAAGGTCGTCGAGCAGGTTGGCAAGCCCCTGATGAGCCTCGACCAGCGCGGGAGAGAGCGCCAGCGCTGTTTCGTAATGCCGGCGCGCCGCAAGAAGTTCGCCCGCTTCGTGCAGAAGATGGGCAAGATTGACATGCCCGGCCGGCCGTGTCGGATGCTGCCGCACCGCCTCGGCATAGAGCAGGCGGGCGGCGCGTCGATAGCCGCGGCGGCGGAGCAGGGAACCGAGGTTGATCAGCGCGTCCGCGTGAATGGGCAGAGCCCGCAGGAGATCGAGATAGGCGACCTGTGCTTCTTCGGCACGGCCAAGCCGATCGAGCAGGGCAGCCCTTTCGAACAGAAGCGTCGCATCGCCGGGCGCATTCGCCAGGCCGGCCTCGGTGGCGGCCAAAGCGGCTTCGCGCTTTTTGCGCGGCAACGGACACGCACCTTGTCCGTACGGCGGCATCGCATGCAGACGGTGCATCAGCGGGCGGATGGTTCTCAGTCCCGGCGGCCTCGTATCCGCCGGTCATGACACAGCCTGATTGCATCTCCGTAAACGCCCGCTCACGCGCTCAAAGAGGCACGCCGCATCGGCCGGCGCCGCACCGAATTGGACAACCTCGGCGTCGGCGCTCAATCTTGTGCCCTGCAGGCGATCGGGAATTTTGCATGGAGCAGAACGAAAACACTGCCCGAGCACGCCAGCCCGAAACCGGCGCACCGGAGAGCGCTCCCCCCCATATCGTACCCGGCACGGCGCTCTTCCTGCGCAGCAATCTCGGCCTCTTCGCCGCCGGTTTCGCGACCATCGCCTTGCTCTACACGGTGCAGCCGATCCTGCCGCTGTTCTCGGTAGAGTTCCACGTCGGCCCGGCCGAAAGCAGCCTCGCGCTCTCTCTCACCACGCTCGTGCTGGCGATCATGATGCTGCTCATGAGCGGGCTTTCCGAATCCCTCGGCCGCAAGCCGGTGATGATGGCCTCCATCTTCGCAGCCTCGATGCTCACGCTGGCGATGGCCGCCGCGCCGACATGGCCGCGACTTCTGCTCCTCCGCACCTTGATGGGGATCGCGCTGAGCGGGCTGCCGGCGGTTGCGATGGCCTATGTCGGAGAGGAGATGGAACCTCGTTCCATCGGGCTTTCGATGGGCCTCTTCGTTGCCGGCACCGGCATCGGCGGCATGGCGGGACGGCTGATCACCGGCGTGCTTGCCGACTTTTACGGCTGGCGGATCGCCGTTGCCCTCGTTGCCTGCCTCGGCATCTGCTGCGGACTCGCCTTCGCAGCCTTGCTTCCCCCATCGCGCCACTTCCGGCCGCGGCCGCTCGCCCTTGGCTCGCTTCTCGACGCCTACCGCTGGCACCTCAAGGATGCCGTCCTGCCCTGGCTCTTCGTCGAGGGCTTCCTGCTGATGGGCAGTTTCGTTGCGATTTACAACTATATCGGCTACCGGCTGCTCGCCCCGCCGTTCTCTCTGAGCCAGGCCGAAGTCGGGCTCATCTTCGCCGTCTATCTCGCCGGCGTCTTCGGCTCTGCCACGATGGGCGAAATGGCCGCGCGCGCCGGCCGGCCGCGCATCTTTCGCGCAGCGCTCATGATTGATCTGGCAGGGATCGTGCTGACACTGTCTTCGCAGCTCGAGATCGTCATTCTCGGAATCGCGGTCCTGACGTTCGGCTTTTTTGCCGCCCATGCGGTTGCCAGCGGCTGGGTCGGCATGCGGGCCGGCCACGCCAAGGCACAGGCCTCCGCGCTTTATCTTTTTCTCTATTACCTGGGCTCGAGCGTTGTCGGTTCGGTCGGCGGCCTGTTCTGGGCCGGCGCGGGCTGGCAGGGCGTGGTCGGGCTGACCGCAGGGTTGATCGTGCTCGGCATCCTGCTCGCCCTCGGCCTTTCGCGGATCGAGGCAAGAGCGGCCGGCGAATGAATCCTCCCGCTCATTCCACGAGAGGCAATCTCTCCTGGCGTGACCCCGGGGGGCGGGCGGCCCTTGCCGCCACTGTTCCGTCTGCGAAGCGAATGGCCAGCGCCGACCCGGGCTTAATCCCACTCGCCCGGGCGAGGAGATGCCCGGACGCGTCGAACACGAGCGCGTAGCCGCGGGCGAGCACGGCATCGGGGGATAGGGAAGCAAGCCTCGCACCCGCGCCCTCGAGCCGTGCCCGTGCTTCGCGCAGGCGCGAATCGAAGAGGGCTGGCGAGAGCCGCCACGAGAGGCTTCTGGCGCCGCCGCGGCTCGCCGCCAGCACGCGTTCGAGGCCGGCCCCGAGGCGCAGGAAGAACTGCGCGAGCCGGGCGTCGTTGGCGGCGAGTGCGGCGCGCGGATCCGGCAAACGCACCGCCCAGCCGTGCAGAGCGGCACGCCGCGCCTCGCGAATCGCGCGGAGCGCGAGCCAGAGCCGTTCGCCACGATCATCGAGCCGCTGTCGCATCATTCCGGCCAGGCCAGGCAAATCCGGCAGGGCGCGCGCGGCGCGTTCCAGGCGAAGGCGCGATTCCTGCACCAGCCGTCCGAGCGCGCTGTCGAGCCGCACACCCCACTGTGCGAGATCGGCAACCAGCTCGGTGCGCACCGGAACCGCCATCTCCGCCGCCGCCGTCGGTGTCGGCGCACGCTGGTCGGCAGCAAAATCGATCAGCGTCATGTCGCTCTCGTGGCCGACGGCCGAGATCAGCGGTATCGGGCTTGCCGCGGCGGCACGCACCACGCCTTCGTCGTTGAAGGCCATCAGGTCCTCGAGGCTGCCGCCGCCCCGGGCGACGATCAGCACCTCGGGACGAGCGATCGGGCCCGCGGCGGGCAGTGCCCCGAAGCCGGCGATCGCGGCGGCGATTCGCCGCGCCGCGCCCTCGCCCTGAACGGGGACCGGCCAGAGCAAAATCGGGCGCGGGAAGCGACGCTTGATCGTGGTGCGGATATCCTGGATCACCGCGCCCTGTTCCGACGTGATCACGCCGATCACGCGTGGCAGCAGGGGCAGAGCGCGTTTCCTTGCCGAATCGAACAGGCCTTCCTCGGCCAGCCGCCGGCGCAGCGCCTCGATCCGCGCCAGCAACGCCCCCTCGCCCGCATAATCGAGGCGTTCGACGATGAGCTGGTAGGTCGAACGCTCCCCGTAGGCCGTGATGCGCCCGGTTGCGATCACCGCCAAGCCGTTCTCGGGCATCACGCCAAGCCGCGCCACGGCCGGCTTCCAGGCAACTGCCGCCAGCTTTCCCCCCTCGTCCTTGAGAGAGAAATAGAGATGCCCCGAGGGATAACGCCGGACCTCCGTGATTTCGCCGGCCACGCGCACCCTGCCGAATGCGGTTTCCAGTGTCAGTTTCACGGCCCCGGAGATTTCGCTCACGGTGTATTCGGGGATGTTGGCAACGATCTCGGCCATGCCGGCACGATAGGCCACTATGGCCGGGCACGGAATCGGCGAGGAGGAACTTCATGCGGGTCCTGGTAGTGGGATCGGGGGCACGCGAGCACGCGCTCTGCTGGGCGCTGGCGGCAAGCCCGATCCTGGGGAAACTCTGGTGTGCGCCGGGCAATCCCGGCACCGCCTCGGTCGCCGAAAACATCCCGATCGCCACGCTCGATACGGCGGCGATCGTTTCCTTCGCGCGCGCCAACGCGGTCGATCTCGTCGTCCCCGGGCCCGAGGCGCCACTCGTCGCCGGGCTCGCCGATGCGCTCCTCGCGGCGGGGATTCGCGCCGCCGGCCCGCTCAAGGCGGCGGCGCGCCTGGAGGGGGAAAAGAGCTTCACCAAGGAGATCGCAGAGGCCGCCGGCATTCCGACCGCGCGCTTTGCCCGCTTCGACGACCCCGCCGCCGCCCGCGCCTGGTGTCGCCGGCAAGGCGCCCCACTGGTCATCAAGGCGGATGGACTGGCCGCCGGCAAAGGCGTGGTGGTGGCCACCAGCATCGCCGAGGCCGAGGGGACGATTGCAGAGTTCATGGAGGCCGGGCGGCTGGGCGAGGCAGGGCGGGTGGTCCTGGTCGAGGAGTGCCTCACCGGCCCGGAGGTCTCGCTCTTCGCACTCTCGGACGGCGCGCATGTCGTGCCGCTCGGCGCTGCCACCGACTACAAGCGTGCCGGCGAAGGTGACCGCGGCCCGAACACCGGCGGCATGGGTGCCGTCGCTCCTGCCCTGGCGCTGACGCCCGCGCTCGCCGAGGCTGCGATGCAGCGGATCGTGCGCCCGGCGCTGGCCGAACTGGCAAAGCGTGGCACGCCGTTCCGCGGCATCCTGTTCGCCGGGCTGATGATGACCGAAGAGGGGCCGAAGCTGATCGAATTCAATGTCCGCTTCGGGGATCCCGAGTGCCAGGCCCTGTTGCCGCTCTTGGCCTCGGACCTGCTCGCAGCACTGCTCGCGGCCTGTGACGGAGAACTCGGCGATTTCGATCTGCGCTGGCGAACGGGCGCGTCAGTGGCGGTGGTACTCGCCGCACGCGGCTATCCCGAGGCACCAGCGCCCGAAGGCGAGCTTCGCGGCATTGAACAAGCGGCCCTCTTGCCCGGCGTCCAGCTCTTCCATGCGGCGACGCGCCGCGTCGAAAACCGGCTCCTGCCGGCCGGCGGCCGCGTGCTCACGGTTTCGGCCACCGGTGCAGACCTCGCCGAGGCACAGAGGCGCGCCTACGCGGCGGTACGCACGATCGACTGGCCGGAGGGAATTTCCCGGCGCGACATCGGCGGCCCGCCCCTTCCGTGCCCGTTCCTTCCGTAACGGTGCGGGGCGCGCCATTTTGTTACAATATCGCATCATGCAAACCACGTATCGGGAAGGGTGAATCCTTCCGGGAACGGGTCTGCCGGGTCGAGGCCGTACTGGCCGATGCTGGTGACGAAGCCGCGTCCAGAGATGCTGACCGTCACTGCCGGCACGTCTCCGGCATGCGTCGTTCCCTCCACCATGCCCAGGAAGTGCGTGCCGATGATCGAGACGTGATCCAGCGTTTCGCCTTCCCTGATCTCGCCGCGTGCGTGCAGCAACGCGAGGCGGGCAGAGGTGCCGGTTCCGCAAGGCGAACGATCGATCCGCCCGGGTGAGATGATCACGGCGTTGCGGGCCGTTTTCCCCTCCGCTGTTGCAGAGATCGGTCCGGCAAACAGCGTCTGGTTGACGGTATGGATCTCGGCATTCTCCGGATGCACGGAAGGAAGCTGCTCGGCCGCCGCCGCCTTGATCCACTCGCCCACGGCCACCAGGTCGCGTGCCTCGCCGGGTACGATCGCGAAGCCGAGCGGGGCCGCATCGACGATCGCATAGAGCATGCCGCCGTAAGCGACATCGACCCGGACGGTGCCAAGCCCGGCAACTTCGACCGTGCGGTCGCGATGCAACACGAAGGAAGGCACGTTGCGGAACGTCACGCGCTCACAACGTCCGTTGCGGCAACTCGCCGTGACGGGCACGAGCCCGCCCGGCGTCTCCAGCACCAGCCGTGTCTCTGGCTCCTGCATCGGCAGGATGCCGGTTTCGAGCACCGCCGTCACGGCGCAAATCGTGTTCGAGCCGGACATCGGCACGTAGTAGCGAGACTCCATGATGATGAGGCCAAGATCAGCCTCCGGCGAGCAGGGCGGCGTGATCAGGTTGAGCGAATGATTCGCAGCACCACGCGGCTCGAAAAGCAGCAGGCGGCGCAGCGAATCGTCCGCATCGCGCAAGTGCGCCATCCGCTCGAACATCGTCTTTCCCGGCGGCGGCAGCACGCCGCCGGTGATCACCCGGCCGACCTCGCCTTCGGCATGCACACCGACCACTGTGATGCTCCGGCTCCAGTGCATCGGCTAACTCCTTCGCTTCACGAGGCGCTCGTCCCGCCGGTCGAGCAAGAGGTGCCACGGACGGACCAGGCGCGCGCCCAGCACCTGGATGCCGTGCGCAGGGATGGCGCGCAGGCTCGTCACCGGCAAGGGGAGATCCGCTTCGGCGATGGCGCCGGCGAGAAATTGCCCGAGCCGGCGTCCGAGTGCCGAGCCGAGCGCCACGCCACGGCCGGAGTAGGCGCCGCAGAAAAGGACACCCGGAGCCAGCCGCATCAGCCGCGGCAGCCGATCGGGCGTCACCCCGACGATTCCTTCCCAATAGTCCTCGACCGCGATCTCGCCGATGACCGGAAAAGTGGCGGCAATCCCGTTCCGGACCGCCCTTCGCCCGCGTTCGGCTGCGTCCTGCCAGAACATCATCCGCCCGCCGCTGATCAGCCGCCCGTCGCGATCGTAATGAAAGGCGCGGATCTCCCGCCGCAGATCCGAAAATCCGACATTCCCGGGCAGGATCGTTCGCCTCAGATTGTCCGAAAGCGGGCTGGACGCCGTCTGATAGAGCTTGACGGGAATCATCGTCCTGATCAGCCCGGGCCATAGCGCGGCTCCGAGTGCGTTGGTCGCGATCAGGACCGTCCTGGCACGCACCACCCCGCCCGTGGCCTCGATCCGCCAATAACTCCCATCCCGCCTGAGCCCCCGGACGCGTGCATTGACGAGCAAGCGGGCTCCCGCCCGGATGGCCGCACGCGCGAGACCCTGGGTCAGGGGATAGGGATTGATGTGCCCGCCCTCGAGGGCCTGCCAGCCACCGAGATAGCCGGGTGCGCCGAGGCGAGCTGCAAGCTCGGCTGCGTCGAACCAGGCAACCGCTGCGCCGAACGCCTTCCATTCCGCGTGAATGATCCGCGCCTGCGCCAGGGTTGCCTCGGAGTGGGCGGGCTGGATCCAGCCCTGCTGCACGGCATCGCAATCGATGCCGTGCCGACGGATCAGCGAAAAGAGTTCCGCCGCCGCGCCGGCAACCATCGCATTGTAGCGCGGCCCGAACGCGCTTCCGAGCGCGCGCTCGACGATCGCCGGGTTGGCACGCGAATGCTGCGGCACCACCATTCCGTTGTTGCGCCCGGAGGCGCCGGCGCCGATATATTCCGCTTCGAGCAACAGCACGCTGCTGCCCGCCTCCGCTGCGGCCAGTGCAGCCGAAAGGCCGGTAAAGCCGCCGCCAACGACAACGATATCGGCCTCTGCGTCGCCGGCGAGCGGCTCAGTCCCGGTTTCCGGCTCGCGGGAGATTTGGCGCCAATGATGGCGCCTGGCGGTATCGACCCGCATACTCTCCTCAAGACAACGGCCGAAAAGGAAGCGTCAGGCAGCGCGGCGGCCGAGCGGAGCCGGCTCGGTTACATAGAGGCGGAACAGCGCTTCCTTCAAGACGAGCCTGGCATCTTCGACCGAGAGCGCAATGTGCTGCGCCAGGATGCGCGCGCCGAGTTCGGCGTTGCGCGCCTTGAGGGCGGCAACGATGCGACTATGCTCGGCGATCCTGCGCGGCTCCGGCGGATCGTGGCTGATGCGGCGTACGAAGCGGATGCGGGCATGAATGGCAGTGATCCGGCGCACGATCTCGGAATTTCCGGATAGCTCGGCAAGCTGGTGATGAAACGCTTCATCCAGGCTCAGCAGTTCATCCGGGTCACCGCGACGAAAGCGGATCAGCGCCTCCCCCCAGAAGCGCGCCAGCGCCGCGATGCCGGCGTTCGAGGCGCGCTGGCACGCCAGCTCGAAGCTGCCCCGTTCGAGAATGGAACGCACCTCGTAAACCGCAACCAGATCTGCGATATCGAGCGAGCGGCAGAAGAAACCGCGGTTCGGCGTGAACACCAGGAAGCCTTCGCTCGCCAGCCGGTTCAGCGCCTCGCGCACCGGGGTGCGGCTCAGAGACAGGGCTTCTGCGAGCTTGAGTTCGTTCACCCGCTGTTGAGGCTTCAGCTTGAATTCGATGATCCATTGCCGGATCGCCGCATAGGCGCGCCCGGCACTGTCTGCCGCTCGTCGCGGCACGGCCCGCCGGCTTCCCGGCCGCCTCGTCGCACTGGCTGCCATGCCCGTCATTCCAGAATTGCGGAAGCAGTCAATCCGCCCCGTGAGGCCCGGTCAAGCACGCGGTTGCGGCTATTTTGGGCACGGAAGGACCCGGTCTCGACCCTGCTTCCCCGATCAGACAGGTTTCACTTTGAAAACAGTGGCGGCCTCGATCGCCGCAACATCTGCCGGGCGCGGGAACGGCGCCGGCGTGGACTCTCCTTCCCGGCGCGGGCGGCCGATGGCGGCAAAGAACTCGGCCAGGCCGTGCGGAGCCATGACCCAGACCAACGCGAGCTCCTCGTCGGCATCGTTGATGAAGCCGTGCTCGACGTTCCGCGGCAGGCCGATCGTGCTGCCGGGTCCGATCCGATGTTCGGCGCCGCCGACCAGCGCACGGCCATGGCCTTGCCAGACGAAAATCGCCTCGTCATGGCGATCGTGGGTATGCGTGCGGATAGAGGAGCGGGGCGCCACCACCTGCACGCCCATCGAGAAGGAGCCATCCCAGCTCTCGGGAGAGAGCTTGATGGCTGCATAGCCATTGGCCGGCACCGGCTGCCAGAAGGACTTTCCCTCCCCCGCTGCCAGCACCACCCCACCCGCCTCATCTGCTACGGACATCCGGCCCTCTCCTTTCGCATCGCCACGCCGTCCCGGCCGCAGGCCCTTGCCTGGGCGGCCACCGGGGCTTAACTCGTGCTTTCCGGCGGCGGCTCTGGCAGGGTGGACGAAGCGGGCGAGACTGTCGATGTGGTGATCGCCGGGTCCGGCGCTGCGGCACTGACCGCCGCGCTGACCGCTGCGGTCGGCGGGCTCGGCGTTCTGATCCTCGAGAAAACCGGCCGCATCGGCGGCACCAGCGCGATGTCCGGTGCGGGTACCTGGATTCCTGCGAACCATCATGCCCGGGCCGCCGGAATCGCCGATTCGGAAGCGCAGGCGCTCGCCTACCTGCGGGCCGCCTCGCCGGCCGGCTGGGCCGAGACGGAAGATGCGCTCTGGCAACGTTTCGTCACCGAGGCACCGCGCATGCTCGCCTTTGTCGAGCGGCATACTCCCTTGCGCTATGGCCTGACGGGCGAGCCAGACCCGAAGGCAGAGGCGCCGGGCGGCATGCAAGGCGGGCGCATGCTGTCCCCGCATCCGCTGCGCCGGAGTCTTGTCGGGCCCTATGGCCGCTGCATCCGGCGCTCCACCCTCCCGCACCGGTTCAGCTACCTCGAGATGCAGCGTTTCGACCTCTATCACGAGCCGATCCGGACAGCGGTGAAACTCGCACCGCTGCTCTTCTGGCGCCTTCTGACCGGCGCTGCCGGCCAGGGCAATGCGCTGGTTGTCGGTTTGCTGAAAGGCTGCCTGGACCATGGCTGCCGCATCGCCCTCGATCATCGTGTGGTTTCGCTTCTGACCGACGCGGCCGACGGCTCGGTCAGCGGCGTTGCCGTGGAGCACCAGGGCACGCGCCGTCGCATTCTCGCGCGCTCGGGAGTGGTGCTGGCCACCGGAGGCTTCGAATGGGACCCGGATCTGCGGGAACGATACTTCCCGGGCCCGCTCGATCGCCTGGGCAGCCCGTCAGGCAATACCGGCGATGGGCAACGGCTGGCGGCGAGTGTCGGAGCGAGGCTTGAGCGGATGGACCAGGCAAACATCTATCCGACCCTCCCCACCCGGTACGAAGGCCGGCCGCACGCCCTGCCGGCGATTTTCCAGGCCGAGCCGCACGCCATCGTGGTCAACCGGGAGGGGCGGCGGTTCGTCTCGGAATACGATTACAACATCGGCGAGGCGCTCGATTCCCGCGACCCGGCGAGCGGCCAGCCGAGGCACCTGCCGGCCTGGGTCATTGCCGACCGCCGCTTCCTCCGCCGCTCCCTGCTGTTCCGTTATTACGCAACAAAAGAGCCCGGATGGATCCGCCGGGCGCCTGATCTTGGCCGCCTGGCGCGGCTCGCCGGGTTGCCGGAGAGAGCGCTCGCCGCCACGGTCGCACGCTTCAACGGATTTTGCCGCATCGGAAGGGATACAGATTTCCACCGCGGAGAAAGTGCATGGGAACGGAGCAAGGCCGGGCCCGGCGGCGGTGCCGGCAACCCCACGCTCGGCCCGATCGAAGAGCCGCCCTTCCTGGCCATTCCGCTCAACCGCTCGATCCTCGGTACCAAGGGCGGGGCGCGCACCGACCCGAACGGCCAGGTACTGCGGGCGGACGGGAGCCTCATCGGCCGGCTTTACTGTGCCGGCAACGCAATGGCAAATCCGATCGGCACGCGCGCACTCGGCGCCGGTACGACCATCGGTCCCTGCATGACCTGGGGCTATATCTGCGGCAACGCGCTTCTGAATGCAAACCGCCGCGGCGACCCCGCGGGTAGTTCCATAATCGAATCGTTATCGGCATCCATGCCGGGCCAGGCCTTAAGCGACGCTCTGCGCGCGGCGCCGGAAAGTTGACACTTTTGCGGGCGGATCGCTATTCTGAGACCAATCGATCGGAAGTCTGGGGCGGCGACCATGTTGAAGCTTAAATTCGGAGATGGGCCAAGCATTTTTTCTCGGCCGGCCGGCTAGGATACGCAACGATGGTGATGACGCGGGCGATCAGCAAGGCCTTCTTCAACGCCTACAGCGAGAACCAACCCATCAGGGCGCGACTGGAAGGGGTCGCCGACCTGATGCGGCACGGCTACATCGACAATGCGTGGGAGATCATCCAGAGCCTCAACCAGACACAGGGCCAGTTGCAACCACTCGAGTGGCTGTCCTGGGCCTGCGACCGCCTGGAGATTCTGCGCCCGCCGCCGTACGACGATCCTAATGATATCGAAACGATAGCCGTGGATGGCCTTTCGCGCGGCGTGCCCGTCCGGCCTCCGACGGACGTGATGATCGCCCGCTCCTGGGCGGCGACGCGGGTCATCGTCGCCTTCGGCGGCGTCGGCGAGGCTTTCTGGTCGGTGCCGCCGTTCCTCGAGGTGCCGAACTGCCATCTTGTCATGCTGCGCGATACGACCCGGCTGTTCCACGTCGCCGGCATCGAGGGGCTGGGCGGTAGCTACGCAGACTGCGTGGCCGGGCTGCGCAGGGTCATCAAGAAGCTCGGCGCGACCCAGGTCTTCGTCAGCGGCAACTCGAGCGGCGGTTATGCCGCCCTTCGCTACGCGCTCGATATCGAAGCGCGCGGGGTCCTGGCGTTCAGCCCCTTCACCCGGCTCAACGCCAGCGAGGAGGAACTGGCAAAATTCCCGGCCGTGCGCCCGCTTTCACGCAGCCGCCCCGAGATGATGGAAGACCTGCTGCCCCTCTATCAGAGCCATCCGAACCCGCCCAAGGTCATCATCGTCTATGGCGACAAGCATCCCGTGGACACGGAACATGCACTGCGCATGAAAGATCTGCCGAACGTCGCCCTGGAACCGGTGCACGGCTATGACGGGCATCATGCCTGGGCAAAGCTCCTGGAAGAGAACAAGTTCCGCCCGCTCCTGAAACAGCTCCTCGCGTTCTGACCGCCGCATGAACGCCTCGTCCACGCCATGCCAACCTCAGACTCAGTGAGCCATCATCGTGAGGAGGTCCTCCGATGACCAACATCACCGTCACGCCAGAGACGAAGGTCCGGCCGGCCATCGAACGGCCGCGCCTGCACAAGGTGATCCTGCTCAACGATGATTACACGCCGCGCGAATTCGTCGTCACCGTGCTGAAGGGCGAGTTCCGGATGAGCGAGGAGCAGGCGCATCGCGTCATGATGACCGCGCATAGGCGCGGCGCCTGTGTCGTCGCCGTCTACACGAGGGATGTCGCCGAGGCCAAGGCGACGCACGGCACGGAAGCCGGCCGCCGCAAGGGCTATCCGCTTCTCTTCACGACCGAGCCGGAAGAATAGGACCGCTGTCAGGGGCTGTCAGAGGAACGAGGTATCCGCCTCCTGCCCGAGCATGAGTTGGCCCACCGTCTCGAAATGCGATGCCCGGCCCTGCAATTGCTGCGCCACCGCATGGATGTCGCGAAAGCGCCGTTCGAACGGGCTCGTTTCGAAGATCGCCGTCGCACCAGCCCAGTGATAGGCGAAGTCGGCGACGGCCATCGCCTCGTGGATCACGTGCGTGGCGGCAAGCCGGATCGCCGCCCGCTCCTCGAGCGCGAGGCGCCCGGTGCGCAGCACCGACTGCCAGACCTCGGAAACGGTACCGAAGAGATACATGCGTGCCGCGCGCATGCGCGCCTCCGCACGGGCGATCTCGTACTGGCTCACCGGGCTCGCGCGCATGCTGGTTTTGAGTGCGCGTGGCGTTTTCTCCCGCGCCAGCGCAATCAGCGCCTCGAGCATGGCGCGCGCGATACCCGCCGCGACCGCCGCGAACCCCGAGCCGTAGAGGCTGTTGCTGGGATAGAGATAAAGGGGTGCGGGATGGCGCCGCTCCGCCGGATCATCGCGAGAGATCGAATGCGCCTCGGGAACGAACAGATTCTCGATCGTATAAGCGTCACTGCCGGTACCGCGCAGCCCGATCACGCGCCAGATATCAACGAGCCTGGTCGAGTCCGCCGGGAACAGCATCGTGCGCGTGACCACGGCGCCATCCGGCCCACGCCGCTCCTGCCCGCCGTCGGTGACGATGCAGTGCCCGCCGAGCCAGTTCGCGTGGTGCCCGCCACTGGCGAAGGACCACTTGCCGCTGACCCGATAGCCGCCGGGAACGGCTTCGGCCCGGCCACCGAAGCCGGCGCCCCAGGCGATGACGGTCGGACTGCCCCGGCCGAAAATTTCCTGCGCCGCTTCGGGTGCCAGAAACGCAGCCACCGAGTTGCACACATTGGTCTGGGCGAGGCACCACGCGGTGCTGGCATCGATCCCCGCGATCGCCTCCAGGATGGCACCGAACGTCGGCGGGTCCAGCTCGGCACCTCCCAGGCTGTTCGGTACTAAAAGGCCGAAAAATCCGGCCGCTTTGAGTTCCGTCACCAGGCGCTCGGGAAGCCTTCTCTCGCGTTCGATCTCGGCCGCCGCGGCAGCGATCGAGGGCAGGATCACCCGGGTGCGCTCGAGCCAGTCTGTACGCGGGACATCGGCGGGCCGCGCCCCCGCTCTCAAGGCTTCCTCAGGCATCAACCGGACGCGCCGCCACCCTCGCCCTCCCTCATTTCCATGCTGCTGCGAAAAGCGATCTCAGTTTGATCGCTCTGCCCCGCCCTGGCAAGTCATACGGACCTGGCGCGAAGCGTACGAATCTTCGATGCTTTGGATCTGTTCGCGAATGCCGGGAGGCACCTAACGGATCTTCCGGAAGACAATGTTGTAGTGAGTAAACACGGGCCTGACCCATTGCGGAATGCAGGACTCGATATGAATAAAAGCCTCGCCCAGCTTGAAGTTCGGCAATGTCCGGTAATAGCGGAGCCGTTCTTTGGCCAATCCATGATCACGAAATTTCTTTATCAGCGCTGCCGGAATGATCACTCGTTCGTGACCCCAGGGATGCCCCTCGTGAGTGGCGATTGTGGTCGTTCCGCGAAGCCTCAGCAGATTCAACTGCAAGAGGGGATTCCAGGCGTTTGCTTCTGAGACGACCAGCCAACCGCCAGTCCGGATCAGTTCGGCCACCTTCGGAACCACTTCGGATCTCGGCTCAAGATGATGGAAAGACTGCTCCATATAAATGATATCGAATGCTCCGAGATCGTTTGCCGACAAAATGGACTTCTTGAGAAAGCTGCAGTTCAGCCGCCGGCCGCTTTCCGCTTCCAGCCAGCTCTTTCGTTCGTTGGCAACTGCAAGCAGATGATCCATGATGTCGATGCCGACGACCTGCGCTCCGAGGAGCGCAGCCCAGAGGGATTCCGTGCCGCAGCCACATCCGACCTCCAGGACGGCCGGGCTGCCAAAAGAACGTATGAGCTCGGTCAGCTCCTCGGTTTGCCGCTCGTACCAGTGCTGCATGTATTTCCCGAAATTCCTTTTATAGCTCGCGTAATATCGCTCCAGTACCGCCTGGGACCCTGGGGTCAAGACGGGATTATTCAGCCAGAAAGCGAGAAATTCCGCTATATTGGAGGCGGTCCAGGGAGGTTGCGGCACAGTGTCACCCTCGGCAGGCACGATCGCCTGTTAGCCCGCGATCGCCCGAGGCGGAATCGTCGGAGGGCGTGAATCGCGGGCTCGAATAAAGCGCGAGACCCGTGTCGGGCTGCACAGTCAGCCCGACACGGGTCTAGTACCCGGAATCACACATGGGTGACACAGGCTCCCTCACCCGGCGCTCCGCGCCGCCCTCTCCCAGAGGGAGAGGGTAACGTGTTTCGAGGTCATGTGAGTGAGTCACTCATGAGTGAAAGTTGGTACTAGCCTACACGGGGGGGCGCTCCAGCCCAGGAGAACAGCCGCTCATATGATCTGGTTGCGGAGCATTGTCTCGCCGCGCCAGAGGCGATCGAGATTCTCGAGCAGCAGGTCCAGCACATTGTCTTCGTAAGCCCGCGTCTCGCCTGCCGTGTGCGGGGTGATCAGCACGTTCGGCATCGTCCAGAGCGGCGAAGCGGGCGCCAGCGGTTCGATCTCGGCGCAATCGAGTGCCGCGCCGGCAAGCCGCCCCTCCTCGAGGGCTTTGATCAGCGCCGGCTCGTCGACACAGCGGCCGCGCGCGACATTGACGAGAAATGCCGAAGGCCGGAAGCGGGCAAGCGCGGAGGCGCCGATCAGTCGCGTGGTTTCCGCGGTCAGCGGGCAGGCAAGCACCACGAAATCCGCCTGCCCGACGAGCCACTCGAGCCGGTCCGGCGCAAACACCTTGTCCGCCGCGCCGGCCCCCGCGGCCGGATCGCGCCTCGTCGCAAGCACGGTCATCCCGAAGGCCTTGGCAAGCCGCGCCAGACGGTTCCCGATCCGCCCGAGCCCGACGATCAGCATCGTCTTGCCACCAAGTTCGTCCTCCCGCGCCGACGGATCGCCGATCATCCCGCGCCAGAACTTCCGCGCCTGGTTGTCGCGCGCTTCCGGAAGCCGCCGCACCAGTGCCAGCATCAGCGCTATCGCGTGCTCCGCCACCGCGTTGGCGTTCGCTCCATGCGCACTCGCCAGGCGCACACCGTGCCGGGCGAGTGCCTCGCGTCCGTACTGATCGACCCCGGCACTGATCGATTGGATGAAGCGCAGCCGCCCTGCCTTTTCGAGCAGCGCGTCATCCCAAAGAAGAGAGACCACGAGCACATCGGCCGTACCGATCCGCGCCTCGAGTGCCTCGCGTGTGCGGACCTCGAAGCTCCGGATGCCGGTTCCGCGCGCCAGGAAGCGCTCCTGCAGCCGATAGGCGACGTGCGCGAAGCAGATCTCCAGATTTTCCCGTCCCGGCAGCAGCGTCATCGCCTGCTCCTCATGGTGTCGAGGTCCGTCTGCCCGCCTGGATCGCCTGCCAGATGCGCTCCGGTGTCGCCGGCATGTCGAGGCTCCTGATGCCCAGTGGAGCGAGCGCATCGAGGATCGCGTTCATCACCGTCTGCGGTGCCGCCATTGCGCCCGCCTGCCCGGAGCCCTTGACACCCAGCGGATTGGCCGCGCTCGGCGCTTCCACCAGCGTGATCTCGAAGGCTGGCAGATCGTCGCTGCGTGGCAGGGCATAGTCGAGCAGGGACCCGCTGAGGAACTGGCCGCTCGCCGGGTCGTAGACGGCCGCTTCGAGCAGCGCCTGGCCAATCCCTTGCGCCACCCCGCCATGCACCTGGCCGGTCGTGATCAACGGGTTGATCAGGCGCCCGAAATCGTCGGTCGCGCTGTAGCGGACCAGCCTGTTCGCTCCGGTTTCCGGGTCGATCTCAACCTCTGCGACATGGCAGCCGTTCGGAAAAGTGAAGATATCGCAACGGTTGAGCGCCCGGGAATCGAGGCCCGGGGCCATCCCCACGGGCAGTTCGGTTCGCCTTTGTGCAGCCGCCGCAGCATCCAGAAGATCGATGCCGGGAGAGCCTTTCACGCCGCGCAGGCGAAACGTGCCGTTTGCGAATTCAACCTCGGACGGATCCGCCTGCATGAGATGCGAAGCGACCAGCACGCCCTTCTCGATCACCTGGCGGGCGGCGAGAACGAGCGCCGTCCCTCCCATGTGCATGGAGCGTGCGCCGCCATGGCCATGCCCCTCCGGCACGCGCTCGGTATCCGCCTGCACGAAGCGGAACCGCTCGACCGGCAGCCCGAAAAGATCGGCGGCGATCTGCGCGTAACTGGTTTCGTGGCCCTGCCCGTTCGATTGCGTGCCGAGCAGGAGTTCGACCGTGCCGTCTCCCGGAAAGCGGATCGCAGCACTCTCCTCGGTTGCCCCGCGCGCCGTCTCCAGGAAACAGGCGATGCCGAGGCCCCTGAGCCGGCCCCTGGAGGCAGCTTCGGCGCGGCGGGCGGCAAAGCCCTCCCTGCCTCTCTCGACCGCGGCCGCGAGGTTGGCGGCGAACTGTCCTTCTGCGATCACCGTTCCGGCTGCATTGCGATAGGGAAACGTCGTCACCAGGTTCATCTCTCTCAGCCGCACGGGATCCCGGCCGGTCTCGTGCGCCGCGAGATCGACCAGCCGCTCGATGAGATAGTTTGCCTCCGGCTTGCCGGCGCCCCGATAAGCATCGACCGGGACCGTGTTGGTGAAAGCGCCACGCACTTCGACCGCGAGTGCCGGAATGGCGTAGACGCCGCCCATCGCCGTCATGTTGGTGGGAACGCCGGGCGCGTAGCCGGAGAGATAGGCGCCGAGATTGGCCACCGTCTCGACCGCGAGAGCGAGGAAACGGCCTTCGGAATCGAGCGCCAGCCGAGCCGTCGAATGCTGGTCGCGACCTTGCGTGTCGGAGACGAAATCCTCGCTGCGATCGGCTACCCAGCGCACCACACGGCCCAGCCGCCGCGCCGCCCAGAGTACGAGAATCCATTCCGGATAGAGAGAGTTCTTCATGCCGAACCCGCCGCCCACGTCGGGTGCGAAGAGCCGGATGCGCTCGGCAGGCAGGTGGAACACGTCCCTGGCGAGTTCCAGGCGAACCTCCTGCACGCCCTGCCCGGTGAGCATCAGGAAAAGCATCCCGGTCTCGGAGCTATAGCGGCCGATCGCCGCACGCGGCTCGATCGGTGTGGCGAGCACACGGTTATTGACGAGCGCCAGTTCGCTGACATGGGCGGCGGCGCCGAAGGCGGCATCGGTCGCCGCCCGGTCTCCCGCACGGAAGAGAAAGGCCAGGTTGCCCGGCGCCTCTTCCCAAAGAGTGGGCGCGCCATCGCGAAGCGCTGCCGCCCCGTCGACGACGGCGGGAAGAATTCCGTAATCGACGGCAATCATCTCGGCCGCGTCGCGCGCCGCATTCCGGCTGTCGGCAACGACGAACGCCACCGGGTCGCCGACATGGCGCACCCGCTCCCTCGCCAGCGCGTGGCGCGGCGGCACGACGAGCGGCGTGACCGTCCGCACTTTGGCGACGCAGGGCATCGGGCCAAGTCCGTCGAGAGCGAGATCGGCCGCGGTGAACACGCCGGCCACCCCGGGCATGTCCCGGGCCCGCGCGGTGTCGATCCGCTCTATCGACGCATGCGCGTGCGGCGAGCGCACCACGTAGAGAAAGAGCGCGCCTTCCGCCGGCTCGTCATCGACAAATGATCCTGCACCGGTGAGAAAGCGCACATCTTCGCGGCGCCTCAGCGAACGGCCGATCTGTCGCCCCGCTGCCCCGTCCTCTACCGCCTCCCGTTCCATCGGCCGATGCTGCCGCGCGCCACGAGCGCGGTCCAGGCGCGGTCGTCACCTCCGGGAAAATGGTCTCAGGCGCCGGCAAGCGGGCCGTACGCCTTGAGCATCGCCTCGGTGCGCGGGACGACCGTGGTGTCGCCGCTCACCTGGTCGCCGAGGGCGGTGAGGCCGGCACCGACGGCCGCGCCGACCGGGCCGCCGGTGACGAAGCCCTGGGCCGCTGCGCCGAGAATTTGCAGCGGGTGGTCGCCGATGGCCCGGAAGATCGTGCCGAGCACCGGCACTTGTTGCAGCGGGTCGAGAGTAGCTTGCAGCGTCTGGTCGAAGGTTCCGCCGGAGGTGACCGCCGGCGGAAGCTCGGAGGGATTGGCATTCGGCGGAGTGAGGGAGGAAACTGCAGTGACCATGACACCTCCGGATTCGTTGGCTCGGGCGAAGCTAGCCCGCGATCGCCCGCGGCGGGATCGTCGGAGGGCGTGAATCGCTGGCTCGAATAAAGCGCGAGACCCGTGTCGGGCTGCACAGTCAGCCCGACACGGGTCTAAGCAACCGGCATGCCAGCGAAGGTGGCTCCGCCGGCGGGGACAGGGGTATGGTGGGTCGGTTCCGCTTGTCTTGCGCCCGCTCAGCGAATCATGTGCAGTGGGGACCGTCGGCACCCGGATCGACACCAGGCGGTGGGCCTGCCTTATGGCTATCACTTTTTGGTAGAAGATGGGGCTGGGCGGCCGGGCTCTGACGGTTCGGGCCGACGCAAGGAGGAACGAAGATGGCGGGTGAACGCCCGATTCTGGTCGTCGACGACGATCGCGCATTGCGGGCTACTTTGGCCGAGCAGCTTGCCGTCGAGGGTGAGTTCGCCGCCGTCGAGGCTGCCACGTTGAGCGAGGCGGAGACCCTGCTTGCTGCCAGGGACGCCCGTTTCGATGCACTGATCCTGGATGTCCGCCTTCCGGACGGCGACGGGCGGGATTTCTGCGTCCGCCTACGCCGGCAAGGGCTGAAGATTCCGATCGTGATGCTCACCGGCTCGGACGAGGAAGCCGATGTGGTGCGCGGCCTCGATTCGGGTGCCAACGACTACATCGCCAAGCCCTTCCGCTTGGCCGAACTGCTGGCCCGCCTGAGAGCACAGCTCCGCATCTTCGAGAACAGCGAGGATGCCGTCTTCCTGATCGGTCCCTATGTTTTCCGCCCGGCCGCCAAGATGTTGCAGGAGCCGGTCCGCAACCGCCGCATCCGGCTGACCGAGAAAGAAACGTCCATTCTCAAGTTCCTTTATCGCTCCGGAAGCCGCCCGGTGGCGCGGCAGGTGCTGCTCAACGAGGTGTGGGGCTACAACTCCGCGGTGACGACGCATACTCTGGAGACCCACATCTACCGCCTGCGGCAGAAGATCGAGCCGGATCCAGCGCACGCGCGGCTCTTGATCACCGAAGGCGGCGGCTACCGTCTGGATCCGCAAGGCCTGCCGCACACCACCTCCTGAACGCTCCCGGCTCGGACCGCCGGCCGGCTCCCTCAGGGGCTCACTGCCTGCGGGAGCAGCGGGACCGGCCCCGGAGAAGCCGGCCCAGGGGAGACAGGCCCAGGTGAGACAGGCAACGTGCCGAGGATACCCGGCTGAGGCCCCGCCCCCGAGGGCGGGACCGCGGCCGGTGCGGGCTCTGTGCCAGCCGGCGCAGCAGCAGGTGCGGGCGCCGCACCGGTTGCGCCCGGCGCCGGCAACGGCGCGGTCTCGATGGCGGCGGGGGTCGTCGAGGATTGCGCCAGCCAATCCCCGAGACTACGCCGAAGCTGGTATTCGAACTCGACATTCATCGTGTTCATCAGCCGCCCTGTCAGGTCGTAGAGCGCCTGGCGGAGTGCCGCACCCTCGCCGGACGGAGCATGCGCGCCCTGCGCGGCGCGCGCCTCCGCGAAGCCCGCTTTGGTCCCGTCTGCCGAATAGACATCGAGCCTGACTGCAAACGAGCCGGAAAGCTCCGGGCCGTCGCGCACCAGGGAAGCATCCTCGATCACGAACACCGCCTTGCCCGAGGTGCCATAAGCGCCCAACCGGTCTTTTGCCATCTGGCGCAGCGCCGCCAGCGGGGTTTCCGGTGCCAGCGATTCAACATGATCCGGCTCGTCCCCCGGCTGCCATTCGTTCTCGATCTCGATCGAAGCCACGTTCAGCTTGAGCACCGGCAGATAATTGTAACGGAGCGGCGGAAAATTCTCGCCCCTCGGAGCACCCGTTGCACATCCTGTCACCGCCACCGCCAGCAGCATGAGGGCGCGGCGCGGCACCCCGCGGACGGTCATCTCAGGGGGCTCCTTCCAATCGGTTCGCCCGATCCAGCCTGACGTTCGCCACCGCAACGGTCAATCCGCCCGACCGCGCCCCGTGATCTCCGCACGCGAGAAACGGAAATCGAGATTGCAAAATTCGCAGGTCATGACGATCGCACCGTTGGTGGTCATCTGGTCGAGATCTTCGATCCCGAACCCTTCGAGGATGCCCGAGAGCCGCGCCCGCGTGCAGCGGCAGCCATACGCAAGCGCACGCGGCGCCTCGGTGAGCACACCTTCGCTGTGGAAAAGCCGATACAGCAGATGTTCGGAGGCAAGCCGATCGTCGAGCAGTTCCGCATCCGAGAGCGTGGTGGCGAGCGCGGTCGCCGTTCGCCAGGCCTCCGCCTGGTCCTCGCGATCCCGACCCGGTTCCCGGGACCCGCTTGAGGCAATGCGTTCCAGGATCAGCGCCCCGGCGCGCCAGCCATCCCTGCCCCGTCCCGCGGCAAGACGCACCAGGCCGGCAAGCTGCATGCTCTCCCGGAAATAAGCGAGCGCCATCTCCTCCAGGCTCTCCCCGCTCAGCGCCACGATCCCCTGGTGGCGTTCGCGCCCGGCACCCGGATCGACCGTGAATGCGAGATAGCCTTGCCCCAGCAGGTCCGCCGCACTGGGTGCCGGCAGCGCCTCGAAGAGGGCGGCAAGGCGTGCCGCGTCGCTCCGGATATAGAACCGGAGCGCCCCGGCCTCGGTGCAGTCGGCATGCAGAGGCGAAACCGGACCATTCCCCTTGATCTGCAGGCTGAACGAGCCCTGAAACCGCAGCGCCGAAGCCAGGCCTGCCACCAATGCGAGCGCCTCGGCGGCAAGTTGCGCCACGCGCTCATGGTGGCGATGCCGCCCCAGCAGCGCCTCGGTCAGCGGGCCGAGCCGCACCAGGCGCCCGCGCACCGGATGGCGGGGAAGGAAGAACGGCAGGATCGCGCGCGGCACCACGATGTCCGGAACATCCGGTCGCAGGCGGTCGAGGAAGGCCGGCATCTCGGTCATCACACGACTCTAACGGCTAGCGGTCCCACGGGCCATGCGCGGCGTTCATGGGCGCAACCGCATCCAGGCAGGAACCCGCGGCGTCAGCACCGCCTCCCCGCAGGTCAGCCGCTCGCCGAGCGAGTCGATACGCAGCGAGGCGAGGCCGAGCGCGCGCCGGCCGGAGCGCATGCTGCCGCGCGCCGCCCCATCGCCTTCGACCGGTGTCGCCGGCAGAGGCAGCGGGCCGGAGACGATGACGGGCACCAGCCGGCGCTTGATCAGCCCGCGATAGCGGGTGCGGGCGGTGAGTTCCTGGCCCATGTAACAGCCCTTGCTCCAGGACACGCCCGCAAGTTCGTCGAATCCGGCTTCGAGCAGGAGCGTCCGCTCCGACTCGAGATCGCGGGATCCATCCGGCAGGCCGAGCGCCAGCCGGTGCAAATCCCAATCTTCGAAGCTGGCGTTGGCCGCCAGCGGCGCCCGCGAAAGAAGCCGCCACCCGGCCTCCGCCAACCGCGGATCAGGAGCCGAGATCACCTCGGTTGTAAAATCCGGCTGGCCGCCCCAGGCGGCATAAACAAGGAATTCCGCCGAGGCATCCGCGATCTCGACCTCGGCGCGCAGCCGATAACGCAAGAGCCGGGTCATGAGCATCGCCGCGTGCGCCCGCTCGCAATCGACAAGAAGGCGCACCCCGTCGGTCAGGATGAAGAAATCAGCGAGCCATTTCCCCTGCGCGGTCAGGAGTGCGGCCCACACCGCCCGACCCGGCGCAACCTCCGCCACGTCGTTCGATACCAGGCCTTGCAGGAAGGCCACCTGATCCCTGCCCGCGATGGCCAGCACACCGCGGTCAGGAAGATGGGCAAGATGAAGCATGCCGGCGAACGTGGGTCCTGGCGCGGATAACGACAAGGCGTGCTAGACTCTGCGTCTCGCGAACCACGACACGGCCAGGCAATTGGTATCGGCATCCTCGAACGAGCGCTGCCGCGCTGACCGGCGCGGCCCAGGCAACCGGCCTCCCGCTCCGGGGACGCAGCACTGATGTGCGGCATCGCTGGCCTCATTCTGCGCAACGATGCCCAACCGCCGCCGCCCGAAACGCTGGCCCGGCTCACCCGCGCGCTGGCACATCGCGGACCCGATGGCACCGGGCAGACCATGGTGGGCAGAATTGCCTTGATCAGCACGCGCCTTGCCATCATCGACCTGGCAGGCGGCGACCAGCCGCTGTTCGCCGGCGGCGCCGCGCTGGTCGCGAACGCTGAAATCTACAATTACCGCGAACTCCGCGCGGCCATGCCGGAAGTCCGGTTCGCAACCGGGAGCGATTGCGAACCGGCGCTGCATCGTTGGCTCCGCGACGGGTCTGACTACGTGAAAGCGCTTCGCGGCATGTATGCCATCGCCGTGCATGAGCGGGCGGCACGAACCGTCACGCTCTCGCGGGATCCGTTCGGCATCAAGCCGCTCTATCTTGCACCGATTGCCGACGGCCTCGCTTTCGCTTCCGAACCGCAGGCGCTGCTCGAAGCGGGGCTCGCCGCACGCTCGGTGCGAACGGCGGCGCGGGATGAGCTTCTGCAGATGCAGTTCGTCACCGGTCCGGAGACGATCTTCGAAGGTATCAACCGCCTCTTGCCGGGCGAGACGCTCGTTTGCGCCGACGGGCACGTGCTGGAAAGGCACCGGATCGCGGCCCTTCCCGATGGCGGGCCGGAAGAGATCACGGAAGAGGCTGCTCTGGCGCGGCTGGATGCGGCACTCGCGGACAGCATCGAGCTGCATCTGAGAAGCGACGTGCCGTACGGTATGTTCCTTTCCGGCGGCATCGACAGCTCGGCGGTGCTGGCGATGATGCGCCGCGTGACCAACCAGGAAGTGCTTGCCTTCACCGCCGGTTTCGAGGCGCCCGGCGCCGCCGACGAGCGGAAGGCGGCCAAAGCGGTGGCAGAGGCGGTCGGGGCGCGTCACGAGACGATCGGCATCACCGAACAGATGGTCTGGCAGCATCTGCCCGAGATCGTCGCCTGCATGGATGACCCCGCCGCCGATTATGCGATCATCCCAAGCTGGTTCCTCGCCCGTCGGGCGCGCCAGGATGTCAAGGTCGCCTTATCCGGCGAGGGCGGGGACGAAATCTTCGCCGGTTACGGCCGCTACCGCACGGCCATGCGCCCCTGGTGGCTGGGTGGGCGCGTGATGCGTGCGCGCGGCACCTTCGACCGCCTGGATGTGCTCCGCTCGCGCCCGGGAACCTGGCGGGACGGGCTTGGCGCGGACGAGGCGGCAGCACTGCAGAACGGCCGCTCGCGCCTCGCCGTGGCGCAGGCCACCGACATCGCCGGCTGGCTGCCGAACGACCTGCTCCTCAAGCTCGATCGCTGCCTCATGGCGCATGGCATTGAGGGACGTACTCCGCTCCTCGACCCGGCGGTTGCCGCGGCAACGTTCTGCCTGCCGGATGCACTCAAGGTACGCAGCGGCCGCGGCAAGTGGCTGCTCAGGCGCTGGCTCGAACGGCATCTTCCGGCGGCCCGGCCGTTCGCACCGAAGCAGGGCTTCACCGTCCCGGTCGGGGCCTGGATCGCCGCCGCGGGTGCCAGGCTCGGCGCCCTGGTCGCGGCCTCGCCGGCAATCGAGGAAATCGCAGAACCTTCGCGCGTGATCGCCCTGTTCCGCGGCGCCGCCGGCCGGCGCGAAGGATTCGCGGCCTGGACACTGCTCTTTTACGCCCTCTGGCACCGTCGACATGTCATCGGGCTACCGCCCGCCGGAGATGTGTTCGCAACCCTTGCCGCGCGCTGATCGATCGCATGCCTGAATTCTACGAGCTCCTCATCCGCGGCGGCCGCGTGATCCTGCCTTGGGGCGTGGAGGAAACCGACATTGGTATCGCCGGCGGGCGCATCGCGGCCCTCGGCGTCGGCGGCGCGGCGAGCGCAGCCGAAACGATCGTCGCGCGCGGCCTCGTCGTGCTGCCCGGCCTGATCGACCCGCACGTCCACCTCCGCGATCCGGGAGACCGCTCGGTCGAGAGCATCCCGACCGGCACCCGCGCCGCCGTGCTGGGCGGGCTCGCCGCGGTGTTCGATATGCCGAACACGACGCCCCCACTCACCGATTCCGGGCAGCTCGCCTGGAAGCAGGCCTACGCGGAGCGTTCTGCCTGGTGCGATATCGGGCTCTATGTCGGAGCGACGAAGACCAACATCGCCTCTCTCGCGGTGCTGGAGACAGGGCGCGGGGTGTGCGCGATCAAGGTCTTCGCCGGCAGCTCCACCGGCGAACTCCTGGTCGAGGACGACGCCAGCCTCGAACGCGTGATGCGCGCCGGCAGCCGGCGAATCGCCTATCACTCGGAAGACGAGTACCGGCTGCGCGCGCGGCGGGCATTTTTCCACGCCGGAGAGCCCTATCGACGGCACATGGAATGGCGCGACGAGGAGACCGCCTTCCTAGGCACCCGACGACTGATGGCCCTGGCGCGCCAGACCGGCCGGCCCGCGCACATCCTGCACGTCTCGACCGCCGAGGAGCTTTCATTCCTCAAAAGCCACAAGGACATCGCCACCGTCGAAGTCCTGGTTAACCATCTCACGCAAGCTGCGCCGGAAGCCTATGACACGCTCGGCGGCTACGCGGTGATGAACCCCCCGATTCGCGACCGGCGCCACCTCGAGGCCGCCTGGGCCGCGGTTGCCGACGGCACCGTCGACACCGTCGGCTCGGATCATGCCCCGCACAGCCGCGCCGCCAAGGAAAGACCCTGGCCCGATTGCGCTGCCGGCCTCACCGGCGTGCAGACCATCGTTCCGGTGATGCTCGATCAGGTGAATGCCGGACGGCTTAGCCTCTCGCGGCTCGCCGATCTAATGTGCGCGGGGCCGGCACGCGTCTATGGCGTTCGCTGCAAGGGCCGGATCGCGGCCGGTTACGATGCCGATTTCACCATCGTCGATCTCGATCACCGCCGCCGCGTCGAGGAAAGCTGGCTTGCCTCGCCGTGCGGCTGGAGCCCCTTTACCAGCGCCATGCTCAAGGGCTGGCCGATCATGACGATCGTGCGCGGCAACGTCGTGATGCGCGAGGACGAGGTGCTCGGCGAGCCACGGGGCAAGCTGGTTTCCTTCGCCTGAGCGGGCCTTACCCGGCAAGCCTCCGGCGCCACTCTTCTGCCGCCGCGGCAACGCGCGCCGGCGCCGTGCCGCCGAGCGAGTTGCGCGAGGCGATCGAGGCGGCAATCGAAAGAACCCCATAGACCGCTTGGGTGATTCCTGGCTCCTCGGCCTGCATCTCCGCGAGCGGCAGTTCGGCCAGGGAAACCCCCCGCCCTTCCGCCTTGGCCACCAGCCGGCCGGTCACATGATGCGCGGTACGGAACGGCATACCGAGCGTGCGCACCAGCCAGTCCGCAAGATCCGTCGCGGTCGAAAATCCTTCCGCGGCCATACCGCTCATCCGCGCCGCATCGGCTACGAGGTCACGCACCATGCCGACCATTGCCGCGAGCGAGAGCGAGAGCGCATCGGCGGCATCGAACACCGGCTCCTTGTCCTCCTGCAAATCCTTGCCGTAGGCGAGTGGCAGGCCTTTGAGAACGGTGAGAAGCGCCACCAGGGCACCGTCAATCCGCCCGCTCTTGGCGCGCACCAGTTCCGCTGCATCGGGGTTGCGTTTCTGCGGCATGATCGAACTTCCGCTCGTATAGGCGTCGGAGAGCCGGATGAACCGGAAGCCCGGGCTCGCCCAGAGCACGATCTCCTCTGCCAGCCGCGACAGATGCGAGGCGGCCAGCGCCGCGGCCGCCAGGAACTCGAGCGCGAAATCCCGATCCGACACCGCATCGAGGGAATTGGCGCACGGCCGCGCGAAGCCGAGTGCCTCGGCGGTCATCTGCCGGTCGATCGGAAAGGCAGTGCCGGCCAGGGCGGCAGCACCGAGCGGGCATTCATTGAGCCGCCGCCGGCAGTCGGCAAGACGGCCGCGGTCGCGCGCGAACATCTCGACATAAGCCATCAGATGATGCCCGAAGGTAACCGGCTGGGCCGCCTGCAGATGGGTGAAACCCGGCATCGCCAGGTGAGCATATTCGCCCGCCCGATCGGCGAGTGCCTGCATCAGAGCCGCCACCTGCCCATCCAGCCCGTCGATCGCCTCGCGCAACCAAAGCCTGAGATCGGTCGCCACCTGGTCATTGCGGCTGCGCGCGGTGTGCAATCGCCGTCCGGGTTCACCGATGCGGGCGATCAACTGCGCCTCGAGGTTCGTATGGATGTCTTCGAGCGCAGGATCGAAAACGAATTTTCCCGACTCGATCTCGGCGGCAATCGCCTCCAGGCCTTTGCGAATCGCCGTCTCGTCTGCCGCGCTGATGATGCCGACGCGGGCGAGCATGGCGGCGTGTGCAAGCGAACCCTGGATGTCCTGCCGCCAGAGCCTCTGATCGAAACCGATCGAGGCATTGATCTGCTGCATGACGGACGAGGGGCCTCCGGCAAAGCGGCCGCCCCATTGCAGGTTCGAAGGCAAGGGGGAGCTGTTCGACTTTTGCACGATCGCGGTTCCGGTTGCGTCAGGGTCGCGGCCATCTAAGCGCCAACGCTGGCCGCTGCAAACGCACGGCTCCCTACGGGATGAGGCCGCCGAACGTGACTCTGCCGACCAGCAGGATGAGGGCAGCGATGACCCCGGCCAGAAGATCATCCGCCATCACGCCAAGCGCACCCGGCAGGCGCTCCACCGCCCGGATCGGGCCGGGTTTCAGTATGTCGAGCGCCCGGAAAAGAACGAACCCACCGACCAGCGCCGGTACGCTGACATGGGACGTGCCGAGAAGTGCCACCCACTGCCCGGCAATTTCGTCGATGACCACCGAGGGCGGATCACCGGAAGGAGCAACCTTCGGAACGGCCCAAAGCCCGGCGCCGATGGCAAGCGCCGCTGCCGCCGCCAGGAGTACGGGCGAGACAGCGATCAGGCCCGCCGCAACCAACGTCGCCGCGGCCGAGGCCACGGTTCCCGGAGCACGCGAAACGCTCCCGCAGCCAAAACCGCCGGCAAAGAGATGCGCGGGATCAGTCGCGCGCCGAGAGAAAGCCATCGAGGGCCGACAAAACGAGAGGTTCGGCAAGCGTCGGGGCATGGCCAACGCCCGGGACTTCGACGACCCGGAGGCCAACGTGCATCTCCTGCATCCGTGCCACCGTCGCCGGCAGCAGAATTTCGCTTGAGCCACCGCGTACCAGGAGAACCGGGAGATGCACGAGCGCGCCGAAGAACGGCCAGAGGTCTGGTACCGGGGCAGCCATCAGTCGTGCGATCTTCACATCCCACATCGGCTGCCAGCGCCCGTTTCCGTCCGGCGTGTAGGTGAGCCGGGCGAATTCGCGCCAGCCGTCATCGCTCGTGATGCCGAGATGTGGCAACCGCTTACGGAGATGGCACGCTGCCGCCTCGAGATTTTGCAGCTCTGGCGACTCGGCGAGGAAGCTTTGGATTGCGGCGGTGCCGGCCTGGCCGATCTCGGGGCCGATATCGTTCAGCACGACGCCGCCAAGGAGGGCTGGGCGCGCCGCTGCGAGCCCCATCGCGAGTAGTCCGCCGAAACTCGCGCCGATGACCACCACCCGCTCGAGATTGAGCGCACACGTAATATCGAGGACATCCTGGATGCACGCCTCCGCCGCATAGCGGCGGACATCGGGGCTTCTCCCCGATTGGCCGCGCCCGGCGTAATCGACTGCGAAAACGCGACGCTGTGAAGCAAAGCGCTCGGCCAGGCGCGCAAAATCTCCGCCCGTGCGCACCAGGCCAGGCAAACAGAAGAGCGGCATGACGTCGCAGTCTCTCGGCCGGCCCCAGGCGCGAACAGAGAGTGGAAGCCCGTCCCAGGCGGTGACGGAGAGAACGCGCTCGCTGCCGTCCCGTTTCCTGCCTTCCGTCAGGGACGCAACCATTGCGCCAGCGGATATGGCTGATCCTCAGCGAGCTTCGCCTGATAAATCGCGATGCTCTCGATCACGCGCTGGACGTAATCGCGCGTTTCGCCGTACGGGATCAGTTCGATCCAGTCCAGCATGTCGATCGTCCCCTTGCGCGGATCGCCGTTTTCGGCCAGCCAGTTGCTGACATTTTCCGGACCCGCGTTGTAGGCGGCAAGCGCCAGCGGCAAGCAGCCATCGAAGCGGTCGAGCAACTCGCGCAAATAGGTAGCGCCAAGGGCGATGTTCCGCGAGGGATCGCTCGTCAGCGCCGCCAGCGTCACCCGCTCTCCGAGGCTGTGCGCCACGTGCTCCGCGGTGGACGGCAGGAGTTGCATCAGCCCAAGCGCACCGCTCGGGCTGGCGGCGCCCACATCGAAGCTGCTTTCCTGGCGAATGACGCCGAGAACGACCGCCGGATCCACGCCATCGGCAGGTACCTCGACTGGAATCGGCCAGCCGGACTGCGGCAGCATGTCGCCATAGACGCCGGCCAGCCGGCTCGCGGCCACCGCCTGGTCGGGCAACCCGAAGCCGAGGGCAAGCCGCGCCGCCAGCGAGCGCATGGCGGGTTCCGGCGCCAACTCCACCAGCTTGAGTACGAATGCGCGCGCCCGGCGAGGCTCGCCCCAGGCCACCAGGAAGGCGGCGGCGCGAGTGACTTCCCGGCTGGCAAACCGAAGGGCCTGGCCCGGCGTCCACGAGGGATCCCGAAGCGCACGGATGCGGCGATCGAGATCGGCCGAGCTTTCGTCGCGAGCCAGCGCAGCAAGCTGCCCGTAATAGCTGGTCAGCCATGCCTCCGCCTCCTGGTATTGCCGCGCCGCCGCGGTCTTGTCGCCGGCCGCGGCCGCCGCCCGCCCGAGCCAGTAGTGCGCGCGGCCCTGCGTAATCACGGCATCGGAGGCATCTGCCAGAGCCTGGAAGTGTGGCGCTGCCTCGGCCGGCGCGTGCAGCCAGCGCAGGGCGATGAAGCCGGCGAGGAATTGCTGGCTGAGAGCATCTCGCGGGTTGATCGCGGGCGGTGCCGCAACCAGGGCATAGGCCGGCTTCGGCTGGTCAACTTGCAGCAGGTCGCGGGCCAGGATGTCGCGCTCGTTCCAGAAGGCTGATCGTTCCGACTCGGGTGCAGCCTGCTCGATCGCGTCCCCTTCCTGTTGCCAGAGCCTGACCGCCCGGTCCCGATACCCCTGCTGTTCGAGCCATCCCGCGGCGGCCAGGAAGAGGCCCGGCTTCTGCCGCTCTGCCGGCGGCAGCGCGGCATAGTTGTCCCACGCGCCCTCCTTGCCTTGCGCCAAGCCAAGCCATGCGCTGCCGCCCGCCTGGTCAGCGGGCGCCAGCCGCAACAATTGCCGCGCTGCCGCCGCCGGCGCTTCCCCCGCCAGGTTGGCGAAGCGCTGCCATTGGTCGCCGGCCGTGAAGAGATCACCCCAGCGCGCCAGGATCGCCGCTTCCTCGGCGGGAGAGAAATCGCCGATGATCCACGCCTTCCGGGCCTCGGCCCCGGCTTGCCCGTTCGCCCCCGCCGCCCGTTCGGCCTCAGCGCACCGAAGGAGGGCGAGTGCGGCCTGCGGCGGATGGTCGTTGCAGGTTTGCAGCACCACTCCGTCATCGACCTCGGTCTCCAGCGCCAGGTCGAGTCGGTCCCGGAGCAGGGATTGGAACGGCCAGTCCGGATTTGCCTGAAGGAAGGAAGCAATCTCCGCCGGCCCGGCGGCACCGGGATCGAGCAGGCGGTAGAAGGTGACGAGTTTGGCGGCGACCGGGTCTGCGTACTGTGCGGCATCCTGCGCTGCTTCCGCCCACAGGTCGGCGCGCACCGCCGGCATCGGATTCTGCGCCGCGGCGGGCCAGGCGGAAAGGAAGACGAGCAGCAGCGTCTCTATCGTGAGGCGGCGAAACATTGGCAGTCTATATCACGCGGACCGTCTTGCGGCGTATCCCCCGCCAGCCTAGCGTTGACCAGCCTAGCGTTGATATGTCGGCTTCGGAGCCGCGGAGGACGCCATGTTCAAGGGGTCTCTGGTCGCCCTGATCACGCCCATGCGCAGCGATGGCGCCATGGACGAGAAGGCTTACGAGGAGTTCGTCGACTGGCAGATCGGCGAAGGAACGGAAGGCGTGCTCTCGATGGGCACCACCGGCGAGTCGCCGACCCTGAGCCATGCCGAGCACAAACGTGCGGTGGATATCGCCATCAGCGTCGCCAGGGGCCGGGTGCCGGTGATCGCCGGCACCGGTTCGAACAGCACGACCGAGGCAACGGATCTCACGCGCCACGCCAAAGAGGCGGGCGCCGACGCCGCTCTCATCGTCACCCCCTACTACAACAAGCCGACCCAGGAGGGGCTCTATCTGCACTTCAAGGCGATTGCCGACGCGGTCGATCTGCCGATCATCATCTACAACATTCCCTCCCGTTCCGTGATCGACATGAGCGTCGAGACCATGGCGCGGCTGGCCAAGCACCCGAACATCGTCGGCGTGAAGGATGCGACCGCCAACCTCGCGCGACCGCTGCATACCCGTCGCGCCTGCGGAATGTCCTTCTGCCAGCTTTCCGGCGAAGATCATACCGCGGTCGCCTTCCTCGCCGCCGGCGGAGACGGCTGCCTCAGCGTCACCGCCAATGTGGCACCGAGGCTCTGCAGCACGATGCATGCCGCCTGGCGCGAGGGCCGCGTGGAAGACGCGATCGGCATGCAGGACCGGCTGCTGCCGCTGCATGATGCGCTGTTCGCGGAGACCAGTCCCGGGCCCGTCAAGTACGCCGCATCTCTGCTCGGCCGCAGCAGCGAATTCTGCCGTCTGCCGCTCGCACCTTTGGCAGAAGCCACCCGCGCCAAGGTGCGTCAGGCGATGACCGAGGTCGGGCTGCTCAACTGAGTGCGATGTGGCGGCGCGCCGGAAAAGCCAGGGTCTGATCGCGCACGGCGTGGTCGCCCAGAACCGCAAGGCGCGGTTCAACTATACGATCCGCGAAACCCTGGAAGCGGGCCTGGTGCTGAAAGGCCCGGAGGTGAAGTCGCTTCGTCTCGGCCGTGCAACGCTCGGCGATGCCTGGGCGGGCGAGCGGGCGGGCGAACTCTGGCTCTTCAACGCCTACATCCCGGAATATCAGGGCGGCGTGCTGTCGCGCTTCGAGCCGCGCGCGCCGCGCAAGCTCCTGCTCGGCAAGCGCCAGATCGCGAGCCTGGTCGGTGCCATCACGCGCGAGGGCGCGAGCCTCGTGCCGCTCGACATCCACTTCAACGAGCGCGGCCGGGCCAAGGTTCAACTCGCGCTCGCCGAGGGGCGGAAGAAGGAAGACAAACGCCGCGCCATCGCCGAGCGTGACTGGCAACGCGACAAGGCGCGGCTGATGCGCGCCAAGGGATGAAAGGCCCCGCGCAGAAGCACCGCCCGCAATGCAGCGGCAACGCATCGATCTTCAGTCCCCTCGCACCATCCGCAACCCCGCCGTGATTCGCCCTGCCTTCCTGCGCTTTCGACCAAAACCATCTGGCGCCTTTTCCCCCTCATCGCGAGAGCCTGCGGCGAGCCCGCGCAGCGGGCCTGGCCGAGCACCGTGCGCCAGCCGGCGCACGGTCCCATTTTCCCTGTCATCGCGAGGAGCACCGTGCGCCAGCCGGCGCGCGGTGCGACGTGGCGATCTCCAGCGGGCTTGGCCTCAGGCCGCACCACGCTGGGCGAGGCCTGGGCGGGAGAGAACAGGAGCCCGGGTCCGGCGAAGCAGGCCAACTGGCTACCCGCGCCGAACGGCCCATTCAACCTGAGTATGCGCATCTATGCGCCGAGGCAAAATGTGCTCATCGGCAAGTGGAACCCGCCGGCGGTAACGTGAGCGCAATGATTCGCGATCATCGCGCCCCGGATCAATTCCCCGCTGCCTCCATAGCCCTGGCGGATCGCTCCACGATTCCGCCAGTCATCCTTTCGAACTATTGCGGATCCGGCGCCAGCGAGCGGATCAGTTCGAACACGCGCTTGCGCACCGCCGCATCGGAAATGCGATAATAGGCGCGCAGAAGGTCGATCGTTTCGCGGCGGTTCATAACCGAATCCGAACCGAATCCCTCCTGCGCCTCGGCCATGCCGCCGAACCCGGCCGGGGCCAGGTTCGGCGCGTGGGAGCCAAGCGGTTCAGGCATATCATCGAAAAAGAAGCTGATCGGCACATCGAGCACGCGCGCCAGGTCGAACAACCTGGACGCGCCCACCCGGTTGATGCCGCGCTCATATTTCTGGACCTGCTGAAATGTCAGGCCAAGCGCATCGCCCAGCCGTTCCTGGGACAGACCCAGGAGAGTCCGGCGGAGGCGAATGCGGGAGCCCACATGCGCGTCAATCGGGCTGGCGCGACTTTCGCGGTCGGTCCGCCCGTTGTCTTCTGCGGCGGGTCCACTGTTCCAGCCGCTCATGGGCTGACCTGGCTTATGTTGGCCATCTACTCTTCAACCATTCGTTAAACAGCCGTGAACTCACCCTTTTGAGTGAGAAACGATAACACTCGCTTTCCTAGTGAGCACATCTTATCCCCACAACCCGGAGTGTCAATAAGATCGTAAATTTCGCGGATAAATCTACCGTGAAGAGACTATTATTAACTTTTTTTCAATCCGAGGGCCATTCCGGCGACAGCCCCACCCGCCAGCACCAGAACCGCGAGCAAGGCCGGGATCGCCAATCCAAACCGGGCGTAGAGAGTGGGCGGCAATGCGCCGGGCAGCCGCACCATCAGAAGACCGCGCCGGCCCCACCCCAGCCGGCCGTCGGGCCTTCCACGCGCCGTGAATGCCGCCGAAATGCCGGTGTTGGCCGCCCTGACCAGCGGCAGCCCTTCTTCGACCGCGCGCAGGCGGGCGGCTGCCAGATGCTGGCGCGGCCCCGCCGTGTCGCCGAACCAGGCGTCGTTCGTGATGTTGACCAGCCAGTCCGGCCGCTTCCCGCGGACGATCCGGCCCGAAAAGATCGCCTCGTAACAGATCAGCGGCCCGAACGGCGGCAGCCCGGCCACCGCAATCGTGCGCGGGCCGGGTCCGGCACTGAAGCCGCCGCCCGGCACTACTTCGATCGGCAGCGGCAGCCACGCCGGCTGGTACTCACCGAACGGAACCAGATGCCATTTGTCATAAATGGCCGCCGGCGGGCCCGGCCCGTCCACCACGATCAGGCTGTTGCGCGGCCGCCCGTCCTGATCGAAGCGGATGGAGCCGGCCAGCACCGGCACACCCGGCCCGGCCGCGGCGGCAATGGCGGCCCGCGCCGCGCCGTCCGTCTCCAAGAGATACGGGCTCGCTGTCTCCGGCCACACGATCGCGAGCGGATGTCCGCCGGCCTCCGCCGCGGCCTGGCGGGTCAGGCCGAGATAGATGTCGAAGATGCGCAGCGCACGGGCCTGATCGAATTTCATTGTCTCGGCGATATCGCCCTGCAGGAGCGCCACCCTGAGCGGCGCGGGCGGCGGCAACGGCGCATCCAGCCGCGCCGCCCCGGCCCCCGCCCAGAGCAGCAGGATGGCCGCCGTCGCGGCCCACCCTCGCGGCCCGAGCGTCGGCAGGGCCGCCACCAGGACCGTCGCCAGCGTCAGGCCATAGACCCCGATACACGCCGCCGGCTGGATGAAGAGGTCTCCGGAGAGCCCCGGCAATACCCAGGCGCTGCCCCAGAGGTTCCAGGGGAATCCGGTCAGCACGAAACCCCGCGCCAGCTCGCTCAGGGTGAAGAGGCCGGCAAACCCGAGCACACGCGCCAGCCCCGCCGGGAAGAACCGGGAGAGGCCGGCCGGAGCGGCGATGAAGATGGCAAGCCCGAGCGCCGTCAGCGGCACGGCGAGTGGCACCAGCCACCAGAACGCGGCTGCCCGCACCAGGATCGCGTCGGTAATCCAGTACAGCCCGAGCGCGAAATAGCCGCAGCCGAACCAGTAGCCCCGGCGCGCTGCGCGCCGCACACCCCGCCACCCGGGCGGGCTCGCATCGATCAGCACAAAAAGTCCGGCCACCGCCGCCGTCAGCAGCGGCACCAGGTGCCAGGGCGGCAGGCTGAGCGCGGCCAGCGCCCCCAGGAGGATCGCCGCCAGATCCGCCCGGTACCCGCTCAGGCCTTCCAACCAACGCCGGCTTCGCCATCTGCCGGGCGGCTCCGGCCGCGCATCCCGAGCCCCGGTGGTACAGGCTGGCAATTCAGCCGGCAGAACGCGGCGTTCCCATTGAGCCCTCCAGGCGCCCTCGGCTCGGCTCAGGAATCGGGCTCGTCATCGAGGGCGTCGCGAAGCTGCCGTTCATAGTGGCGATAGTATTTGTCCGTGACGAGGTCCGTCTTCACCACCATCGCCACGTCGGTGGTGTTGAAATCCCTGTCGATCACCGCTCCGTCGCCCACGAAACCGCCCAGCCTGAGATACCCCTTGATCAGCGGTGGCAGCCGGTTGAGGACCCAGCGCCGGTCGAGCGAATCAAGATCGAGCCGGCGCATCTCGACATGCCGGTCGGCCAGCGCCACCGGGCGGATGCCAGGCGGGGCAAGGTGATGGTGGTAGAGATAGGTCAGCTCGGGCGCCACGGCATCGGGCTCCGTGCCCGGCAGGCTCGCGCAGCCGAACATCAGGTCGATCCGGTGCTCGAAGACATAAGCGGCGATGCCCCGCCACAGAAGCTGCACCACCATCTTGTTGCGGTGCTCCGCATCGACGCACGAGCGGCCGAGCTCGAGCAGCCGGCCGCGAAAGGCCAGGAGGCGCGTGATGTCGAACTCGCCGGCGGTGTAGAAGCGCCCCGCACGTTGGGCAGCCGCGCGCTGGATCAGCCGATACGTGCCAACCACGCTCTCCGGGCCGGAGCCGAGTGCGTAGTCGATCACCAGGAGATGGTCGGCAACGGCATCGAGGTCGTCCTGGTCGCGCCGGGTCCGCAACGCAAGCCGGCTCGGAGTGGCCCGCATCTCATCGTAAAAAACACGGTAGCGAAGGGCCTGCACGGCATCGATCTCGGCCGTGCTCTGGGCGAGGCGAACGCCGAGATTGCCGAAGCGGAGTTCGGCGAATCCGACCTCCGCCGTCAGGCCAATGGGCTTTTCGGCAGTCATTTTTTACCTCCTGGCCGCTCGGCCTCGTCCCGCTCCGGGACATTGCGTCGGCCGAACAGCTCGAGCCGGACAGAGACAAGGGTGAAGCCCAGCCGTTCCGCGATCGCCTGCAGCAACGCCTCCTGCCCGCCCTCGGAGAATTCGATCACCCGCCCCGTATCGACGTCGATCAGGTGATAGTGGTGGCCATGTTCCGAGGGTTCATAGCGGGCGCGCCCGCCCCCGAAATCCCGCCGCTCCAGGATGCCCTTCTCCTCCAGGAGCCGGACCGTTCGATAGACCGTCGCGATGGAGATGCGCGAATCGAGCCTGGCGGCACGACGATAGACCTCCTCGACATCCGGGTGATCCAATGCCTCGGAAAGTACCCGGGCAATGACGCGACGCTGCCCGGTCATCTTCAGGCCCCTGGCAACGCACGCGCGCTCGATCGCCGATCCTGCCTGCCTCCGGCGGGCGGGCACCTGGCGGTGTGGCGGCGCTTCCTGGTGCCCGGCTTCAGGATGCGTCATGCGTGAGGCTCGCCCTTCCCGATTCGCCGCCGGCACCCTGCCGCCGTCCGCTGGACCGATCAAGTGCTCCGACCCACATCCGATTCCCCGCCCCTCAGGGCAAGCCGGTCAGCGGCGGGCACGTGCCTTGGTGCCAAGCCCGATCTTCTTGGCCAGCGATGAACGGTGCCGCGTGTAGTTCGGGGCCACGATCGGATAATCGGCCGGCAGCCCCCAGCGTTCGCGATACTGCTCGGGGGACATGTTGTACGCAGTCTTCAGATGCCGTTTCAGCATCTTCAGCTTCTTCCCGTCTTCCAGGCAGATAATATAGTCAGGAAATACTGAGCGCTTCACCGGCACCGCAGGCTGCGGCTTCTCGGCCGCCGGGCTTTCCTTGCCCACACCCGCGAGCGTACGATAAACGTCCTGGATCAGCGCCGGCAGGGCGTCCGGCGCAACTGAATTATTGGAAACGTGAGCGGAGACGATTTGCGCCGTCAGTCCAAGGACATCCGGGGTTCCCGCTGGATCGGCCATGCCCTTTCCTCATCGCATACGACCTTCCATTATATAATTAGTGATCCACGATTCCGGCAACCGTTGTTTGTTTCCGGACGAGGAAATTACTATGAGAACTCATGTAAAGCCTGATCTCGAACTCGATATCACCCGCGAAACCTGCCCCATGACTTACGTCCGCACGCGCCTTGCCCTGGATCGGCTTGCGCCTGGCCAGCTCCTCCTCGTCCATCTGCGCGGCGCCGAGCCGCTGCGGAATGTGCCTGCCACCGCCCGGGAACAAGGCCACGCGATACTTGGCCTGGAGACCGATGTGGCAGGTGTCAGCCACCTTCTCCTCGAGCGGGGGCCGGGCTGAGGCACCCGGGCGCCCCGCTCCGGGCGGGGTGCCATGGCCGAAGCGCCGGGGGCTTGCTATACCCCCTCGCCAGCCCCACTACCCGTGCCGCGGTGCAGCAGAAAGCGCGAGGGAACCCGTCATGGCCCGCCGCCGCCAGCTTTACGAGGGAAAGGCGAAGATCCTGTTCGAGGGGCCCGAACCAGGCACCCTCGTTCAGTACTTCAAGGACGATGCCACCGCGTTCAATGCGCAGAAAAGGGGTATCATCACCGGCAAGGGCGTCCTCAATAACCGCATCAGCGAATACCTGATGCTCCGCCTGTCCGAAGTCGGCGTCCCGACCCACTTCGTGCGCCGGCTCAATATGCGCGAGCAGCTCATCCGCGAGGTCGAAATCATCCCGATCGAGGTCGTGGTCCGCAACATCGCCGCCGGCAGTCTCTCGAAACGGATGGGCATCCCGGAGGGCAAGCGGCTGCCGCGCAGTATCATCGAATATTATTACAAGAACGACGAGCTCGGCGATCCGATGGTGGGCGAGGAGCACATCAGCGCCTTCGGCTGGGCCAGCCCCCAGGACATGGACGACATCGTTTCGCTCTCGCTCCGCGTCAACGATTTCCTGACCGGCCTCTTCCTCGGCGTCGGCATCACGCTGGTCGATTTCAAGCTCGAGTTCGGCCGGCTCTGGGAGAACGACGAGATGCGGATCGTCCTGGCCGACGAAATCTCGCCCGACAACTGCCGGCTCTGGGACACCAAGACCAACGAAAAAATGGACAAGGACCGGTTCCGGCGCGATCTCGGCAAGGTCGAAGAGGCGTACCAGGAAGTGGCCAAGCGGCTCGGCATCCTGCCGGAGGCCGGCACGCGTGACACCAAAGGTCCGGAGATCATGCAGTGACGGGACGACCCCGACCGGGGTCGCCACCATGAAGGCGATCGTCAGGGTGATGCCGAAACCCGGTGTGCTTGACCCGCAGGGAAAGGCGATCGCGCGCGCGCTCGGCCATCTCGGATTCGAAGGAATCGGCGAAGTCAGGGCCGGCAAGCTGATCGAGGTGGAGCTTGCCACCGCCGACGCCGAGGCGGCGCGTCAGGCTGCCGCGGCCATGGCGGAGGCACTGCTCGCCAACACCGTCATCGAAAGCTTCTCGGTGGAGATTGCCTGAACGTGCGCGCCGGCATCACGATCTTTCCCGGCATCAACCGCGAGCGCGACATGGCGATCGCGTTCCGGAAAGTCACCGGCAAGCCACCCCGCATGCTCTGGCATCAGGAGACGGATCTCTCCGGCCTCGATCTCATCGTGATTCCGGGTGGATTCTCCTTCGGGGATTATCTGCGCGCCGGGGCGATGGCCGCGCACTCGCCCATCATGGGCGCGATCCGGCGCCATGCGGAACGCGGCGGATACGTGCTCGGCGCCTGCAACGGCTTCCAGATTCTCACCGAGGCCGGCCTTCTGCCCGGTGCGCTCTTGCGCAATGCCTCGCTCCGGTTCCTCTCGATGGACTGTCACCTGCGCGTCGAACGCACGGATACCGTCTTCACCGGCCATTATCAGCGGGGCCAGGTGTTCCGCGCCCCGCTCGCGCACGGTGACGGCAACTATTCCGCAGACGAGGCAACGCTCGACCGCCTCGAAGGCGAGGGCCTGGTTGCCTTCCGCTATGCAACCGAGGATGGGCACCTTGCCCCGGAAGGCAACCTGAACGGCAGTGCTCGCGCGATTGCCGGCATCTTCAGCGGAAATCTCCGCATCCTCGGCCTGATGCCGCACGCAGAGGATCGGGTCGATCCGCTCGTCGGCGGCACCGACGGCCTGCCGCTCTTCGAGGGCCTCGCCGCCGCGCTGGCGGCATGAGGATCGAGCGAGCGACAAGCCAGGTTCTGGCCACCGAGTTCGGGCTCACCCCGGACGAATATGCCCGGGCGCTCGCGATCCTCGGGCACGAGCCGACGATCACCGAACTCGGCATCTTCGCCGCCATGTGGTCGGAGCACTGCTCCTACAAATCCTCCCGCATCTGGCTTCGTGAGCTGCCGATCGAGGCATCCTGGGTGATCCAGGGGCCGGGCGAGAATGCCGGCGTGGTCGCCATCGGCGCCGGCCTGGCCGCCGTCTTCAAGATGGAAAGCCACAATCACCCGAGCTTCATCGAGCCTTACCAGGGGGCGGCAACCGGCGTCGGCGGCATTCTGCGCGATATCTTCACCATGGGCGCGCGCCCGATCGCCAGCCTCAACGCGCTCCGCTTCGGCGATCCGGTCGATCCCGCCACGCGGCGTATCGTTGACGGTGTCGTGCGTGGAATCGGCGGCTACGGAAATTGCGTCGGCGTGCCGACGGTGGGCGGAGAGATCAATTTCCACCCTGCCTACAACGGCAATCCGCTCGTCAACGCGATGACGGTCGGGATTGCCCCGGCCGGCCGCATTTTCCGCTCCGCCGCGGCGGGAATCGGCAACCCTGTCGTCTATGTCGGCGCCAGGACCGGGCGAGACGGCATCCACGGCGCCACCATGGCCTCGGCTGCTTTCGACGCCGATGCTGCCGAAAAGAAGCCGACCGTTCAGGTCGGCGACCCGTTCACGGAGAAGCTCCTGATCGAGGCCTGCCTCGAATTGATGGAGACCGATGCCATTATCGCCATCCAGGACATGGGCGCGGCCGGGCTCACCAGTTCTGCGGTCGAGATGGCGGGCAAGGGCGGACTCGGCATCGCGCTCGATCTCGACCTCGTGCCGCTCCGCGAGAGCGGCATGTCGGCTTACGAGATCATGCTCTCGGAAAGCCAGGAGCGCATGCTGATGGTGCTCGATCCCGCTCGGGAGGAAGTCGGGCGGGCGATCTTCGAAAAATGGGAACTCGACTTCGCGGTCATCGGCCAGTTGACTGACACCGGGCGGATCGTCGTCCGCCGCCAGGGACGGGTCGAGGCGGATATTCCCCTCCGTCCCCTCGCCGCTGCGCCGCTTTATCACCGGCCGCTTGCCGCCCCCCCTGCCCCACCGCCGTTCGATCCGGCCTCGATCGTCGATCCGCCCGCTCTCGCACCGGCGCTTCTGCACCTCGTCGGCTGCCCCGATCTCTGCTCGCGGGCGTGGGTATGGGACCAGTACGACTCGACGCTCGGCGGGCAGACCGTGCGCCGGCCAGGAACCGCGGATGCGGCGGTGATCAGGGTCGAAGGCCAGGCGCTGGCACTCGCCCTGACCACTGATTGCACGCCTCGTTACTGCGCCGCCGATGCCGAGACGGGCGGCGCACAGGCCATCGCCGAGGCTTGGCGCAACCTCACCGCGGTCGGCGCCCGGCCGCTCGCGCTCACCGACAATCTCAACTTCGGCAGCCCCGAGAATCCCGTCGTGATGGGCCAGTTCGCCGCCGCCATTCGCGGCATGGCCGCCGCCTGCCGCGCCCTCGATTTCCCGGTCGTCTCGGGCAATGTCAGCCTCTACAACGAGACCGCCGGAACGGCGATCCTGCCGACCCCGGTGATCGGCGGGCTCGGCATCCTTGATGATGCCCGCCAGGCGGTCGGCCTGGCTCTCTCTCCCGGGCTCGAGCTGGTGCTGATCGGGTTGACCGCGGGCTGGCTCGGGCAATCGCTGTGGCTCCGCGAAATGAAAGGCAAGGAAGCCGGCCCGCCGCCCCCCGTCGATCTTCTCGCCGAGCGGCGCCATGGCGATTTCGTGCGCCGTGAGATCATCGGCGGCGCCGTCCGCGCCTGCCATGACGTCTCGGACGGCGGACTCCTGGTCGCGATTGCGGAGATGGCGCTGGCAGGCTCCGTCGGCGTCCGGCTCGCCGAACCGCCGGCGGATCTCGCGCCACATGCCTTCTGGTTCGGCGAAGACCAGGCCCGCTACGTGCTCGGCGTTGCCGATGCAGAGGCCCTGCTCGCGGCAGCGAGCGCGGCGCGTATTCCGGCACTCAGGCTGGGCATCGCCGGGGGCGGGGATTTGACACTCCCTGGCGGCATCGCCATATCGCTTGCCGCGTTGCGCGAGGCGCACGAACGCTTTTTCCCGGCGTGGCTCGATTGAGCAACAGGAGAGCATCGATGGCGATGGGGCCGGGCGAGATCGAGGCGCTGATCAAGGCCGCGCTCCCCGATGCCGCCGTGACCATCGAAGATCTCGCCGGCGACGGCGATCACTATGCGGCAACCGTCGTCAGTGCTGCCTTCCGCGGCCTCTCCAGGGTGCGCCAGCACCAGATGGTCTATGCTGCGCTGAGCGGGCGAATGGGGGCGGAATTGCACGCGCTTGCGCTGCAGACCAGCGTCCCCGACTAGTACCGAACGTCACCCATGCGCGACTCACTCATCGCACCCCGACGCCGAGAGGCCTTGCACCGTCATGGCACGGACCCAGGCGCGCCACTCGGCGCGCGACGGGACGAAGCAGTCCAGTCCGGCGAACACCGACACCACGCGAGCCTGAGGAAAAACCAATGACGAATCCTGTTGCCGAACGCATCAAGGGCGAAATCGCCGAGCATCCGGTGATGCTCTACATGAAGGGAACCGCGATGTTCCCGCAGTGCGGTTTCTCCGCACGGGTCGTCCAGATCCTCACCCACCTCGGCGTGCCGTTCGCCACCGCGAACGTGCTCGAGGATCCCGAGCTCCGCGAGGGAATCAAGCAATTCTCGAACTGGCCCACAGTACCGCAGCTTTACGTGCGGGGCGAGTTCGTGGGCGGCTGCGACATCGTCACCGAAATGTTCCAGTCGGGCGAACTCGAGGCCCTGCTCAAGGAAAAGAACATCCCCCATCAGGCCGCCGCCTGATCGTCTGCAAGCCGGCGCGGCATGGTCTCCGAAGCGTGAATCGCCAATGAGTAGCGCCGCACCGGCTGCCGCCGCCCGCCCGAATGCAGCCCAGATCGAGTACTGGAACCTGGTCGCCGGCCCGCGATGGGTCGGCATCGGCGCCGGCCTGGACAATCGCATGGCACGCGTGCACGAGCGCCTGCTCGCCGCGGCCTCTATCGATGCCGGCCACTCGGTCCTCGACGTCGGCTGCGGAACGGGCACCACCACGCTTGCTTGCGCGGCGCGCGTGGGCAATGCCGGGCGGGTGACCGGCATCGATGTCTCCGCCCCGATGCTCGAAGTGGCACGAAGGCGAATCGCCGACCGCGGGCTTGCCAACGTCTCTCTGATCGAGGCCGACGCCTCGCTCCATCCGTTCGCCCCCCATGGCTTCGATCGAATCGTCTCCCGCTTCGGTGTCATGTTCTTTGCCGACCCCGTTTCGGCATTCCGAAACCTCTTTGCTGCCATGCGTACCGACGGCGTTCTTGCTTTCGTCTGCTGGGCGCCGCTTGCAGACAATCCCTTCTGGCGCATTCCCGTGGAGATCGCCGAGCGTGCGCTCGGCCCGCGCGCACCCGAGCCGGAGCGCGCGCCCGGACCGATGGCTTTCAGCGACGTAACCTGGGTTCGCTTCATTCTGGAATCGGCCGGCTTCTGCCGGGTCGGCGTGGCCACCGAGGCGGTGTCGATCATCGGGGAAACACCGGACGAGGAGGCCGGTTTCGCCTGTCGCATGGGGCCGGCCGCCCGCCTCATCGAAGAGCGCGCGCCGTCCGCCGCGCTCCGCGATTCCATCTGCCGCGAAATCGCCGCTTCTTTCGCCTCCTTCGCTTCCGCCGGCACCACCCTGTTGCCGGCCACCGTGCACGTCGTCACGGCGGAACGCGCGGCGTGACTCTGCCCCGGTGCCAGACCCCTCGCGCTATGTTGATGCGCCTGCCTCATGGCATTCGATATGCACACGGCGACCGTGCCTCGGGGGCTATGGAGCGCCGTCCGCAGTGGCTATATTGAAACTCGCCTCGCGCCCCGGACCGGACGTGTCCGGCAAGCAGGAGAAGCGCGGCAACGGGAAGAAGGCTTGACCGGTTGCAACCGACCGACATTCGCAATCCTGACTATTTCCACAAGGTCGTCGATTGCCAGTGGGCGTGCCCCGCGCATACGGCGGTTCCGGAGTACATCCGCCTGATCGCGGGCCGGCGCTACGCCGATGCGTACATGCTCAACTGGCAGTCGAACGTGTTCCCGGGCATTCTCGGACGCACCTGCGATCGTCCGTGCGAGCCTGCCTGCCGGCGCGGTCGCGTCGAGAAGGAGCCGGTCGCGATCTGTCGGCTCAAGCGCGTTGCCGCGGACTACAAGGGCGACATTCGAAATCGCTTGCCGCGCGCGCCGGCGCATCGCAACGCCAAGCGGGTGGCACTCATCGGCGCCGGCCCGGCCTCGCTGACGGTGGCAAGAGATCTCGCCCCCGAGGGCTACGAGCTCGTGCTGTTCGATACCGCTGCCCGCGCCGGCGGGATGATCCGCAGCCAGATCCCGAAGTTCCGCCTGCCCGAACAGGTGATCGACGAAGAGGTCGGCTACATCCTCGATCTCGGAGTGAAGACCGAGCTCGGCACCACCATCACCAGCATGAAATCGCTGCTGGCGGAAAACTACGATGCCATCTTCGTCGGCTGTGGCGCACCGCGCGGCCGGGATCTCGATCTGCCGGGCCGGCACGCCGCTCCCGGCCATATCCATCTCGGCCTCGATTGGCTGGCGAGCGTCGCCTTCGGCCATGTGAAAGAGATCGGCCGCCGCGTCATCGTGCTCGGCGGCGGCAACACGGCGATGGATTGCTGCCGCTCCGCCCGCCGGCTCGGCGGTGAGGAAGTCAGCGTGGTGGTGCGCAGCGGCTTCGCGGAAATGAAAGCCTCGCCCTGGGAAAAAGAGGAGGCGATGGAGGAAGGGATCCCCATCCTCAATTTCCTCGTCCCCAAGGAGTTCCGGGTCGACGACGGCACGCTGAAGGGTGTTCTCTTCGAGAAGGTCGCAGCCCAATACGACGCCAATGGGCGGCGGCGTCTGGTGCCGACCGGCGAGCCCGAGGTGATGATGCCCTGCGACGACGTGCTGATCGCGGTCGGCCAGGAGAATGCATTTCCCTGGATCGAGCGTGACATCGGCATCACCTTCGATCGGTGGGACATGCCGATCGTTGACGAAACGACGATGCAATCCACGCATCCCAGGGTGTTCTTCGGCGGCGATGCGGCGTTCGGGGCCAAGAATATCATCTGGGCGGTCGCGCACGGCCACGAGGCGGCGATTTCGATCGACCTTTCCTGCCGCGGCGAGGACATCACGAAAAGACCTTCCCCGCTCGTCAATCTCGTCAGCCAGAAGATGGGCATTCACGAGTGGAGCTACGACAACGTCGTATCCGACGATCTCCGCTACCGCGTGCCGCACCGCGAGCACGAAATCGCCCTCAGCGATATCGCGGTCGAAGTCGAAGTCGGGTTCGACGAAGAGACCGCTTTCGCCGAGGCGGAGCGTTGCTTCAACTGCGATGTCCAGACCGTCTTCACCGACCGGCTCTGCATCGAATGCGACGCCTGCACCGACATCTGCCCGACCGATTGCATCACCTTCACGGCCAACGGCGAGGAGCCCGAGCTGCGCCGCCGGCTGGCCGCGCCGGCGCACGACATCAACCAGGCGCTCTACGTCTCGGGCGGCCTGAAGACCGGCCGGGTGATGGTGAAAGACGAGAATCTCTGCCTGCATTGCGGCCTCTGCGCCGAACGCTGCCCGACCGGCGCGTGGGACATGCAGCGCTTCCTGCTCGAACCGGCGCTGGCCGGCCATGGATGCAGCCATCGTCCGGAAAAGAGAGCCGCCTGATGCAAGGCCAATATCAGCCCCTCGAGCGCTGCAACGACTTCGTCGTCAAGTTCGCGAACGTCAACGGCTCCGGCTCGGCATCCGCCAACCGGCTGTTCACGCGCGCCGTCCTCAGGATGGGCGTGCCGGCCACCCCGCGCAACGTCTTCCCCTCCAACATCGAGGGCCTGCCCACCTGGTACGAGGTTCGCATCTCCGAGGCCAGTCACCTCGCCCGGCACGGCGACGTGCATCTCCTGGTGGCGATGAACCCGCAGACCTGGGACAAGGACGTGGCCGAGATCGCCCCCGGCGGCTATCTCCTCTACGATTCGACGAGGCCGATGCCGCCCGCGAAGCTCCCCCGCGACGTTGTGGTGCTCGGCGTGCCGTTCACCGCCATCTGCAATCGTGAGTACAGCGAGGCGCGGCAACGCCAGCTCTTCAAGAATATCATGTATATCGGGGCGCTTTCCGCGCTGCTCGATCTCGATCTCGGCGAGATCGAGCGCTTGATCGGCGAGCAGTTCAAGGGCCGGGAGAAGCTGATTGCAGCCAACCTGCACGCACTCAACCTCGGTCGCACGCACACGCTCGAAACCATCGCCTGCCCGATCGGGCTCAGGATCCGCCGCGCCAATGCAGTCGGCGACCGCATCTTCATGGATGGCAACAGCGCCGCCGCACTCGGTGCCGTCTATGGCGGAGCGACGGTTGCCGCCTGGTACCCGATCACGCCTTCGACCTCGCTCGCCGAAGCATTCCAGCGCTACTGCGCGCGCTATCGCGTGGAATCCGAGACCGGCCGGCACCGCTATGCGATCGTCCAGGCCGAGGACGAATTGGCCTCGATCGGGATGGTGGTGGGCGCGGCCTGGAACGGCGCGCGCGCCTTCACGGCGACCTCCGGCCCCGGCATCTCCCTGATGCAGGAGACGATCGGGCTTGCCTATTTTGCCGAAATTCCGGCTGTCATTTTCGACGTCCAGCGCGCCGGCCCCTCGACCGGCATGCCGACCCGCACCCAGCAAGGGGATGTGCTTGCCTGCGCCTACGCCTCGCACGGCGATACCCGCCACGTGCTGCTGTTTCCCGAAGATCCGCACGAATGCTTCCTCTTCGGTGCAGCGGCTTTCGACCTCGCCGACCGGCTGCAGACGCCGGTATTCGTGATGCTCGATCTCGAGATCGGCATGAACGAGCGACTGACCGCGCCCCTGATGTGGGACGATCAGAGCCGGATGGACCGTGGCAAGGTGATGACCGCCGCGGCGCTCGAAACGGCTGCGGACTTCGGCCGCTACCTCGATGTGGACGCGGACGGCATCACTTGGCGGACCTATCCCGGCACCCACCCGCAACTCGGCTCGTTCTTCACCCGCGGCACCTCGAAGAACGACCATGCCCGCTATACCGAGGAAGGCGCCGCCTATGTCGAGAACATGCAGCGCCTGCTTCGCAAGTTCCGCACCGCACGCCGGCTGGTCCCGCGCCCGATGGTGGACCTTGCCCGGCGGCCGACCCGCCGCGCGGCGATCTATTACGGCTCGACCAGCCCGGCCATGCAGGAGGCGCGTGACGTTCTGGCGGAAGACGGGATCGCACTCGATCTGATGCGCATCCGCGCCTATCCGTTCCAGGACGAGGTGTTCGACTTCATCGCCTCGCACGAGCAGGTGTTCGTGGTCGAGCAGAACCGCGATGCGCAGATGCGGACCCTGCTCATCAATGAGGGCGACATCGATCCGGCCAGGCTCTGCCGTATCCTGAGCTACGACGGCACGCCGATCACCAGCCGCTTCATCGTCCGCGCGATCGCGGAGGAAGCGGGCGGCTCGGAAGTCGTCCCGCTGCGGAAGGCGACCCCATGACATTCGTCCCCAAGCCGAAGCTCAGCCACCCCGAACTGCCGAAGAACCGTCTCGGCCTGACCCGGCGCGATTACGAAGGCGCGGTCTCCACTCTGTGCGCCGGATGCGGGCACGATTCGATCAGTGCCGCGATCATCCGCGCGTTCTTCGAACTCGATTTGCCGCCGCACCGGATCGCCAAGCTTTCCGGGATCGGCTGTTCGTCGAAGACTCCGACCTACTTCCTCGGCCGTGCGCACGGCTTCAACAGCGTGCACGGTCGGATGCCGGCGGTCGCCACGGGGGCCAATCTCGCCAACCGCGATCTCGTCTATATCGGCGTCTCGGGAGACGGCGATTCCGCCTCCATCGGTCTCGGCCAGTTCGCGCATGCGATGCGCCGGGACGTGAACATGGTCTATATCGTCGAGAACAACGGCGTCTACGGCCTGACCAAGGGGCAGTTCTCGGCCACCGCGGATGTCGGGGCGAAGAGCAAGCGCGGCGTCACCAACACCGAATCCTCGATCGACCTCGCGGCAATGGCGCTCGTCCTCGGCGCCTCGTTCGTGGCGCGCAGCTTCTCCGGCGACAAGGCACAACTCGTGCCGCTGATCAAGGCTGCCGTCCTGCACCGCGGGGCAGCCTTCATCGACTGTATTTCCCCTTGTGTCGCATTCAACAACCATGCCGGCTCGACCAAGAGCTACGATTACGTGCGCGAGCACAACGAAGCGGTCGATTCGCTCGACGTGATCATCGGCCGCGAGGAGATCACGGCCGATTACGCGCCGGGTACCGTCGAAACCGTCGTGCTGCATGACGGCTCGACGCTCCGCCTCCGCAAGCTGGCGCCGGATTACAACGTCCACGACCGGGTGGCCGCTCTGGCCCACATCCAGGATCGCGAGCGCGCCGGCGAGATCGCAACCGGGCTCCTCTATGTCGGCCCGGAATCGAAGGACCTGCACGAGAACCTGAACACCGTCGCCGCCCCCCTGGCCTCTCTCTCCGATGCCGAGCTTTGCCCGGGCGAGGCGGCACTCGAGACGCTGAACGCCGCCCTGCGCTAGCCAGCGATCGCCCGAGGCGGACCCGTCGGAGGGCGTGAATCGCGGGCTCGAACAAACTGCGAGACCCGGAATCACCCGCGAGTAGCACCGGTAGAATTCCCCCTCTCCCTCTGGGAGAGGACCTATTTTTTCTCCCCTCTCCCTTTGGGCCGGGCTCCCAGCAAAGTCCCAGGACTTTGCTGGGAGCCCGGAGAGGGGGTGGGGTGAGGGAAAGGCAGCGGGGTACAGACCGGGTAGATTCCCGACATGTTAGACTGGGTTGATGGTCGACAGGTCAAGTTGCATCGGAGGGAGGGCCGCCGATGCCGTTTCTGGAGACCTGCCGAATGGAAGAGCGTGTTCGAATGATGCTGGACTACGATACGGGGAACTGGAGCGTTTCGGAGTTGTGCCAGCGCTACCGGGTCTGTCGAGAT
>JASHOA010000020.1 GCA_030041375.1 Acetobacteraceae bacterium
GGTATCGCCCATGTCGCCGGTGAATGGACGCTGGTGACCCTCGCTTACAACTGCAGGCGGCTTCACCGCCTGCAGGTCGCCTAACCTCCCCCCTTCTTCGTTGACGTTCACAACGCCGCGCCAGCGCCAATCCGACACGCTGCTAGCCCGCGATCGCCCGAGGCGGAATCGTCGGAGGGCGTGAATCGCGGGCTCGAATAAACTGCTAGACCCATGTCGGGCTGCACAGTCAACCCGACACGGGTCTAAGCTCAGGAAGGGCAGCCTGCCGCCCCTCATTCATGGTTGTGACAGCCGCCGGCAATCCGTGGAGCCAGAGCGCCCGCTATCGCGCGGCGTAACGGCCCATCAAAGCCTGATCGGCAGGCGCGCCGCGCCCGGCAGACCGTGCGTGGTCATCCCCCAGGCGCAACCAAAAAGAACGGCAAGCACAAGGCATGGCCAGATCACGGCCAACGCCGGCGCGGCAAGCGCATATTCACTTGGCACCATCTTCCAGCTCCTTCCTGGAACCCCGCGACGCCATCGGAACAGTCTCTTTCAAGCGTGTTCCGGCAGCGCCGACAGCTCCAGTGATCCTACCGCTACCGCTTCAATCCCTGCTTGCGGCCGGTGTTGCAAGATAGGACCGCGACACCCGTCGAACGTACAGCTCGATCGTAAATTCCCGGTGAAGAACTCTCGCTCTCACCGAGCCGGCCATGTCATCCTTTACGCGCTCGGCATCGCCGGTTTGAGATTGTCCTCTCCGAGGAAGGCTGCACCCCCAGCCCGCGAGCGACATTTCCCCCGCGCTGCGCTATCAACGCAGCCCACCGCCGCCATGAACGAGATCGCCGCCGCACCCCTCAGCCGCGCCCAGCAGGCGCCCGCCGCCCGCACCATCTTCGCGCCGGCCAGCGGCAGCGGCCGCTCCGCACTCACCGTCATCCGTCTTTCCGGCCCGGCCGCCGGCCCGATGCTTGACGCCCTCGCCGGCCGCCGGCCGCCGCCTCGCCGCGCCAGCCTCCGTACGCTCCGCGCCCCCGAGAGCGGCGAAACGCTCGATCACGCCCTCGTCCTCTGGCTCCCCGCCTCCGCCAGCTACACCGGCGAGGACTCCGCCGAATTCCATCTCCACGGCGGCAACGCCGTGCTCGACGGAGTCGCCTCCGCACTCGCTTCCCTCGGCGCCCGTCCCGCCGAGCCCGGCGAATTCACCCGCCGCGCCTTCCTCAACGGCCGGATGGATCTCCTCCAGGCCGAAGCAGTCGCCGACCTCGTCGAAGCGGAATCATCGGCCCAGCGCCGCCAGGCGCTGGCACAGCTCGAAGGCAGGCTCGGCGATCTCTATCGCGGCTGGGCTCACCGCCTCCTCGCCCTCCTCGCCGACGCCGAGGCCTCCATCGACTTTTCCGACGAAGGTGTGGCCGACCCGGACAATGAAGCCGCCATCACGCGCCTCCGCGCCGAGATGCGGGCCCACCTCGCCGACGATCGCCGCGGTGAACGCCTCCGCGACGGCTTGACGATCGTGGTCGCGGGCCCGCCGAATGTCGGAAAATCGAGCCTCGTCAATGCTCTCGCCGGCCGCGAGGTCGCCATTACCGCAGCCACCCCCGGCACCACCCGCGATGCCCTCGAAACCCGGATCGTGCTCGGTGGCGTCCCGCTCACCCTCGTCGATACCGCCGGGCTTCGCGAATCGGCCGACCCGATCGAAGCCGAAGGGGTACGCCGCGCCCGCGCCCGCCTCGCCGCGGCCGATCTCGTCATCTCTGTGACCGACGCCACCGCACCCATTCCGTTCGCCCCCGACGGTGCCGCCCCCGTGCTCGCACTCGCCAACAAGACCGATCTCGCCCCGCCGCCCGCGGGGACCGAACTCGCCGTGAGCGCGCTCACCGGTGCCGGCCTGCCCGAACTCTGCGCCCGCCTCGCTCGCATCGCCGAGGGCCTTGCCCGGGACAGCGGCCCGCCTCCGCTGACCCGCGCCCGCCATCGCTCGGCACTCCTCGAGGCGGAGTCCGCACTCGCCGCCGCTTCCTCCGCCGCCGCCCCGGAACTCCACGCCGAGGATCTCCGGACGGCGCTCGCCGCACTCGGCCGGATCACCGGCACGGTCGGTGTGGAGGATATCCTCGATCGGATTTTTTCCACCTTCTGCATCGGCAAGTGATGGCTAATCCGTCCAGGCAACATTTCGATGTCGTTGTAATCGGCGGCGGACATGCCGGCTCCGAGGCCGCCGCCGCGGCCGCGCGCGCCGGCGCAGAGACCCTGCTCATGACCCAGGATCTCGGAAAAATCGGAGAGATGTCCTGCAATCCTTCAATCGGTGGCATCGGCAAAGGCCACCTCGTGCGCGAAATCGATGCCCTCGATGGCGTGATGGGCCGCGCCGCCGACCAGGCCGGAATCCATTTCAAGCTGCTCAACCGCAGCAAGGGCCCGGCCGTCCGCGGGCCGCGCGCCCAGGCCGATCGCGCACTCTACCGCCGCGCCGTGCAGCAGTTGCTGGCGGCGACCCCGAACCTCTCGCTCTCGGCTGCCTCGGTCGAAGATCTCGAGCTCGCGCCCGACGGTTCGCTCGCCGCCGTCATCCTCGAGAGCGGCGCACGCGTTCCATGTCGTGCCGCCGTGCTGACCACGGGGACCTTTCTGCGCGGGGTTATTCATATCGGTCTCGAATCGAAACCGGCCGGCCGCTTCGGCGAGAAGCCTGCTCTCGGCCTCGCCGCGACCCTGGCCCGCCTCGGCTTGCCGCTCGGCCGTCTCAAGACCGGCACGCCACCCCGCCTGGCCCGCGGCAGCATCGACTGGGAGGGGCTTGCCCCCGATCCCGGCGATGATCCGCCCGAGCCCTTCAGCACGCTGACCGATCGCATCCTGAACCCGCAGATCGAGTGCCGGCTCACCGCTACCACGCCGGAAACCCACGCCCTGATCCGCGCGAATCTTGCCCAGTCCGCCGTCTATAGCGGGCGCATCAGCGGGCCAGGTCCACGCTACTGCCCCTCGATCGAGGACAAGGTGGTCCGCTTCGCCGACCGCGAGCGCCATCAGATTTTTCTCGAGCCGGAGGGCCTCGATGATCCGATCGTCTATCCGAACGGCCTCTCGACCAGCCTCCCCGCTGCGCTCCAGGAGCAACTTCTGAAAACCCTGCCCGGGCTCGAGCGGGTCGAGATGCTCCGCCCCGGCTATGCCGTCGAATACGACTATGTCGATCCGCGCGCTCTCCGTTCCACACTCGAACTGAAATCCCTTCCCGGGCTTTTCCTCGCCGGCCAGGTCAACGGCACCACCGGCTATGAGGAGGCGGCTGCCCAGGGCCTGATTGCCGGCCTTAACGCCGCCCGCAGCGCGCAGGGGAACGAACCGGTCTCTCTCGACCGGGCCAGCTCCTATATCGGCGTTCTGATCGACGATCTGGTCACCCAGGGCGTGACCGAGCCTTATCGGATGTTCACTTCTCGTGCCGAGTACCGGCTCTCCCTCCGCGCCGACAATGCCGATCTCAGGCTGACCGGACTCGGCATCACCTGGGGCGTCGTCGGAAGTCGCCGCGCGAGTGCCTTCCGTGCCCACGAGAGAGCGCTTGCCGCGGCCCGCAATAACCCTGGCCTGGCCCTGTCGGCCCGTGTGCAGGCCATACTGGCTGCCGATCATCTCTATGCCGGCTATCTCAAGCGCCAGGAAGCCGAGATCGAAGCCTTCCGCAGAAGCGAGAAAGTCAGGCTCCCGGACCGGCTCGATTATCGCCGGATCGGCGGACTGTCGGCTGAGCTCACCGGCAAGCTTGAACAGATTCGTCCCCCGTCACTCGGCGCAGCGGCGCGCATTCCAGGCATGACTCCCGCCGCCCTCGCGGTGCTGGCCGCCTTTCTTGCCAGGGGCGCCGGTCGCGAATCAGATCCGATCCGGACCTATGTTTCACGTGAAACATAAGGAGATTCAATGGATTGCCGATCTTGACCTGCCCCCACATGTTTTATCGCGCCTGCAATCCTTTGCCGATCTCCTCGCCCGCTGGAACCTCCGCATCAACTTGGTCTCCCGCCATGATGGGCCGGATCTGTGGCACCGCCATCTCGCCGACTCGCTTCAGCTCATCCCGCTAATGCCGGAAAATCTCTCATCTGCCGTCGATTTCGGCTCCGGCGCCGGCTTCCCGGGCCTGGTGCTCGCCATCGCGACGGGCGTCCCCTTCACCTTGATCGAAGCCGATCAGCGCAAAGCCGCCTTCCTTTCCGAGGCCGCCCGACTCACCGCTGCCCCCGTTCGCATCCAGAATATGCGAATCGAGCAGGTTCAGCTCGCTCGTTCCCGCCTCGTTACCGCCCGCGCCTTGGCGCCTCTGCCCGCGCTCCTCGCCTTCGCGGAACCCTTCCTTGCGCCGGCCGGCGTCGCACTCTTCCCGAAGGGCAAAACCGTCGAGGCCGAATTGACGGAAGCCTCCCGCCAATGGCACATGCGTCTCGAGCGGTTCCCGAGTCGCACCAATTCCGAAGCTTCCGTGCTCAGAGTGAGCGAGATCAGGCGTGTCCGAATCTGAGGCCTCCGGCGCCCGCCCGTTCCGCGTGATCGCCGTCGCCAACCAGAAAGGAGGCGTCGGCAAGACAACCACCGCCATCAACCTCGCCACCGCCCTGGCCGCCGCGGGGGAAAAGACCTTGCTGATCGACCTCGACCCGCAAGGCAACGCCTCGACGGGGCTCGGACTTCCCCGTCAGGCACGCCGGCACGGCAGCTACGCCCTCCTGCTCGGCAACGACCAGGCCGCCACCCTCTGCCAACCGACGGCCGTTCCAGACCTTTCCTTGATCCCGGCGGAAGACGACCTCGCTGGCGCCGAAATCGAACTCGTCGGACTGCCAAGACGGGAGTTCCGTCTCCGCGATTCGCTCTCCGCGCTCACTGCTCATGCCATCGTGCTCATCGACTGCCCGCCCGGCCTCAACCTCCTGACCCTGAACGCACTGGTCGCTGCCGATGCCGTCCTCGTGCCCTTGCAATGCGAGTTCCTCGCCCTGGAGGGCATCAGCCAGATCATCCGCACGATCGAGATGGTCCGCCGCGGCTTCAATCCGGGTCTTCGCCTCCAGGGCATCGTGCTGACCATGTTCGACCGCAGAAACAATCTCTCCGAACTGGTCGCCGCCGATGCGCGCGGCTTCTTCGGCACGCAGGTCTATGAGACCGTCATCCCCCGCAATATCCGTATCTCCGAGGCACCCAGTCACGGCAAACCGGTGCTGCTCTACGATTTCCGCTCCCCCGGCGCCCAGGCCTACATCAAGCTCGCCGGTGAACTGCTGAAACGGGAACGCGAACCGAGGACAATACCAGCATGAGCGCCAAATCACCGCCTCGCCTCGGCCGAGGACTTGCCGCGCTGATGGGAGAAGCCGCTGCCGCCACCTCAGCCTCGGCTCAGGGCAGCGTGTTGTCCCTCCCGATCGGACGCCTCGAGCCCGGGCCGTTCCAGCCACGCACCGCCATCGACGAGCCGGCCATGGCAGAACTCGTCGAATCGGTGCGCACCCGCGGCATCCTCCAGCCGATCCTCGTCCGCCCGCATCCCGCCGATCCGGCCCGCTACCAGATCATCGCCGGTGAGCGCCGCTGGCGCGCCGCCGCGGCCGCCGGACTCGCCGAAGTGCCAAGCCTCGTTCGCACCCTGGCAGACGCCGACGCACTCGCCGCCGCGCTGGTCGAGAACCTGCAGCGGCAGGATCTCAACGCAATCGAAGAAGCGGAGGGCTATCAGCGCCTGATCAACGAGTTCGGCTTGCGCCAGGAAGCACTCGCCGAAACCATCGGCAAATCCCGCAGCCACATCGCCAACACCCTCCGCCTGCTCAACCTGCCGGCATCGGTCCAGGCGGATGTCCGCAAGGGAACACTTTCGCCAGGACATGCCCGCCTCCTGGTCGGTCACCCCGATCCGCAAGCAATCGCGACCGCGGTGATCGCCCGCGGCCTCAACGTCCGACAGACCGAGGCCCTGCTGCAGCCGCGCGCCCCGCGCGCAGTGCCCGACGCCAAAGATCCGGAAACCGAGGCCGTCGAACGGCTCCTGACGGAACGCCTCGGCCTCAAGGTCGGGCTCCGTTCGGACGGCAGGAGCGGCGTGTTGGCGATCCATTACCGCACGCTCGACCAGCTCGACGGCCTCGTTCAGCTCCTCACGCGCGAGTAGCGGCCGTCATCGCCAAGGAGAGAACGAGGCGACGGCAGAGTACGCCGTCCGGCGCGCCCGTCCGCTTTGCCTCCCGCTCACCCTGAAAGAAATCCTCGAGCGCCTCGGCCAGCGCCGGCGCCGGCCAGAGCTTCAGCGCCCGGGCAAAGCTGCCCCGGCGCCGGAAAATCAGCGGCGGGCGAACCTCCTTCCGCTGCAGGCGCGCAAGATGCATCAGGCCGCCGCGAATCACCGCAACCGGCGTCACCCCGGCGGCAAGCGCACGCTCGAGCGCACGATCCGCCAGAGCGATGTCACCCTCCGTCGCCGCAAACAGCGCATCCTCGAGCAGGAGCCCGGCAACATCACCAACCACCGCCTCCACCGCCGCCAGGTCGGCCCTGCCGCCCCGACCGACGTAAAGCGCGAGCTTCTCCACTTCCGCCCGGCTCAGAGCCCGGTCCGCACCCAGACGGGAGACCAGCCAGGAAAGCGCCTCGTCATCCACCGCCACATCCAGCGCCACAAGCCATTCCCGAACGCTCCGGGAAAGCTCCTCGCCCTCTTCCGGATAGCAGGCAATCGCCGCCCCATCCGGGTGCGCCTCGACCAGCTTCAGGAGCTTCGAGCGTGTCGCGACCAAGCCGGGCGCCTCCAGCAACAGAAGCGCATCCCCGGGCCCCTTGAGCACCGCCGCAACTGCTTCCCCTGCCCCCTCTCCCGCATCGACAAATCTGATCACCCGCCGCCCACCGCCAAGCGCGATTGCCGCGGATTCCAGAGGAAGGTCTTCGGCGCGCGAGACGATAGTAAACCGGAACGGATCATCCCCGGCACCGAGTACCGTGCGGACGAGGAGCCCGGATCGCTCCGCGATCAGCCCGACATCACCACCATAGAGCAGCACCACCCGCACCCGACCGGGATTCCTCAGGAACCCCGCCACCCGTTGTCGCGCAAGCCTCACTTGGCAGCGACTTTCGCCCGATTCCGGAAATACGCAGCCAAGCGAAGCACGATCTGATTGGCGATGTTATCGGCAAACCGGCTGTCGATCGTCGCGTTATAGAGATCGGTATAGAAATACTGATTGACGATCACGCTGTAACCATCCTGCGCCGTGGCAACCCCCGTCACCAGGGGCGGTTTCCCCGGCGCCGCTGAAAGCAGGCTCCAGTTCGCGTTCGCGTTGAACCGAACAAAGCTGCTGCTGGTGTCCGGGTTGATGCCGATATTCTCCGAGGAGATGCCGTAATTCACAACCAGCGTGTAGAGCTTCGCCTCCGAAGCGCCGGTACCTTCGAGCCGCGATTGGAGGGCTTGGCGCAGCAACTGCCCCTGCCGGTCCGCAATCACCGCCACGAACACCCTGGCAAGATCGGCTTCCGGTGCTCCACCCGCTCGAGGCGCATAGATCGGGCTGAAGCCGCATCCGGCAAAAGCCAGCAGAACTGCCGCCAGGCAAAAACCCCGGCGCATCCGGCTTCTCACCCGGAGACGACGAAATTGACGATCCGGTCAGGCACATAGACCCGCCGGACAATCCGCCGCCCCGCCAAGGCCCGCACAACGTTCGGCTCGGCGGCCGCGGCGGCCATCACTTCCGACTCCGACGCACCCGGGACAGCCCGGATCGTCCCGCGCAGCCGCCCGCCCACCTGCACCGCGATCGTCACATTCTCGGGCTCGATCAAAGCCGGGTCCGCCTCCGGCCAAGGCAACTCCGCCACCAGCATCGGCGAACCAGGATAGAGCCGGGCATAAAGCTCCTCGGCGAGATGCGGAATCAAAGGCGCTGCCAGCCGGATCAGGATTTCCATCCCTTCATGCCGGGCTGCCGCAACACCATCCTCGCCCGCCACCTGCTCGGCTTCCCCCAATGCCCGCGCCAACTCGTAGAGCCGCGCCACCGCACTGTTGAAGGCAAAATCTTCCAGAGACGCCGTAACCGCAGCGATCGTCTGGTGGATTCGCCGACGCAAGGCGACCCCGGCCCTTGAGAACGAATCAAGAACATCCGCCTGCGGCGACACCCCGATCGTCTCCGCCAACCGCTGCAGGCGCTGCAAAAACCGGTGCGCGCCGGCAACTCCCGCCTCCGTCCATTCCATGTCCCGCTCCGGCGGATTGTCGGACAGGATGAACCATCGCGCTGTGTCGGCACCGTAACGACCTATGATGGCCCCAGGATCGACCGTGTTCCGGTGCGACTTCGACATCGCCTCCACCCGGCCGATCGTAACCAGAGCCCCGCTCTTCCGTTCGATCACGCTGCCGTCCGCCCGCCGCAATACCTCCTCCGGATAAAGCCAGCGCCCGTCGGCGGCACGATAGCTCTCGTGCGTCACCATGCCCTGGGTAAAGAGGCCGGCGAACGGTTCCGCAACCGAAAGAAGCCCCGCCTTCTGCATCGCCCGGGTAAAGAAACGCGCATAGAGCAGATGCAGAATCGCATGCTCGATGCCCCCGATATACTGATCCACCGGCAGCCAATGATCGACCGCAGCGCGGTCGACCGGCCGTTCGGCCGCCGGGCTGCAGAAACGGGCGAAATACCAAGCGCTGTCGACGAAAGTGTCGAGAGTGTCGGTCTCACGAAAGGCGCCCTTGCCGCAACGCGGGCAATCGACGTGCTTCCAGCTCGGGTGATGATCGAGCGGGTTGCCCGGCCGGTCGAACCGCACATCCTCCGGCAGGACAACCGGAAGCTCGGCTTCCGGCACCGGCACCACCCCACAGTCCGGACAATGGATCACCGGTATCGGGCAGCCCCAGTAGCGCTGCCTGCTCACCCCCCAGTCGCGCAGCCGCCAATTCACCTCGGCAAACCCCAGCCCGCGAGCTTGCAATTCCTCGATCACCCGCCGCTTCGCGGCCAGCCAATCCAGCCCGTCCAGGAAGTCCGAGTGGATCATCCTCCCGGGACCGAGCCACGCCGCATCCCCGATCGCGAAATCCGCCGCACTCTGGCCATCCGGGAGCACCACGGGCAGCACGGGCAGGTCATACTTGCGGGCGAATTCCAGATCCCGCTGATCGTGCGCCGGACAACCGAAGATGGCGCCGGTGCCGTATTCCATCAGCACGAAATTCGCGATCCAGACCGGCTTCTCCTCCCCGAGGAACGGATGCACGACACTGAGACCGGTGTCGTAGCCGCGCTTCTCCGCAGCTTCGATCGCCGCCTCGCTGGTACCGAGCCGGCGGCATTCCTCGATGAATTGTTGCGCGCCAGCATCCCGCGCCGCCACGGCCAGGGCGAGCGGATGGTCCGCTGCCAGCGCGCAAAACGACATCCCGAAAATCGTGTCCGGGCGGGTCGTATAGACCTCGACCGAGCTGATCCCGCCTTCAGGAGCCACCAGCGGAAAGGAGAGCCTCGCACCTTCGCTCGCGCCAATCCACTTCTCCTGCATCGTTCGCACGCGCTCGGGCCAGCGATCGAGGCTGCCAAGCGCCGAGAGCAGCTCGGGCGCAAAGGCCGTGATGCGGAAAAACCACTGCGCCAGGCGGCGCTTCTCCACCGCCGCTCCCGAGCGCCACCCGCGCCCGTCGATCACCTGCTCGTTCGCGAGCACGGTCTGGTCGACCGGGTCCCAGTTGACCGCGCTTTCCTTGCGATAGGCGAGTCCCTCCTTCAGAAGTGCCAGAAACAGCTTTTGCTGCTGGCCGTAATAGGCTGGGTCGCAGGTCGCGAACTCGCGGCTCCAGTCGAGCGAAAGCCCCATCCGGCGAAGCTCCGCCCGCATCGCTTCGATATTGTCGTACGTCCAGCGCGCCGGATGAATGCCGCGCTCGCGGGCCGCATTGTCCGCCGGCAGGCCAAACGCGTCCCAGCCCATCGGGTGCAGAACCGAGAATCCGCGCGCACGCTTGTAGCGCGCCACCACGTCCCCCAGCGTGTAGTTGCGGACGTGCCCCATGTGAATCTTGCCGCTGGGGTAGGGAAACATCTCGAGCACGTAGTATTTCGGCTTGCCGTCGCCCGGCACGTCGCTGGTGCGGAAAATGCCGCGTTCATCCCATACGCGCTGCCAGCGCGGTTCCGCCTCCGCGAAATCGTACGCCCGTGGTTGCACGGAATCCGGCATCGGAAACTCAGGGCGTGCCGCTCTCGGAACGCAATGTCCGGGCGCGGTCGAGAATCCGGTTCTCGATGTCGGAAACGGTTCCCGGGCTCACCGCCGCATCCGCCCACTGCCCGTTCGTCAGCACCTGGCGGAAGATCGCAAGCCTCAGTGCCCCGGCGCTCAGCTCGCGCCCGAGAATATAGCAGTCCGCCTTGAACCGCTCATCGGGCGCCTGGGGCGGCTGCCACCAGTCGGTGATGATCACGCCCCCGAACGGATCCGCCGAGGCCAGCGGCATGAAGGAAAGCGTGTCGAGCGCGCCGCGCCACAGATAGGCATTGACCCCGAGGGTGCCGCCCGCCCCGGCCCCGGCGCCAGCGGTTCGATTGTTCCCCAAGAGATTGAGTGAAAGACCCTGCGGTCCGAGCAGGCTGCCTTGGACGTTCGACCCCGGGCCGATATTCTGCGGCGCGTACTTCTCCGGCGGCACCGGCGTCGGATTCCCCAGGATCCCGCAACCGGACAGCAACGGCAAAAGCAGCAGGCCGGAAAGTGCGCGCCAACGAACTGCCATCGATGGTCCGACTCGCTTCAATCTCGCCGCCCCCGGGAAAGCACGCTCTCTAGCGGCTTGCGCCACTCACGCCAAGGGTGGCCACGAAATGAAGAAGGGGCGGCGGGATTCCTCCTGCCGCCCCGTGGGCAGTTCGCCAGTTATCCGTAAAGCCTACCAGGAGAGCGCAGCGCCGAGCGCAAGCACGGTCGCGTGCGTGTTGTTTTGGTCGGGGCCGGTTGTGCCGGAATTGAAATCCCAACCGATCTGGTGGCGCTGGCCGTAGAGGTAGGAGAGATAGAGCGCCAACCCGGGGGCGACCACGTAGGTGGCCCCGGCCGCTGCGCCGCTGTCGTTTCCGGTCCGCGCAACCCCCGCAGCCCCGTGGGCAGGTGTCCATTCGTCGGGGTAGGTGGTCTTGAAGTAGCTGGCGCCGATAACGTAGGGCCCGGCCGCGTACTGCACGCCGACCATCCCCGAGATCGTGTTGACGGCACCCCTGGGCTGCAGCGCGAAGTCGCCGTTCATGTTGCCGTAGTTGAAGTTGCCGCCAACCGTGAACCCGGCAAACGTGATCGTGGCCCCGATCTTGCCGACCGAGAGCCCGTTATACTGCGGAGTCGGCGCACTCACGGTCTCCGAGGCAATGTAGGCCGCCCCCACATTGATTCCCACGCCGTCGAACGTGCCGGTATAGCTCCCGCCGATATCGACCGTGTTGGTCCGCCGGATGCTCGCACCCGGAATCGGGCTGGCCGAAAGCGCGTTACAGGTGGACGACGCTGCCCCGCACGCCGAGCCTGCCGAGTCTACGAGGTTGGCCGTGTTCGGCTCGTAGCCGACTCCGAACTGGAACCCGGAGAAGCTGGGCGAGAGATAGACCAGCTTGTTGCTCGTATAGAGGCCGGAGACATCGCTGAAGGCGAACACCGGATTCGTATTGGACGGGACGAAGGTCGGCAATATGCTGCTGTTCCAGGCGCCGTCATCGAACCCTTCGAAGGTGCCCACCTGGAAGATCGACATCGGCCCGTCCCCCATGCCGAAGCGAAGCGTGCCGAGGTCATCCGTCCCCACATAGCCGTAGGCGCGCCGCCAGTAGAGCGTGTTGCTCGCACTCGTCGATCCCGGCGTCGAACCGCCGGTTTCGAGCGTGCTGCCAGGGTTCCTGATTTCGCCGACGACACCGTATTTCAGGCCATTGGCCGCCGTCGCGTTGAACCCGGGATAGAGGCGAATATACGCCTGAGAGCCTTGGGGGTTGAGCTTGTATCCATCGAAATCGTTGGCCGAGGAGATCCCGATGCCGCCATACCAGACCAGGCGCCCGTTCAGATGCACGACGAAGCTGTTGGGCGCCGTTTCGTCTGGTGTCACCACTGTGCTCGCCGCGACGGGCGGCGAGCCTACCAGGCCGAACGTCGGTCCGGGTTCGCCCGCAGGCGGTGGGGGCAATCCCACCTGTGCGTTCGCCACTCCGGCCAACCCCATGGCAACACCAAACGCTGCCGCAGTAGTGAGCAACAGTCTCCGCATTCGATAGACCTCCTTCCGTTGGCCGGCGCCCGCTTCGCCGCCTTCCTGTCGGCGCGCCCACCTTCACCGTCGGCTCGTCCAGTCCCGCAAAGGTGCCCGGTGTGTCCCGGGAGGCGTTGATTAAGTCTGACTATGAACCGAAGCCGCGTGTTGCTGCAACGTAACCAGAGCAGTCGGCATGGCATTCGCGAAACACTGTGGCAATCTGGCAACATAATCAGCGAAATAATTTCGCTCTGTTTGCATTCTGCCTGACCTGCCAAACTTCAATGTTTTAGCCAAACCGGGCGAAGCCCGGAAGGCAGACGGAAGGACGAAGGCGGCCACAGAAGCGTCCTTCGCAACGCACGTGTTACCAAAATGTGACAGATTTCCCGTCTCCCGGGTTCCCTCCGGCAGCCGGCACAAGCCGCTGCCCGCTGCCTTCGCCCTTAGCCCGCGATCGCCCGAGGCGGAATCGTCGGAGGGCGTGAATCGCGGGCTCAAACAATGTCCTAGACCCTTGTCGGGCGGTCCAGTCAGACCGACAAGGGTCTAGCCCGCGATCGCCCGAGGCGGAATCGTCGGAGGGCGTGAATCGCGGGCTCGAATAGGAAGGGGCGGCCGGATCGCTCCGGCCGCCCCTCTCGGAAGGCTCGTCAGTCGATGCGTCAGGTTACCAGGAAAGCACCGAGCCGATGGAGATCACGCTTGCGTGCGTGTTGTTCTGGTCGGGGCCGGCCGTAGCCGACGCGAAATCCCATCCGAGCTGGTGGCGCTCGCCATACAGGTAGGAGAGGTAGATCGCCATGCCAGGCACGAGGTTGTAGGTGCCGCCGGCCGCGACGCCGATATCGGTCTCGGTCCGCGCCACCCCAGTGTCGGGCAACCAGTTCCCCGCAAAATTGTTCCTGAAGTAGCTGGCGCCCACCACCACCGGGCCGGTGGCATATTGCACCCCGCCGATCCACGCGACCTCGTTAACGCCGCCCCTGGGCTGGATACCCCAGTCACCGTTCATCTGGCCGTAGTTCAGGTTGCCGGCCACCGTGAAGCCCGCGTACGAAAGCGAAAGCCCGAACACCCCGACCGAGTATCCGTTGAACTGCTGCTGGGACAACGGGGGAGCGGCGTTGTTGAAGACACTCCCGGACCCGACATAGGTCGCGAGCGCACCCACCCCGAAGCCGTTGAAGGTGCCGTTGTACGTGGCGCCGATATCGACCATGTTCTTGAACCGGCCGGCGGTCCCGGTCGCCGCCCCGGTGACCTGCGTCGGCCCTGCGCTCAGCGCGTTACAGGTCACGCTGGCTGAGCCACAGGCAGACCCGGCCGAATCCCAGAGATTGGCGGTGTTCGGCTCATAGCTGGCGCCGAACTGGAAGCCCGAGAAGTTCGGCGACAGATAAACGATCTTGTTGCCCGTCCACAGCGGATCATCATCGGCAAACGGGAACGACGGCTGCGCATTACCCGGAACGAAGGACGGCACGTCGCCATCCCATGCCCCGTCGTTGAAGCCTTCTGTCGTGAAATTGCCCTGCCACAACGCCGTCACGTTCGGGCCCATGCCGAACCGGAAATCGCCGAAATCATCGGATCCGACATACCCGTAAGCCGTGTGCCAGTAGAGCGTCTGGCTGCTGCTGGTCGACCCCGGGGTCGACCCGCCGCTCGTAAAATTGCTGCCAGGCATACGAATTTCGCCGACGACACCGTATTTCAGCCCATTCGCCGCCGTCGCGTTGAAACCGGGATAAACACGCATATAGCCGAGGAAGGACTGCGGATTGAGCTTGTACCCATCGTCCTCGTTGACCGACGACCCTTCGACACCGGCGTACCAGTTGATACGCGCATTGAGGTGCACAACGAAGCTGTTGGGGGCCGTTTCGCCCGGGGTCACCACCGTGCTCGCCATCGGCGGCGGCGAGGAGGACGCACCGAAGCTCGGCCCCGCCTCACCGGCCGGCGGCGGCGGAAACGAAACCTGCTGGGCACTCGCCACGCCCGCAAAGCCGATAGCGGCGCCGAGCACTGCCGCGGTGGTAAGCAAAACTTTGCGCATCGATCCCCTCCGTGTTGTTGGACGGCCGCTCATTCACCGCTTACCCTCGGTGCGGCTGCGTTCGCCGGCCACCTGATCCTGCCGGCAAAGCCGCCCACCTCACCGCCAAGCAACGTGACGAAACGGGACTATGGACACCTCCTCGCCCCTTGCGCAACCAGGCTAACCATCTTGCCATGGCATTTCCGAAACACTGTGGCAACATGGCAACACATGGCTAGCGAAGGGCCTCGATCGCACCGGCGGCAGCCGCCCGGCGCAAGGCGCGAATCGAGCCTCCGGTAACGCCGCCGATGGCCGCCACAGGAACGCGCGAGCAGCGGGCCAGTGCGTTCCAGCGCACCGCCCCCAGCCCACGCGCTCCGGGGTGGCTCGCCGTCGCAAAGGCCGGGCCCAGAAAAACCAGGGCTGCACCAAGACGCCCGGCACGGACCAGCTCGGCCCGATCATGCGCCGAGGCGGTCAGCAATCCTCGCCTCGATGATCCAGCCCGCCGATGGCCGCGGCGAAGGTGCAGCCCGCCCCTCAGGCTGGCCGCCAGGCGAAAGTCTCCGGCCACCACCAGGGCCAGCCGTCGCGCCCGGCAGATGCGCGCCAGCGCCCGCCCCAACGCCGCCCGATCCGGCGCTCCGTCGTGGCGGAACACCACCCCGGCAAGCCCGGGCGGAAGCCTTCTCACAGCCTCGCACGGGTCCCGCAACCGAACCTCGTCGGTAAACAGCCAGAGCGGCGGAAACGGCCGCGGTCGCCGCGCCTTGACCGCGCGCGCCCACGCGAGAAGGGTGGGGTCCATGGGCGAAGCCCCGAACGAAAGAGAATCTCGAACCGATTCGAGTGCACTCAATATCGTGCAGAATCTCGAACGCGTGCGAGCGCGGATCGCCGCCGCCGCCGCTGCGGCCGGCCGGCCGGCGGCCGACGTCACACTGATCGCCGTTTCCAAAACCCGGCCAGAGAGCGCGGTCAGGACGGCCCTCGCCGCCGGGCAGCTTCGTTTCGGCGAGAACCGGGTCCAGGAAATGGCCGCCAAGTTCTCCCGCCTCCGCGCCGAACAGCCGGACCTCCGGCTGCACCTGATCGGTTCCTTGCAGACGAACAAGGTGCGGCTCGCAGTCCGGCTCGCCGACGTGATCGAAACCCTTGATCGCCCGCGGCTCGCCGACGCGATCGCCTTGGCGATTCAACAGGAAGGCCGTACCCCCACCCTCCTCATCGAGGTGAACGTCGCCGACGAGCCACAAAAATCCGGCATCCCGCGGGATGCCGCCGATCCCTTCATCGAGGCCTGCCTCCATCGGTTCGGTCCCGCCCTCAAGGGGCTGATGGGCATCCCTCCACCCAAGGAAAATCCCGCCCCGTATTTCGCCTGGCTCGCCGCCTGCGCGCACCGCCACGGGCTCGCCCTGCTCTCGATGGGCATGTCGGCCGATCTGGAGGCAGCCATCGCCGCCGGCGCAACCCAGGTCCGGGTTGGCACAGCGATCTTCGGCGCCCGGCCCTGAAGCCGCCGCCTGCGGCCGGACTTGCATGCCGCAGTGCAACAGGGGTATCGGACACCCTCCCCGTCCAGTCCCGGGCTCAGCCGTCCCGGTCGGGGAGGTTCCCTCCGCCCAGCCATGAAACACATCGTCGAGACGAACCAATTGGCCGCTCCCGCGTGGCCGGCCGCGGCGCTGCGGCTGGGCACGATGGTGGCCGTCCTCGGCGTCGTCTACGGCGATATCGGCACCAGCCCACTCTATACCATGCACGCCAGCCTGGCCCTGTTCACCGATGGCAGGAGCGGGCCGGTCGCTGTCCTCGGGGTGCTGTCGCTCGTCTTCTGGGCCCTGATCCTGATCGTGACGATCAAATACGTGCTCCTGGTGATGCGCGCCGACAATCGCGGCGAGGGCGGAATCCTGGCCTTGATGGCCCTCGCGCAGCGCGTCTCGCGCAATCCCGGCACGCGCGCCGCCCTGGCCCTGATCGGTATCGCCGGGGCCTGCCTTCTGTTCGGAGATGGCCTGATCACGCCCGCGATCTCGGTGCTCTCGGCGGTGGAAGGACTCGACGTCACCGTCCCGAGCCTCCGCCACTACGACCTTCCGATCGCCGTCCTGGTGATCGTCCTCCTGTTCGCCATCCAGTCCCGTGGCACCGGGCGGATCGGCCGCCTGTTCGGTCCCGTGATGGTGGTCTGGTTCGCCGCGATCGGCGCCTTCGGCGCGATCGAAATCGCCCACCATCCCGCCGTTCTGCTGGCCATCTCCCCGCATTATGGCGTCCGCTTCTGCCGCGCGCATGGCTGGATCGCTTTCGTCTCGCTCGGCGCCGTCGTCCTCGCCGTCACCGGGGCGGAGGCGCTCTACGCGGACATGGGACATTTCGGGCCACGCCCGATCCGCCGTACCTGGATCGGCTTCGTGCTGCCCACCCTGGCGCTGAACTATTTCGGGCAGGGCGCCCTCCTCCTGCATGACCCGAACGCGCTCGCCAATCCGTTCTTCCTCCTGGTGCCCCATCTCCTGCGCTTGCCGATGGTGGTGCTGGCAACCGCCGCCACGGTGATCGCCAGCCAGGCCCTGATCTCGGGCGCCTTTTCGCTGACACGCCAGTGCGTGCAACTCGGATTCCTGCCCCGTATGACGGTGCGTCACACCAGCAAGACCGAAGAAGGCCAGATCTACGTCCCGCAGGTGAACTCGGCGCTCGCCGTCGGCGTGCTGCTGCTGGTGCTCTCGTTTCGCACCAGCGACAATCTCGCCGCCGCCTACGGAATCGCCGTCACCGGAACCTTCATTTGCACCGCGTTCCTGGCGATGGTGGTGTTCCATCGCCAGTTCGGATGGAGCCTTCTCACCGCCTCGCTGGTATTCGGCTTTTTCCTGCTGGTCGACACCACTTTCTTCGCCGCCAACATGCTGAAGCTGCCGGAGGGCGGCTGGGTGCCGATCGTCCTCGCCATCGCCTTGATGGCGATCATGAACACCTGGAAACGGGGGCGGGACCTGTTGCTCGCGCGATTGCGGCAGGACAGTCTCCCCCTGGCCTCGTTCCTCGCCCGCCTGCCGGCCTCGCGGATCGTCCGCGTGCCGGGCATTGCCGTGTTTCTCACCGGCAACCCGGAATTCGTGCCCTCGGCACTCCTGCACAACCTCAAGCACAACAAGGTGCTGCACGAGAAGGTGCTGGTGGTGACGGTGAACACGCTCGACGTGCCGGAAGTCGCCGCGGCCGAGCGGGCGGAGGTCAAGGAGCTGGCACCCGGAATCTCGCGCGTCAGCCTCCGCTACGGCTTCATGGAAAGCCCGAACATCCCCCGCGCCCTGGAAGAGCTGCGCAGCAAGGGCGTGCCGTTCGACCCGATGCAGGTCAGTTACTTCCTCGGCCGCGACCTCCTGGTCGCGGGCACCCTGCCCCGGATGCCGTTCTGGCGCCTCTGGCTCTTCCTCGTGATGGCCCGCAACGCCGTGCCGGCGACGGAATTCTTCCGCATCCCCGCCGACCGCGTCGTCGAACTCGGCGTCAGGGTCGCGATCTGAAAGGCGAGCGGCTCAGTAACGATAGAGATCGGGCTTGAAGGGGCCCGCACGCTCGACGCCGATATAGTGCGCCTGCTCGGGCGTGAGCCTGGTGAGCACGGCACCCACCTTGGCCAGATGCAGTTGCGCCACCTTCTCGTCGAGATGCTTGGGCAGCGTATAGACGCGCCGCTCGTAGCGCCCGGGCGGCGCCGTGTAGAGCTCGATCTGCGCCAGCACCTGGTTGGTGAAGCTCGCACTCATCACGAAGCTCGGATGCCCGGTCGCGTTGCCGAGATTCACCAGCCGCCCCTCGGACAGGATGATCAGCCGCTTGCCGTCCGGGAAAATCACCTCGTCCACCTGCGGCTTGACGTTCTCCCACACGAAGTTCCTGAGCGCACCGATCTGGATCTCGGAATCGAAATGGCCGATGTTGCACACAATGGCTCGGTGCTTCATCGCCCGCATGTGCTCGAGCGTGATGACGTCGATATTCCCGGTCGCCGTCACGAAGATGTCCCCGCGCGGCGCGGCATTTTCCATCGTCACCACCTCGTAGCCTTCCATCGCCGCCTGCAGCGCGCAGATCGGGTCGATCTCGGTCACCAGCACCCGGCAGCCGGCCTGCCGGAGGCTCGCCGCCGACCCCTTGCCCACGTTGCCGAAACCGGCCACCGCGGCGATCTTCCCCGCCATCATCACGTCGGTCCCGCGGCGGATGCCGTCCACCAGCGATTCCCGGCAGCCGTAGAGATTGTCGAACTTCGATTTGGTCACGCTGTCATTGACGTTGAATGCCGGCACCAAGAGCGCGTGGTTCGCCGCCATCTCGTAGAGACGATGCACCCCCGTCGTCGTCTCCTCGGAAATGCCCTTGACGGCGCTCATCAGCTTCGGATGCCGCTCGTGCATCACCTTGGTCAGATCGCCCCCGTCATCGAGGATCATGTTCGGCCCCCAGCCGTCCGGGCCCTCGATCGTCCGCTCGATCGCCCACCAGAACTCCTCCTCCGACATCCCCTTCCAGGCGAACACCGGAACACCCGCCGCAGCCACCGCAGCCGCCGCATGATCCTGGGTCGAAAAGATGTTGCAGGAGGACCAGCGCACGCTGGCCCCGAGAGCCATCAAGGTCTCGATCAGGACCGCGGTCTGAATCGTCATGTGCAGGCACCCGGCGATGCGGGCGCCGGCCAGCGGCTTTGCCTCTCCGTACTCGGCACGCACCGCCATCAGGCCCGGCATCTCGTCCTCGGCGATGGCAATCTCGCGCCGGCCCCACTCGGCCAGCGAAAGATCCTTCACCTTGCAGTCGGTCAGTCGCGTTCCCTCGGGCATGCGGGTATCCTCGGTCGTCTCAAGCAAAGGATGCGGCCTCGGCGCGGCTCAGCCGATCGATCAGGCCGGGTTACCGGCGGCCGCCCCCTCGCCTCGCCCTCTCGGCGCCATCTCGCTCCACCAGGCCGGTTTCGCACCGCCCGCCCGGCGGGCCGGTTCCAGCCCAAGGCCGCCACCGGCCGGGCTCAGGTATTCATCGCGTCGAAGAAATCCTGGTTCGTCTTGCTGTATTTCAGCTTGTCGAGCAGGAACTCCATCGCATCCACCGTACCCATCGGGTTCAGGATTCGACGCAGCACCCACATCTTGGAAAGCGTCCCCTTCTCGACCAGCAACTCCTCCTTCCGGGTGCCCGACTTGGTGATGTCGATCGCCGGGAATGTCCGCTTGTCCGAGAGCTTGCGGTCGAGGATGATTTCCGAATTGCCGGTGCCCTTGAACTCCTCGAAGATCACTTCGTCCATCCGGCTGCCGGTATCGACCAGGGCGGTCGCAATGATGGTGAGCGAACCTCCCTCCTCGATGTTGCGGGCAGCACCGAAAAACCGCTTCGGCCGCTGCAGCGCATTGGCATCCACGCCGCCCGTCAGCACCTTGCCCGAGGAGGGGACAACCGTATTGTAGGCACGGGCAAGGCGCGTGATGGAATCGAGCAGGATCACGACATCCCGCTTGTGCTCGACCAGCCGCTTCGCCTTCTCGAGCACCATCTCGGTGACCTGCACATGGCGGGTCGCCGGTTCATCGAAAGTCGAGCTGATCACCTCCCCTCTGACGCTGCGCGCCATGTCGGTGACTTCCTCGGGCCGCTCGTCGATCAAAAGGACGATCAGGAACACTTCAGGGTGGTTGCCGGCAATGGCGGTGGCGATGTTCTGCAGCATCACCGTCTTGCCGGTGCGCGGCGGGGCAACGATCAGGGCACGCTGGCCCATGCCGATCGGCGCAATCAGGTCGATCACCCGTGGCGTATAGTCCTTGCCGGGACCTTTGGCGACCGACTGGAAGTTTTCCAGCTCCATCTTCAGCCGCCGGTCGGGATAGAGCGGCGTCAGATTGTCGAAATTGATACGGTGGCGGACCGCTTCCGGCGGCTCGAAGTTGATGCTGTTGACCTTGAGGAGGGCAAAGTAGCGCTCGCCTTCCTTCGGGGCGCGGATCTGGCCTTCCACCGAATCTCCGGTCCTGAGGCCGAAGCGGCGGACCTGCGCCGGGCTTACGTAGATGTCATCCGGGCCCGGCAGATAATTGGCCTCCGGGCTGCGCAGGAAGCCGAATCCGTCAAGCAGGATTTCGAGCGTGCCTTCGCCGCTGATCGCCTGGTCCTTCTCGGCCAGGTTCTTGAGAATCGCGAACATCATGTCCTGCTTGCGCAGGTTGGATGCGTTCTCGATCTGCAGCGATTCGGCAAAACTCAGCAGGTCGGCGGGTGATTTGGTCTTGAGTTCGGCGAGGTGCACGGATGGCCTCGGGAAAATGGAACGCGGGCAAAGAAGGAACTGGTCAGCTGACCGAGCGCCGCCTGCCATCAGGGATGAAGGGCGCAGTCCCGGAGGTTTGGGGAAACCGGCTGCTCGGGCGGCTACCGGTGCGTGGTCGCTATGTAGGATGCGGGTAGGCGCTGCGTCAAGGGTACGAACCCTGCGGGCGATCAAAACGGCTTGACGATCACCATCACCACGATGATCACCATCAGCACCGCCGGGACCTCGTTGGCGATCCTGTAAAAGCGCTCCGGGCGGCGGTTGGCGTCGGCAAGGAAGTCCTTCCGCCAGCGCGAGAGCATGCCATGAAAGCCGCTCATCAGAACGACCGACAACAGCTTCAGGTGCCACCAGCCCGCATGCCAGTCCACCGCACCCGGGGTCAGGACGAGCAGGATCCCGAACCCCCAGGTGGCCAGCATCGCCGGCAGGGCGATCCGGCCGAGAAGCCGCGCCTCCATGATCTTGAAGCGTTCGCTCGCCGACGAACCCGGAACGGTCTGGCAATGATACACATAGAGCCGTGGCAGGTAGAGAAGGGCCGCCATCCAGGAAATCACGGCAATGACATGCAACGCTTTCAGCCACAGGAAGGCGGGGGCAAAGAACGGGATGGTCATGCGGCTCGGGCCTCGATCGGGCATCGGCGATGCGCCCGGCCGCAGGCGCCGCAGCCCGAGAAGCTCGCAATCCCCGAAGGCCCGCCGCGCGCCTGCCGCACGAGGCCGGCAAGGGCGGCGATGAAGAGCGGCTCGATACAAGGGGTCGGGGCACGGAAGAACGCCGGCACCCCCGCCTCTTCAGCCAGCTTGCGATAGTCGATGTCGAGTTCCACCAGCGTTTCGGAGTGCTCGGAAACGAAGGCTATCGGCACCACGACAAGCGCTGTCCCCTCCGCGCCCGCCCGGCGGATCTCCTCGTCGGTCGCCGGCTTGAGCCAGCGCTCCGGCGTCGCCCGGGACTGAAACGAAAGCCGGGCCGCGGGCGCCTCGGCCCCCAGCGCTGCCATCACCGCGCCCATCGTCGCCTCGACCTGCATGCGATAGGGATCGCCGGCGCGCACGATCCGCTCCGGCAGCCCGTGCGCCGAGAACAGTATCCGGACCGCCGTTGCCGGCGGCAGCGCCGTCCGCGCCTCGGCCAGGCTGCGGCGCACAATCGCCGCGAGCGAGGCCACGAAGCCCTGCTCGGCGTACCAGCAGCAGATGGTGCGGGTCTCTTTCGCAAGCCCCTCTGCCACCGCGGCATCGTGCCAGGCCTTGAGCGAACTGCCCGTGGTCGTGGTCGAGAACTGCGGATAGAGCGGAAGGAGCACAACCTCGTCGGGGTCCCATTCCGCCACCGCCCGCACGACCTCCTCCGTCAACGGGTGCCAGTAGCGCATGGCGACAAAGGCCCGCGCGTCAAGCTCCGGAAGCGCAGCCACCAGCATCGACGCCTGCCGCTCGGTCCAGCCAAGCAGCGGCGAGCATCCGCCGAGATGCGCATACGAAACGCTCGCCGGGCCAAGCCGTGCCCGCACGATGCGCCGGGCCAGCAACGCCCGGACCGGCCACGGAACGCTGAGGATCGCCGGGTCCCGAAACAGGTTGCGAAGAAAGGGAGCGATCGCCTCCGGCCGGTCGGGCGCACCGAGGTTGAACAGCACGATCGCCACCCGCGGGCGCGGCTTTTCCATCCCCTCCCTCATGCCAGCCCGCGCCACAAGCCGACCAGTTCCGCCACGTGCTCGGGAGGTGTCGCCGCGACGACACCGTGGCCAAGGTTGAAGATGTGCGGCCGGCCGCGAACCGCCTCGGCGATGCCGAGGACCTCCTCGCGCAGGCAGGCACCGCCGGAGAGCAGCGAAAAAGGATCGAGATTGCCTTGCAGCACGATCGGAGCGGGAAGCAGCCTCTCCGCCAGCGAAAGATCGGCGGCCGTATCAAGCGAGACGCAATCGACGCCGGCCAGCCGCCCGTAGGCGTCCACCATCAGCCCCGCCAGCCGCGGAAATCCAATCACCGGAACAGCCGGAAAGCGTGCCTTCAGGCTGGCCGTGATCGCCGCCGTCGGGCCGATCACGAAGCGATGGAAGAGCCGGGGAGAAAGCAGTCCCGCCCAGCTGTCGAACAGCATCAGCACCTCGGCTCCGGCTTCGGCCTGGGCGAGGAGATACCCGATGACAGCCTGGGTCAGGCACTCGATCAGCTCGGCGAACAGCCCCGGTTCCTCACGCACCATCCGTCTGGTGGCGGCGAATTCGCCGCCCCGTCCATCTACCAGGTAGCAGGCCAGGGTGAACGGCGCGCCGGCGAACCCGATCAGCGCCACGCCGGAAGGCAAGGCTGCTCGGACCCCGCGGATCGCTCGCAAGACCGGCTCGATCGCCGGCCGCAGACGGTCAAGGTCGAGCCGTGCAAGAAGGGTCCGATCGCTGAGCGGCGGCAGCACCGGCCCGATCCCCTCCTCGAAGGAAAGCGGATGCCCCAGCGCCCATGGCAGCAACAGGATGTCGCTGAACAGGATGGCCGCATCGAATCCGAACCGGCGGAGCGGCTGCAGGCTCGCCTCGATGGCAAGCTCGGGGCTGAGACAGAAGGAAAGGAAATCTGCCGCCTCCGCGCGCAGCGCGCGATATTCCGGGAGATACCGCCCGGCCTGGCGCATCAGCCAGATCGGAGACGGCCAGGTTGCCTTCCCACCGAGCACCTCCAGGAGCGGTTTCCGGCTCTCCAATAAGGAATCCTTTTCTTCCTTTGATGATGGCTGTGGAGCCCTGTGCAAACTGGGGTACCCCGCATTGCCTTCGCCCGGCGAGCATTCATCCCCAAATCCGCGTCCCGGCAAGACCAGGAGGGCCTTGGCCCTTCGCGGCATATGCACAGGCGGGCGGAAGAGCGAGCTGATTTGTCCCGCCCTGGCAGCCCGCCGGCGGTTACTCCCGCAGTGCCGGCCGAAGGCGCCGGCAGGGCAGGGCGATCCCCGCGATTCACGCCCTCCGACGATTCCGCCTCGGGCGATCGCGGGCTAGGCAGTCGCACCGGTGCTGCGCTATGGCAGGCCGGGAATGCCTGACGTGCGGCTCAACCTGCACCTGGTCTCGGATGCAACGGGCGAGACGCTGAATTCGATTGCCCGGGCAACCATCGTGCAGTTCGAACATGCGCAGATCCTCTGCCACCGGTGGAGCTTGATCAGGAGCGCGCTCCAGCTTCACCGCGTGATCGAGGGAATCGAGGCCGAACCGGGGCCGGTGCTCTCGACCCTCCTCGAGCGTGCCCTGCGCACGGAACTGGAAACGGCCTGCCAGCGGTTCGGTGTTCCCGTCCTGCACGTTCTCGATCCGGTGCTGGCAATGCTGGCGGACCAGGTGGGTGAGCAGGCAGGCGCCCGTCCCGGCCGGCAATACCGGCTCGACAGCGACTATTTTCGCCGGATCGATGCCATGCACTTCGTGCTTGCGCATGATGACGGCCAGGCTATCGCCGGCATCGCCGAGGCCGACGTGGTGCTGGTCGGGGTTTCGCGCAGCTCGAAGACGCCGACTTCCTTCTATCTTGCGAACCGCGGAGTGAAGGCTGCCAACGTGCCTCTGGTGCCGAACCTGCCGCTACCGGCAGCCCTCGAGGCGCCGCATTGCCCTGTGATCGGCCTCACCGTCGAGGCCGACCGCCTGGTCGATATCCGTCGCCATCGCCTGCGCGCGATCGGCGTCGGCGAGCCGGCCGGCGCGGCGGCACAGCGCGGCAGCGACTATGTGGATCGGGAGGCGGTCGCCGCCGAACTGCTGTGGGCAAGGCGGCTGTGCACGAAGCATGCTTGGCCGGTGATCGACGTGACGCGCCGCTCGATCGAGGAAACGGCGGCCGCGGTCTTGCAGCACATCGAGGCATGGCATGCTCGCCGCAAGCCGCAAGGCGCTCGGCAGCCGGGAACACCGGATGCGCCTCCAGCGTGAAGGACCGCCGCTGGTGCTGGCCAGCGCCTCGCCCACGCGGGCGAGCCTGCTCAGGTCGGCGGGGCTTGCCTTTACCATGGCCCCGGCCCTGGCATTCGACGAAGCGGCGGCAAGGCGTGCCGCGCGCGAAAACGGCAGCTCCGCGGCGGAAGCGGCCCGCACGCTCGCCCAGGGCAAGGCGGCCCTGGTCAGCGCCGCGATGCCGGCGGCAATGGTGGTCGGAGCCGACCAGATTCTCGCGTGCGGGGAAACCTGGTTTGAAAAGCCGGCCGGCCGGGACGAAGCCAGAGAGCAGCTTCGCGCGCTGAGGGGCCGCGAACACCGCCTGGCAACCGGCGTTGCCGTCGCCCTGGCGGGAAAGCTGCGGTTCGCCCATGCAGCCGAGGCCATCCTTCGCTTCCGGCAATTCTCCGACGCCCTCCTCGAGGCGGTGCTGGAAGCCGACGCGGCGGCGATCGGCAGTTCGGTCGGCAGCTATCGGCTGGAAGGGCCGGGGATCCTGCTCTGCGAAGAAATCCTCGGCGATCACTTCACCATCCTCGGCCTGCCGATGCTGCCGCTGCTCGCCTTCCTGCGCCGCGAAGGAGTGCTGATCGCCTAACGCTCGCAATACCTTTCGCTGCCCGGCAATTCCGCTTCGGGCGGTCACGGATCAGCCGACGCAAATAACTCACAAACTCTCCGGGCAGACATTGAGCCTCAGGCAGTGACAAGAAAGTGTCAAAGACGGAAGAGAATAATTGCTTATAGAATTCACTTAATGAAGACTTTCCGTACCGAAAACAATACTTACTGATACAATAAATGTTATCAGAATATGCAATAATTACTATTGCAATTTCAACGTTTGTTATAATAATCTCGGGGAATAATCCGGGTTTCTCGGATGGGGAGGAAACATGCGCAAGATCGCAATGGTGGGACTATGCGCAGTGGCGGTGCTGTTCGCCCAAGGGGCACGCGCGGACAGTTCGTCCAATCTGACCAGGCAGGAAAATTTCAGGGCAAGCGGTGGGCCGCTTAACACGGCCGACATTCCGCAGAACGGGCCCGAAGCCGCCGCGATCAGGAAGAACCTGAAAGAGATCACGCTGCCGCCGGGCTTCCATATCAGTCTTTATGCGCTGGTGCCGAACGCCCGCGAAATCGCGGTCGGGCCGCAGGGCGTCGCCGTCTTCGTCGGCACCGTCAAGTCCGACGTCTATGCGGTGTTCGACCACGGCCATACCGGCACTGCAAATGAGGTGATGCCGTTCGCGCCCAACATCAAGTTCGTAATACCGAACGGGGTCTGCTTCTCGAAGGACGGTTTCCTTTACGTGGTGGAACGTAACCGGATACTGGAATTCGGCGCTGCCGAGTTCTTCGCCCAGAGTCCCGATGTGGCAGTGAACGTGGTCGTGCCGGAAGGGCAGCTCATCCCAACGAAGTACGAAAGCTTTAACCACACCGCGCGGTATTGCCGCATCGGCCTCGACAACAAGCTCTATACTACCGTGGGCCAGCCCTACAATGTACCCCCGCCGGATCTGATCGGCGATCTTCAGGCGCACGGCCTCGGCGCCATTATCCGCATGGATCGCGACGGCTCGCACCGCGAGATCTACGCTCTCGGCATCCGCAACTCGGTGGGCCTGGACTTCAACCCGGTTGATCACACCCTCTGGTTCACTGACAACCAGGTCGATGGCATGGGTGATGACATCCCGCCGGGCGAACTCAACCGTGCCACCAAGATGGGTGAGAATTTTGGCTTCCCGTGGTACGGCGGCGGACACACCCGCACCAACGAGTACAAGACACAGACCCCGCCGGCCAACGTGGTGTTCCCCCAGGTCGAAGAGGTGGCGCACGCTGCTGACCTCGGCATGATCTTCTATACCGGCCAGATGTTCCCGGCGAAGTACGACGACGCGATCTTCTCCGCCCAACATGGCTCCTGGAACCGCACCGTGCCGATCGGTGCGCGCATCATGGTGACGTTCCTGAAGAAAGACGGCACCGCTGATCACAGCGAGCCTTTCGCCTATGGCTGGCTCGACGACAACGGCCAGTATCTCGGCCGTCCCGTTGACGTCGCCATGTTGCCCGACGGGTCGCTCCTGGTTTCGGACGATTTCGCCGGGGCGCTCTATCGTATCTGGTACGACGGCAAGTAAGGGACCTTGCTGCCTCCCGGCCGTCCCCTCCTGGCGGCCGGGAGTAGAGCGGGATCTGTAACGTGCATTTGAGTGTGCCGAATTCGATCAAATTCGCAGCGGCGATTGCCGTGACATTCCATGCCGCAACGGCGGTGGCTCAGGGCGATGCCGCGGCCGGGCGCAGGAAGGCCCTTCAATGTCAGACCTGCCACGGACTCGACGGCATGGCGAAGCTGCCGGACGCGCCCAACCTTGCCGGCCAGAACCCGGTCTATCTGGTCAAGGCGCTTCAGGACTTCCGCAGCGGCGTGCGCAAGAATGACATGATGTCGCTGGTGGCGGCGAAGCTCAGCGATGCCGATATCGACGATCTGGCCGCCTACTACGGCTCGATCAGGATCACGGTGGAACCGCCGAAATAGCGGCGACGAGTACGCCTCAGGCTCAGAACCTTTACCCGGCTCGGTGCGATGTGATTCTGAGCGGGTCGGGCCTGTCGGATGGCCGACCTGGTTTTACCGTGGGATTCCTTTAAGCTGGATGTCCGCGTTCCTGCGCCAGGCGAAGCCGCTCCCGAGGCTCCGCCATTTCACGCCGCCGGCGGTTGTCGAGGCACGGGCGGCACGGCAAGGTAGGCCGTGTGCCCGCTCCGTGCGTTTCCTGTGTGTTGATCAAGGCTTTGCCCGACCCGGCGGCGACCGCCGCGCTCGGGGCGGCGCTGGCCGGGCTCGCCCGGCCGGGGGATGCGCTGCTGCTTTCGGGGCCGCTCGGTGCCGGCAAGACCACGCTGGCGCGCGCCTTCCTTGCTGCTGCGACAGGCGAGAGCGATCTCGTCGTGCCGAGCCCGAGCTATACGCTGGTGCAGAGCTACGAGACACGACTGGGCACGGTGCACCATTTCGATCTCTGGCGCCTGGACGGGCCGGCGGGGCTTACCGAGCTCGGCTGGGAGGAGGCGCTCGGCGACATCGTGCTGGTGGAATGGCCGGAGCGGCTGGGCCCGCAGAGGCCCGCGGGGGCGCTGGAAATTTCTCTGGCGATGACCGGCGAGTGGAGCCGCGAGGCACGGCTCGAGGGCTGGCCCGAGCGGCTCTGCCGGCTCCGATGATGACAGAGGCGATCCTGCTCGCCGCCGGGCTTGGCGAGCGCATGCGGCCACTGACCGACGCAACTCCAAAGCCGCTCCTGCCGCTCGGCGGGCGGGCGCTGATCGACCATGCGCTCGACAGGCTGGCCGCCGCCGGCGTCGGGCGCGTGGTGGTGAACGCGCACTGGCAGGGCGACCGGCTGGCCCGGCACCTGGCGGCCCGACCGGGACCGCCCGAGACCATGCTGCGGCACGAACCGAAGCTGCTGGGGATAGGCGGCGCGGTGGCGGCGGCGCTCGCCACGGGCGCACTCGGGCCTGACCCTTTTTTCGTCATCAACGGCGACATTTTCTGGCTCGACGGTCCGAGCCCGGCGCTGGCGCGCTTGGCCGCAGGCTTCGACCCCAGCAAGCGGGACGGGCTGCTGCTGTTGCACCGGAGCGTCCAGGTCCGGGGCGAGGCCGGGATGGGGGACTTCTTTCTCGATCCGCTCGGCGAGCTTCGCAGGCGGGGCGAGCGGGAGGTGGCGCCGTTCGTGTTCGCGGGTGTCGGGATCGCCTCGCCCCGTCTGTTCGATGTGGCGCCGACGGGCGTTTCGGAGATGACCCCGCTCTGGAACCGGGCGCTGGAAGCGGGACGGCTGGGCGGGCTCGTGCATGACGGGCTCTGGTTTCATCTTTCCACGCCCGCCGACCTGGCGGGAGCGGAATCGAGCCTGCATGCCCGGGCGACCGGGCGGACACGATGAACCTTTATTCGCTACCGGCGGGAGCGCCGTTCCTGGACAGCATTGCCGCGGCTTGGCTGGACGCGGCGGGGCGCGATCCACGGCGGGTGGCGGACGGGCTGATCCTGCTGCCGACGCGCCGCGCGGCCCGCGCGCTTGCCGAGGCGTTCCTTCGCCAGTCCGACGGGCGGCCGCTGCTGCTGCCGCGGATCGCCGCGTTCGGGGCCCTGGACGAGGCTCCGCTGGCGCTCGAAGGCGGGCTCGATCTGCCGCCAGCGGTCGCGGCCCTGGAGCGGCTTTCCGTGCTGACCCGGCTGATTCTGGCGGCGGGCGGCAGTGACGGCATGCCGGGACGGGCCGATCGCGCCTGGGCGCTCGCGGCCGAGCTTGCGGCCTTGCAGGACGAGGCGGAGCGGGCGGGCGTCGATCTCGAGACGGCGCTGCCACGGGCGGTCCCGGAGGAATACGCGGCGCACTGGCAACGGACCCTGGCGTTCCTTCGCATCGTGACGGAAGCGTGGCCGGCCTGGCTCGCCGAACAGAGGCTGATGAACCCGGTGGCGCGACAGGTGGCGCTGCTGGGGGCACTGGCGCGAAGCTGGCGGGAGAAAGCGCCTCCTCATCCGGTCTGGGCCGCCGGCAACAGCGGGGAAATCCCGGCCGTGGCCGCCCTCGTTCGGGTGATCGCCGGGCTGGCAGAGGGGCAGGTGATACTGCCCGGCCTCGACCGGGAAATGGCCGACGAACATTTCGCGGCCCTGGCCGGAGAGCATCCCGAGCATCCGGATGCGGGGATCTCCCGCCTGCTGGCCGACCTTGGCGCAAGGCGCGAGGACGTGCAGCCGTTTCCGGCCCTGCCGAGCGCGGTTCCCGAGGGGCGCGCCCGGCTGCTGTGCCGCGCGATGCTCCCCGCCCCGGCACTCGGCGATTGGGCGGCGAGCGCGGCAGAAGGCGGGCTTGAAGGGATCAGGCGGCTTGCCCCCGCCGATGAGCAGGAGGAGGCGGTGGCTATTGCGCTCTGCCTCCGGGGCGCGCTGGAGGTGGCGGGGGCGCGGGCGGCGCTGGTGACGCCGGATCGTGGCTTGGCGCGGCGGGTTGCGGCCGAGCTTGGGCGCTTCGGCGTGGTGGCGGACGACAGCGCCGGAGAGAATCTCGAGGCGACCCCGCCGGCCGTGTTCCTGCGCCTGCTGGCCGCTGCGGCGGCGGCGAACTTCGCCCCGGTGCCGCTGCTGGCGCTGTTGAAGCATCCGCTGTTCGCAGCCGGGCTGGCGCCGGCCGCGGCCAGGGCGGCGGCGCGCGCGTTCGAGCGCGGTGTGCTGCGCGGGCCGGGTCCGTCACCAGGGCTTGCCGCGCTCGGAGAGGCCGCGGCGCGCGCCGGCTGCGGGGTGGAACTGGTACGGCGGCTGGCGGCGGGCGCGAGGAAGCTCGAACACACCCTCGGCTTGGCCAGGGTTGCGCCGCAAGCAGCCCTGGTCGCGCTCGTGGAAAGCGCCGAGGCGCTGGCGGCAACGGATGAGGAGGCAGGCCCGGCGCGGCTCTGGGCGTTCGAGGAAGGCGAGGCGCTGGCGGCGCACCTCACCGAGCTGATGGCCGCGTTGGCGCATCTCTCACCGATTCTGCCGGGCGAGATTCCCGCTCTCCTGGAAGCGGCGCTGAAGGGAGTTGTCGTCCGCAGCCGGCGCGCCGTGCGCGGCGCGGGCGAGGGGGCACGGGAGCATCCGCGCATTTTCATCTGGGGGCTTTTGGAGGCGCGGCTGCAATCGGCAGAGCTGATCGTGCTGGGCGGTCTTGCCGAAGGAATCTGGCCACCGGCGACCGATCCCGGTCCCTGGCTCAGCCGGCCAATGCGGGCGGCACTTGGCTTGGCATCGGCGGAAGAAGCGGTGGGGCGGGCGGCGCATGATTTTCGGGCGGCGGCACTGGCGGCGCCCGAGGTCGCATTCTCGGCGCCACGGCGGCGGCAGGGTGCGCCGATGGTGCCGGCACGCTGGCTGACGCGGCTCAAGGCGATGCTGAGGCGGGAGCTTCCGGCGCATCCGGCGGTTGGCTGGGCGCGGGCGCTCGATCGGCCGGCGGGGGCGCCGAAGCCGGTGCCGGCTCCCCGGCCGCAGCCGCCGCTTGCCGAGCGCCCGCGCAAGCTTGCCGTGACGGAGATCGGGACCTGGCTGGCCGATCCTTATGCCATCTACGCCCGGCACGTGCTCGGGTTGCGGCCGCTGGCGGCGATCGCCGAGGCGGCCGATGCGGCGGATTTCGGGACGATCGTGCATGCGGGGCTGGCCGCGTTTTTCGGGCGGTTGCAAGGGGCGTGGCCGAATGACGCCGGGCAGGGCCTTGCCGAGGCCCTTCATCGAGCCCTCGAAAAGGCCGATCTGCCGCCGCATCTCGCGCACTGGTGGGAGCCGCGGCTGGCCCGGATCGCCGACTGGGTGGCGGCAGAGGAGGCGGCCAGGCGGGCGGGAGCGCCGCCGCCGCTGATGGCCGCGGAGCGAGGGGGAGAATGGCGGCTTGCAGGTCCGGCCGGGCCGTTCATCCTGGCCGGAAGGGCGGACCGGATCGAGCGGCGGGGCGACGGCGGGCTTGCCATTCTCGACTATAAGACGGGCCGCATCCCGACCCCGGCCGAGGTGCTTGCCGGGCGGGCGCCGCAACTGCCGCTGCTGGCGGCGATGGCGGAGGCAGGGGCGCTGGGGCCCGAATTCACCGGGCCGGTTTCGGAGCTGACCTACTGGAGACTGCTGGGGCGGGAGCAGGCGGGGGAAGCGGGAAGCCTCGCCGAGCCGGAACGAATCCCCCGGCTGACCGAGGCGGCGGTGATGGGGCTGAAGCGCCTGATTGCGGCGTTCGACGATCCGGCGCGGCCTTACCTGGCTGAGCCGCATCCCGGCAATCCGCCGCCATTCTCGGACTACGCGCGCCTGGCCCGGGTTGCCGAGTGGGCCTCGGGAGGCGAGTGATGCGCCAGGCTCTGTCCGGCAAGCCGGCGGCACTCGGAATTGCCCAGGAGGCGCAGCGCATTGCCTCGGACCCGGCGGTCTCGGCATTCGTTTCGGCCTCGGCCGGTTCCGGCAAGACCAAGCTGCTGACCGACCGGCTGCTGAGGCTGATGCTGGCCGGCTGCCCGCCGGGAAAAATCCTCTGCCTGACCTTCACCCGTGCGGCGGCGGCGGAAATGGCGCTCAGGCTGCAACAGCGGCTGGGCGAGTGGGTGGTGATGGCGGGCGCATCGCTGGACGCGGCGCTGGCGGAACTGGGCGTTCCGCCAGGGGAACAGGCGCGCGAACGGGCCCGGCAGTTGTTTGCGGAGGTGCTCGACCTGCCGGGCGGGATGCGGATCAGCACCATCCACGCCTTCTGCCAATCGGTGCTGCGGCGCTTTCCGCTGGAGGCGGACCTGTCGCCGCATTTCGAGCTGGAGGCGGAAGAGGACGCCGCGCTGGCGCTTGGCGTGGCCGAGCGGCGCGCGCTGGCGGGCGGCGGATTGGCGCCTGTCATCGCGCGGCTGGCGCCGGTGCTCGGCGCGCTCGATCGGCTCGGCGAATTCCTGCGCGAACTGGTGGAGGAGAAGCGCCGGTTCGAGTGGCTCGAGGCCCTGCTGCCGGAGGCTCGGGGGGTTGCCTTCCGCCGCGCCGCCGGCGCGGCGAACCAGCCGCCCGATCGCGCGATGATTGGGGATAAAGGGGCGCTCCGGGCGGCGCTTTCGGCGATCACGACGCAAAGTGCGCCGACGATGGCGGCGCGGGCCGGGGCGGGCCTCGCGTGGCTGGCACTTGGGGCGGCCAGGCGGCGCGAGCACTTCGCCGACTGGCAGGGCATTTTCCTGACCGCGAAAGGAGAACCGCGCGCGCCGAGAGGCATGCTGGGCGCCGTGCTGGCCAGGCAGGAGCCGGGCCTGGCGGAGGTGCTCGGGGCCGAGCAGGAGCGGCTTTCCGCTTTGCTGGAGGCGGAAGCGGCCGGGCGGTGCGCGAGCCTTTCGGCGGATCTGTTTTCGCTGGCGCTGCCGGTCCTGCGAATCCTGGGCGAAGAGAAGGCGCTGGCCGGAAGGCTCGATTACGACGACCTGATCCGCCACACCAATCGCCTGCTGGTCGATCCGGGGGCGGCGTGGGTGCTCTACAAGCTGGACGGGGGAATCGACCACCTGCTTCTCGACGAGGCGCAGGACACCGCCCCGGAACAGTGGGCGATCGCCGATGCGCTGGCCGCCGAGTTCTTCGCCGGCGCGGGCGCCGGGGAGCGGCGGCGGACATTGTTCGCGGTGGGCGATCCGAAGCAGTCCATTTTCTCGTTCCAGGGGGCGGATCCGGCCGGCTTCGAGGCCTGGCGGAAGACGTTCCGGGCGCGCGTGGCAGGGGCCGGCGAATATTGGCGCGAACCGGCCCTCGAGGTCTCCTTCCGCTCGACCGTGCCGGTGCTGAAGCTGGTCGATGCCGTATTCGCGGATGCGGCCCCGCCGGCCGGCCTCAGCTCTGCCGGCCGGCCAATGCATCATGATCCGGTCCGGGTTGGGCAGGCGGGGGCGGTGGAACTCTGGCCGCTGGCGCCGGCAACCACGCCGCCGGGCGTAGAGCCGTGGACGGTGCCGGCGGAGAATCTGAACCAGAGCCAAGTGTCGGCCCCGGTCAAGCTGGCTACCGCGCTTGCCGACTGGATCAGAAACGAGACGGCGGGCCGGGTGAGGCTGGAAAGCCGCGACCGGCCGCTCAAGCCGGGAGACGTGCTGGTACTGGTGCGCCGGCGGAATGTCTTCAGCCGCGCCCTCGTGCGGGCGCTCAAATCCGCTTTGGTGCCGGTGGCCGGGCCGGACCGGCTTGAGCTTGCCGAAGAACCGGCGGTTGCCGACCTGCTGGCGCTCCTCCGGGTGCTGCTGCTGCCCGAGGATGACCTGGCCTTTGCCGAATTCCTGACCAGCCCGCTCGGCGGCCTCGATGACGAGGACCTGCTGGCGCTCTGCCCGCACCGGGGCGGCGCGCTCTTCGAGGCGCTGGCGGAGCGAACAGGTGAACGTCCGGCGTGGCGGGCGGCATGGGACTTCTTCGCCAGCCTGCGCGCGCGTGCCGATTACGTTTCTCCGCACGCGCTCCTGGTGCAGGCGCTCGGCCCTCTCGGCGGGCGGGCGCGGCTCTTCGCGCGGCTGGGGGCCGAGGCGGCGGAGCCGGTCGACGAGCTGCTGAATGCGGCACTCCGCCACGAAGAGGCGAATCCGCCGAGCCTGCTGGGATTCCTCGCCTGGTTCGAGCAGTCGGGCGCGGAAATCAAGCGGGAGGCGAACGAGGCGGGCAGCGGGCTGGTGCGGGTGATGACGGTGCACGGGGCGAAGGGGTTGCAGGCGCCGCTCGTCATCCTGCCGGACACCACCGGCCTGCCGCCGAAGAACGAAACGCTGTGGCTGGGCCGGGATCCCGTTTCGGAGAAGGCGGTGCCGCTGATTGCGCCGAACGCGGAATACCGCTCGGCGGCGGTCGAGGCGCTCAAGGCGGAGCGGCGGCGGGAAGTGCTCGAGGAGCACAACCGGCTGCTTTATGTCGCCCTGACGCGGGCCGAGGACCGCCTCGTGGTGGCCGGATGGGAGATGCGGAACGGCCTTTCGGAAGATTGCTGGTACCGGCTGGTGGAACGCGGCTTTGCGAAACTCGAGGCGGAGCGGCAGCCGTTCGCACTGGGCTGGGAGGGCGAGCGGGTGATGCTCGAGGTCCCGCAGCAGGCGCCGCCCGAGAGGGTGTCCCGAGAGGTGGATGTTGCGCCGGCCCGGCTTCCCGAGTGGGCCGGCCGGGCGCCCGACTGGCGTGCGCGGCCGCCGCCGGCAGAACCGGCGCGGCCGGAACGGCTGGCGCCCAGCCGCCCGGAGGGGGCGGC
>JASHOA010000003.1 GCA_030041375.1 Acetobacteraceae bacterium
GCGTGAATCGCGGGCTCAAACAATGTCCTAGACCCTTGTCGGGCGGTCCAGTCAGACCGACAAGGGTCTAGCCCGCGATCGCCCGAGGCGGAATCGTCGGAGGGCGTGAATCGCGGGCTCAAACAATGTCCTAGACCCTTGTCGGGCGGTCCAGTCAGACCGACAAGGGTCTAGCCCGCGATCGCCCGAGGCGGAAACGTCGGAGGGCGTGAATCGCGGGCTCGAATAAAGCGCGAGCCCGGTGGCGATCGGGCGCGCGGCGCATCTCGCGATGGCGGGTGAGATCGCCGCCCGCGGAGTGCCGCATGGCCAGGCGAAAGTGGTATCGCACTCTGCCCAGAATGGACCTTCAGAGGGAACCCTTACGGGAGCAGCGTCGACGCTCGCCTGCAACGGGCAGCCGCATGGGGAGTGAAAGCAGCGCGACATTCTGCAGCGCCTTGATCGGCTTCGTCGGGGTGCGCCGTGACGAGGGTGGGGAAGGCGCGCGGGAAGTCCCGCCGGACGGCGCCGATATCGCCACCCCGCGGGTGGTCGGCGGAAGCGGCGGCGTGAATCCCGGCGATGCGCATGGCGATGCGGGCGATGGAAAAGGAGCCCGCCCTGTCGCCCGCTCTGCATAAGGCCGCTGGCATGCGCGGGCCGCCGCCGGTTGGCGCGGATTCCCGGCCTTTCGACAATCCTATCGGCAGAGAGTGGGTGGCGCCGGGCAGCGGGGCAGAGACGGCCATCTACGACCCGGCGACGGAAGGGCATGCGGCCCGGGCGGGAGGGTGGTAGCGCGGCACTGCAGCACGAGAGCAATTTCCGTTCGCCATGGCTCACGGTAACTGCTCCAGCTTTTTGTTTTGGCGAGCATCTTCACGCGATCAGCCGATTCCGTCTGATCGCGATCTGCTCCAGGGAGGGAAGATCATGTCGATGAACGAAGACCAGGCACACGCGCCGGGTGGGAATGAACGGCGCAAGGGGCGGGGGATCCACCGGCGCGCGCTGCTCGCGGGGACGGCGGGCGTTGCCGCGGCGGGGGTTCTCGGCGGGGCGGGAAGTGCCTTTGGCGCAACCACCGCGTCCCCCAACGCCACCGGCAAGCCGCGCTACGGCGGCAACTTCCGGCTCGGCGTCGCCGGCGGCGGGCCGAGCGACCTGTTCGACGGCCAGAACTTCGTCTCCCAGATCGACGAGACGCGCCTGGTGACGCTGTTCGAGCCGCTGATGATCTTCGATGACAACTACCGGCTGCAGAACTGGTTGGCCGAGGAGGTCAGCTCGACCGATCCCAGCGTGTGGACGATACGGGTCCGCAAGGGCATCGAGTTTTCCAACGGCAAGACGCTCCAGGCGGAGGACGTCGCGTACTCGCTCCGGCGCATCGCCGATAAGAAAAACGGCCTCGCCGGGTACTCGATGCTGACCTCGGTCGACCCGAAGCAGATCGAGATCATGGATCCGTACACGGTCCGCTTGCGGCTGACCTCGCCCAACTCGGAGCTCGACCAGGCACTCGGCCAGTACTACAACACGATCGTGCCGGTTGGGTACGAGAAGTATCCGGCGCCGCAGGCGGGGACCGGCGCCTTCACCCTCAAGAGCTTCACGCCGGGGACGCAAAGCGTGAGCCTGCGGAATCCGAATTACTGGCACCACGGCGAGCCCTATTTCGACCAGGTGACGATCCTCGACTACCCGAATGACACGGCGCGGGTGAATGCTCTCCTCGGCGGGGAGATCGATGCGATGACGAGCCTGCCGACGGCGGATATCCCGACGGTGCAGGCACACCACGGCCTTTCCGTGTTGGTCGATCATACCGCGGAATGGCTGCCGCTCTGCATGCGGGTCGACGTTCCGCCGTTCGACAAGGTCGAGGTCCGCCAGGCCATGCGCCTCCTGGTCGACCGGCCGGCCATGATCGAGCAGGTGCTGTCCGGCTACGGCTCACTCGGGAACGACATCTTTTCTCAGTTCGATTCCGCCTACGACCACAGCCTCCCGCAGCGTCATCAGGACCTTGCCCAGGCGAAGTTCCTGCTGAAAAAGGCCGGGGTTGAGAACTTCTCGACGACGCTCAACACGACGCCGGGCGAGGCGGGCATGGTGCCGATGGCATCGGTGTTCGCCAACCAGGCGCGGGCGGCGGGTGTGAAGATCGAGGTGCGCAACTGGCCGAACTTCTATGGCAGCCAGTATCTCAAGCTCGCGTTCTCCTGCGACTTCTGGGGCACCCGGAACTACCTGCCACAGATCTCGATGTGCCTGTTGTCGACGTCGCCGTTCAACGAGACGCACTGGCCACCGAAGGATGCGATCGGTGCCAAGTACCTCGACCTCTACCATCAGGCGCTGGCGGCGTCGGACCCGGCGCTCCGCAAGGAGCTGATCCAGGAGCTGCAGAAGATCGACTACGAGTACGGCGGGTATATCATCCCGTTTTTCACCGACCTGATCGGCGCCTACTCGAGCAGGGTGCAGGGGTTCACCGCGAGCAAGGGGACGCTCCCGCTCGGTTACCTCGGGCATGGCTACGCGACGATCTGGTTTGCCTGAGCCTCCGGCGCGCCGCCGTCTCCCGGACCCCGGGGCGGCGGCGCCGCGCAGGGAGGCGCGCCGGATGCTGTGGTTCGTCGCCCGGCGCCTGATCAGCGCGCTCGTGGTCCTTGCGGTGGTCTCGGTTGTGGTATTCGCAGCGACGATCGCCCTGCCGGGAAGTCCCGCCCAGGCGATTCTCGGCCGTTCGGCATCGCCCGCGGCCGTCGCTGCCCTGGAGCATCAGTTGCACCTGAACCGCCCGCTCATCGATCAGTACGCGGGCTGGATCGGTGGGCTCCTGCACGGGCAGCTCGGCATTTCGCTGGCGGCACAGGAGCCGGTGGCGAAACTGCTGTCCGGCCGCCTGCTGAACTCCGCCTTCCTGGTCGCGGTGGCCGGCCTGGTCTCGATTCCGCTGGCGATCGCGATCGGCGCGTACGCGGCGTGGCGGCGCGACCGCGCCTTCGACGTCGCGAGCTCGCTCATCTCGCTGATGATCGCCGGATTGCCGGAGTTCGTGGTCGGGGTCTTGCTGATTCTGCTTTTCGCGACGTCGGTCATGCGTGTGTTGCCGGCGGTCAGCGACATTCCGCCCGGCCAGCACGCCTGGGACGTCGTCACGGCGGTGATTTTGCCTGCGCTGACGTTGCTGATCAACGTCGTGCCCTACGTCGCACAGGTCACGCGCGCCTCGATGATCGAGGTTCTCGAAAGCGACTACGTAGAGATGGCGCGGCTGAAGGGACTGCCGGAGCGGATCGTGGTCTGGAGGCACGCGCTGCCGAACGCGATCGGGCCTACGTTCCAGGTCATCGCCATCAGCCTCGCGTACATGACGGGCGGGATCGTGGTCGTCGAGTATGTATTCAACTTCGAGGGCATCGGCAGCGCCCTGCAGTCGGCCGTCCTCAACCACGACCTGCCGGTGGTGCAGGTGCTGGCGCTTTTGATCGCCGCCGTCTATGTCGTCCTCAATCTGTTCGCCGACATCGCGACGATCCTGGTGACGCCGAAACTCAGGAGCTCTCTTTGACCGGTCCGGAGCTTCCGGGGCAGGAGGGCACCGGGGCGCCCGCGGGGCGGCCAGCGCACACGCGCTCGGTCTGGCGGACGGCGCTCTCGATCCGGCGCACGCAGATCGGCATCGGCCTTGTGCTGCTGCTGGTTTTCGTCGCCCTCGTCGGACCGCACATCGCGCCGTACTCTGAGACCGCGTTCGTCGCGAGGCCGAACAGCTTACCGAGCGGCAAGGCGCTCCTGGGCACGGACTACCTCGGGCAGGACGTGTTGAGCCGCTTTCTGGAAGGAGGCGCGTCGATCCTGATCGAGGCGTTCGTGGCGACCGGTCTCGGCGTCATTGCGGGCGCGGCCATCGGGCTGGTGTCCGCCTACGCGAGGAACGTGTTCGATGACGTGCTGATGCGGGCGCTGGATGTGATCCTCGCCTTTCCCCCGATCATGTTCGCCCTCGTCGCCGTGGCGACTGTCGGACCGAAGACCTGGGTTGTCGTGCTGGCGGTGGCGGTGACCACCGCGCCGCGGGTCGCCCGGGTGGCGCGGGGGGCGGCGCAGCCGGTGATCGTGCGCGACTTCGTTCTCTCGGCCGAGGCGCTCGGAATGCCGAGATGGCGGATCGTCTTCGGCGAGGTGCTGCCGAACTCCATGGCCCCGCTTCTCGTCGAGGCGACGTTTCGCCTCATCTACTCGATCGGTGTCATTGCTTCGCTCGCGTTCCTCGGCCTGACGCCCGATCCGGATGCGGCCAACTGGGGCACGATGATCCAGCAGAATCAGGTGTCGCTCGCGGTGCAGCCCTGGGGCGTCGTTGCCCCTGTCGTCGCGATCGCGGTGCTCATGATCGGCACGGCCCTGGTCGGCGACGGGCTCAGCCGCGCATCGGCGGGGATCGAGCGCGGAGCGCAGAGTGCATGATCCTTGGGTACATGACACCGCGGTGCGTGGCCCGGGGCGCCGATCCGATCCCTCCGACGGCGCCGTCGGTCGTCGTGCAGGGGCTACGGGCCGAGCTGGCGGCTACCGGGCAGGACATCATCGATGATGTATCGTTCCGGATCGCGGCGGGGTGCGTCCTCGGCCTGGTCGGTGAGTCGGGGTCGGGAAAGACCACCGTCGGGCTCGCCCTGCTGGGGCATGCGCGGCGCGGCGTTCGCCTGGCGGGAGGCAGCGTCCGCGTCGATGGAATCGAGATTCTCGGACTCTCCGAGCGGGACCGCCGGCGGGTCCGCGGCAAGCTCGTCGCCTACGTCCCGCAGGATCCGGCGGCGGCGCTGAACCCCGCCCTCAGGATCGGCACGCAGCTCCGGGAGGTGCTCGACGCGCACGCGATGGGCGCCAGCGACGGCGAACGGCACGCGCGGGTCATGGAGCTCCTGTGCGAGGTCGCGCTCCCGGATCCCGAGCGGTTCGTCGGCCGCTACCCGCACCAGCTCTCTGGCGGCCAGCAACAGCGGGTCGCGCTGGCGATGGCGCTTGCCTGTCGCCCGCGACTGATCGTGCTGGACGAGCCGACGACCGGCCTCGACGTGACGACCCAGGCGCACGTGCTCGCGACGGTCAGGGAGCTCGCAGCATTGCATCGGGTGGCGGCGGTCTATGTCAGCCACGATCTTGCCGTGGTCGCGGCGCTCGCCCAATCGGTCGCGGTGATGTACGCGGGGAGGATCGTCGAGGTGGGGCCGACGCGGCAATTGTTTTCGGCCGCGGCGCATCCCTACACGCGCCACCTGGTTGCCGCGATCCCACACCTCGATGGTGGACGCGGCCTCGTCGGCATTGCGGGGTCGGCGCCACGCCCGGAGCATCGGCCGGCCGGATGCGCGTTCGCGCCGCGCTGCAGCCTGGCGGGAGAGGAATGCGGGCGCGCGGTACCCGAGCTGGTGATGCTTGCACCCGATCACGGGGTTCGCTGCGTGCGGCACGGCGTCGTCGACGCGACACTCCGGCTGAGGCGAGCGGGGCACGATGAACCTCGGGAGCCGGCGAACGAGGCTCTGCTCGAGGTCGCGGGGCTATCCGTCAGCTATAACGGCGTTCCGGTCGTGCATGACGTCGGGTTGCGGATCGCGCGGGGCGACTGCCTGGCGCTGGTCGGGGCGTCGGGGTCGGGGAAGACCACGACGGCACGTGCGATCAGTGGCTTGCACCATGACTGGACGGGGACGATCCGGCTCGGCGGGCAGGCGCTGGCACAGAGCGTCCGGGACCGTACCAAGGACGAGCGGCGCCTGATCCAGTACGTCTTCCAGAACCCGTACGGCTCGCTCAATCCGCGCCGGACGGTACAGCAGATCGTACGGCAACCGCTCGAGTTGCTTGGGCAGGCCTCGCGCCGCGAGGCGAATGCCAGGGTGAGCGACATGCTGAGCCAAGTCGCGCTCGGCGCGGAATACGCACAGCGCTACCCCGACGAGCTTTCGGGGGGCGAGCGCCAGCGCGTGGCGATCGCCCGAGCGCTGATCAGCGAGCCGGCGCTCCTGGTGTGTGACGAAGTGACGTCCGCACTCGATGTCAGCGTCCAGGCGGCCATCGTGGAGCTCCTCGTCCGGCTTCAGGATCGCCTCGGGCTCGCGCTCCTGTTCGTGACGCACAATCTCCCCCTCATGCGCTCGATCGCCCGGTCGGTGAGCGTGATGCGCGAGGGGCGGGTCATCGAGTCCGGGTGCGTCGCCGACGTGCTGGACGCGCCGGCCGACCCTTACACGCGCCAACTGCTCCTCGACACGCCCGCCTTGAAAGGCGCGCAATAAGCGGGATCCCGCCAGGCGTCGCGCGACTGGCCTCTCTACGAAGCCTTTGCTCCCCGTGACGGTCGGCAGGTGGGGCTTGACTTTCTCCCCGAATCTCCATATTTCCAAAAATATGGAGAAGAAAGCTGCACTCACCGCCCTGGCCGCTCTGGCGCAGGAGTCCCGGCTCGATATCTACCGTCTGCTGGTGCAGGCCGGACCCGATGGTATGCCGGCCGGCCTTATCGGCGAGCAGCTTGGGTTGCCATCCGCGACGCTCGCTTTCCACCTCAAGGAACTGAAGAACGCCGGCCTAGCGGGCTGCACGCGCAACGGCCGCTCGCTCATCTATGCCGCCCGATATCCCACCATGAACGAGCTGCTGTTCTATCTGACTGAGAACTGCTGCGGCCGTCCTTCCGCTCGACCCATCCCCCTCTGTCAGCCGGCTGCGGCGGCGACAACTGCCCCACGCACAAAGAGGAGTACCTGAGCCATGTCGGACCCGCTCTTGGGAGCGACCGAGGTCAAGGAAATGGTGCGCGCCCGCTACGGCAGCATTGCCGCCGGCGCGGCCTCGGACTGCTGCGCGCCGGCCGCGTCGTCCTGTTGTGGTGTCGTGCCGACCGCCGAAGGCAAGGCGCGAGAGATGGGCTATTCGGCCGAAGAGCTGGCGGCCGTTCCCGAAGGGGCCAATCTCGGGCTTGGCTGCGGCAACCCGCAAGCAATCGCGGCGATGAAGCCCGGCGAGGTCGTCGTCGATCTCGGCAGCGGTGCCGGATTCGACTGCCTGCTGGCGGCGCGCCAGGTCGGCCCGACCGGCCGCGTGATCGGCGTCGACATGACCCATGAGATGCTGAGAAAGGCGCGCGACAATGCCGCGCGCGTCGGGGCATCCAACGTCGAATTCCGCCTCGGCGAAATCGAGCATCTGCCGATCGCCGACAACACGGCAGACGTGATCCTCTCCAACTGCGTCATCAATCTTGTGCCCGACAAGGCGCAGGTGTTCCGCGAGGCCTTCCGCGTGCTGAAGCCGGGTGGACGGCTGGCGATCTCCGATGTGGTGAACATCCGTGAGCTGACGCCGGAGCTTGCGGCCGATCGTGCCCTCATCTGTGGCTGCGTCGCCGGTGCCGCGTCCGTGCGCGATCTCGAGGCCTGGCTACAAGGCGCCGGCTTTCAGGACGTGGGAGTCTCGGTGAAACCGGAAAGCCGCGATCTCGTCGCGAGCTGGGCGCCGGGCCGCGATATCGAAAACTATGTTGCCTCCGCCATCATCGAGGGACGCAAGCCGGGCACTCAGTGCTGTGCTTCGAGCGGCTGCGAATGAGCGACCGCACCTACAATGTGCTGTTCCTCTGCACCGGCAATTCGGCACGGAGCATTCTTGCCGAGTGCCTGATGCGGGAGCTGGGTAAGGGCAACTTTCGGGCTTTCAGCGCCGGCAGTTTTCCGAAAGGCCGGGTCCATCCGCTCGTGCTCAGGCTGTTGCGGGAACTGGGCCTCTCCACTGAGGGGCTGCACTCGAAGTCCTGGAATGAGTTCGCCGTACCCGGTGCCCCGGTGATGGATTTCGTGTTCACGGTCTGCGACCAGGCCGCCGGCGAGGTCTGTCCGGTATGGCCGGGACATCCGGTTACGGCGCATTGGGGCATCCCCGATCCTGCTGCGGCAGACGGCTCCGAAGCCGATCGCATGCTCGCCTTCCGCGATGCTTTCCGCATGCTGGAACGCCGCATCAAACTGTTTCTTGCCCTTCCTCTGGCCTCGCTCGATCGCATGGCGCTTCAGCGCCAGGTCGATGCGATCGGCCGCCTTCGTCGCGACGCTGCCGAGGATCGCGCATCGTGAGCGAATCCGCTCTTGCCGCTGACAACGTTGCGCCACCTCAGCCTGCAATGGGTCGGTTCGAGCGTTTCCTGACCGTCTGGGTGGCGCTCTGCATCATTGCGGGCCTTGCGCTCGGCCAGATGATGCCCGGCGTGTTCCACGCCATCGGTGATGCGACGGTTGCTCAGGTCAACTTGCCGGTTGCCGTGCTGGTCTGGGTCATGATCGTGCCGATGCTGCTCAGGATCGATCCGGCGGCGCTGCGCGAGGTGGGCCGACACTGGCGCGGCATCGCCTCCACGGTCGGCGTCAATTGGCTCATCAAGCCGTTCTCGATGGCGCTCCTGGCCTGGATCTTCGTCGCGCATCTCTTCCGGCCGTGGCTACCTGCGGATCAGGTCAGCAGCTACATCGCGGGCCTCATCCTGCTCGCCGCCGCCCCCTGCACGGCGATGGTGTTCGTCTGGTCGAACCTGGTTGACGGCGAACCGCATTTCACGCTGAGCCAGGTCGCGCTCAACGACACGATCATGGTGTTTGCATTTGCGCCGATCGTGGGGCTCCTGCTCGGTCTCTCTTCGATCACGGTGCCCTGGGACACCCTCTTTCGGTCCGTTGTGCTCTACATCGCCGTGCCGGTGATCGCCGCCCAGCTTTGGCGGCGTGGCCTCCTGTCTCAAGGCGGACTGCCGGCACTGAACAGAACGCTACGCGCGCTCGCGCCGCTGTCGCTGTGTGCCCTCCTTCTCACGCTCGTGCTGCTGTTCGGACTGCAGGGCGAACAGATCATGCGGCAGCCGATCGTCATCGTGCTGCTGGCGGTGCCGATCGTCATCCAGGTGTATTTCAACGCGAGCCTCGCCTACTGGCTCAATCGGCGGCTCGGCGTCGAGTGGTGCGTAGCCGGACCGTCCGCCCTGATCGGAGCGAGTAATTTCTTCGAGCTGGCCGTGGCGACGGCCATTGCGCTGTTCGGTTTTCAGTCCGGCGCAGCCCTCGCGACCGTGGTCGGCGTTCTCGTGGAAGTGCCGGTCATGCTCTCGGTCGTGCGCATCGTGCGCCGTTCGCGCCGCTGGTATGAAAGCGCCGCTCGCTGAACCGTTCTCTCGGAAAGTCGGCTTTCGGGATCTGACACCGCACCGCCGGGCGCCTGGCTCGGGTCGGGATCGCCGCGCGGTGGACGAGCGGCAAAAACGGAGCGCGGGGCGAGGGGTGCCCCGGCACCTCGGCCCGGCCGGTCCCCTCCGGTGCACGCACGCCAGCCCGCGATCGCCCGAGGCGGCATCGTCGGAGGGCGTGAATCGCGGGCTCGAATAAAGCGCGAGACCCGTGTCGGGCTGCACAGCCAGCCCGACATGGGTCTAAACCACTGAAAAACCGGATGCGCCCGGCAGGGCTCGAACCTGCAACCAGGCCGTTATGAGCGGTCCGCTCTAACCAGTTGAGCTACGGGCGCCGGCCCCCCGATCTCTCGCCCGCCTCGCCCCGGGAGGCAAGATGCCGGCTGGCCGGCTTGTTGCCTCGCCTTGAGCCTTCTGGCATATGCTCCGCCCGCCTCAACCAGCCCCCGGCCTCATGGCACCGGGGCGTGCTGCCGCGATCGTCCGCTTGCTTGCAGGAAGGGTTCATTCGGACATGATTCCGCTCGGTATTGTCGTCGTCATCTGCGGCGTGGTGGCACTTGCCTACGGCGTCTGGACCGCACGCGAGGTGCTCGCCGCCGACCCCGGCACCCCCCGCATGCAAGAAATCTCCGCCGCCGTGCAGGAAGGCGCGCGCGCCTATCTCCGCCGCCAGTACCTCACCATCGCCATCGTCGGCATCGTCATCCTCATCATCCTCGGCTTCGCCCTCGGCATCCGCGTCGCGATCGGCTTCCTGATCGGCGCCACCCTCTCCGGCGCCGCCGGCTTCGCCGGCATGAATGTCTCGGTGCGCGCCAACGTCCGCACCGCAGAAGCCTCGCGGCACGGGCTGGACGCCGGGCTCCGCATCGCCTTCCAGTCGGGCGCCATCACCGGCCTCCTCGTCGTCGGGCTCGGCCTGCTCGGCGTCTCCATCTATTACTTCGTCCTGCGCGCCATCACGCCCGCTTCCGATCTCCGCGAAGTCCTCGAGGCGATGGTCGGGCTCAGCTTCGGCGCCTCTCTCATCTCGATCTTCGCCCGTCTCGGCGGCGGCATCTTCACCAAGGGTGCCGATGTCGGCGCCGACCTCGTCGGCAAGGTCGAGGCCGGCATCCCCGAGGACGATCCCCGCAACCCCGCCGTCATCGCCGACAACGTCGGCGATAATGTCGGCGACTGCGCCGGCATGGCCGCCGACCTGTTCGAAACCTATGCCGTCACGCTCGTCGCCACCATGCTGCTCGCCGCCGTCTTCTTCACCGGCACCCTCCGCGACCTGGTCCTGATGCTGCCGCTCGGCATCGGCGGGGTCTGCATTCTCGCTTCGGTCGCCGGAACCTTCTTCGTGCGCATCGGCCCCGACCAGGGAATCATGCGCGCCCTCTACAAGGGCCTGCTGGTGACGGGCCTGATCTCGCTCGTGCTGATCTTCCTGCTTATCGTCTCCCTCTTCGGCCTCAACGCGCCCTTGGCCACCATCGACGGCATCCGCGTCACCGGTCTCGCGCTCTTCGCCTGCGCCGTCGTCGGCCTCGTCGTCACCGGCGCCATTGTCTGGATCACCGAATACTACACCGGCACCAACTTCCGCCCGGTGCAGAGCATCGCCAAAAGCTCCACCACCGGCCACGGCACCAACATCATTCAGGGGCTCGCGGTCTCGATGGAGGCAACCGCGTTGCCCGTCATCGTGATCTGCATCGGCATCGCCGTCTCCTATGCGCTTGCCGGCCTGTTCGGCATCGCCGTCGCCGCCACCACCATGCTCGCGCTCGCCGGCATGATCGTCGCACTCGACGCTTATGGTCCGGTCACCGACAATGCCGGCGGCATCGCCGAAATGGCCGACCTGCCGAAGGAAGTCCGCCGCACCACCGACGCGCTCGATGCCGTCGGCAATACCACCAAGGCCGTGACGAAGGGCTATGCCATCGGCTCTGCCGGTCTTGCCTCGCTCGTCCTGTTCGCCGCCTACACCCAGGATCTGGGCCACGATTTCCCGAAGCTCCCGGTGAGCTTCCTGTTGCAGAATCCCTACGTCGTGATCGGCCTCTTCATCGGCGGCCTCATGCCCTATCTCTTCGGCTCGCTCGGCATGACCGCGGTCGGCCGCGCCGCCGGGGCGGTGGTGATCGAGGTCCGCCGCCAGTTCCGCGAGATCAGCGGCATCATGGAAGGAACCGCCAAGCCCGACTACGGCCGTGCGGTCGATCTTCTGACCCGCGCCGCCATCCGCGAAATGATTGTCCCCTCGCTCTTGCCGGTCCTGGCCCCGATCATCCTCTACCTCGTGGTCTGGGGCGCGGCCGGACGGACAGCCGCCTTCGCCGCGGTCGGCGCGATGCTGCTCGGCACCATCGTCACCGGCCTCTTCGTCGCCATCTCCATGACTTCCGGCGGCGGCGCCTGGGACAACGCCAAGAAATACATCGAGGAAGGAAATTACGGCGGCAAGGGCTCGGAAACGCACAAGGCGGCCGTCACCGGCGACACCGTGGGCGATCCCTACAAGGACACCGCGGGCCCCGCCGTCAATCCGATGATCAAGATCACCAACATCGTGGCCATCCTTCTCCTCGCCGCCCTCGCCGCTGCCTGAGCCGTCACCCCCGAGCGAGACCGGGCGGCTACGCCGCGAGTTCGGGCAGGTTCCGATAGAATGCGAGCGCCTCCGGATTGGCCAGCGCCTCGACATTCTTCACCACCCGGCTATGCACCATGTCCCTGACCGCGATCTCGCTGATCTTGCCCGAGCGGGTGCGGGGAATATCGGCAACCGCAACGATCCGCGCCGGCACGTGCCGCGGCGAGGCATTCTCCCGGATCGTCTTCCGGATGCGGTCTTCCAGCGCCTTGTCCAGCCCGACCTTCTCCGCCAGCCGCACGAACAGCACCACCCGCACATCGCCGTCCCACTCCTGGCCGATCGCCACCGCCTCGATGATCTCGGCCAGCTTTTCCACTTGGCGGTAGATTTCCGCGGTCCCGATCCTGACCCCGCCCGGGTTCAGCACCGCATCCGACCGCCCGCTGATCACCACCCCCGCGGTCCCGTCCTCGTGCTCGACGATCTCGCAGAAATCGCCGTGATGCCACACCCCCGGATACCGCTCGAAATAGGCCGCCCGATAGCGCGCGCCGTCGGCGTCGTTCCAGAACGCGATCGGTTGCGAGGGAAACGGCTTCCGGCAGACCAGTTCCCCCTTCGCCCCGCGCACCGGCCTTCCCTCGTCGTCGAACACCTCGACATCGAGCCCGAGCCCGCGGCTCGCCAGTTCCCCGCGCCTGACCGGGCCGAGCGGATTGCCGAGCGCAAAGCAGCCGACGATGTCCGTCCCGCCCGAGATCGAGGCCAGCATCACGTCCGGCTTCACCTGTTCGTACACGTAATCGAACGATTCCGGAGCCAGCGGCGAGCCGGTCGAAAGGATCGTCCTGAGGCTCGCAAGCTTGTGCGTCCTCCGGGGCTCGAGGCCCGCCTTGTGCACGGCATCGATCCACTTCGCCGAGGTGCCGAGGATCGTCATCCCCTCCTCGTCCGCGAGATCGAACAGGGCCCCCGGGTGCGGATGAAAGGGATTGCCGTCGAACAGCAAAAGCGTGGCTCCTGTCATCAGCCCGCTCACCTGCCAGTTCCACATCATCCATCCGAGGGTGGTGAAGTAGAACAGCCGGTCATCGGGCTTCACGTCCGTGTGCAGGTGATGCTCGGAGGCGTGCTTCAGAGCCACGCCTCCCTGGCCGTGCACGATGCATTTCGGCTTGCCGGTCGTTCCCGAGCTGAACAGCACGTAGAGGGGTGCATTGAATGCCCGCCGCTCGAACTGGAGCGGCGCTCCGCGATGCGGCGCCAGGAACGCTTCCAGCGTCTCGGCTCCCGCGATCCGCGCCGCCGCCTCGTCCCCCAGCACCGGCACGATCACCAGGCGGCAGCCGGGCAGCCCCGCGATCGCCTCCCTGATTCGTGCTGCGTTGGAAAAGACCTTGCCGCCATAGCGATAGCCGTCCGCCGCCAGCAATAGCTTCGGCGCGATCTGCCCGAACCGGTCCAGCACGCCCGCCGCGCCGAAATCCGGTGAGCAGGAAGCCCACACCGCACCGATCGCGTTCGCGCCGAGAAGCCCGGCGATCCCCTCGGGAATGTCGGGCAGCCACCCCGCGACCCGGTCGCCTGCCGCCACACCTGCGCCACGCAACGCCGCCGCCATCGCCGCAACCTCCGCCCTGAGGCGATCGCGCGACCATGCCCTTCGGCTGCCGTCCTCCCCCCGCGCCACCAGCGCCTCGCGCTCGCCTTCGTAACGAAGCACGTTCTCCGCGTAGGAGATTCGGCCCTCCGGGAAGAACCGCGCCGTCGCCATGCCGCCGCCTGCGTCCAGCACCCGCCCGCCTTTGTCCCCCGCGAGACTGGCGAAGTCCCACATCGCAACCCAGAACGCCTCGCTCTCCTCGATCGACCAGCGCCACAGCTCGGGCCAGCCGGCGAGCTTCCGCCCGCGCACGGCCCCGAGCCAATGAAGGAAGGCGAATGCATTGCTGGCGACGGCGCGTTCGGCCGACGGGCGCCACAGGATTTCGTTCATCCCGGTTTTCCCCACTTCTCTCGAACGTCTCCCGCTATTTCTCCCGCCCCGCCCGCCGCCGCAAGCCGGCCCGCCTTGATCGCCCCGACCGCGCGGGGCTATAGCGGTGCCCCGCCCAGGTGGCAGAGCAAGGGGCCATAGCTCAGTTGGGAGAGCGCCTGAATGGCATTCAGGAGGTCAGGGGTTCGACTCCCCTTGGCTCCAAATTTCTCCGCCGCCAGAACCGGGCGGACAAGCGACGCATCGTCGGCCATTCCCGACAGCCAATGAACTCCCCACCTCGGGCACGCCGGCGCCAGGGACTTGCCGGCAAGACCGGAATGCGCTTCGCTTTCAGCAGCCGTTTCCCGGCCAGGAACGATTGGGGAGTGTACCCATGGTCACGATGCCCGCGCAGTTTCTCGACCTGCTCCAGGAGAAGAAGGCCTTCGCCATTCTGGCGACCACGATGGCTGACGGATCCCCGCAAGTGACGCCGGTCTGGTTCGACTACCGGGATGGACGCCTGCGCGTGAACTCGGCCAAGGGTCGCGTCAAGACCCGCAACATGAAAGAAGGGGCGGCCGTGGCGCTCGCCATCGTGGACCCCGACAACCCCTACCGCTACATCCAGATCCGCGGCCGCATCGCACGCGTCTCCGAAGAGGGAGCGAGCGCGCATATCGACAGCCTGGCGAAGAAATATCTCGACCAGGACAAGTACCCGTACGCGCAGCCCGGCGAGGTCAGGGTGATATTCGAGATCGAGCCGAAATCGACCCAGACGTTGGGTTGATGGCCTAGAGCAGGTCGCCGACGGCGCTGCGGTAGCGCTGCAGCGCCTCGAGGTGCGCATCGAGCGTGCGCCCTTCAATGCGCCGGTGATGATAGCGGCCATAGGAACCGTTGAGCGTCACGTGCGTGACGCCGGCCGATTTCCAGAAGCTGAACGTGGCCCGCCAGTCTCTCTCGTCACCCTCCCCGGTGGAGACCCAGACTTCGATCCCGATACGGCCCGGGTCACGCCCCTCGGCCTCCGCATAACGCCGCAGCTTGGCGAACTCCGCCTTCGCCGTCTCGTCGGGCGGATAGCTCAGCATGATCCAGCCTTCGCCCCATCTGGCGGTGCGCCTTAGCGTCGCATCGTGATGCCCGCCGAACCAGATCGGTATGCGCCGCTTCGGCGGCAGGGGGTTGATGCCGGCATCCTCGATCTTGTGCCACCGTCCCGCGAAAGTGACATGCGGCTCGGCCCAGAGCGCCTGCATGACCTCGACCTGCTCTTCGGAACGCTTCCCGCGATTGTGGAAATCCTCGTTCAGGCCCACGAATTCGACCTCGTTCCAGCCGAGCCCGATGCCCAGGCGGAAGCGCCCGCCCGACAGCACGTCGAGCGAGGCTGCCTGCTTGGCAACCAGAGCGGTCTGCCGTTGCGGCAGGATCAGCACCTCCGTTGCGAAACCGATCCGACTCGTGCAGCCGCTCAGGAACCCGAACAGCACGAACGGATCGTGGAAAAGATCCGCCGAGGTGTTGCGATCTCCCCAGCCGGGGCGACCTGCGACATTCACGCCGAGCACATGATCCGGCGCACCGAGATAATCATAGCCCGCTTCTTCCGCAGCCTCGGCGAAGGCGCGCACGGTGCCCGGCTCGCCGCCGATATCGATCAGGGGCAAAGTCACACCGAGCTTCATCATCAGCTCTTCCTTGGAAAGGGATAAAGTCGAGATCGGGCGGAAGAGCCGTCGCCGTGGCAAGCAACTGCTCTCATACGAACTGCGATATCATCCTCGAACGAACCTGGGAAGTCGTGCTCGAGTGCGGCGACAAGGCCGGGCCGAACCGGGCGGCCCCCGAACCCATTCCCTGGGCAACGCAGCCGGCATTGGCCCCGCGCCGGCGCGGGCACCCCGCTCATCGCTCTCCTCGGCGACACTCACCGCGACCATGCCGGCAAAGCGTCGAGACGGTCCAGCGCATCCTCGAGGCGAAGCGCCGCAGACATCGCGGCGAAGCCGTTGCTCTACAGTGACCATCTCGCCGCCGCGCGGCTCCGTCACCAAGGGCACATCCGGCCGGCCGAGCGATTGACTCTGTTGTCGGAAGCCGCCCATCCTGGCAACGCTCGCCTGGCTCGCGAAAAGGAGGCTGCGATGGATGGCGATGGGCTATCCGCTCACCGGATTCCGCGCGACGTCATCGCCGCCAATTTCGCCGACTGCGCACCCGCCCTCTCGCACGACGAAGCGCAAGTCGCCGCCGCCCGCTGCTATTTCTGTCACGACGCCCCCTGCATCGAAGCCTGTCCGACGGGTATCGATATCCCGCTCTTCATCCGCGGCATCGCCACCGGCAACCTCAAGGGCGCCGCACAAACGATCCTCGATGCCAACATCTTCGGCGGCAGTTGCGCGCGTGTCTGCCCGACCGAGATTTTGTGCCAGCGCGCCTGCGTACGCACGGCGCAGGAAGAAAAACCCGTCGCCATCGGGGCCTTGCAGCGCCACGCCACGGACTGGCTGTTCGCACAGAAGTTGCAGCCCTACTCTCGTGCCCCCGCCACCTCCCGGCGCATCGCCGTCGTCGGCGCCGGGCCCGCCGGCCTCGCCTGCGCCCACGCCCTCGCCCGCCTGGGCCATTCCGTCACCGTTTTCGAGGCCCGGGAAAAGCCCGGCGGACTCAACGAATACGGCATCGCCGCCTACAAGCTGGTCGATGATTTCGCGCAGTCCGAGATCGCCTTCATCCTCGGCCTCGGCGGCATCGCCGTCGAATACGGCCGCAGCCTCGGTCAGAATCTCGCACTTTCCGCTCTGCGGCAAAATTTCGATGCCGTTTTCCTCGGCCTCGGCCTCGCCGGCGCCAATCGGCTCGGCTTGCCCGGAGAAGATCTGCCGGGTGTCGCGAATGCCATCGATTTCATCGCCGCCCTGCGCCAGGCAACCGATAAGAGCACGCTCCCGATCGCCCGTCAGGTCGTCGTCGTCGGTGGCGGAAATACCGCGATCGACGCCGCCACCCAGGCGCGCAAGCTCGGCGCCGAGGAGGTCAGCATCGTCTATCGCCGCGGCCCGGAAGCGATGTCGGCAACGCTCGAAGAACAGGAACGCGCGCAGGTGAACGGCGTCACCATCCGCCACTGGGCGACTCCGGTGGCGCTCGAGGCAGTGGCAGGTCAACTTGCCGCGGTGGTGTTCGAGCATACGCGTCCCGACTCCGCCGGCCGCGCCGTCGGCAACGGCGAACGCTTCGTCCTGCCCGCACAAATGCTGCTCAAGGCGATCGGCCAGCACTTCCTCCCGGAGCCTCTCGCTACCGAGGGGCCGCGGCTCGAAGGCGGCCGCATCGCCGTGAACAAGGACGGAGAGACATCGCTCCCGGGCGTGTTCGCCGGCGGAGACTGCATCGCCGGCCCGGATTTGACGGTGCAGGCGGTCGAGAACGGCAAAATCGCCGCCCGCGCCATCCATCGCCATCTCGGCTTCTGAACCCAGCGGGAGGGAAAAATGGCCGATCTCGCCACCACTTTCGCCGGGATCCGATCACCGAACCCGTTCTGGCTCGCCTCCGCCCCGCCCACCGACAAGGAATACAATGTCGTGCGCGCGTTCCGTGCCGGCTGGGGCGGAGCAGTATGGAAAACGCTCGGCGAAGACCCGCCGATCGTCAACACTGCCAGCCGTTACGGCGCCGTGAGCTTCAACGGAGCGCGCATCGCCGGCTTCAGCAATATCGAACTGATCACCGATCGTCCTCTCGCCGTCAATCTCAGCGAAATCAAGGCGGTCAAGCGCGCCTGGCCCGACCGCGCACTCGTCGTCAGCCTGATGGTGCCCTGCGCCGAGGAAAGCTGGAAGCGCATCCTCGGAGCGGTCGAAGACACCGGCGCCGACGGTGTCGAGCTCAATTTCGGCTGCCCGCACGGCATGAGCGAGCGCGGCATGGGCTCGGCCGTCGGCCAGGTGCCCGACTATGTCGAGATGGTGGTGCGGTGGTGCAAACAGGCAACCCGGATGCCGGTGATCGTCAAGCTCACGCCCAATATCACCGACATCCTCGCCCCCGCCCGCGCCGCTCGGCGCGGCGGCGCCGACGCCGTCAGCCTCATCAACACGGTCCAGTCGATCACCGGTGTCGATCTCGACCTGATGGCGCCGATGCCGGTGGTCGATGGCCAGGGCACCCATGGCGGCTATTGCGGACCGGCGGTGAAACCGATCGCGCTCTGCATGGTGGCCGGAATCGCCCGCGATTCCGAATGCGCGTCACTGCCGATCTCCGGCATCGGCGGCATCGCCACCTGGCGCGATGCCGCCGAGTTCATCGCGCTCGGTGCCGGCACGGTGCAGGTCTGCACGGCGGCGATGCACCGGGGTTTCCGTATTGTTACCGACATGATCGACGGGCTCGCCAACTGGATGGATCGGGCGGGCTACCGCCGGATCGAGGATTTCCGCGGTCGCGCAGTGCGCAATTTCGTGCACTGGGAGGACCTCAACCTCAACTACCGCACCGTCGCGCACATCGACCAGGATCTCTGCATCCGTTGCGGCCTCTGCCACATCGCCTGCGAGGACACCGCGCACCAGGCGATCGCGGCGCGTCGCGCCAACGGCCGGCGGCAATACGAAGTCATCGCGGCGGAATGCGTCGGCTGCAACCTCTGCGCCCACGCCTGCCCGGTCGAGGATTGCATCAGCATGGTCCCCGTCCCCACCGGCCGGCCGCGCCTCACCTGGAAGCAGCATCCCAACAATCCGGAGCGCCGGGAGGCAGCGGAATGAACATCGCGCCCACCAATCTCGCCATCGACCGCGAGCGCCTGTGGTCCACTATTATGCAGACGGCGCGTATCGGCGCCACCGCCAAGGGCGGTATCCGGCGCCTGACATTGACCGATCTCGACGCCGCGGTGCGCCGCTGGTTCATCGCCGCCTGCGAAGAGGCCGGCTGCACAGTGCGAATCGACGAGATGGGCAACATTTTCGCCCGCCGCCCCGGGCGCGACAATTCCCGTCTGCCGATCGCCGTCGGCAGTCACCTCGATACCCAACCCTCCGGCGGCAAATATGATGGTGTGATCGGCGTGCTCTCCGGCCTCGAACTGATCCGCACGCTGAACAACGCCGCTTACGAAACCACGAGCCCGATCGAGATCGTCAACTGGACCAATGAGGAGGGCTCGCGCTTCGCCCCCGCCATGCTCTCCTCCGGAGTCTATGCCGGCAAGTTCACCCGCGATTTCGCCTACGGACGTCAGGACCGCGACGGCCTCGCGTTCGGCGAGGAACTCCGCCGCATCGGCTTCGTCGGGTCCGAGCCGTGCGGCGCCGCGCATCATCCGCTGGCCGCCTTCTTCGAACTGCACATCGAGCAGGGGCCGATCCTGGAAGCGGAGAAGAAGGTGATCGGCATCGTCACCGGCGTGCAGGGCATGCGCTGGTACGAAGCAACCGTCACCGGCACCGACGCCCACGCCGGTTCCACCCCGATGTCACTGCGTGCCGACGCGCTGCTCGCCGCCGCCCGCATGATCGAGGCGGTGCACCGCGTCGCGACCCGCCACGCCCCGCTGGCCGTCGGCACCGTCGGCCTGATCGAAGTCCGCCCCAACAGCCGCAACGTCATCCCCGGCGAATGCTTCTTCACCATCGATTTCCGCCACCCGGAGGATCGCGTGCTGGATGAGATGGAAAAGGAACTGGGGACGGCGCTGCCCGCAATCGCCGCCGAAACCTCCGTCACGCTCGCCTGGCAACGAATCTGGAATTCTCCGGCGGTGCATTTCGCCCCCGAGTGCATCGGCGCCGTGCGCGAGGCCGCCGCCGCCCGCGGCTACCCGGCGCGCGAAATCGTCTCCGGCGCCGGCCACGATTCCGCCTATGTCGCCGCCGTGGCGCCGACCGCGATGATCTTCGTTCCCTGCGAGAAGGGCATCAGCCACAATGAGCTGGAAAAAGCGGAACCCGAGCACGTCGCCGCCGGAGCGGACGTGCTCTTGCAGGCTGTGCTGAGCATGGATTCCCATCTGGCAGAGCAGGGGAGGGCCTGAACGGGAGCATGGCGGAGCTGGCCGCGCTTTCCTGCCCGGCGGCAGAGGCACCGAGAGCTCATCCGCCCGTCTCGGTGGTCATCGCGGCGGAAAATCTCGAGGTCGTCTTCGCCGGCGGTGCACATGGCTGGGGCTGGCTCGACCCCACCGCCTGGGACAAGGCTTTCACGAAGAGCTGATCGTCGCCGCCTGCTCCCTTCCCGGGGAGCAGGCAGGCCGCCGTTCTCGGCCGACCAGTGTTTCACATTCCCTTGCTTCCACCCGCCGCGATCCCGATTTGCACCCCATGAACGCTTCGATCGCTTTCTCCCGCCGCACCCTGCTCCTCTCCGCCGCCGCGACTCTCGCCGGCGGAGCCTCCGCGATCGCCGGCCTCGCCCCCGCTGTCAGCGTCGCCGGCGCCTTCCCGAATCTTGCCTTCACCATGCAGCGGTCGTCCGACGGCAAGACCGTCACCGCCGCCGATTATCGCGGCCAGGTCGTCATCCTCTATTTCGGCTTCACCCGCTGCCCGGACATCTGCCCGCTCACCATGCAGAACGCCGCGCGCGTGCTCGCCAGGATGGGCGCGCTCGCTTCACGGATGCGCGTCCTCTTCGTCACCATCGATCTCGACTACGACACGCTGCCGCGCCTCAAATCCTACCTTGCCAATTTCGGTGCACCGCCCGAAATCGATGGTCTGCGCGGTACTCCCGCTGAACTCGCGCACCTTGCCCGCCGCTACGCCGTCGAATACCAGGCGCCCGCGAGTCCCGACGCACCCGATCCGGTCTCGAAGATCACGCACAGCTCGGCGGTCTATGTCTTCGATTCCCGCGGCCGCGCCGAGCAGATTCTCTCAACGATGGGCGGTGCCGGCGCCGACATCCCTGCCATCACCGCCGACCTTGAGCCCTTCGCCCGTCGTGCCTAGCAGCGTGTCGGATTGGGGGGTACCCAAATTCTCGATAGCTGGATAGCATCCAGCTATGTCGAACTTCGTACCGTTCAACCGTGACCAGTCTTTTCTGCTGCCGCCGGACCTCAAGGACTGGCTGCCAGCGAATGATGTTGCCCACTTCATCGTCGCAGCGGTGGATCGGGTGCCATTGGCCTCGTTCCAG
>JASHOA010000021.1 GCA_030041375.1 Acetobacteraceae bacterium
CACCGCGCTGATCGCCGCGATCGGCACCGGAGATGCTTTCAAGTGCGGCCGTGACTTGGCTGCCTGGCTCGGCCTGGTGCCACGGCAGATCACGACCGGCGGGCGCCCTCGCTTGGTGGGGATCAGCAAGCGCGGCAACAAATATTTGCGCAAGTTGCTGATCCATGGGGCACGGTCCGTCTTGCCCAGTCTCGTCATCAGTGCCACGTCCTTGGGCCGCTGGTTGCGCGGGTTGCTGACGCGAGTGCACAAGAATGCCGCCGTTGTCGCGCTGGCGAACAAGCTCGCGCGCATCGCCTGGGCCATTCTGCGACATGGAGGCATGTTCGATGCAAGCGCCGCGACGTCCGCGGCCTGACCCTATTGGCCGGCTGGGATCCATGTAACCTGACCGGCCTCATCTGTTTGCGGGTGGTGGAAGCGAGATGGCCTGACAGTCGACCGGCGACCCGAAACCCTGCTTTATCATCCGGCCGCCATAGGCCGCTTTGGTTATAAGGAACGGGTTGCGCGGATCTCCATCGCGGCAGGGAGCATGCTCCAAGGCCGGATATGTTGACGCAGACTGGTTGGTTCGTCGAACAAAATCACTTGCAAACGGGGCGGGCCATACGTTGATAAAGCCGGCGTTGTTCAGATGACAACCGACGCTCTGCCCTCTAGTGGAACTGCGCGTCGCGATCGATGTGCTGGCCGCCTTCTTTTGTCTTTCTGTTCGCCTGTCGACTGTAGCCAAGCTGACGCAGGAGCTCGCCAACGACCCGAGGACAGACCTGATGTCCCTGCCGTGCCAGCTCCCTGGCAAGGTTACGCAGGCTCTTCGAGGTCCACAACAAGGGTCGGGTCGGATCGCCACGGGTGGCAGGCTCCACCAGTCTCTTCAGCTCGACCAAAAGCGTGGGATCGTGCACCGTCTTGCGCTTGCGCCCGCCTCCGGGCCTGCGAACCCGCCCCGGCGGAGCGATGACGCCGGCCTGAATGTCCGACAGTCCACGATAGATCGTCGAGCGTGCCATCCCGCTGACTCGCGCCATCGCGCTCACCCCGCCATGGCCCATCGCCTGCGCTTCCATGGCAACGTAGCGACGCATGCTCTGCTCGTTCAAAACAGGCGCCACCTGCCGATAGCGTCGTCTCGCTGCCCGCACCTGCCGCGCCCGAATCATCCACCAACGCTACGCGCCACGATTCCCCGCAGGGAATCCCCGTCACCACTTTCGTCTCAAGCTGTGGCAAATTTGACTCACTTGTTTAGGAGCGGGGCCTAAGTGATTGAAATCGTATCGTTTCAAATATTTGGCGGATTTGGGCTTAGAACCCGATAATACATCGCGTATCCATAATACATCGCGTATCTATGAGAGGGCCGAGACACGGCCCATCAGCAAGGCAAAACAGGAGGCGTCAAATGTCTGAACGTGACGCGGGCAAGATTGCCCTTGAGGAGCACTTTTATTTGCCGTCCTTTGAAACGTATGGCGCGGACGGCTCGGCGCTCGATGGCGCCAGCAAGGCGCACAACTACGATCAGAAGTATTTCGCCACAGTCCAGCAGCGGCTGGCCGACGTAAACTCGTGGATCGAGGACATGGATCGCGGTGGCATCGAACGCATGGTCCTGTCGCTCACGCAGCCGGGCATTCAGGGCATACCGGATCGCAAAATTGCGGTCGATACCGCCAAACGAATGAACGACGAGCTGGCGCAGATGGTGACGGCAAATCCGAAACGGTTCTCGGGCTTCGCCGCTGTGCCGCTCCAGGACGTGCGCGCCGCCGGCGACGAGCTGGAGCGCACAGTCTCGCAGCTAGGTTTCAAGGGCGTGTTGATCAATGGTTATACGAACATCGGCGATGCGAACACTGCCCAGTACCTCGACGAGGCGCCGGTATGGGACTTTTGGGCCCGGGTGGAAGCACTCGGCGTGCCGGTCTATCTCCACCCGCGCCCCCCGTTACCCAATCAGCGCCGCGTGTACGAGGGTTATCCGGTACTGGTCGACTCGCCGTGGGGTTTCGCCGCCGAGACGGCAATCCACACGCTCCGTCTGATGTTGAGCGGGTTGTTCGATCGCTTTCCGCGACTGCAGATCATTCTCGGCCATATGGGCGAGGGGCTCCCCTTCCTATTGCCGCGCGTCGAATCTCGGCTGCGCCACATGACCGCGGCGGTGCGGGGCAAGCAGCAAAAGCCGGTGACTTCCTATCTCCGCGAGAACTTTTACGTGACTACAGCCGGCCATTTCCGGTCTCAGCCACTCCTCGACACGCTTCTCGAGATTGGCGCGGAACGGCTCCTGTTTTCGGTCGACTATCCCTACGAGACCGTGCAGGAGCAGGTGGAGTGGTTTGACAGCCTGGCGATCAGCGAGACCGATCGCCGACGGATCGCTCGGGAGAATGCCCTCGAGCTGTTGCGGCTCAGCTCTGCCGCTACGAAGTCGCCCGCCACTATGAAGTCCCCCGTCACTACGCAGTCGTCTACCGCGGCGAAGTAGTGATGGCGGTCGCGGGCCCGGCGCCGCAACGGCGCCGCAGCCCGCGATCGGCAAAAAAATCCGGGGCCTATCCATGCCGGACGAACCGATTCATATCGCAATCACCGTGCGCGTTCGGAGACCGTATGTGGCGGAATTCGAGCGTGCTCTGAAGGATTTTGCGGGTTGGTCCTTGGCCGAGCCGGGAGCGATGGGGGTGCAGTGCCTCTATCCGCCGCCCGGCTCAGCGTCGACCGAATACGGAATCCTTCGGAGCTTCGCCAACGCTGCTGACCGCGACGCCTTTTACAGGAGCGCTTGCTTCAAGGATTGGCAGGCCCGCATCGCGCCGATGCTCGAAGGCCAGTCCACCCGCCGGCAATTGTACGGACTCGAGGCCTGGTTTCGCGACCACAAGGAGCCCATGCCGCCACGTTGGAAAATGGCCGTGCTGACCTGGGTCGCGGCATGGCCCGTCAGCATGTTCGTGTCGGTTATTGTCGTGCTGGCGCTAGGACGAAATATTCCTCGAATCCTTCAGGGGGCACTGGTTGCAGCCGGCCTTGTCATCGTCCTCACGTGGGTCGCCATGCCTTTCCTCGTCAAGATCGCGCACCCTTGGCTCCGCCCAAAAAGATCTGCGGATGCAAAATAAGGACGGCGTTCTTCTGCAGCCGGTCGATACGAACTCCATCGTAAAACCCAATCTTGGAGAGGTGAAATGCGGCTTGCTGCTCTCGGTGGGCTGCTCCAGCCGGCATATCGTTGGCAGGCAGCCAGAATTTTTGCTGCCTGTGCTATCTCCTACGGCATTGCCGCGCTCCTAGGACTTGAAGAAGCGTACTGGGCGCCGATCTCCGCCATCTATGTTGCGCAACCGGAGCTCCAAACTACTTTCGCCGCTGCCCGCGATCGGGTGATTGCAACGCTGATCGGAGCCGTTATTGGGTTGGCGGTGTTACAGGCTGCTCGGAGCGGGATGCGTTCCACGCCATTATTCTGGGGCGCGTTGATTCCCCTTTCAATCTTGAGTGCCGTCAGGCCGAACCTCCGCCTCAGCTGTACCACCCTCGTTATTCTGGTTCTCGTGCCATCGACTGGCCCTGTTCTTGCGCGACCGCTCGAGCGGATTCTTGAAATCTTGTTGGGGACTCTCGTGGCCATCGCTGTTACCGCCGCGACGCCAATAAGACAACGGCTCAACCAGCCACATGCGGGTTAATTGAGTTTGACGGTTGGGCCGCCCGGTTGCCAAACAGACCTGAAAAGCAACCGAATAACGCAACGGCACCGGCCCTGATCGGCTATGCCAGGGTGTCCCGGGCCGAGGGCCAGGATCTCCCCCCTCAAGTCAGCGCCCTGGAGGCGGCGGGCTACCGGCGCCTCCATGAGGAACGCGCCTCCGGCGGGCGCTGGGATCGTCCGGAACTGGCCCGCCTGCTCGGCCGGCTCGCGGCGGGCGATGTGCTCGTCGTCTGGAAACTTGACCGCCTGTCGCGGTCTCTCAGAGGTCATAGCGTCGGTTGTTAGATAAACAACGTCGCCATTATCAACCAAACGCAGCAAAGACCTTGTACCTTCCGGTGCTGTTTGCCATGATGCGGCTGCGACGCAGAAGTGGAGGCGCAAGTCATGGGCGGAACTCGGGAGGTGCTGGCGGGAATCACCACGGTACGCGACATGGTCACCGCCTTTGCGGATGAGGAGGGCTGTCGGCGGTTGCTGGAAGCGATGGTCTGGCCCCGAGGTCGCATCTGCCCGGCGTGTGGATGCCGAGATTCGACGGCGCTCGCCAGCCGTGACGTGGGCCGGCGAGCCCGGCCCGGCCTCTATCAATGCGCGAACGGCGAGTGCCGGTTCCAGTTCACCGTAACGACACGCACCCCGCTGCACTCGACAAAGCTGCCGCTGCGGGTGTGGTTGACTGGCCTGTGGCTCATTCTCCAGTCCGACAAGGGAATCTCCTCGGTCCGCTTGGCAGAGGCGATCGGTGTAAGCCAGGCCACCGCCTGGCGCATGGGCCATGCCCTGCGGCTGCTGGTGACGCGCGAGCATCAGCTCGATGGTACTGTCGAGATGGACGAGTTCTATATCGGCGGCAGCCCGCGAAAGGATGCCGATCGTCCGCACCTCGGGCGGGGCCGAAAAGGGCAGCCACGGACCACGAAGACGCCCGTTCTCGCCGTCGTTCAAAGACCGACGCAGCCTGGCGAAGGTGTAGCAGCCGGCGACGCCAGGGCCCGTGTGGTGAGCAATCTGTCCGAGTGCGAGGCTCGTCGGGTGCTGAGCGAGAACGTTGACGTGGCGGCGCATCTGATGAGCGATGAGTGGAAAGCGTTCGTGTCGATCGGCCAGGCCTTCGCCGCGCACGACACGGTTCGCCACTCGGACCGGCAATACGTGCGTGGCTCGGTCCATGCCAACTCGGCCGAAGGGTTCAATGACCGCGTCCGCCGTACCGTCGCCGGCGTCTTCCATCACATCAGTCCGCACCACGCCGACCTGTATTTCAATGAGATCGGCTTTCGTTGGTCTCAACGCGTGGTGTCCGGACAGGCGGTACGCCGAACGCGCAGGGGGCGGCAAGTTGTCAAGCCGCTGTGGTACCGAATCGCGCCGGCCCTCCAACTGGCGGCCGTGTTCCGATCAGCCGTCGGGCGCCAACTGCGTCGGACCGCGCGAGGCGGCATCCAAATCCGATGCACCGTTGCTGTGCTTGGTTGATAATGGCGGCGTTGTTTATCTAACAACCGACGCTATGACCTCTGGTAGGCCCGCGGGCTTTCATGGCTCCGGAGCTGGAGGATGGCGGACAGCTCCAGGTGACGGCCGCTGCAGACGTTTATTCTCTTGGCAAACTCCTCTACTTTCTCCTGAGCGGTGGCGTTGTGTTGCCGCGAGAGAGATTGCACGAGGATCAATTCAGTCGAGTTTTTGCAAAGGGAGAACGCTATCAATTACTCCAGCACCTTCTAACAAAGATGATATGCCATCGTGAGACCAGAATACAAACGATCGCAGAGGTTATCGGCCAGATGCGGCAACGGGCGTGAAGTTGCACACTCTGCTCGAGCCGGCCGCCCGCCACGATCTGTCGCGGAATGCTCAGGCCGAGTCGAGGACGGGCGTGAACAGTGCGCCCAGGGCACTCAGTACCTGCCGTCGCGGTCCATCCGGCGGCTCGGTGAGGGACAAGGCCATCTCATCGACAGCGAGGCTGTGTTCCACGGGAAGCCGCAGCGCCCCGTGAGCCGGAGGGAGCGGCATATCAAAAATCTCGGTACGGATCCATTCCGGCAGATGCTCCTGGAGCCGGCCCGCCTGGTTCTCCACGACGATATGGGCCGCAGCCGCTTCGAACCGCCGGCGCGCGACGACAGGGTCGGCCACATGCGGGGCGAGGCGCCAGCCGATGGTGCGCAAGGCTGTCGGCGTGCAGGCACTGTCGCGACACCAACTCAGGATGAACCCGTCAATGACGGCCGCGCGGTAGATTTGCACGCCGTTGAACACGAGATAGATCGGCCAGACCTGATGCGGGTGCATCACCGCATGCCCGTGCAGACAGAGTTTGCCCTGCCCCACTGCAACTGAGCCGCGCGCGCGGTAACCAAAGCCATCACCCAGCTCGAAACCAAGGCTGCCGTCCTTTGCCTGCAGATCGAGGAAGAATCCGAACAGGCGAGGCATGCCGGTGAATGAGCTATGGATAAGCAGCCACAGCCCGCCATACAGCGCGACGTGCTCGGTGAGTTCCGGCAA
>JASHOA010000022.1 GCA_030041375.1 Acetobacteraceae bacterium
TAGCAGTTTGCTGAAAAACCCCTTGCTGCGACGCGGAGCGAAATGATTCAAGTCGGTGGCAACCGCGGGGCGTGTGATGCGGGGTAGATTCCGAGATCGGGCTGGCTTGTTTTCTTATATCGCACCGGAGGCACGGATACCGGTCGAGCATCCGTTGCGGCCGATCCGGGGGTTGGTTGGCGACACGCTCGAGGAGATGAGTCGCAGCTTCGGGCAGCTCTACGCGAGCGAAGGGCGTCCTTCGATACCCCCGGAGCAGTTGCTGAGCGCACTGCTGCTGCAGGTACTCTACGGGATTCGCTCGGAGCGCCAGTTGATCGAGCAGCTCAACTACAACCTGTTGTTCCGCTGGTTCGTCGGGCTCGGGCCGGATGATCCGGTGTGGGACGCCACCACCTTCACGAAGAACCGCGACCGCCTGCAGCGCGGCGGTGTCTTCCAGAAGTTTATGGCCAAACTGCTCGGGCATCCGCAGGTCGCGCCGCTGCTCTCGGACGAGCACTTTTCGGTCGATGGCACGCTGATCGAAGCCTGGGCGTCGCAGAAGAGCTTCCGTCCCAAGGACGGCAGCGGTGGCGACGGTAGCGACTTCCACCGCCAGGAGCGCAAGAACGACACGCACGCCAGCACCACGGACCCGGAAAGCCGCCTGTATCGCAAAGCCGCCGGGCGGGAGGCGAAGCTCTCTTATATGGGCCATGCCACCATGGGAAACCGCAACGGCCTGGCGGTGGCCGGGCAGGTCACGGAGGCGAACGGGACCGCGGAGCGGCGGGCCGCGGAAGACATGCTCAAGGCGCAGCACGAGCAGGCTGGGCATCGCATCAGCGTCGGCGAGGACAAGGCGTACGACACTGCCGACCACGTCGTTGCTTTGCGCAACATCGAGGTCACGCCGCACGTCAACCAGAACAACGCCCCGACCAAGACTGGCGCCAGCCGGCGGAGCGCCATCGACGGCCGCACGACCCGGCATCTCGGCTATCGCCTATCGCAATCGCGCCGCGCCATGATCGAGTGCATCTTCGGCTGGGGCAAACAGCACGGCACATTGCACAAGACCAAACATCGCGGGCGCGCTCGCGTCGCCGGCGACTTCCTGCTGAACCTGATCGCCTACAATCTGGTTCGTTTGCCGAAGTTGATGGCCGCGTAGGAGGAGTCTGTCCAAAATAGTGAAAATTTCCAGTATCGCGTCGCTCCAAGCGGCGATCACCCGCAAATCCGGCGCGAACACCCCTCAAAACCAAGCGCAGACGGGCGAATCCACCCATTTTTCAGCAAACAGCTAGACGTGTTCAGCTTGACTGAACACGCTCTCTCTTGTCTGACCGAGCGGATTCGCGTGCTAAGTTTTCCGGCCGTCCGCTTCGGGGTAGCTGCATCGCCGCCCTCAGCCACCCGCGGCGCGGATGAACCCGATGCCCATGATGACGAGCATGATCGCGATATAGACCCTGAGGCCCCAGAACACGGCCTGCTGCCAAGGCCGGAGCGTGATGCGTGCGACTGGCCGCAGGGGCTCGGTCCAACCTTCCGCTTGGGCGATCGCGGCGATCGCCGAGCCCGAGTCCTGCTTTCGCGGACCGAACTTCCAGCGGACGCGCGCCGCGGCGAGCGGATCCCGCTCCCGCGGGCGGCGGTACCCGGAAAGGAAGAGGCGGTTTTTGCGGCGCATGAGAGGCTTCCTAGAGCGCGTTGGGGAAGACGGTGGTGATGCCGTAGAGGCTGTTGCAAACGATCAGCATGACCATCACGCCGACCGAGAGCGCGTTGCGCAGAGGTGAGTTCACGTGCTCGCCGAGCAGTTCGCGGTCGTTGAGCAGCATCAGCAGGAAGAGCATGGCCGCCGGCATGAAGACCGTGGCGATGACCTGGACTGTGAGGTTGAGAAAACCGACCGGGACATGCGGCAGCATGAGCACCGCGGCGGCGATCGCAGTCCCAACGATGGCAGGCCCGTAGAAGATGAGCGAGCGGCGCGGGGAGACATTGATCGAGCGGGGAACGTTGAAGGCCTCGCCGATCGCCCAGGCGGTGCTCGCGGTGATGACGATCGAAGCGATCAATCCCGCCTCGACGAGGCCGAGCGCGAACACAGCCATCGCACCCTGTCCGAGTTCTTTGCCGATGCCGGCCAGCACGGAGTCATCGCTGAGCGCGGATGCGTTCGGTAGCCCGTGCAGGTACTGCCCGGCGATCACGATAATCGCAATGGCGACCAGCACCATTCCGGTAACGCCCAGCATCAGGTCCCGCCGGCTTGCCCGGATGTCCCTGGGAAGAAGGCCTTTGTCCACGACGCAGGACTGCTGGAAGAAGAGCTGCCATGGGGCGATGGTGGTACCGATGTTCGCGGAGACGAGGATCAGGAACGAGGCCGAGAAGAGCCCGCCGGGAAGAACCCAGCCGCTGCCGGCAATGGTGCGGCCGATCGCGGCCCAGTCCGGATGCGACGCGAGTGCCAGGGGCACGAACACGAGATTGAACGCGGCGACAAACAGCGAGACGCGCTCCCAGCTCGCATATTTGAGGAAGAGAAGGATACTGACGACGAAAGCGAAGGCGGCCGGGATCGTCACCAGATATGAGATATGAAAGATCTCGCTCGCCACCCGGATGCCGATGAACTCGGTCATCAGTGTCAGCACGTTGGCGACCACAAGGTCGACCAGCGAGAAGGCTCCCCAGAAGGCACCGTAGCGCTTCCAGATCATCTCCGCGTGGCCACGGCGGGTGACGGCACCGAGGCGGATCGTCATCTCCTGGACGAGGTAGGCGATGAAGCCGAGTGGGATCATCAGCGGAATGAAAAGGCTCAACCCGTAGGTTGCCCCGGTCTGGGCATAGGTGATGACGCCGCCGGCGTCATTGTCGCCGAGCATGACGAGAAGCCCGGGACCGACCAGGGCGAAGCCGAGGGCCAGGCGCCTGGCAAGGCTCTGCCTGCCGGTGCGCAGCCGCTCGAGGCGCAAGCGGTCCCTGAGGCGGGCTTCCATGCCGTCGGGGAAGGTGATGGGGCCGGTATCCACCGGCAGGACGAGCTCGGATTCGGCGGACATGGCGCGCCTCCGTGACAGAAAATGAGGAGTGAGAAACGGCTCCGGTGCGGGAACGAACGAGCAGATCAGCCGCTGGGATTGCCTGAAGGCTTGTCCGGAGCTCTCCAGCGGCAGAAAAGCCAGCCCCTGACATCCTGCTGCCAACGGGCAACGAGCCGCACCCGGTGCGGTATGACGCGGCCGGGTATCGCATCGCGGACTGGCACACACAACCGGTCCGTGGGGAGTTTGAGGATGATCATCGCGATCCCTCCTTCCAACGGGCGTTGGCGCAGGCCTGGGAGGGATCAGCGGCTTCGGTCTAGCGCGCGGCGCGCTTTCCTTCGGCCCGGTCTCCAACCCGGGTCATTGTCCAAACAGCGGCGAACGTCGTCGCCGGCGCGATGCGCCGACTATGATCCTCCGCGGATTGGCTATCTGAACCTGGTTTCATGGGTCCCTGGCTGAGGTTGCTGGACAAGACCGGGGGAATTGAGCCCCGCCGGCCGATTCGGCATATACTCCCCTCCAGTAGGGGTTCAAGGGCAATTCCCGCGCTGCAGTGAATGCGCTGGCTGGCGCGAGCGCAGCTGTTTGCGGCGTTCTGAGCCGAGTGCACGGGAGTGGCCGTCGGTCATTCCGGCGGCGCGGGTGCGGCAGTCAGCACCGCGGCAGTATGGCGGGCGATCATCTGCTCTTCGTCCGTCGGAATGACCCATGCCGAGGCGGCAGCACCATCGGCGCTGATCCGGGCGCTGCCGGCTAAATTCCGCGCATCGTCGAGCACGAGGCCGAGCCAACGGCAGCCGGCCAGCACCTCGGCGCGCGTCGCCGTATCGTTCTCGCCGATGCCGGCCGTAAAGACGAGGGCGTCGAGCCCGCCAAGGGCAGCGGCGAGGGAGCCGGTTTCGCGCACGATCCGATAGACGAAGAGTGCGATCGCCTCCGCCGCCGCTGGATCCCGCGATGCGCGCAAGGTGCGCATGTCGGAAGAGATGCCCGAGACGCCGAGGAGGCCGGACTGGCGGTAGATCAGATCCTCAAGCTCGCGCGCACCCATCTTGTATTCGTCCATGAGATAGAGGAGCGCGCCGGGATCGACCGATCCGCAGCGGGTGCCCATCATCAGGCCGTCCGCAGCCGTGAAGCCCATCGTGCTGGCGATGCTTCGCCCGCCCTGCAGGGCGCAGAGGCTGGCGCCGTTACCGAGATGCGCGACCACGATCCGCGTGGTGGCGATCTCGGGGGCGACCGCTGGCAGGCGGGAAGCGATGTACTCGTAGGAAAGACCGTGGAAGCCGTAGCGGCGGATACCGGCCTCGGTGAACCTGCGCGGCAGGGGAAAGAGCTGAGCGAGATGCGGCTGGCCGCGATGGAATGCGGTGTCGAAACAGGCGACCTGGGGGATTTGCGGAGCGGCCTCCGCAATCGCGCGAATCGGGGCGAGGTTATGCGGCTGATGAAGGGGAGCGAGCGGTACGAGTTCCTCGAGCGTGGCCAGCACGTCGGCATCGACCCTGACTGGGGCGGCGTACTGCGTGCCACCATGCACGACGCGGTGCCCGACGCCGAGCACCGGTCTCTCGCGGATCAACTCCCGTATGGCCGAAAAGATTTGTCGGGTCGCCGCGTTCTGATCGAGGCTCCCGGCGGGCCAGTTTCGTTCGGCAAGGATTTCGCCGCGCGGGTTTGCGACCCGGAGATGGGCGGCCAGCCCGATCCTCTCGATCTCGCCCCGGAAAAGAGCGGAATCGAATTGGCCAATGTCGTAGGTAGCGAACTTGATGCTGGAGGATCCGGCATTCAGCACCACGATGCAGGCCGGCGATTCGGCAGCATCAGACCCGCGGTCTTCCGGGCGAACAGGTTCAGGCAACGATATTGGCTCCGCCGTCCACGTAGACGGTGCCGCCGGTGATGCGACGCGCGAAGGGGGTAGCAAGATAGGCGCAGGTAAATCCCACATCCATGATGTCCACCATCTCGCCGAGTGGCGCCTTCTGCGCCGCTTCGTTGAGCAGGAGCTCGAAGTGCTTCAGACCCGAGGCGGCGCGGGTCTTCAGTGGGCCGGGCGAGATCGCGTGCACGCGGATTCCGGCCGTGCCGAGTTCGTAGGCGAGATAGCGGCAGGCTGCTTCCAGCGCCGCCTTGACCGGCCCCATGACATTGTAATTGGGGACCACACGGTTGGCGCCGTAATAGCTCATGGCGAACATGCTTCCGCCCTCGGTCATCAGCGGAGCGGCGAGTCGGGCCATGCGGATGAAGGAATGGCAGGAGACGTCCATTGCTTTGGCAAATCCTTCGGCCGAACAAGAGAGCAGCCCGCCCTGCAAATCCTCTTTCGGTGCGAAGGCGATGGAATGGACGAGGATGTCGAGCTTTCCCCAGTGCCGGGTGATGATCTCGAACAGGGACTCGAGCTGGCCGGGAACGGTCACGTCGAGCGGCACCGTGATACCTGCCTCGAGCTCCTGTGCGAGCGGTTCCACGTACTGCCGCGCTTTGTCGTTGAGCCAGGTGATCGCAAGGTCGGCGCCGACGGTACGAAATGCCTTGGCGCAGCCGAAGGCAATCGAGTGCTCGTTGGCGATTCCGACGACGAGCGCCTTCTGTCCCGTCAGGACAGGCCGGATCGCTTCGCTCATGGTCGCTCCTTCAACGGATGGCGGCGGATGCGTCAGCCCGGCGCGCTGCGGCGACCAGGACGGCAACGGCGCAGGATGCGAGGCGGGTGAGCATCGAGTCTGCGCGGCTCGTCAGTATGATCGGCACGCGCGCCCCAAGCACGATGCCGGCGGCGTCTGCGCCGGCCAGGAAAGAGAGGCTCTTCACCAACATGTTGCCGGCTTCGAGATCCGGAACCACCAGCACATTGGCACGGCCAGCGACGGGCGAGACGATATGCTTGATCGCCGCGGCCTCCGGCTGGATGGCATTGTCGAGCGCAAGCGGGCCGTCCAGCAAAGCGCCGGTGATCTGCCCACGGTCTGCCATCTTGCAGAGGGCGGCTGCTTCGATCGTCGAAGGCACCTTTGGATTGACGGTCTCCATTGCGCTCAGGATTGCCACCCTCGGATCACCCATGCCCATCGCATGGGCGAGATCGATGGCGTTCTGCACGATGTCGACCTTTTCCTCGAGGGTTGGCACGATGTTGACGGCGGCATCGGTAATGATCAGTGCGTCCGGATGACCGGGGACGTCCATGATGAAGCAATGGCTGATGCGCCGTGCCGTGCGGATGCCGCTGTCACGGGCGACGACGGCGCCCATCAATTCGTCCGTGTGCAGGCTCCCCTTCATCAGGGCTTCGGCCCGACCGGACCTGACCAGGGCGACCGCCTTCGCGGCCGAATCGTGGCTATGCGCGGCATCGACGAGCTCCATGGCGCTGATGTCGAGTTTCGTGCGCAGAGCGAGATCGTGCAGGCGGGCGGCCGGACCGACCAGGACAGGAACGATCAGTCCGAGGCGTTCCGCTTCCACCGCACTTTCAAGGGATACTTGGTCGCAGGGATGAGCGATCGCCGTCGTCATACGGGGCAGACCCTGCGCGACTTTGACGAGCCGTTCGTATTTATCGTGCCTGCGGCCAGGATCCGCTGTTGTGACGTCAGGCATTGATCGCCTCGCCTGTCGCCGGTTTGCCGAGCTCGAGCCCGAACAGCGCTTCGACCTCGCTCAGGCGGCGGCGACCCTCTGCGGATTGCATCCCGCGCGCGGCGATGACGCGATGCACGATGTCCATAGCGGTGCGCCGCTCCTCCCGGCTTGCCGGCAGGAGCATCAAGATCGCGCGGACGGCACGTTTCTCGTCGAGCCGAACGAGGAGGTACTGGTCCCTGAAGATTGTCTTGAGCGCTGCCATGCTCAGGCGTTCGGCAGCGGGCCGCGCCGCACGGATGGCCTTGAGTGCGGCAAAGCCGCGTTCGTCGATCTGCCCTTCGGGCACGCGCACATAGATCAGCGCGCGGAGCGTTGCCTCGAGAAGCCCACCGACCTCGAAGTGCTGTTCCAGTTCCGCACGGAACCGCGCGGCGGCAGCCTCACGCGCCAGCTCACGCTCGATTCGCTGGTGTGCGGGTGCGACTTGAGGACCGAGACCGACCAAAGCCTGCAGGAGTGGTGAGCCGTAGATGGAGAGGAACATCGCCTCGGTCATCATGTCCCGCATGTTCCCATACATTTCGAGACAGCTCTCGGTCCATGAAGAGATCGTTTTTTCGAGCGCAAGCAGCGGATTGTCCGCAGCGACGGGCTTGCGCGCCGCACGCACCCCCGCCGCCACTGCCTTGACCGGCGGCATCAGCGGATTGCGATCGGAGAACATGGCGAACTGGACGCGGTTCGGATGGAGAGCCCTGAGCGTTTCGGCTCCTGCCTCCGTCACCAGCCGGCGGAGCGACGGCGCGACCAGCGTCCGATAAAGCCCCTGGTTCACTTCGGAGATGCGCGCCACGGTGGCGAAGCGAAGATTATCCTCGGGGCTATTCGCGCCGAGCGCCCGGATGTCCTGCAGAGTCCGTGGATCGAGATGGAAGAGATAGCGACCCTGGATGAGTTCCGGATTGGCCGTATCCTCGGTGACCTCTGTGATGACCGCTTCGTAAAGGCCCGGCGGCAACAGATCGATCATGTCCATACAGGCGGTGAATTCGCCGTGCTCCTTGCCGGCAACCTTGCCAGAGACGAAGATGCCGAGGTGGCCGATCGTCTGGTGCAGCGTGTAGACGATCGTCTGGCCGTTCTCGACGATCTCCCGATCCTCGTCATAGAGGTCGGTGATCCATCCCAGAGCCTGTTGTGGTGGCGTGATATTGTCACCCCACGAGCAGAGCACGATGACGGGAGACTTCACATTGCGCAGGTCGAGGCGCCATCCTTCGGAGCTGCGGATTCCCCCCGTGGAAAGCTTGTTCCCGACGAAGAGATTATCGGCGATCCATTGCATCTCCGTGGCGTCGAGCAGGACCGGGCTGCCCCACCAGGTCTCGAATTCGAGGAAGCGAGGGGCTTCGGTGTCCACCTTGGAATAGACGTTGTAGAGCTTTCGCCAGTATGTGTTGGCCGGATTGAGCGCCTCGAAGTTGGCGACGAGCCAGGCACCATCGAAAATGCCGTTGCCGAGATCGCCGGCGAGGGCGGTCAGCCACGTGCCGCCGAGCAGCCCGCCGAGATAGCGCATCGGATTCTTCCCGCGCACACCCGCCCAGTAGGAGAGGGGCGAGCCCGCCAGCATAATCGGACCGGCGAGTTCGGGCCTGACCGCCGCCATCATCATCATCTGCCAACCGGCCTGACAATTGGCGATGATCACCGGCTTGCCCTCGATGTCCGGATGGCGCGCCGCAACCTCTGCAACGAACATTGCCTCGGCCCGGCAGACATCCTCGACCGTCTGGCCCGGAATGGGCGCGGGAAGGAAGCCAATGAAATAGCAGGGATGGCCGGCGGCAAGGGCTTCGCCGATCTCGCTCTCCTGCTTCATTCCGCCGATGCCCGGGCCATGGCCGGCGCGCGGATCGACGACGACGAAGGGCCGCTTCCAAGGATCCGATTCTCTGCCGTCAGGCGGAACGATACGGACCAGCCCATAGTTCACCGGCCGCTCCAGCGTGCGGCCGTCCATGACCAGTTCAGCCTTGAAATCAAGGACGTGCGGTACTGCGAGCGCATTGTGCTCGAAGTAGATGTTGCCACGCTCCCGCAACACGTCGAGCAAGAGCACCGCGCGTTGGCAGGCATCCTGCCAGTAATCAACGAACGGGGTGAAGCGGACGTCGAGAGACATGCAAGAATCCCCTGGCGCGCTGGCCTGCCGGAGCCACGTCGGCACTTGCAGAAGGTGCGAGTGCATTTCTCAGACGAATATATTTTGCACTGCAACAGGAAGCAAGCACGAGGCACCGATCCGGGCCGATGCTGGGATCCCCTGCCGATCGTGACGATTATGTTTCAATATGGTCGATTGCCGGGTGGGAATTCCTCAGCGGCCCCGGCGGCAGCGCCGCTGATCCCTCGCGATGGGGTTGCCCGCGAGTGCGATCAGTGCCACCAGCGTCCGTTGAGGACGGCGCCGCGGCAGACGAAACGACGCGTGCCGTGCAATTGCTCACCGAGCACGTCGGTGAAGGTGAAGTTCCCCTCTTCGATCGCGAGCACCGTTGCATCGCCGAGCAGGCCGGGCTTGAGAGTACCGCGATCAGTGAGGCGGACGGCACGGGCGGCGTTGATCGATGAAGCGCGGATGATCTCGGCAAGCGGCATGCCGAGATGCAGGAACTTCGCCATCGTGTCGAGAAGATTGAAGGCCGGCCCGTCGATCGAAAGCACGTGCACGTCGGAGGAGAGGACGTCGGGCAGGAAGCCTTCCTTCAGCATCGCCATTGCCGTTGCGAATCCGAACGAGCCTTTGCCGTGGCCGATATCGAAGATGACGCCGCGGCGGCGCGCCGCCAGCACGTCCGCCTGCACGGAGGCGTCGGGGGCGAGGGAGGCATTCGGCCAGGGGCGGAAACAGTGCGTCAGGATATCGCCGGGGCGGAGGCGCTGCATGACCTCCGGACGCGAGGGCGGCGGATAGTCGAGATGGGTCATCAGCGGGAGGCCGAGTGTTCCAGCCACTTCGAGGGCGATGTCCATCGGTGCGATACCGGAATTACCTGAGCCGAAGCGGCCGAGGCGCACCTTGATGCCGACGACGATATCCGCATGCGCGCGCGCAGCATCGCGGCAGGCTTCGGGATCGAGCAGGCGGAGATCGGCCGATTCGGGGACCATGAAATAGCGGCTGAAAGCGAAGATCCCTGAGAAGGAGACGTGCAGGAAAGGCAGGATACGGACCTCGGCGCGCTCGATCACGTGGCGGCGGAAGCCCGCGATGTTGCCGGCACCGGCAGAGCCGGCATCGATCAGAGTGGTGATGCCGCAGGGTTTGGCGTAGGCGTCCGGATCGACGCCGAGAGCGGAGCCACCCCAATAGACGTGGGTGTGGAGATCGATCAGGCCAGGCACCACGAGAAGGCCGGTTGCGTCGCGGCGCTCGGCGGCCTCTCCAAGATCGTGACCGAGGGCGGACACCTTGCCGGCCGAGAAGGCGATGTCGGCGATGGAGTCGAAATTCTGCTCGGGGTCGATCACCCGTCCGCCCTGCAACACGAGATCATGCATAAGCCGGCCCTCCTCAGGCGCCTGCAACTGGCGCATAGTGGCCATCACCCGATTTCCCGTCGATGGCGTCAAGGCCAGGATTGCGAAGATGGATCAGCCGCTCGAGACCGTTCGCACCAACTCGCGAATCGTTGCCGAATATCGCGCCCGCACGCCTGGCTCGGCGGCGCTGGCGCGAGAGGCGTCAGGGCTGCTGCCAAGCGGGATCGCCCATGACGGACGACACATCGAGCCCTACGGCATCTATGTCGCGCGGGCGGAAGGGCCGCGCAAATGGGATGTCGATGGCAATGGCTATGTCGATTACTTCGGCGGACACGGGGCGCTGCTGCTCGGCCATCGGCATCCGGAGGTGATGCGGGCGGTGGAGGCGGCACTTGGCGCGGGTACGCATTTCGGCGCCAATCATCCGGGCGAGGTCAGGTGGGCGACGGCGATCCGGCGTCTCGTGCCGTTTGCGGAGCGCGTGCGATTCACATCGTCCGGCACCGAGGCGACGCTGATGGCAGTGCGCCTGGCGCGCGCCTTCACCGGGCGGAACACGCTGGTGCGCTTCAAGGGCCATTTCCACGGCTGGCACGATCACATGACGTCGGGCTTCGCGAGCCATTTCGATGGCACGCCGACGGTGGGCGTGATCGAGGGCATTCCGGCGAAGGTGCGGCTCCTGGAGACGGGCGACGAGCAAGCGCTCGAGGCAGCATTCGCGGAGGATCGGGATATCGCTGCGGCGATCATCGAGCCGACCGGGGCCTCGTTCGGGCAGGTACCCGCGAGGCCCGAGTTCGTGCGGGCGCTGAGACGGGTCACCGAGCGACACGGCGCGCTGCTGATTCTGGACGAGGTGGTCACGGGCTTCAGGGTTTCGCGCGGCGGCGCAGCGATGGCGTTCGGGGTGATGCCGGACCTGATGAGCTATGCCAAGATCGTCGCCGGCGGGCTGCCGGGCGGGGTGGTGGCCGGACGAGCGGATGTTCTGGATCGGCTCGACTTTGCGGCGATGGCGCGCGTGGGACAGGAGAAGATCCAGCATCCCGGGACCTTCAATGCCAATCCGGTCTCTGCTGCGGCGGGGATCGCCACGCTCGGCATCGTTGCGGAAGGCGATGCGAACAGCCGCGCCGATGCAACGGCAGCGCAACTCAGGGAGGCGCTAAACGACGTGTTTACGGAGGCCCGTTGCGGCTGGGCAGCGTACGGGACGAGTTCCGGATTTCACGTTTTCCTGAATGCGGCAGAGCGGCCGATCGATCCCAAGCGCTTTGATGCCGAGGCAATATCGGCAGAAGAACTCAAGCTGCAGCCGGAAAGGCTGGCGAAGCGACTCAGGCTGGCGCTGCTCTTGCAGGGCGTGGACGTGAACGGGCGGATCAGCGGGTTCGTTTCCGTGGCGCACGGAGCGGCCGAGATTGCGGAGACGGCGGCGGCGTTCCGCGAGGCGATCCGCGTGCTGCGCGCCGAGGGGGAAGTGGCGCGGGGCTGAGGCGCGGCCATGCCAGGGTCCGACTGGCGTCGTACCGCTGCCCATACCACATCTCGTGTCCCAACCAGAACCAGCCTCAACATATCGGCCCCAAGGAATCAGCGCGCTTGCCGGGGCAGGAGTGGTTGTGGTACCATTTTTTACGTACAAAGACGTGAACCCATCGGGAGGGGCGAGCAGATGGCCGAGAGAAAGGAACAAGAATTCGTCCTGCAGCAGGACGCGCGGCGGCAGTTGCAGCAGGGCAGAATCGACAGGCGCGAATTCCTAACGCGAAGCCTGGTGACCAGTCTCGGGCTCGCTGGCGTCGGTGCTGTCGCGAGCGGTGGCTTCGAAGCGGCCTACGCCAAGGACCGGCCGCTGACCCCGACATTCTACGAGTGGATCCCGGATCTGCATCCCGAGATCAAAGCCGTCAACGCCAAGTTCCCGGGGATCAACTACGAGATCGCCCCGGTGCAAGGCTTCGGCATCCAGCGCTTCGTCGCGGAGGCCAAGAGCAAGCAGAGCACGTGGGACGTCTATGTCGGGATGACGCCATTCGTCGAAATGTCGTCGCTGATCGCAGCCGGCGTCATCGAACCATGGGACAAATATATCCCCAAGGAAGTGCTGGACGACATCATTCCGTCGATCCGGAGAGAATGCACGGTCGATGGCAAACTCTATAGCTGGCCGTTCCTGCTGGACGTAACGGGAATGGCATGGCACTCCGGCCTGACGACGAAGGCGGGACTACCGGACAGCGCGCCGGTCACCTGGAACGATTACCTCGCGGACTCCGCCAAGGTGATCAAATCCGGCGCCGCGCCCTTCGGTTGCACCTTCGATTCGCACGGCTGGCGGTCGCTTGCGCCGTTCACGTACAGCATGAGCACCGACTGCTACATGAAGGACGGGTTGTTCGACTTCACCAGCGAGCCGGCCATCGCGGGGCTGGAGCTGATGAAGAAGATGATGCCTCTCGCGGATCCTGACATCCTGCTTGAAGGCACGACGGACGCGGGCGTCAACGGCACGCCGGACGAGGTCACGTTCGCCGCCCAGCGCGCCGCCTACTACTGCAAATACTTCAACGCTCCGCTGCGCATGGCGCACTATTGGCCGGATCCCAAGCTGCTTCATCTCGGCCGATTGCCGAAATTCGCCAAAGGAGAAGGCTCGACGGTGTTCTGGACGACCGGCTGCGCGCTGTTCACATACGGCCAGAACAAGGACAAGGCGGCCGAATATATTCGTGCACTGACCTATGACATGCCGCTCTGGAAGGACTCGATCGCCGGCACCAAGACCAACCATGCGGGCCAGTTGCCGCCCTACCAATCAATCTACACCAAGTGGAACCAAGAGAAGCCGGCGTGGATGCCGTCGTTCGTGGCCCTGATCCGCGAGCAGCTCGACATTGCGAAGGCGATCGAGAACAACATCTTTGGCCTGCAGCAATTCGTCATCGGCAAGCCGATCTGGGAAACCTACCTCAAGGGGCAAGAACCGAATCCGAAGGTCGCGATGCAAAAGGTCATGGCCGCGGTTCGTGCCGAGATGAAGCGCGGCTGAGCGTGCATCACGTGAGGGCCGGCGCGGATTGCCGCCGCCGGCACTCGCGCCTTCGGGCGGGCCTTGCCGGGAGGTGGCCCGATCCTTTTCGCGCGGGCCGGGCGGTGCTGGAGGCGGGATGGAGAGTGTGCGCGTCTGGTCGCGTGCCTCCGATCCGATAGTACGCTCTGTGTGCGCCAACCGGTGAACGAGCGCATGGCGGAAACGCTCGCATCCAGCGAAGTCGGGCTCAGCCGAAGGTGGCCTGGCAGGCGGCCGAGCCTGCGTCTGACGTTGCTGCGGCAACGGGCCGGTGCTTGGCTGTTCCTGCTTCCCGCACTCGTCTTCTTCATCGGCTATCAGATCTATCCGATCATCCGCGTCATCTGGATCAGTTTCACCGACTACCAGTTCCTCAGCACCAAGCCAGCGCACTGGATCTGGTTCGCCAACTACGCCGAAGCGCTGCGCGACCCGCTGATGTGGGAAAGCCTGTGGCGCGCGGCCCTGTTCACCATCATGTTTCTTCCCGGCGCGATCGCGCTACCGCTGCTGCTTGCCGTTCTGGTGGACCGCGTAACGAATGCGCACCTGGCAACGCTCTACCGGCTGGTGCTGCTGATCCCGGCTGCCATTCCCAGCACACTCGTCTTCGTGCTCTGGAAGTGGATGTACAACTTTCAGACCGGCCCGATCAATCATTTGCTTGTCAGTACGCTCGGCGTGTTCACCTTTCGCGACGCGCCGCAATGGTTGGGCGGCACGCCGTTGACCCTACCCTCGATCGCGATCATGGAAGTGTGGTGGGGCCTCGGCTATCACACAATCTTCTTCCTGGCCGGCCTTGCAGCGATCCCCAAGGATCTCCCGGAGGCCGCCCGCATCGACGGCGCGAACGAGTGGCAGGTTTTCTGGCACATCATCCGGCCGCGCCTGGCGCCGATCATGATGATCCTGGTCGTCCTGCGCTTCGGCACGGCGATGGCGGTGATCGACGAGTACCTGATCTTCGGCGGCTTCAATCGCCAGTCGCCGACCTATACCTGGACGATGTTCATGTACGATGAGGCGTTCCGGGAGGGCCTGTGGCGCCAGGGCTTCGCCGCCGCGATCGGCATGATCGGCGCGATTGCGATGATGATCGTCATGCTGATGCTGCTTCGCATCTTCCGGCCGAGGGACTGAGGGGACGCCGACATGTCAACGGCACTCGAGGCTGTTCCCTACGACACGACGCTGGCGCGACTACGACGCCGCCCGCCCAGCCGCAACAGAGGGGCGATCGTCCGCCATGCGGTGATCATTCTTTTCATGGCGATCATCCTGCTGCCGCTCGCGTGGGTGCTCATCATGTCGGTCAAATCGCTGCCGGATGCGATGACGGGCGCCTTCTGGCCGACACAGTTCGACTTCACCCATTACGGCTACGTCCTGCACAACATCGCCACGCTGCCGATCAACCTGTTCAACAGCATCTACGTCACCACCAGCACCGTCATCATCACGTCGATCTGCGCGGTGCTTGCCGGCTATGCGCTCGTGCATCTCAGGCCGCGCGGCGGTGGAGTACTGGTCGCGATTCTGCTGATGTCCCTCTATTTCCCGGTCCGCGTCGTCTCGCTGATCGCCGTTTACCAGATTCAGAATTTCCTCGGCCTGATCAACAGCACCAGCGGCCTGATCCTGCCTTACGTCACGCTCAACCTCGCGATCAGCGTGCTGATCATGCGCAGCATGTTCCAGCTCGTGCCGCGCGAGCTGATCGAGGCGGCGACGATCGATGGCGCCGGTCCCTGGCGCACGCTCTGGATGGTCGGCCTGCCGATGGTACGCAACGGCCTGGTCGTTATCTTCATCGTCAATTTCGTCACCGCCTGGGGCGAGTACCTGCTCTGCATGACACTGACGAACGATCAGGTGAGACGGACGATGCCGGTGGTCCTCGCAAGCGTCGAGGGCGGTCTCGGAGAATGGTCCTGGCCAAATCTAGCTGCCGTCTACGTCATCGTGGTCGCCCCCGCCGTCATTGCGTTCTGCTTTGCGCAGAAGCTGTTCTTCAAGGGACTGAACGAGGGTGCGCTAAAAGGCTGAGTGCCACGGGACGCCTGACCGCATCCTGGCAGGAGCGGCCGAGATTGCGGAGACGGCGGCGGCGTTCCGCGAGGCGATCCGCATGCTGCGGGCGGAAGGAGAGATGGCGGTGAATTGAAGGGCGCGTCTCTCACCCGGCGCGGGCTCGCCAAGCTCTGTACTTCCTCACCCCAGACCCTCACCGCCAGCCCCTCTCCCAAAGGGAGAGGGGAGATAAGAAAGAGGCCCTCTCCGAAAGGGAAAGAGGCCGTTTCGCAGAGGGAGGGAAGAGAGCGGTGGGTCAGGTGCGGAGATGGCAGGCGGCGAGGCGGCCGTCGGAGAGCGGGCGGAGAGCGGGAAGCTCGGTGCGGCAGCGGGCGATCGCGTACGGGCAACGGGGGTGGAAGGCACAGCCGGAGGGCGGGTTGATGGGACTTGGCACCTCGCCTTCGATGACCGGGCGATCGCTGCGCGCGCGGGGATCAGGGAGCGGCGCGGCGGCCAGCAGCGCCTCGGTATAGGGGTGCTGCGGCGAAGCGAAGAGGGCGGCACGGTCGGCCAGTTCGACGATGCGACCGAGATACATCACCGCGACGCGGCTCGCGATATGCTCGACGACACCGAGATCGTGCGAGATGAAGAGATAGGCGAGACCATATTCGTGCTGCAGATCGAGCAGCAGGTTGAGGACCTGCGCCTGCACGGACACATCGAGTGCGCTGGTCGGCTCGTCGGCGATGATCAGTACCGGACGGAGCGAGAGCGCGCGGGCGATGCCGAGGCGCTGGCGCTGGCCGCCCGAGAACTCGAAGGAGTGCTTGTCCAGCATGTCGGGGCGGAGACCGACGCGCACGAAAAGCTCTGCAGCGCGCTGGCGGCGGGCCGAGCGGGAGAGGGGTTCATAGTTCTCGATCGATTCGGTTACGATCTGTTCGGCCGAAAGGCGCGGGTTGAGCGAGGCGGAGGGATCCTGGAACACCATCTGGGCGCGCCTCCGCAAGGGACGCATGGCGGCGGGGCCGAGCGTGGTGACGTCGGTGCCTTCGATCAGGATCTGGCCGGAAGAGGGTTCGATCAGGCGGAGGATCAGCTTGCCGACGGTCGATTTACCGCAGCCTGATTCGCCGACCACGCAGAGCGTTTCGCCCGCGGCGACCGTGAAGGAAACATCTTCGACGGCGTGCACCCAGGCTGCGGTGCGGCCCAGGATTCCGCCGAGGATCGAGAAGCGCTTGGTGAGGTTGCGCACTTCGAGCACCGGCTGCGTCATGGCGCGATCTCGCCGGCGCGGAAGCAGGCGGCGCGATGGCCGTCCGCGAGGCTCTGCATGGGAGGGGTTTCGATGCGGCAGCGATCGATCGCCATCGGACAACGGGGCGCGAAGGCGCAGCCCGTGATCGGTTCGCGGAGAGAGGGGACCACACCCGGAATTTCGGCGAGGCGGGGGCGCCCACCGGCGCGGTACGGGGTCGAAGCTAGGAGGCCGCGCGTGTAGGGGTGGGCCGGGTGGTCGAAGAGCTCGAGGACGGGCGCTTCCTCGACGGTGCGGCCGGCGTACATCACGATCACGCGCTGGCAGGTTTCGGCGACCACACCAAGATCATGGGTGATCAGCATGACGGCGGCCCCGATGCGTTCCTTGAGTTCCAGCATCAGGCGGAGGATCTGCGCCTGGATGGTGACGTCGAGGGCCGTGGTGGGTTCGTCGGCGATCAGGAGTTTCGGGTTGCAGGCGAGCGCCATGGCGATCATGGCGCGCTGGCGCATGCCGCCGGAAAACTGATGCGGATAGTCGGCAAGGCGGCGTGGCGCGTCGGGAATGCGGACCAGTTTGAGCGCCTCGGCGGCGCGTGCGCGGGCGGCGGGGCGGGAAAGCTTCTGATGGATACGCACGGCTTCGGCGATCTGTGAGCCGATGGTGTGCACGGGATTGAGACTCGTCATCGGCTCCTGGAAGATCATGGCGATGCGGTTGCCGCGGATCTCGCGCATCTCGGGTTCGGTGAGCGGCACGAGATCGCGGCCTTCGAAGCGGATGTGGCCTGCGATGATGCGCGCGCCCTTGCGCGGCAGCAGGCGGAGAATGGAGAGCGCGGTGACGCTCTTGCCACAGCCGGATTCGCCGACAATGCCGAGCGTTTCGCCGGAGGCGATCGAGAAGGAAACGCCGTCCACCGCGCGCACGGTGCCCTCGGCGGTGAAGAAGTGAGTGTGCAGATCCTCGACCGCGAGCAGCGGCGGGGGATGGCTCATAGGCTGCGGGCAAGCCGGGGATCGAGGTGGTCGCGCAGACCATCGCCGAGCAGGTTCACGGCGAGAACGAGAACGGCGAGGGCAACCCCCGGGAAAAAGATGTTCCAGGGGGCGAGGCCGAGATAAAGCTGCGAGGAAGCGATCATGTTGCCCCAGGTGGGGATCGAGGGCGGCACGCCGGCGCCGAGGAAGGAAAGTGCGGCCTCGACCAGGATCGCCGAGGCACAGACGTAAGTACCTTGCACGGTAAGCGGCGCAAAGGTTGCGGGTAGGATATGGCGGAGCAGGACTTTGCGTGTGCGCGCGCCGCCGGCGACGGCAGCCTCGACGAAGGGCCGTTCGCGGGCGCTGAGCACGATCGCGCGCACGAGGCGCACTTCGCGCGGCATCTCGGGGAGCAGGATCGCGGTGATGACGATGGGCACGCCGCCGTTTGTCAGGGCGACGAGGGAGATGGCGAGCAGAATGGAGGGAATCGACATCAGCCCATCCATCACGCGCATGACGAGAGCGTCGAAGCGGCGATAGTAGCCGGCGGGCAGGCCGATCAAGATGCCGAGCGCGACCGCGAGGATGGCCACTGAAAGGCCGATGGCGAGCGAAATCCGACCGCCGAAAACGGTGCGGGCGAAGACATCGCGGCCGAGGCTGTCGGTGCCGAACCAGTGCGCGGCGGATGGCGCCTCGAGCCGGATCATCGGGTTCATGGAATCCGGATCGCCGGCGAAGAGAGGTGCAAACGCGGCGGCGAGGATCATCAGCAGGATGACGGTGCCGCCGAGGCTGATGCGGCGGTTGCGCGCGAGGAAGGAAGAGACACCGCGGCGGCGGACGGAGCCGGCAGAAATGGCAAGGTCGGACATGGTCTCAGTACCGCACGCGCGGGTCGATCAGCGTATAGGTGAGATCGACGAGCAGATTGATGATCACGTAGGCGCCGGAGAAGATCACCATCACGCCCTGGATGATGGGATAGTCGCGATTGGTGATGGCATCGACGGCGAGCCGCCCGATGCCGGGGATGTTGAAGACGGTCTCGGTGACGACGACGCCGCTGACGAGAAGTGCGACACCGATGCCAATGACGGTCACGATCGGGACGCCGGCGTTTTTCAGCGCATGGCGGAACAGGATGGCCTCGGTGGAGGCGCCCTTGGCGCGGGCGGTGCGGATGTAATCCTCGGCCAGCACCTCGAGCATGCTGGCGCGGGTGATGCGCGCAATCAGCGCGACATAGGCGAGGCCAAGCGCAACGGTGGGCAGGATCAGATGCGAGAGCCAGGGCCAGAGCCCGTGCGAGAGCGGCACGTAGCCCTGGACGGGAAGCCAGCGGAGGCGGATCGAGAAGAAGTAGATCAGGAAGTAGCCGACCACGAACACCGGCGTGGAGAAACCAAGAGCGGCGAAGCCCATCAGCGATCCGTCGAGGACGCCGCCGGCGCGCCAGGCAGCGAGCACGCCGGCAGCCACGGCGACGATCACGGCGAAGGCGATGGTGAGAACGGTGAGCGAAAGGGTGGCCGGGAGGCGCTGGCCGATCAAGGTGATGACCGGGGTGTCCGAGAAAATGGAGATGCCGAAATTGCCGTGCAGGAGGTGCCAGAACCAGCGCACGAACTGCACGGAGAGCGGGTCGGCGAGGCCAAGCTGTTGGCGGATCGAGGCGATCTCGGCCGGGGTTGCATTGTCTCCGGCGATGATCGCCGCCGGATCGCCGGGTGCGATGTGCAGGAGGGCAAAGACGAAGATGCCGACCAGCAGCATCACGACAACGGTCGAGCCGAGACGGCGGAGAGTATATGCGGCCATCCGCCGTCAGCCCGAATGTGTCAGGTCTTGGTGACGTTCCAGAACGGGATGATATCGGGCATGCCGATGACGCCGTGCACGTTGCTGCGCATGGCGGCAGGGCTGACCCATTGGCCGAGCATCACCTGGGGAACGACGTTCCAGGCGATGGTCTGCATCTTTTGCGCGATGGCCTGACGCTCGGCGAGCGTGGAGACGAGCGCCCACTGGCGACGCAGCGCCTCGTACTCGGCGCTCTCCGGCCAGCCGAACCAGCCTTTCCTGCCGTTGCAACTGAGGGCCACCATGGTGATCGGGTTGTTCCAGTCGTAGCCCGAGCCGTAGGTGATGAAGATGTCCCACCCTCCCTTGTCGTCCGGCGCCATGACGGCGCGGCGGGTGATGACGCCGCCCCAGGTAGAGGCGGCGAGTTCGGCGTTGACGCCGATCTCTTTCAGCCAGCCGGCGATGAGCTGGGCCGAATTGTTCATGAAATCGAAGTCGGTTGCCTGAAGGACGATGACTTTTTCGCCGCTGTAGCCAGATTCCTTGAAGAGCTGCTTTGCCTTGGCCGGGTCGGGGGCTGACTTGAACCAGGTGCTGTTGGCGCTGTTCGCCATCGGGGTCTGGTAGCCGAAGATCGAATCGATCTCGTGGTAGTATTCCGGGTTGCCGAAGGTGGCCTTCAGGATGTCCGCCTGGTTGGTCAGGTACAACATGGCCTGCCGCGCCTTCACGTTGTTGAAGGGCGGATGCAGCCAGTTGAGACGCATCATGCCGCAATTGCCGGACTGGTCGAGCACGCGGACCTTGATGTCCGGGTTGGACTGAAGCTGCGGCAGGAGATCGAGCGGGGGCAGTTCGAAAAAATCGATCTCGCCGGATTCGAGGGCGGCGAGCGCGGTCTGGTCGTCAGTGATGTTCTGCCAGACCACCTGGTCCAGCTTGACGATCTTGCCGCCAGCAAATCCTGAGGGAGGCTCGGAGCGCGGCACATATTTCGTGAACCTGTCGAACACGTAGCGGCTGCCTGGCCGGGTTTCCTTTTCGTTGAAGGTGAAGGGGCCGGAGCCGATGTGAGAGGTGATCTGTTGGAAGGGATCGGTCTCCGCGACCTTTTTCGGCATCATGAAGCAGTCGGGCGTGGACGTGGCGGCGAAAGCGGGAACGGTGAGGCCGAACGGCTGCTTCAGGGCAAGGACGAAGGTCTTGTCGTCCTTGGTGGAAAGATCCGTCACATACTCCATCATCATCTGGCCGCCCGAGTTGCGCACGGCCCAGCGGCGGATCGAGGCAACGCAGTCGGCGGCGGTGACGGGAGTGCCGTCGTGCCACAGCAGCCCATCACGCAGCGCGAAGGTGTAGGTGCGCTTGTCCTCGCTCAAACCCCACTTGCCGACCATTTGCGGTTGCGGCTGGAAATTGGCGTCGGTTGCGAACAGTGTGTCATAGACCATCGCGCCGTAGTAGGCGGAGATGTTGGCGGTGGTCCAAATCGGATCGAAGGAGCGGAGATCTCCCTGCATCACTGCGTTCATGATTTTCGTGTTCGAAGCAGCGTGTGCGCGGCGGAGTCCGGGTGTCGCGGCGGCGAGGGCGCCGGCGGCACCATTCTTCAGAATGGTCCTGCGGGATAGTGTCATCTGCCCCTCCCTTTGTTTGCACATGTGCGCGCTCTTCATGCCAGGTAGATCTCCCGGTGCGCGCCTCAATGCCGACGTCTCTACGTAGAGCGTGTTCCGCTTGGCTGAGCACGCTCTCTCTTGTCTGACCGAGCGGATTCACGTGCTTACCTCTCCCCCTCGGGAATCGCTCCGCGATCCCAGTCAAGCACGATCCGTTCTAGACCCGTGTCGGGCTGACTGTGCAGCCCGACACGGGTCTCGCGCTTTATTCGAGCCCACGATTCACGCCCTCCGACGATTCCGCCTCGGGCGATCGCGGGCTAGACGCTAACACCGGGCCGAGCGAGGGGCAATTGCGGCCCAGGCGCGGCCGGCTGCGCGGGTGGCGGAATCAGAAGATCAGGCCGGGCGTTGTATCGGCATCGAGCGGCCAGATCGGGCGGATGATCCTGGTGTAGGGGATGCGTGCATAGTCGCGGTTCAGCGGGCCATCCGAATCGACATAGAGGACCTGATGGGCGATCGGCCCGAACGCGGCCATGAAATGATTCGTTGATTTCAGCACGAGAATCTTCCGGGCGCGGGGATCGATGCCGAGATTGGTGAAGAGTTCGAGGCCGAGCGCCTGGGTGCGGTTCGTGATCAGCACGGTCTCGACGCCGCCGATGCGAATTGCGGCGCAATCACCAAGCGGAACCTGGGTCGGGCCGAAGCGCTGCCAGCAGTCGCGCGCGAGGGCGGCGACTTCAACGGTGGCGTCGATCGGCTGGCCGGAGGCGGGGCCGGTCTTGCCGCCGAAGCGGAGCGGAAGGCGTGCGCCAACGCCGGCATCGAAGCACAGACGAACGGCGATCGGATCCCAGAGCGGGCCGAGGGCCGCGTTTTTGATGTCGTGATCGAGAAGATGGCAGAGAATCGTGGTGTTGTCCGAAGGGGCGCCGCCGCCGGCATTGTCGGCTGGCTCTGCGAGCACGACCGGCGCGCCGCCGGCGGCGAGCGCGGTATCGATGGCGGCATCGACGGGAAGATAGTCGGGCGCGGTGCGCCCGCGCATCCGGATGAATTCCTGGCCGATTTCGCTCGCGAGGCGGTCTGCGGCCACCTTGTCGCGATTGGCGACGACGAGGATACGGCCGGACAATTCCGCAACGTCCGCATAGGGAAAACAGTGACCGATGGAGACGGAGAGGATGCCTCCCCTGCCCTCTTCCTGCTTGATTCGATCGACAAAGCTCCGCATCAGCGGCAGGGTGGTCGGGTAGCTACCGATCTGGCGGCAATCATAGAGCGACATCACGGGGCGGATTTCGCCACGGATCGTGGCGAGCACCAGGCGGAGCAGATCCTCGGCGCGCTCGACCACGTCGGTGTGCGGATACTCCTTGTATAGCACGATGATATCCGCGAGGCGGACGCGCTTCAGCGTGAGATGGCAATGCGGGTCGAGCTCGACGCCGATGATGGTGCGCGCGCCCACGATGTCACGCACGCGCTCGATGATGTCGCCTTCGACGTCGTCGTAGCCGTGCGCGATCATGGCACCGTGCAGGCCGAGCAGAAGGCCATCGAGGGGAAGGGCAGCTTTCAGCTCTGAGAGAATCCGATCGCGCATGAACTCGTAGTCGGCGCGGTTGGTGCGGCCGGCGGGGCTCGCGGCGAAGCAGCTTCCTTCGACGAGCGTGAAGTTCTCGCGCCGGGTGGCACGGCGGGCGACCCAGAGCGGCGCGGTACACATCAGGGGTGTTGCGTCCGGGTGCTCGCCCGGGCGGAGGAACACGGTTTGCTTGTAGCCGTCGAGGCTGGTGGGCAATGGCGAGAAGGTATTGGTTTCGGTCGCGAGGGTGGCCGAGAAGAGGCGCATGCGGCGTTACTTTCGGGGCGGGAGCAGGTGCGAAGCGCGGCTACGAAGCGGCGAGGGCGGAGATGGTTTCGAGGGCCGTTTCGAAACCGGTCACCTCGGCGAGGCGGTCGAGGCGGCGCATCACGCCGTCTCCAGCATAGACGCCCCTGCCCTCCGCGAGGCGCAGCACGAGGCGACGGCCGCTGCGCGCGAGAGCGGTTTCGGCGAGCAGGCGGGGCGTGCCGGCGGAGAGCGTGCAGGCGAGGCGAAGCGCGGTGCCGAGCGCCTCGGCGCGGTTGGCGGAGGAGAGATCGAGCAGCGAGCGAAGCGGGGCGAGGAAGCTCGCGGTGCGCTCGGCTTCGTAACGGAAGGCGATGACGAGGGCGAGGAAGGCGCGTGCGTGGTGATCGAGCCCGACACCGGGCTGGCGCAGCACGCGGAGCACGGACTGCTCGGCGCGGTAATCGGGATGATCGCGGGTGCCGATGTCGCTCATCCAGCAGGCGGCCTCGCGCAGATGCTGCTCGGCGGGGGTCTCGTCGGCGAAGAGTGGGGCGGTCCAGTCGATCAGGGCGGGGGCGAGAGCGGGATCGCGGGCGAGGCGATCGTTGAATTCCTGCGCCGCGGCGAGCAGCGGATCGGCGGCGCCGAGCGCAGGCGGGACGAGGCGCATGAACCAACCTTCGCGCATGCCATTGCCGGAGAAGACCACGCGCGCAGCACCGGTTGCGCGCAGGAGCCGGCGCAGGGTGACGGCGGCGAAGGGCAAGTCCTCGATGCGTCGTTGCGGCAGGCCGGGGAGACGTTCGAGTACGCGCTGGGAGGCGCCGGCGATGACGGCGGTGAGATCGCGCGCCTCCTCGCGGCCGAGCGTGTAATGGTGGACGATGTTGAGCGGATAGCTGGTCTGCGCGATGTGGATGCGGGCGAGGGCACGGAACGTGCCGCCGACGAGATAGAGATCGCGGCCGGTGCCCTCGGAAAGCCAGGGAACGGAGGCGAGTTCCTGCTCGACGATGGCGCGTGCGCGCACGATGTCGCCGTGCGCGCGTTCGGAGAGGCGAATCACGCCAAGGGGCAGCGTGGCAACCGGTCCGGCCTTGCCGGAACCGAGGCGGGCGAGTTCGAGCGAGCCGCCGCCGACATCGGCGAGCACGCCAGCGGCGGCGGGGATGCCGCACAGCACGCCGGCAGCTGAGAGCACGGCCTCTTCCTGACCGGAGAGGAGGCGGATCGGGACGCCCGGGAGTTGCTCGGCGAGCGAGTCAAGGAAGGCGCGGCCATTGGTTGCTTCGCGCACGGCGGCGGTGCCGAGAACCTCGAAGGGCGCAGCACCCAACGCCTCGACGATGCGGCGAAAGCGGTCGAGCACGGCGCGGGCCTGATCCATCGTGGCCGGATCGAGCCGGCCGCTTGCCTCGATACCGCGCGCGAGGCGGAGCGTGGCGCGTTCGTTGACGATCGGCTTCGGGTTACGGCCGAGGCCTTCGAAGACGACCAGCCGGACCGAGTTCGAACCGAGATCGACCACTGCTGGGCGGAGCGCCGGCGTGGACTCGCCGTCGCGCATCTTTCAGTCCTGGCTCACGCGGTCCGGGCGGCGGATCGCGATCGGGGGTGCGGCGCTGAGGGAACCGTGCAGGGCGGAGCCGCGGCCGGAGAGAGAGGGGTTCGTCATGAAGTAGTCATGTGCGGAGACGGGGCGACGGCCGGGGGCGAGGCGGCGCCATGTGCCGTCGGGGCCAAGTTCCCACGACTGCAAGGTATCACGCAGATTGACGACCATGATCTGGTCGAGCAACTGGGCGTGCACGGTCGGGTTGTGGATCGGGACCAGGGTCTCGATACGCCACTCCATGTTGCGGACCATCCAGTCGGCGGAGCTGATGAAGACGAGGGCACTGCGCGAGGGCAGCGCATGGCCGTTGCCGAAGACGACGATGCGACCGTGCTCGAGGAAGCGTCCGACGATAGATTTGACGCGGATGGTCTCGGAGAGGCCGGGCACGCGCGGGCGGAGGCAGCAGATGCCGCGCACGACGGCCATGATCTTCACGCCCGCGGCGGAGGCGGCATAGAGGCGGTCGATCAGCCGGTCATCGACGAGGCTGTTCATTTTCAGCCAGATGGCGGCGGGCTTACCCTCGCGGGCATTGGCGATTTCGCGGTCGATCAGAGTTTCGAGAGTGGAACGGATGGTCAGCGGCGAATAGGCCAGCGCCTCCATTTTTTCCGGGCGGGCGTAGCCGGTCATGTAGTTGAAGAGGCGGGCGGCATCGCGGGTGAGGGCCGGTTCGCAGGTGAAGAAGCTCAGATCGGTGTAGATGCGGGCGGTAATCGGGTGATAGTTGCCAGTGCCGAAATGCGCGTAGGCGCGCATGCCGCCGCCTTCGCGGCGCACGACGAACGAGAGCTTGGCGTGCGTTTTACGCTCCGGCAGGCCGTAGACCAGTTGCACGCCGGCGGCTTCGAGGCTGCGCGCGAGGCGGATGTTCATCTCTTCATCGAAGCGGGCGCGGAGTTCGATGACGGCGGTGACTGACTTGCCGGACTCGGCGGCCTCGATCAACGCCTTGACGATCGGGCTGTCGCGGGTGGTGCGGTAGAGGGTCTGCTTGACGGCGACGACGTTCGGATCCGCCGCTGCCTGGCGGAGGAACTGGACGACGACATCGAAGCTTTCGAAGGGATGATGGACGATGATGTCCTTGGCGCGGATGGCGGCGAAGCAGTCGCCGCCGAAATCGCGGATGCGCTCGGGAAAGCGGGGCGTGAAAGCGGGGAACTGCAGGTCGGGCCGGTCATCGACGATCAGGGCGCGGAGATCGGCGATGCCGAGCAGGCCGGGGGCGACGTACACCTCGTCCTCCGGCACATCAAGCTCGCTGGCGACGAAGTCTTTCAGATCGGCGGGCATTGTTGCGGCAACGGTCAGATGGATCACGACGCCGCGGCGGCGTCGCTTGAGTGCACTCTCGTAGGAGCGGACAAGGTCTTCCGCCTCTTCCTCGAATTCGACGTCGGTGTCGCGGATCAGCCGGAAAAGGCCGCTGCCGAGGAGGCGGCAGCCGGGGAAGACCCGATCGAGGAAGAGATCGACCAGCGCCTCGAGCATGATGAAGCGGATCGGCCCGCCAGGTTTGCCGGGGAGGCGGACAAAGCGCTCGATTTGTGAGGGGAGAGGAATGAGCGCGCGCATGCCGTGCTGATCCTCCTCGCGCACCAGGCGGAGTGCGAGGACGAGGCCCATGTTGGGGATGAAAGGGAACGGATGGGCGGGGTCGATGGCGAGCGGCGTGAGCACGGCGAACACCCGCTCCATGAACCAGTGCTCGAGCCAAGTGTGTTCGGAGGCGGACAGTTCGGCGGGATTGCAGACCGTGAGCCCGGCTACCTCTAGCTCGGCGCGGAGTTCCTGCCAGACGCGGTTCTGCTCGGCGATGAGAGCGTGGGCGCAGCGGCCGATCTCGGCCAACTGCTGGGCAGGGGTGAGGCCGTCAGGCGAAGGATGGAGGACGCCGGCCTTGGCCTGGCCGATCAGGCCGGCGACCCGGACCGAGAAAAATTCGTCGAGGTTGGAAGCGCTGATGGAGACGAAGCGGAGCCGCTCGAGGAGCGGGTGGCCGCGGTTCTCGGCCTCCTCGACGACGCGATGATTGAAGTCGAGCCAGGAGAGCTCGCGGTTGATGAAGCGTGCATGACTGTCAGGGGTGATCGGCGGCAGTGGATCGGGATGGAGGTGCTCGATGTCGCGGCGCTGGGTGCTCATGGCAGGGAATTTACAGGAGCGGATGGGCTTGCGGCGAGGGAGTCCCTGATTTTTCGCAATCGATTTCGGGCTCGGAGCCGATGAGCGGGGCGAGCGCGGCGAGAGCAAGGCCACGGGTGAGCGGGCGGCCGGCGGCGAGGCCGGCGCGGTCGAGCCGGACGACGGCTTCGGCAAGTGCAGCAGGATGGCGGGGCAGCCGGGCGAGCAGGAAGGAGGCGAGCGGCGGGCTGAGCAGGAGCTGGCGGGTGGAGAGGAGGCGGGCAAAGAGCGCGCCGAGCAGCCCTTCATCCGGGGCGCCGACCTCAACGGCGGCGGTGGCCGCGAGGCGGCTGGCGAGGTCAGGCAGCCGGACCGGCCAGCGGGCCGGGGGCGAGCGGGCGGCCATCAGCAAGGGGAAGCCGGTTTCGGCGGCAATGTTGAGGAGGTGGAGCAGCGGCGGTTCGGCGGCGAAGAGGTCGGCATCGTCGAGGGCAAGGGCGGTGGTGGGCGGAACGATGGGTGCGACCAGCGAAGGTCCGCTGAGGATCAGGGCGCCGAGGCGGCGTGCCCAGAGGTAAAGGAGGTGCGATTTGCCGACTCCGGCTTCACCCCAAAGCGCAAGCTGGCGGGCAGGCCAATCGGCGGGACGGGCGAGCCAAGCCCGGGCTTCGGCGTTAGCAGGGGCGTCGAGAAAGTCGGCCGCGCAATATCCAGGTATCACGGCAAAAGGCAGCGGCAACTGGCGGGAGGTGCTCATTTTTGCAGGCCCGGCGGCGGGTCAAGATAAAGCGGGCTGCCAAGGTAGCGGCCGAGCCAGAAGCGGGCGAGCACGCCGAGCACGGCGGCTGCTGGAACCGCCAACAGCACGCCGAGAAAGCCGAAGGCGGCACCGCCGGCAAAGAGGGCGAAGATCACCCAGACCGCGTGCAGCTTCACCCGATCGCCGAGGAAGCGGGGGTAGATGACGTAGGTTTCCAGGAGGTTGCCGATCACGAACACGGCGGCGACACGGATGATGGCGGACCAGAGCGGAAATTGGGCGAGGCCCAGAGCCAGCGAGAGCACGGCGCCGGTGATGGTGCCGACATAGGGGATGAAGGAGATGATACCGGCGGCAAGACCGATGATCAGTCCGAGATCGAGGCCAACGATGGTGAGACCGGCAGCGTAAAAGAGGGCGAGGAAAAGGCAGCAGAGGAGCTGGCCGCGGAGCCAGGCCGAAAGGATGCGATCTACTTCGCGGGCCTGGGCGCGGAGAACGGCCGCGTAGCGGCGCGGCAGCCAGGAATCGACGCGCGCCACGACCCGGGGCCAGTCACGCAGGAGATAGAAGGCGACGACAGGGGTGACCGCGACGATCTCGACCACGTTGAAGAGGGCGACGCTGCCGGTGATTAGCCGTGTCAGGGCCTGGGCGATGAAGCTCAGGATCGCGCCACCCTGGCTGGTGATGAGGTCGCGGAGCTTGCTGTTGACGTAGTCGGGGCCGAGGCCGGCCTGCAGATCATTCACTAGCCGCTGGGCGAAGTTGCGCAGGGCCAGGACATAGTCGGGCAGATGGACGACAAGCTGGCCGACCTGCTGAGCAACCAGCGGGTAGAGCAGGAGAACGACCATCAGGCCGAAGGCGATCAGCCCGATGATCAGGATCAGTGCGGCGACGGGCCGAGGAACGCCGAGGCGGGTGAGGTGGTAGGCGACTGGGTCAAGGAAATAGGCGATCCCGGAGGCAGCGACGAAGGGCAAAAGGATCGACGAAAAGAGCGTGAGGCCAAGCCAAAGCACCACCGCGAGGCCAACGACCAGGGCCCAGCGTTGAAAACGGGTGGCCCCTTGTTCCTCCTCCCCGGGCGCGAGGGAGGGCAGGGCGGGAGGCGAGGCAGGCTCGGCCGGTGCAGTTTCGGAGCGCTCGGGCGCGCCAGCCCGGGCCAGACCGGGCTCGTAGCCTGGGGGGTTCATCGCAGCCATGCCGTGCGCCGCACATAGGCCGCGCCGGAGACCAGGGTGAGCCCCGCGACCAGCCAGATCAGCGGGGAGAGCAGAGGCCGAGGTGGCAGGCCGAGCGTTGCGAAGAGGAGAGATACAGCAATCAGAATAACTTGCAGAGCAGTATTTACTTTCGATATCAAAAGTGGACGAATGGCTACCGAGTGCCCGGCGATGTTCAGCACCAGCACGCCGCCGACGATCAGGAGATCGCGGAACACCACCAGGATGGCGATCCAGGATGGGAGTATGCCGATGCCGGCAAGGGTGATGTACATGCTGACGAGCAACAGCTTGTCTGCCGCGGGATCGAGCACGGCGCCGATTGCGCTCGCGCGGCCGTGCCGGGCGAGCAGGCCATCGATGGCGTCGCTCACGCCGGCGGCGAGGAAGACGGCGAAGGCGGCGGCGAGGTTGTGGCCGAGCAGGAGCCAGACGGCGAGCGGCACGGCGCAGATGCGGGCGAAGGTGATGGCGTTGGGGAGGGTGACCAGCCCGAGCGAGGCGCCATGCGCCAGCCGTGATCCGTCAGCCATAGGTGGCACCTCTGCCGGCACATGGCCTGTCGCGCCGGATGGGGGCGCGCGATATTGCCGTCATTCTCCGTGGCCGCATCGTCATGCCCGTTTCGTCATGCCCGTTATTGGGGCCTCCCACCATCTCTTCATACCGCAGATTCCGCAGTGCTGCGTCATCAGGTAGGGTCGGAATCAGGGCGGGGGATTTCACAGAGAATATGGGGAGCGGCACCACTTACCAGGCGGCCGGCGTGGACATCGAGGCGGGCGAGACGTTAGTGGCGGCGATCCGGCCGATTGCCGGAGCGACCGCGCGGCCGGGTGTCGTCGGCGCGATCGGCGGTTTCGCGGCGGCTTTCGACCCGCGCGCAGCGGGGTATGCAGACCCGATCCTGCTTGCCACCACCGATGGCGTGGGCACGAAACTGGTGCTGGCGAGGGCGTGTGGAGGGCACGGCGCGGTCGGTGTCGACCTGGTGGCGATGTGCGTGAACGACCTTGTGGTGCAGGGAGCGGAGCCGCTTTTTTTCCTGGATTATTTCGCGACCGGCCGGCTGGCCGTGACGGAGGCCAGGGCCGTCATCGAGGGGATTGCGGGAGCCTGTCGGGAGGCCCGATGCGCCCTGGTCGGGGGCGAGACGGCGGAGATGCCGGGACTTTATGGGCCCGGCGAGTACGATCTTGCAGGTTTCGCGGTCGGGGCTGTCGAACGGGGAGGGCTTTTGCCACGCGGGGTCGAGCCCGGTGATATAGTGCTGGGGCTGGCCTCGAGCGGTGTGCACTCGAACGGCTTCTCGCTGGTCAGAAAGATCGTCGCCGATGCGGGGCTTCCGTGGGACGCGCCGGCGCCATTTGCGCCGGGGAAAGCGCTCGGCGAAGCACTCCTCACGCCGACGCGGATTTATGTGCGGGGCCTGCTTCCGTTGATGCGGGCGGGGTTGATCAAGGCGGCGGCCCATATCACCGGCGGCGGGCTTGCCGGCAATCTCTCTCGTGTGCTGGGCGAGACGACCGAGGCAACGCTGGATGCCGAGGCATGGGAGGTGCCGGAAGTGTTTCGCTGGATGGCACGGACGGGGCGGGTGCCGGCTTCCGAAATGCTCAAGGTCTTCAACTGCGGGATCGGGATGGCACTGGTGGCCGCGGCGGAGCGAGCGGAGGAGGTGATGGCGCGGCTTGCCGCCGAAGGCGAGCGCGTATTCCGGATCGGGGGCATACGGGCGGGAAGCGGGCCGGCGCGCGTCGCGATTGAACCTCGGGCCGGCTGGCCGGGATGAGGAGGCGGACGGCTGTTCTGATCAGCGGTCGGGGGAGCAACATGGCGGCGCTGATACGGGCAGCTGCCGACCCCGCGTATCCGGCGGAGATTTCGCTCGTGATTTCGAACAGGGCGGCGGCAGGGCTCGAATTGGCGCGGGCGGCGGGCGTTGCGACCGCCGTCATCGAGCGGTGGGGAGCGGAGCGCACGGCGCACGAAGCGGAGATCGATGCCGTGCTGGAGCGGCACGAGATCGAGCTGGTGTGCCTTGCCGGGTATCTCAGGGTGCTCACGCCCTATCTGGTGGAGCGCTGGCGGGGGCGGATGCTGAATATCCACCCGAGCCTGCTGCCTGCGTTTCCGGGGCTGGAGACGCATGCGCAGGCGCTTGCCGCGGGGGTGAGGCTGCACGGCTGCACGGTGCATCTCGTGAGCGAGCGGCTGGATGACGGGCCGATCCTGGTGCAAGCGGCGGTGCCGGTTCTGCCCGGTGACAGCGCGGAGAGCCTGGCGGCCCGTGTGCTGGTGCAGGAGCATCGGATTTATCCGCTTGGGCTGGCGATGCTGGCGGGGGCGACGGCGCGGCATGCGGAGGGCGATTCGGCGTTGCTGAACCCCTTGCCCGGATTCGCCGCAGGGCCCTAAAAAAGGCGTCCCGGCCCTGGCAGCGACGCGGGGCGGGAGATGAAGAACGAGGTGCGGTAGTGTCCCACAGTGCGAGCAATCCCCAAGGCGCCGTCACCGAGGAACGGCTCTTCGACGACCGGTACCATTTCTGGGGCGGGTTCTACCGTTTCGTCTGGGGAATGGCAGCGCTGCTCGCGCTGATGTTGATCCTGATGGCGTATTTCCTGACCTGAAGGCCGTGCCGCCGAAGCGTGCCGTGAATCCGATCCCGGTGCGACCGTTGCTAGCCCGCGATCGCCCGACGCGGAATCGTCGGAGGGCGAGAATCGCGGGCTCAGATAAACCACGAGACCCGCGTCGGGCTGGCTGTGCAGCCCGACACGGGTCTAGTACCAACTTTCACTCATGAGTGACTCACTCACATGACCTCGAAACACGTTACCCTCTCCCTCTGGGAGAGGGCGGCGCGGAGCGCCGGGTGAGGGAGCCTGTGTTACCCATGTGTGATTCCGGGTACTAGCCAGCCAGAATATGCAGTGCCTGGCGTTTGAGATCGATGAACGCCGGCTCGAGGCTCATTTCCCATTGACGGGGGCGTGAGAGCGGGACGGATTGCTCGAGGACGATGCGGCCCGGGCGCGCACCCATGACGACGACCCGATCGCCGAGCAGGATTGCCTCGTCGATGTCGTGAGTGATGAAAAGCACGGTGGCTTGGATCTTCTCCCAGAGCTCGAGCAGGAAGCGTTGCATGTTGTGGCGGGTCTGAGCGTCGAGCGCGGCGAAGGGCTCGTCCATCAGCAGCACACGTGGCTGCATGACGAGCGCCCTGGCAAGCGCGACGCGCTGTTGCATGCCGCCGGAAAGTTCGTATGGGCGATGCGACTCGAAGCCGCGCAAACCCATCACCGCAATCACTTCGTCTACCCGCGGCCATTCGATTTGGCGCGCGGATCTCATGCGCAGGCCGAAGGCCACATTGTCCCTGAGGGTGAGCCACGGATAGAGACCCGGCTGCTGAAAGACGACGACGCGATCGGGTCCCGGGCCGGCGATCGGCTTGCCGTCGAGCAGGATGCGGCCGCGGCTCGGCGGGCTCAGGCCGGCGACCATGTTGAGCAACGTCGTCTTCCCGCATCCGGAAGCGCCGAGGACGGTGACGAAAGTCCCGTCCTCGATCGCCAGGGACACGTCGTCAAGGACCCGGAGCGGACCGAAGTCCCTGCCGACGTGCTCGATCCGGATCGGCATTCCGCCGGTTTTTGTTGTCGCGCTGTCTTATTTCCCCTGCACCGCCTTTTCGGCGAAGGTCGGATCGACGGCGGCGGCGGGGTTGGCCGGAACCTTCGTGATGCGGCCGATCTTGAGAAGGACTTTCGCGGTATTGGCCAATGTCAGGGTGGTCGCGGAATGAGCGACGCTGTCTCCCGAGCCCAGCACGTTCGGGGTCAGCTGATCCTTGGCGGAAAAGAGTTCGTAGCCCGCTAGCTCGGCTTTCGCGACCGGCAGAGTGATACCGGCCTGAGACGCCATGATCTTGAGCGCCTCATCGGGATGCGCGTTCGTGTATGAGACGCCGGCGTCGAGTGCACGGATGAAATCCGCGGCAAGGGCGGCGTGGGAACTCGCCCAGTTGGTATCAGCGATGCAGATATTGTAGGAGGATGCGTCGCGCGGCAGATCGGCGTCGGTCTTGAGGACGGTTGCGCCCATGCCGCGCAAGGCGTCGAAGACCGGATCCCAGACGATGGCGGCGTCGATGCTCTTTGTCGACCAGGCTACGCGCATCTCGGGGGGCGCCATGTTGATCTGGCGCACGCTTTCCCACGGCACGTTGGCCGCGGCAAGGAAGGTTGCCAGTTCGAACGATGCCTGCGAACCCTGGACGATCGCGATCTTGCGGCCTTTGAGGTCGGCGATCGAGTTGATGCCGGCGCCGGGGCGGACGGCAACACCTGCGGCCGTCGTGTAGCGCTCCTGGTTGAAGATGATCGCCAGCGGCACACCTTGCGAGATCGCCGAGACGAATGGCGGGACCCCGAGGCCGCACATGAACTGCAGACTGTTCGAGGCGAGCGCGCTCATCGCGGCGGGACCGGAGTCGAAGAATTTCAGAGAGATTTTTGCGGGCATCATCTTCTGGAACAGACCGAGCCCCTGCGTCACCATGTAGGGGTCAGCGCCGTTGTTCTCGTAGCCGATGACGACGTTTGGCGTCTGCGCCTGAGCAGTGCCGAACCAGAGGAGCGCTGCGATGGCGCCGAGTGTAACATTTCGCGAAGTCTTGCTCATAGTGCCTCCCTTGGGTGAGCGGGTGATTTTCGCGTTGCTCGCCCGTCGTCGTACGGGCGCGGCCGAATGTAGCTTGTCTCCGGGACCTCCGTCGAGGCGCGTACAGGCGGGCGCTAGCCGTGGCCGCGCCATGGCACGACCCGGCGTTCGAAGACGCGGATCAGGAGTTCCATCGCGTAGCCAAGGACGCCAATGACGATGATGCCCACGATGACGATCGCGACCTGGAGCGCCTGCCCGGCGTACTGGACGAGCCAGCCGAGACCCTGATCGGCGGCGATCAGTTCGGCGGCAACAAGGCAGGTCCATGCGACGCCGATACCGATTCGCATGGCGGTGAAGATTTCCGGCAAGGAGGAAGGAAGGATGACATGGCGGAAAATCTGGCTTTCCGAGGCACCCAGTGTCCGCGCTACGGAGAGCCTGAGGGGCGGAGTGCCTTTGACGCCGGAAATAGTGCCGATAATGATGACGGGAATCGTACCGATCAGGATCAGGACGATTTTCGGAAGCTCGCCGATTCCGAACCAGACGACGAGGAGCGGAATATAGGCGAGCGGCGGGACCGGGCGGATGAACTGAAGGAACGGATCGATGGTACGGAAGATGATGTCGATCCGGGCCATCAAGAGGCCAACCGGAACTCCGATAACGACCGCACCGACAAACCCGATGGCGATGCGAAGCGAACTGATCCAGATATCGTCGAAGAGGGAGTGCCCACCATAACCGTGAGCGAGCAGCAGGATCAGTGCGTTCAGGACCGAGACGGGGGATGGCAGGGCGATCGGCGGGAAGAGGTGGAAATCGCAGACGATCTGCCAGACGATCACCGCGGCGATGAGCACGCTCACGGTGGCGTAGCGGGAGGTGATGCGCCAGCCGCGGGAGGCAAGAGAACCCGCCGCCGCGACAGCCGGCGGAGGCGCGCTTTCGGTTTCCGCGATTGCGACCTGGGGCGACGATGGGTCTGGCGTGCCGGCAGTCAGCGTTGCAACTTCCGCGTGTTCCCTGCCTGCCATATCGCGCTACCGCCCGTTCCGCCCGCAGCGGGTTGCCGACTGGAATCGTGCGGCGATGCCGTGATTTCCCCCTGCATGAGAGGGGGTGTCAAAGGTTGTGCACATAGCATCGAGCGTGCGGCGATCTGGAGCATCCGGAGAAGCGACGGAGGTTAGCGCAACGGGAACGGTGCAGCAACAGTTCATGACGCTCGATCGTCGCAATAACGGTCGGTCATTCCGGCCTTTGCTGGATGGGAATGAAGGTTCGCCCCGGCGGGCCGTCGTAGAGGGTCAAGGGCCGGATCAGGATATTGTTCTCCTGCTGCTCCAGCACCTGAACGACCCAACCGGGAACGCGGCCGATCGCGAAGATGGGAACGAACAAGTCGCGCGGGATACCGAGCAGGTAGTAGACCACGCCGGAATAGAAATCGACGTTGACGTTGACGCCATGGCGGGCATAGGGCGCCATGGCTTGCACCACCGCCTGCAGAATCTCGTACCAGCGCGGCTGTCCCATCTCTTTGGATAACCGCTCCACGCCTGAGCGCATGTGGCGCGCGCGGGGATCCTCGACCCTGTAGACGCGGTGACCGAAGCCGGTGACCGGATCGCCCGCCTTGCGTCTTTCCCGCACGTACTCGCCGGCGCGGGAGGGATCGCCGATCTCCTCGGCCATCTTCATCACGTCCTCGGCGGCGCCGCCGTGCGCCGGGCCGGAAAGGGCGGCGATGGCGGCGGTGATGGCGGCGTGCAGGTTGGCGTTGGTGCCGGTGACGACGCGGGCGGTGAAGGACGAGGCGTTGGAGCCGTGTTCGGCATGCAGGACGAGGTCGCGATCGACGAGGCGGGCGGCCTCGTCGTCCGGTTTCTCGGCCTTCAGCATCCAGAGAAAGTTGGCCGCGTGGCCGAGGTCGCGTGCCGGCGGGACGGGCGCCTGATCCTGGCGCATCCGCGCATGCGCGGCGATGATCATCGGCACCTGGGAGATCAGCCGGACGGCCTTGCGCAGCGTTGCCGGACGCGAATTATCGGCCGTGTCGGGGTCGAAGGAGGCGAGCGCGGAGGTGGCTGTGCGCAGGACATCCATCGGATGCCCCGATTTCGTGAGGCGGATGATGTCGTAGATGGCGGGAGGAAGCGTGCGCGCCAGCTTCAACTTGCGGTCGAACTCTGCGAGTGCGGTTCGTGTGGGCAGATCGCCATGCAGGAGCAGCCAAGCGGTCTCTTCGAATGTTGCGTGCTCTGCGAGGTCGTGGATCGAATAGCCGCGATAGCGGAGATCGCCGGCACGGCCGTCGATATAGGTGCAGCGCGAGCGGTCGAAGTAGATGTCTCTGAGGCCGCGGTAAACCTTGACTGACGCTGTTCCTTCCGCCATCACTTTCTCCTGCTGCAATTGCCGTTGCAAACCATTCCTGCTCAGGGCTCTCAATGGAGCTGTTGGATCGCTGCTTCGAGAGAGCGCGCCTGGCCAGACTGAAAGTCGTTCTTCCCGAAGGCCATGATTCCCGTGTGCTTAAGGCCGCCCGGCGGCTCAAGGACGAGGCCATCGCGTGGCCGATCGTTGTCGGCTCGACGGCAGCGGTTGGCCGGGCGGCCGAGGAAGCCGGCGTTTCTCCGGACGGGATCGAAATCGTCGATCCGGCGAGCGACCCGCGATTGCCATCCTTCGGCGCGGTCTGCGCTGCCGGACGGGAGCGGATGACTCCCGCCGAAGGAACGCGCCTGATGACAAGGCCATTCTATCTCGGCGGCATGATGGTACGCGAGGGCGATGCGCACGCCATGGTCGGCGGGGTGGCGGCTCCGACCCGGCGTGTCATCGAAGCGGCGCGCATGACGATCGGCTTGGCCGACGGCATCGCCTTCCCGTCCAGCTATTTCGTTCTGCGGGTGCCGGACTTTCTGGGGCAGGGCCCGCGACATCTCTTGTTTGCGGACTGCGCAGTCAATGCCGAGCCGACCGCCGAGCAGCTTGCGGATATCGCGATTGCCTCGGCGCGGAGTGCCGAGGCGCTGATCGGCGAGCCGGCGCGCGTGGCGATGCTCTCGTTCTCGACCAAGGGGAGTGCGCAGCATGTCCGCGTGGAGAAGGTTCGCCGCGCAGCCGAACTCGTGCGCGAGCGGGCGCCGGGGCTCGCCGTGGATGGGGAGTTGCAGGCCGATGCGGCGCTGGTTCCGGCAGTCGCCGAGAAGAAGCTCGCCGAACCTGGCGCGGTTGCCGGACGCGCCAACGTTCTGATCTTCCCGGATCTCGATGCCGGGAACATCGGCTACAAGCTGGTGCAGTGGCTGGGCGGGGCGAGCGCGTTCGGGCCATTTCTGCAGGGCTTTGCCAAGCCGGTCAGCGATCTTTCGCGCGGGGCGAGCGTGGCGGACATCGTCGCGACTTGCGCCGTCATCCTGGCCACGGCGTGAGCGGAGGCGAGCGCCGGCGATCCTTTCCGGGATCATCGAGGGCCACCCGAAGCCGGAAGCGGTTGCCTTTGCCGGCGGGACAGAACTTCGCGCAGCAGTGGATAGCCGAGAGCGAGCGCTGATGCACCCATCAGAGCGGCGCTGATCGGGTCCTTGAAGAAGACGAGCCAGTCGTTGCCGCTGGCGATCATGCTGCGCACGAAAGAGTCCTCGCCGATCGGGCCGAGGATCGCGCCGAGCACCAGGGGCGCGATCGGGAATGCGAATTTCTCGAACAGATAGCCGAGGATGCCGAAGAAGACGATCATCCAGACATCGGCAAGATCGTTGCGATTGGCGTAGGCGCCGACGAGGCAGAACATGACGACGATCGCGGAGAGAATGCCCTGTGGGATTTTCAACACCTTGACGACGACACGGATCCAGAAGAAGCCGAGGAGACACATGCCGATGACGCTGACGAACATCGAACTCAGGATCGTGTAGACGAGGAGCGTCGATTTCGGGTCCTGAAACAGCATCGGACCCGGCTGCACGCCATGCAGGAGGAAGGCGGCGAGGATCACGGCGGTTGCGCCGCTGCCGGGAAGGCCGAGCGTCAAGAGCGGGATCATGTGGCCTGCGACCGAAGCGGTGGCGCCGATCTGCGGAGCGACGATGCCTTCGGGCAGGCCCGTTCCCAGGAGATGCCGCCGCCGGCCATACTGCTTCTCGATACCGTAGGAGATGAAGGAGGTAATCGTCGCACCCGCGCCAGGGACGATGCCGATCAGAGTGCCGAGAATGGTGCTGCGAATGATCGTGATCCTGATTGCGATCAGCTCGCTGAGGGTCGGGAATTCGGTGGCGACGCTTCTGTCCGCATCGTTCGGCTGGCTGACGCGCAATCCCTGGCCGATCCGTGTCAGCACCTCGCTCAGCCCGTACGTGCCGACCAGGATCGCGACCAACTGGATGCCGTCCTCCAGGATCGGCACGCCGAAGGTGAAGCGGTCGGTGCCGTAGGTGCTGTCGATACCGACTGTTGCCACCAGCAATCCGACACAGAGGCTGATGATGGCGTTGGGTAACGATCTTCCGGCCAGCGCCACGACGGTCGTCAGGCCGAAGAACACGGCAGCGAAATAGTCCGGCGAATCGAAGCTCAACGCGACGCTGCTCAGCGGTCCGGCGATCGCGACCATGACCGCCGAAGAAACGAGGCCGCCGATGAGTGCTGCAACCAGGGCCCAGCCGAGGGCCTTGGCCGGCGCCCCACGCTTGGCCATGGCGTGACCGTCCCACAACATCGGGACGTCCATCGGCTCGCCCGGTATGCGGTAGAGAATGGCAGTGAAGCAGCCCGCGTACGTGCCGGAGAAGTAGATCGCGGTGAGCAGAATGATCGAAGGTTCGATCGGCATCCGGTAGGTGAAAGGAAGTGCCAGGATGACGCCCATGACCAGGCCGAGACCGGGCATGATCGAGACCGCCATTCCGACCAGCAGGCCAGTGACGAGCATCAGGAGGTCGAACGGCTGAAAGACGTGTGCGAGGCCATGTCCGAGATCGACGAAGGTCACGGTGCGGCCCTTCTAATGGACGCCGAGGAAGGCCATGACCGCGAAGGACACGTGATCGAATGGCGCGATTCCGCCGGGCAGGGAAACGTAAACCACCCGCATGAACAGGAACATGAAGCCGAATGCGACGACGACGCTCAGGGCGACGCCCAAGAGCAATCGCCGGTAGTGCCCGAGATAGAGCAGGGCCAATGTGTAGATGATCGTGGCGAGGAAAAAGCCCGCAACCGGCAGGAGGAGCAGGTAGCCGAACGTCGCCAGGACGGCGAGCCACACCCGGTGGGGATAGAGTTCCGGCGGGCGGAGCAGTGCCTCGATTTCGGCACTATCGCTGCTCTGCTCTGCCGCGGCTTTGCCGATCCCGAATGTGCTCGCGACGAATCCCCAGAACGCGGCGAGCAGCATCAGGACGAGGACGAGCTTCGGCCAGGCATCCGGACCGATCCGGCCGGGAATGGCGCCGAAGTTGAAATGATCGGCGGTGTCGAAGAGAAAGGCGCCGACGCCGAGCACGACAAGATAAGGCAGGCCGGCCCGGATGCGCGCGAGCGGGCGCATTGCCGTGCGCGCGTTTATCTCGCTCCCATGTTCGTCAGGGCCCGGAACTTCCTGGCCTGATCGAGCCAGGCGTTCATGAACTGCCGCGCTCCATCCATCGGGATGTAGCTGTCGGGATCCGCGTATTGGCTCTGGAGGTAGGTTTTCCATTCCGCGGTCTTCGCGACCTTGGCCAGTTCATCTGCCAGCAGCTTGACGATCGCGGGCGGGGTTCCGGCCTTGACGACGATGGAGCGGAATTGCGGCAGGTCGACGGTATAGCCGAATTCCGTGCCGATCGGCACGTCCTTGAATTGCGGAATGGTGAGGCGGCGGGGATAGAAAAGGATCAGCGGGCGGATCTCACCACCATCGAAGTAGCTGCGAACATCCCCGGTCTGTTCGTAGAGAAGATCGGTATGGCCACCGATGATCGAGGTATAGCGCAGGACCGGCTTGGCATAGGGGATCTCCGTGAGCTTCAGCCCCTTGGTTTGCAAGTAACTGGTGGTGATGTCGTCGGCGCTGCCGTAACCGAGGATCGCGACCTTGAGGGGATGCTGTTTCGCACTGGCGACGAATTCGGGCCAGGTTTTCCAGGGGCTTTTGGTGCTGACCCAGTAACCGGACGGCTGCTGGATCATGATCGCCAACGGAATGACCTGCTTCGGGTCGAAGGCCGGACGTGGCCGGGCGAGGAGGGCGTAGGTGTCACCGATCAAGACCGCAAGGGTGTAGCCGTCCGCGGGCGAGGTGAGAAGCTTGGTCATTCCGACCATGCCGGTGGCGCCGGGCACGTTGAGCACCGGGAAGGACGCGCCGAGATCGTGCGCCATGATTTTCCCCGCAGTGCGCGCGAGGAGGTCGGCGCCGCCGCCGGGACCCCAGGGCACGATGAAATCGATCGGATGATCGGGGTATCGCGCCTGGGCAGGTGTAGCCGGCGCAGACAGTACGAGTGCTAAGAGCAGAGCGCCGATCCAGACGCATTTCCTCGCAACAGACATGGCTCCCTCCTTCTCATGCTCGGTGTTTTCCGTCGGACGAGCCGACGCGACCGTCCCTGCCGCGGCATCGGCGGCAGTGAGTGCCTGTTGCGCGGACGAGAGCGTGCATCAGGCCCTCTCGGGAACAAGAGGCGAAAGGCGCGTGGCGAGCGCGGCGGGGATCGCGTGCGGCGTGTCGACGACCGTGACACCCGCCCGCTCCAGCGCTGCGCGCTTGCTGGCATAGCTTCCGGCGCCAGCCTCGACGATGGCGCCGGCGTGGCCCATTCGCCGGCCGGGCGGCGCGGCGCGGCCGGCGATGAAGGCTGCGACCGGCTTTGCCATGGTGGCGGCGTAGCGCGCGGCATCCTCTTCCATCGCACCGCCGATCTCGCCGACCAGCACGATGGCATCGGTACGGAAATCATGATCGAGCGCCTGCAAGGCTTCCTCGGTTGTCGTGCCGAGTATCGCGTCGCCGCCGATGCCGATGAAGCTCGACTGGCCAAGACCGGCGCGCGTCAGATTGAGGCAGACGAGGGTGCCAAGGCTGCCGCTGCGCGAGATCACGCCGATCCGTCCAGGCCTGAAGATGTTGGTGTTATGGCCTGGCATGATGCCGACGAACGCCTCGCCCGGAGTGACCAATCCGGCAGTGTTCGCACCGACAACGCGCGCCCCGGAGGCACGGGCAGAAGAAAAAACGGCGAGCATATCGTGCACGGGGACGTGCTCGGTCAGAACGACGAGGCCTCTGATGCCGGCTTCGATCGCATCCAACGCGGCATCCTTGACGGCTTGCGGCGGGACGAACATCACCGCGATATCGACTTCCATCCGGGCGAGCGCGGCAGAGGCGGAGGCGAAAACCGGAAGGCCAAGGTGGGTGACGCCGGCACGTTTCGGGTTCGTGCCGGCCACGACATTCGTGCCGACGCCGAGCATGTGCCCGGTCCAGAAGGTTCCCTGGGCGCCGGTTACTCCCTGGATCAGGACACGATCGGAGCGACGGAGGATGGGAAATGCCGTCATGAAGCGGCCTCGACCGCAGCGCGGACGGCATCTTCCATGAGATCGAAAGGAGCCGAGCCGAATTCGCTCCTGATGAGCGAAACCGCTTCGTCTTCGCCCGTGCCATGGACCGAGAAGAATACCGGAATGGTGGGCTTGAGGCGGCGCCAGGCTTCGACGACGCCGCGCGCCATGACGTCGGTGCGGGCGAAGGCGCCGCAGAAATTGACGACCAGGGAGCGCAGGTTCGGATTGCCGAGCACGAGGGCGAGAGCCGATTCGGCCTTCACGTAGGCGTCACCGCCGATTTCGAGAAAATTCGCCGGCCGGCCACCGAAATGGCTCACCATATCCATGGTGGTCATAGTGAGTCCGGCGCCGTTGGCGAGAACGCCAACATTGCCATCGAGGGCGATGTATTTGAGGCCGAGGGCGGCGGCATGCTGTTCGATGGTGGTCAACGGATCCGCAACTGCGCGGGCAGTGAGCGCTGGCTGGCGGAAGGAGGCTGCGTCATCGAGGATGAACTTGCAGTCGAGAGCGACGAAGGAGTAATCCGCAAGCTCCGCCAGGGGGTTGACCTCGATCAGTTCGGCATCGGTCCGCCGCCAGAGGCGATAGAGCCGAGCCAGGAAATCCGCCAGCGCCGGTTTCACATGATCGACACCCATGCCTTCGAGTACCGCAGCGGCGGCGGTGGCATCGAACCTGTCGAGATCGCGGACGAGGTGGCGTGCGACGGTGCCGGACCCAGCGGCGGCGATTTCCTCGATGTCCATGCCGCCGGCGGGAGAAAACATGACGAGAGGAGAGCGGTCACGGGGGGATTGCAGGACGGCGCAGTAGAATTCGCCGATGAGCGGAAGTCTCGGCTCGACCAGTACGGCAGCGGGGCGATGGCCGGCGAACGTGCGGCTGAGGATATCCTCGGCGGCGGCACGCGCCTCATCGGGGCCATCGGCCATGCGGACGCCACCCATCCGGCCGCGCTTGCCGACGGGAATCTGTGCCTTGACCACGCACTGCCCGAGGCGCCGTGCCGCGTTCGCGGCGGCGTCGGGATTTTCGCACCACGCGCCAGCCGGTACCGGGATGCCGGCGGGCGCGAGGATTTCGGTCTTGGCGTGGTATTCGAGCAAATTCATCGCCCAGGCCTACTTCCCGTATTTCGCCCAGTAGCGACCGAACAGCGTCTCCTCGCTTGGCCGGTCTTCGGGAATAGGCCGGGCGAGATGAGTGATGTTCAGGAAGTGCCGGTAGCTCAGGTTTTCGCTGATGGAGTTCTTCTGCCAGGTACCGCAGCCCATGCTGAGGGTAAAATTCAGGCCGCTGTCGAAGCCGCCGCCGTTGCCGAAGGTGTGGGCGAAATTCACCAGCACCCGCACGACATCGACATTGGCGGCGAGGATGCGAGGACGCTCAGGATCCCTGGTGTGAATGCCACAGGAATGCCCGCGGCCCTGATAGTCGAGAATGCGGCGGACGATTTCCACGGCCGCTTCGAAATCCGGGGCACGGTAGAGTGCTAAGACCAGCGAGAGCTTTTCCCCGGAAAGGGGATGGGCGGGGCCGTAGTCGGTTTCTTCGACCATGAAGAAGCGCGCAGCAGCGGCTGGCTTGGGTAGGGCGAATGCCTTGGCAAGGACCAGGGCGTCCTTGGCGATGAGATCGCGGTTCAACCGGCCGCCCTGCCAGAGGGCCGAGCGCACGCGCTGGGCGGCATCTGTCGTGCAGAGATAGCCGCCCGCGCGCCGCAAGGCGGCGAGCGCTTCGTCATAGATGCCGTCGATGATGACGAGAGAGTTTTCGGAAGAGCAGGACGTCGCATTGTCGAAGGTCTTCGAGGCCGCGATCTTCTGCGCGGCATCGTCGAGGTCTGCCGTTTCATCGATGATGACCGGCACGTTGCCGGCGCCGACGCCGATGGCCGGAGTGCCGCTCTGGTAGGCGCGGCGGACATTGTCCTGCGAGCCGGTGACGACGACGAGATCGGCGGCTTCCATCAGTGCCTGGGTCATCTCTTTGGAGGCCGGCGGCGGAAGGGCCTGGACGAGATCGGCTGGAGCGCCGATGCGGGCAAGTTCACTGCGCATGGCCGTGACGGTCGCCGAAGTGGTGGCGAAGCCGCTCGGCGAGGGCGCGACGACAACCGCGTTCCGTCCCTTCAGTGCCATCATGGCTTTGTTGACGGCGGTGGCGGAAGGGTTCGTCGAGGGGGTGACGGCGGCGACGACACCGACCGGCTTGGCGAACTTGACGATTCCGCTGGCTGGATCCTCCTCGATCACGCCGACGGACCTGACGCGCAGGAGATCGCGCAGCGTGCCGAATGTCTTGCGCTGGTTCTTGATGATCTTGTCGGGGACATTGCCGAGGCCCGTGTCCTCGACTGCAAGCCTGGCGAGCGAGGCGGCACGGTCGGAGCGATAGAGGGACCAGGCAAGCGCGATCACCAGCTCGTCGGTGCGCTCCTGATCGGCTTTGGCGATCGCGGCCATGGAGGTGCGGGCGCGTTCGATCAGAGGCTCGACGACGGCCTTGGTACCTCTGGCTTCGATGTCGGTGAGTGTCTGGTCCATGGCGAATTCCGACCTCCCTCCCCTCGCCTCTGCGATGGCCGCCGCAGCATGGCGCTTGTGGCGGCCACCCCTTGGAGATTCAGACGACCGTGTAGGCGGCGTATTTGTGGAGCAGCCGCTTCGGCTTGGAGAGAGCGTCGCGGCGGAAGGGATCGCCGAGTTCCTGGGTCACCATCATTTCGAGGACGGTCGTCTTGCCGTCGCGCTGCGCGCGGCAGGCGCTTACCAGCGCGTCACCGACGTCGGAGATTTTGTCGACCACCTGGCCCTCGGCCCCCATGGCGCGGGCGATCGCGGCGAAACTCGGGTTCTTGAGATTGGTGCCGACGAACCGGCGGGCGTAGAAATCGACCTGGTTCTTCTTCTCGGCACCCCACTGACCGTTGTTGAAGACGACCGCCGTAACGGGGAGATTCTCGCGGACGGCGGTGAGGATTTCGCCAAAGCTCATGGTGAAGGCGCCGTCGCCCACGTAGGCGATGGCCGGACGTGCCGGGGCGGCAGCCTTGGCGCCGATCGCGACCGGGAAGGCGTAGCCGCAATTTCCGAAGCTCATGGCGGCGAGCATGCTGCGCGGCTGCTCGAAGCGGAGGTAGCTGTTCGATACCGAGCAGATATTGCCGATATCGGTGGAGACGATGGCGCCCTTCGGCATGGCCTCTTCGAGAGCGCGGAGCATCTGTCTCGGATGCATGGCGGAGGCGGTACTGCCGACCTCGCGGCTGAAATCGTCAGTTTCCTGGGTCCAGTGGCCGAGTTCGTTTTCCCAGGCAGACTTTTCGGCGGCCACGGTCTCGAGCCGCTGCTGGCGCGATGCGGTGCCGCGGAGCGGGCGGTTGGCGAGCGCGGAAAGGAGCGCCTCCGTCACCTCTGCGGCGTCGCCCGCGATGCCGACCGACATTTTTTTGACGAGGCCAAGAGATTTCGGATCAGCATCGACCTGAATGATCTTGGCAGTGCGCGGCCAGTAGTCGATGCCGTGCTGGGGGAGCGTGCCGAACGGGCCGAGGCGCGTGCCGAGCGCGAGCACGATGTCGGCGCGGGCGATCAACTTCATCGCCGCCTTGGAACCCTGATAGCCGAGCGGTCCGGCCCAGAGCGGGTGGTTGGCGGGGAAGCTGTCGTTGTGGAGATAGCTCGTGACAACGGGGGCGCCGAGCAGTTCGGCGAGCGAGGTGCAGGCTTCGCCTGCGCCGGAGGCGATGACGCCGCCGCCGGCGACGATGACCGGGAAGGTTGCATCGGCGAGAAGTGCGGCCGCGGCTCCGACCGCGTGCGGACTGCCGGCGCCGCGCTCAATCCGGATCGGTTCGGGGATCTCGTAGTCGTCCACTGCATAGAAATAGTCGCGTGGAATGTTGAGCTGAGTCGGGCCGAGTTCGAGGATGGCACGGTCGAAGCAGCGGGCGGTGATTTCCGCCATCCGGCGCGGATTGTTGACGTGCCCCTGGTATTTCGTGATCCCCGAGAAGATCGGGAGCTGATCGGTTTCCTGGAAGCCGCCGAGGCCCATTGTCGAAGACCCCGATTCGGGGGTGACGGCGACGACGGGGCTGTGCGCCCAGTAGGCGGCGGCGATGGCGGTGACGAAATTCGTGATGCCGGGGCCGTTCTGGCCGATGCAGACCCCGTGGCGGCCGCTGATGCGGGCGTAGCCGTCTGCCATGTGGGCGGCGCCCTGTTCGTGAACGGTGGGGATGAAGCGGATGCCGGCGGCGGGAAAGAGATCCAGCGCGTCCATGTAGGCGGAGCCGACGATGCCGAACATGTTCTGTACGCCCTGGGCATGCAGAGTTTCGACGAAGGCTTCGCTGGCGGTCATCTTGGTCATCTGGGCTGCTTCCTCTGTCGCGTGGCCTGCCGCCGGTGCAAGGGAGGGCCGGCGGCGAAGCCGGGATTGAAGGTAGTGAGACTCTCGCCGAGCGCACGGGCTGCCTGGACCAGTGCGGCACGGTGGCGGTAGGCGTCGGAGATGGGCATGCGCGCGGCAGGTGCCTGGATCGCGATGCCGGCCAAGATTTCGTGGCGGTGATTGAACACCGGCGCGCCGAGGCAGACAACCCCGGCGAGGTACTCTTCGCGATCGACCGAAAGCCCGTCGCGGCGGATTTTCTCGAGTTCGGCTTCGAGAGAAGGCGTGGTGGTGATCGTGTTGCGGGTAAAGGGCCGGAGCTCGAGCTGCTCGAGCAGGGTTGCGCGTTGTCTTTCGGGCAGGAATGCGAGGAAGAGCTTGCCGATTGCCGTGCAGTAGAGGGGCACCCGGGCGCCGATCGGGAAGTGCAGCCGGAGCGGCCAATGCTGCGCCTCGACACGATCGAAATAGAGGATCTGGTTTCCTTCGAGGGTGCCGATGTTGCAGGTTTCGCCGACCTCGGCGACGAGGCCGTGCAGGATCTGGCGGCGTGGCGCGTACTGGATGGAGCTATTCAGGATGCCGAAGGCGAAGTCGACAAGGCGGGGACCGACCGCGATGCGGCGCGTGGCGAGCCCGCGGTGCAGGATGCCGTCTCGCTCGAACTGCTCGATCATGCGGTAGATGGTTGGCTTCGGCAGATCGAGGTGGGCGGCGATTTCGGAGGCTGCGACCGGCCGGGCGGCGCGGACGATATATTCGAGAACCGCGAACGCGCGCTGGAAGACACCGGTGCCGAGTTTTGGCCCTTGCTCGGCGGTGTCCGGCGCCAGGAGTGCGGGTGCACGAGCGTGCGGGCGCGCGGCCCGCGCGCCCTTGGCGCGGGGCGGGCGGCGCTGCGGGCCGGTGTCATTGCGGCCCGAGTGATTGTGCGTTCGTCCCACTGAATGGTGCCTTTCCTCTTGAAAGCTGATACACGACGTCTTTCGGGTCAAGAGCGATTCGGCCACCGAGTTCCAGCGTCTCTGGCGTCAGGACCGTGGAGGCCAGCGGAAACGAAGCCCCGGCCCTTGGCGGGAAAGCCTCTCTTGTATAGGCAGAGCGGCAAGCAACCGACGAAGGCTTGGCATCATGACCAAATTCGGTACCGCGCAATCCGTCCGTCGTGTCGAGGATCCGAGACTGTTGCAGGGGCGGGGCAGATATACCGACGATATCGCTCCGCCCGGCGTGCTGCACGCCGTCGTGGTGCGCAGCCCCCATGCGCATGCGCGGATAGGCGGAATCGACAGCGAGGCCGCGCGGCGGGTGCCCGGGGTGGTTGGCATCTTCACGGCGGCCGATCTTGCCGCCGGCGGAGTGGGCGCGATGCCGTGCGAGGTTTCATTGAAGAACCGGGACGGCTCGAAGAACGCCGAACCGCCCCGCCCGGCTCTGGCCGGCGATGTCGCGAAGTACGTCGGCGATGGGGTCGCGCTGGTGGTGGCAGAGACGCTGAATGCGGCGCGCGACGGCGCGGCGGCAGTGACTGTGGACTATGATGTGCTGGCGTCGATCACCGACCTCTCGCGGGCGACGGAGGAGGGTGAGCCGCGTGTGTGGGAGGGGAGTGCCCGGAACATTTGCTTCGACTGGGAGATCGGAGATCGGGCCGCGACGGAGGCCGCGTTTGGGAAAGCGAGCCATGTCAGCCGGATCCAGGTTGTCAACAACCGCATCGTGGTCTGCTCGATGGAGACGCGAGCGGCGGTTGCGCAGTATGACGGGGCAACCGGGCGCTGGACGCTCGAAACCTGCACGCAGGGGGGCTGGCTGCTGAAGAGCCATCTCGCCAAGGTCTTCGGGGTCGATGCAGAGCGGTTTCATGTGCTGACGCCCGATGTCGGCGGCGGTTTCGGGATGAAGGCCTTTCCTTATCCCGAGCATGTGCTGGTGTGCTTCGCCGCGCGGCGGCTAGGCAAAGCCGTGAAATGGACCGCGGAGCGTTCGGAGGCGTTTCTTTCCGATACGCATGGGCGTGACAACATCTCGGAGGCCGAGTTGGCGCTGGGGCCCGATGGTCAGTTCCTGGCTCTGCGCACGCATATCGTTGCCAATATGGGCGCCTATCTTTCCGCCTTTGCGCCCTACATCCCGACCTATGCCGGCACGTGGGTGCTGCCCGGTGTGTACCAATTCCGCATTGCGTACGCGAATGTCATCGGCGTATTCACGAATACAACGCCGGTGGATGCCTATCGGGGGGCGGGACGCCCGGAAAGCAACTACCTGCTGGAGCGGCTGATCGACGCGGCGGCCGCGGAGATTGGGATCGACCGGGTAGCGTTGCGGCGGAGGAACATGGTGAAGTCCTCGGCGCTGCCATGGACGACGCCGGTCGGCAAAGTGTACGATTCCGGCGATTTCGAGCGGGTGCTCGATGTGGCGCTCACCAAGTCCGAATGGGCGGGCTTTCCTGCAAGAAGGAATGCTTCGCTCGCCAAGGGAAAGAAACGCGGCATCGGGCTTGCGTATTACCTTGAGTCGACTGGAGGAAGCCCGACGGAGCGCGCGGAAATCCGGTTCAGCGAGGATCGGTTCGTCGATGTTTTCGTGGGCACCCAGAGCAACGGACAGGGACACGAAACTGCGTACGTGCAATTGACCTCGGAACGGCTGGGCGTCGAGGCGGAGCGCATTCGTATCCGCCAGGGAGACACCGACCAAATTCCTGAAGGTGGTGGCACGGGCGGTGCCCGCAGCCTTTATTCGGAGGGCCAGGCAATCCTGGCCACGACCGCGAGCGTGATCGAAAAAGGGCGCAAGGCGGCGTCCGAAGCGCTGGAAGCGGCAGCGGAGGATATTGCCTTCGAGGACGGCAGCTTCCGCATCGCGGGCACCGACCGGGCGATCGAAATTCTCGAGCTTGCGGCGAAGCAGAGAGCCAAGGTTGCGGCAGGAGAGCAGGCGACATTGCTCGATTCGGTCGAGGTTGCGCCGATTCCGGCGGCGACCTTCCCGAACGGTTGCCACATAGCAGAAGTGGAAATCGATCCGCAGACGGGCGTGGTGGATGTCGTGCGCTACACGGTCGCGGATGACTTCGGGAGGCTGGTCAACCCGATGATTGCGCGCGGACAGGTGCATGGCGGTGTTGCCCAGGGGATCGGGCAGGCGGCGAATGAACTGACGGCGTACGACCGCGAGTCCGGACAATTGCTGTCGGGGAGCTTCATGGATTATGCGCTTCCGCGGGCCGACGACCTACCGGACATCGATGTCGAATTCGTGGAAATCCCGTGCAAGACGAATCCGTTGGGCGTGAAGGGCGCGGGCGAGGCGGGATCTGTCGGCAGTACGCCGGCGTTGATCAATGCCGTCATTGATGGCTTGCGCGATGCCGGAGTGACCAAGCTCGACATGCCGGCGAGCCCGGAGCGCGTCTGGCGGGCGTTGCAGCACGCCTGACGGAGCCGGCCTTCCCCGCGCGGGCCACCGGCCGCGATTCCGCGGCCGTTTCCCTCGGCGTCGGTAAACTGAGAAGACGGCAAGAATTCGTTGCAGCGAAGGGAATTGCCATGGCGCCATTGCAGGCGACTTCTGTCAGGCGGCGCGAGGATCGGCGGCTTCTGACGGGTGAGGGACGCTACGTTGCCGACGGCAAGCGGCCGGACATGCTCGATGCGGTGCTGGTGCGTTCGCCGCACGCCCATGCGGAGGTGCGGCGCGTTGACGGCGCGGCGGCGACGGCCGTTCCCGGCTTCGTGGGCTTCTACACGCATCGGGATCTAAGTGCAGTCGGGCCTATTCCAGGCGGCATCGGCTTTCCTCGTCCGGACGGGACGCCGGCGCCGCGGACAGACCGTTCCCTTCTTGCCAGAGAACGCGTCCGCTTCGTCGGCGAGCCGGTGGCGCTGGTGATCGCGGAGACCCGCGCTGCCGCCGAGGAAGCAGCGGAAAGGGTCGTCGTGGAGTATGCGGCTTTGCCGGTGGTGACCGATCCGGCGGAAGCGATGCGGCCGGGCGCACCGGCGGTATGGGACGAGACGCCCGACAATATCGCGTTTCTCTGGAAGGGAGGCGATGCCGAGCGGACCGCGGCCGGGTTGCGGGCGGCGGCGCGAGTTGCACAGCTGCGCTTCTCGATCTCGCGCGTGACCGCCAATTCTCTCGAACCGCGCGGCGCCTGGGCGGAAATCGAGCCCGACGGGCGCCTCGCGCTGCATGCCTCGATCCAGGCCCCGTTTGGACTCCGGAACGGGTTGGCCGAGAACAATCTTCACGTGCGACCGACCGACATCCGGGTGCTGGCCGAGGATGTCGGCGGCTCGTTCGGCATGAAAGCCGGCGTGCAGGCGGAGTACGCGCTGGTCGCGTGGGCGGCGCAGAGACTCAAGAGACCGGTCCGCTGGGTGGCGGATCGGACGGAGGGGTTTCTCAGCGACGAGCAGGCCCGCGAGATGCAGATTACGGCCGAACTGGGGCTCGACGCGGAGGGACGATTCACCGCACTGAAGGTGCGATGGGACGTGAACCTGGGCGCCTATGTATCCGGCCGCTCGGCGTGGTGCGTGGGCAATATCGGCGGCATTGCCGGTGTGTACGCGATCCCCGCGATCTATGCCGAATGCTGCGGAGTCTTGACCCATACCGTGCCCACGGCGGCGTATCGGGGCGCCGGGCGGCCCGAGGCGACTTATACGATCGAGCAGATCATCGACGCGGCGGCGAGAGAGCTGAAGATCGATCCGTTCGAACTGAGGCGGCGCAACCTGATCGCACCCGAAGCGATGCCGTACCGGACCGCGCTCACCTTCACGTACGATTGCGGAGAGTTCGAAGGGAACATGAAGGCGGCTGCGGATCTGGCGGATCTCGAGAGCTTCCCGACGCGGCGCGAAGAGGCGCGGCAAGCGGGCAAGCTGCGCGGAATCGGCATCTGCAACTGCATCGAGGTTGCCGGCGGACCGTTCCTGCGCCCGGGGAAGGACATGGCGAATCTGCGCCTGGCGCAAGACGGGACGCTCATTCTGCACACCGGGACGATGTCGGTCGGCCAGGGCGTGGAAACCGCGTTCTGCCAACTCATTGCCGAGAGGTTCGGGGTACCGATCGAGAAGGTCCGTTATGCGCAGGGAGACACCGACGATCTTCCCTATGGCAGGGGCAATGGCGGTTCGAGTTCGTTGTGCACGGGCGGCTCAGCGGTGTGGCTGGCCGCGGACAGACTGATCGAAAGCGCGAAGCGGGTCGCGGCGGAACGCCTGGAGGCCGCGGTGGAGGATGTGACGTTCGAAGGCGGGGCGTTCACCATCGCTGGAACGGATCGTTCCGTGGATCTGGCGACGGTGGCGCGAGCGGCCGCCGATGGCGGCGAGGGCGAGGAGGGTGGCCTGGCGGAACAGGGGGAATTCGTTCCCGGCGCGGTCAACTATCCGAACGGCACGCATATCTGCGAAGTGGAGATCGATCCGGATACCGGAGTTGCGGAGATCGTGCGGTACAGCGCGGTGGAGGAACTGGGCGCGATCCTCAATCCGATGCTCGTGGCCGGGCAGTTGCATGGCGGCATTGCGCAAGGAATCGGCCAGGCGATGGGCGAAAAGATCGTGCACGACCGGGAAAGCGGGCAGCTTCTGACGGCCTCCTTCATGGACTACACGATGCCACGGGCCGGAGATCTGCCGGAGTTCCGGCTGGCGACGCGCGAGGTCCCGACCAAGGCCAACCCGATCGGTGCGAAGGGGGTCGGGGAGGCCGGTAACGTGGGCGCGCTGGCCGCGGCGATGAATGCAGTGAACGCGGCGCTGGCACCGCTCGGGGTCGGTCATCTCGACATGCCGGCGACGCCGGCCAGGGTCTGGCAAGCGATTCAGGCGGCGAAGAGCGGGCGGGATTGACAGCCTTGCCGACTGGTCGCAGTCATGTTCTCTGCGCGTTGCGACCATCATGTCGACATGCGATCCGTGGCGACGGCGCGGTGTGGCGTTCCGAGAACAAAGAAGCAGGGGGCGGGGGCCAGGAAACGATGAAAATCAGCTTTCCATCACGCGCGGCAGTGAGTGCAGCGGGATCCGTAGCGACGATTCTTGCTGCGATCGCGATGCAACCTGCGTTCGGAGCCGGCAGCACCGTAGCGTGGCCGACATACGGCGGCGATGACGCGAATACGCGGTACGCCGATCTGGATCAGATCAACGCGCAGAATGTGAGCTCGCTGGCGCCAGCCTGGATTTACCAGACCGGCGTGATGGGCGCGGACGAGGGCACGCCGCTCGTTGTCGGCGACACGATGTATGTGACGACCGGCGTCAACGACACGATCATTGCGCTGGATGCCGCGACCGGGAAGATGCGCTGGAGGCATGCGACAGCGCTCGGATTTGTCAGTCTTTGTTGCGGCACCAACAATCGCGGTGTTGCCGTGGACGACAACAAGGTCTTTTACGCGACCCTGGACGGCCACCTGATCGCGCTCGATGCGGCGAGCGGCAAAGAGCTCTGGAGCGTCGTGCTCGGGGATCCGAAGGACGGGTTCAGCGAGACGATGGCGCCGTTGCTGTGGGATGGGAAAATCTACATCGGCAGCGCCGGCGGGGAGTACGGGATCCGCGGATCACTGAGCGCGTATTCCGAAGCGGATGGCAAGGAACTGTGGCGCTGGTGGACGGTCTCGCCGGGCTGGGAAGGAAATTATGTCACCGAGGTGCATGGCGTTTCCCTGCACCGCGACGTCGCAGAGGAGAAAGCGGATGCCGCCAAGTGGGCGGATGCCTGGCAACATGGCGGCGGGCCGGTCTGGATGACGCCTGCACTGGATGCGGCGACGGGGACGATCTACGCGAGCACGGGAAATCCGGCGCCGCAGCTTCTCGGGGCGGTGCGGCCAGGAGACAACCTCTATACCGATTCGATCGTCGCGCTGGATGCGAACACGGGCGTGCTGAAGTGGGCCTATCAGGAAACGCCGCACGATCTCTGGGATTACGATGCGACCAGCCCGCCGCTGTTGTTCGATGTGACCGGTCCGAACGGAGCAAAAGTTCCTGCGGTCGGCGAGGCGAGCAAGACCGGGTGGTTCTATATTCTGGAAAGGGACAACGGAAAGTTCCTCCGGGTGTCGGAGCCCTTTGTGCCGCAGATGAATCTCTACAAGCCCCCGGGCCCGAACGGAATCACGGTCGAGCCCGGCTCCCTTGGCGGGGCCAACTGGTCGCCGACATCGTTCAACCCCGGGCTTGGCCTTGCCTATGTCGCATCGGTCGTACTGCCGCGGGTGGACAAGCCGATTCCGTACACCGAATGGAAAACCGGTGGCCAGCGCTGGGCCGGTAGCCATGAAGTCAACACCCCTGGAGAGAAGGGCTCGGGGACCTTCACGGCGATCAATGTCACGACCGGCAAGGTGGCCTGGCAGGACAAGACAAGTACGCCGCTGATCGGCGGCTCGCTCGCGCTTCCCGACCTCACGTTCGTCGGTGAAGGAGACGGCATGTTCGATGCCATGGACGCGAAAACGGGGAAAATTCTCTGGCAGTTCCAGACCGGGGCGGGAGTCTCGGCGGCGCCGATGGCGTACGAACTGAACGGGCGGGAATACATCGCCGTGCAGTCGGGCGGGAACACGTTGCTGGGCACGGCGCCTGGCGATGATGTCGTCGTGTTCGCCCTGCCGCAGAAGTGAGGGCGGCAAGGCGGCCGGCCTGGCCAGCGATTTGGATCTGACGAAGACCGCTCTTCAGGGGCTGCTGATGGTCGCGATCGGGGCAAGCGGCGGCGGTGCGCTTGCAGGCGGGGCAAGCCCGGCCACTGTGCCGTCCTTCACCGCGGCGCAGGCGGAGGACGGAGCGGCGGCGTACGAAAATGATTGTGCGCAATGTCATGGCGCGAATCTCGAGGGCTACACGGGGCCGGCGCTGACGGGGCCGCAGTTCACGCAAACCTTTGGCTCCGCCAGCGCCCTGCTCGGCTTCGTTTCCACCAACATGCCGTACGACGCGCCGGGCAGCCTTTCCCACGCAGACTATGTCGCGATCGTCGCGTTCATCCTGAGCAGGAACGGGCTGGCCGCGGGAAAGACTGCCTTGACCTACAATGCTGCAATGGGATCGAAGACGCCGCTCTGGGGTTCAGGGAAGTGACGGTCCAATCCGGTGCTCCGGGGCCGGCGATCGCGGGCTGGTGTCAAGCGGGGAGCGGGGCGGTCGGGTGTAACAGCCCCTCGGCTTTGAGTTCCGCCCAGAGAGCGGGGGGAATCTCTCTTGTCATCAGGGCGATGTTGCTTGCCACCTCTTCCGGGCGAACGGCGCCCGGCACGATGGCGGCGACCACGGGATGACCGAGCGGGAACTGGATGGCTGCGGCCGGCAGCGGCACGGCGTGGCGGGCACAGACGGCTGCGATCCGTTCGGTCTTGCGCAGAATTTCCGGCGGCGCCGGCTTGTAGTTGTATTTGGCGCCGGCGACCGGGCCTGAGGCGAGGATGCCGGAATTGAAGGGGCCGGCAAGAAGAATGCCGATGCCTTTGCGTTCGAGGAGCGGCAGGAGATCCTCGAGCGGCTCCTGTTCGAGCAGGGTGTAGCGGCCGGCCAGCATCAGGACATTGATGTCCGTTTCATTGACGAAACGGCGGGCCGGGGCGATCTCGTTGACGCCGATGCCGATCGCCTTGACCGTGCCGGCGGCACGCAGTTCGGCGAGTGCGCGGAAGGCGCCGGCGACGGCCTGGTGGAAGCGCTCTTCGAAGGCTTCCGCCGTCCCGTGCGTCCAGATATCGACGTCATGGATCAGCGCGATGTCGATGCGTTCGATGCCGAGCCGCTGCAGGCTGTCTTCGAACGCACGCATCGCGCCATCGTAACTGTAGTCGTACTGGGGCTGCATATTGAGCCCGCCGGACCATTGACCACGATCGATGTGAGCGGGATCCGTCGGGACCAGGCGGCGCCCGACCTTGGTGGAGAGCACGTAGCTGGCGCGCGGCTTGCGGCGCAGGACGTGGCCGAAGCGATGTTCGGAGAGGCCATAGCCGTAGAGTGGCGCGGTGTCAAAGAGGCGGATGCCGTGCTCGTAAGCGGTCTCGAGCGTGGCGAGGGCGCGGTCTTCGGGGATGCGCTCATAGAGATCGCCGAGCGGTGCACCGCCGAGGCCGAGGCAGGAGATGCGAAGGCCGCTTCGGCCGAGAGGGCGAGTGGTGCTGAGGTCCATGATTCTTCCTTGGGCGTTGGCATATGATGCAACCGGAACAGGAAGGATAGCACGGGAGATGACAGCGGGCCTTGGGGGCCCGGTTTCAGGCGGGCGGCGATGGCTGAGCGGGATTCGATGCCTTGGAATTGGCGAGGCCGTGGGTGCGGAGGTGATAGCGGAACTGGTGGTAGGTAAGGCCGAGGGAGCGAGCGGCCTGGCGCTGGTTGAAGCGGGCGGCCTCGAGAGCCTGGCGCAGGAGGCCCGCCTCGTAGTCGCGGACGCGGGCGCGAAAGTCGGACGCCGGAGGTCGGGGCTGGGAGGCAGGGAGTGTCGATCGCGGCGCCTCGAAGGGATTGAAATAGAGCTTGTCGAGGGGACGGTCGATCCGTGACATCCGGTAGACGCTGCGTTCGACGACGTTGCGGAGCTCGCGCACGTTGCCCGGCCAGGGAGCCTGGCCCAGGCGCAGCAATGCGGCATCGGTGAAGCCGGGGAAATAGTCTCGCTTGAGCTCGCTCGTCATGCGGGTTGCGAAATGCCGGGCGAGCAACCGGATGTCGGAGGGGCGTTCGCGGAGCGGCGGGATTTGGATGACGTCGAAAGCGAGGCGATCGAGAAGGTCGGGGCGAAAGCGGCCGGCCTGGGCGAGTGCGGGAAGATCGGCGTTGGTGGCGGCGATGATGCGCACATCGACATGGTGTTCGGCATTGCCGCCGACGCGCTCGAAGCAGCCGTATTCGATCACGCGCAAGATCTTTTCCTGCACGGCGAGGGAGGCGTTGGCGATTTCGTCGAGGAAGAGGGTGCCACCGTCGGCGAGTTCGAAGCGGCTTGCGCGCCGGCGCTGCGCGCCGGTGAAGGCGCCGGCCTCGTGGCCGAACAGCTCGCTGTCGAGCAGGGTTTCGGCCAGGGCGGCACAGTTGAGCTTGAGGAACGGCTTGTCCCACCGCGTGGAGAGAAAGACGAGGCGATTGGTGATGACCTCCTTGCCGACCCCGCGCTCGCCGCAGAGGAGGAGCGGGCGGTTGAGGGGGGCGAGTTGCGAGACGTGGGCCAGCATGTCGAGGAAGGCGGGGCTTTCGCCGATCGGGGTGGTATCGGCGAGGGGCGGGGAAGGGTCCGGGATGGGCATAGCGTATTTTAGCAATAGTTAGCCTAATTTTTCAATGTCACGTGAAGACGAACCGATGGAGATTAGAGAAAGCAGTTTTGTTCAATGTGTTATGGATTTCGTAGGAGATGGCACGGAGGTTGCTTATCATCGAGCGCCGGGGCGCTCTGGCGCCCGGGTGACCAGCCAGAAGGATCGCCACCATGGGAATTTTCTCCCGCCTGACCGACATTGTGAACTCGAACCTCAACGCCCTGCTCGATCGCGCCGAAGACCCGGAAAAGATCATCCGGTTGATCATCCAGGAGATGGAGGACACGCTGGTCGAGGTGCGGAGCGCCGCGGTCAGGAGCATTGCCGAGAAGAAGGGCCTCGATCGCAAGGCGGCCGAACTTCGCGAGCAGCAGGAAGACTGGCAGCGCAAGGCAGAGCTTGCCGTGACCAGGGGGCGCGACGACCTGGCCAAGGCGGCGTTGCATGCGAAGGCGCGAATCAGCCAGAACCTGAAAGCGCTCGAGCAGCAACTGGCGCAGCTCAGCGAAGCCTTGGCGCGGCAGAACGAGGACATCGGCAAGCTGCAAGCGAAACTCAGCGACGCCAAGGCGCGGGAGAAGAGTCTCGCCGCGCGGCACAAGACAGCGGCAACGCGGCTGAAGCTACGGACGAAGCTCTACGACGAACGGATCACCGATGCCTTTGCGCGCTTCGAACAGGTGGAACGCACGCTCGATGTGATGGAGGGCCAGGTCGAAGCGCATGAGCTTGGCCGCAAGCCCGCGCTGAACGAAGCCTTCGCAGAGCTGGAAGCCGATGCGGGGCTGGACGAGGAACTGGAGGCGTTGAAGTCCCGACTGGGAAATCGCATCACGCAGGCTGCGAGGGCGTAGGGCCGTGACGTTCGGCGTTTTCGTTCTTGGCATTCTCTTCCTCGTCGTCGTCGCGCCGCTCTGGATCCTGGCGCATTACCTGACGCGCTGGCGGAGTGCGCGTGCGCTTTCCGTGGAGGATGAGCGTGCGCTTGGAGAACTCTGGAGCGCGGCACAACGGATGGAAACGCGGCTGGCCAATCTCGAGCGTGTGCTGGACGCCGAGACGCCGGGCTGGCGGGCGGAAACGGAGGCGGATCAGCGATGAATCTCGGCTGGCAATCCGGCTTCGCACTGTATCGCGACCGGGAACACGCCTGGCTTGGCGGAGTGTGTGCAGGGATCGCGCACTATCTCGGCGTGAGCCGGGCGGCGGTGCGGCTTGCCGCGGTGGTGGCGCTGTTCTTCTTCGCGCTGCCGACGGTGACGGTTTACGTGGCGCTGGCAATCGTGCTGCCGGCGCGGCCGCCGCGTGCGTTTGCGAATGCGGCGGAAGAGGATTTCTGGCGCGGGGTGGCGAGAGAGCCCCGCCAGACAGCCTCGGCGCTCCGGCAGCGTTATCGCGAACTGGAATACCGACTGCAGCGCCTCGAGCGGGCGGCGACTTCGGAGGCGGTCATGCTGCGTCGGCGCTTCCGCGATCTCGGGGAGGAGCCATGACAGTGCTTCGACTGCTGCTGAATGTGCTGTGGATCATCACGGGCGGCATCTGGATGGCGGCGGCCTGGATCATCGCCGGCTGCCTGATGCTGATCAGCATCATCGGCATTCCGTGGGCGTGGTCGGCGTTCAGGATCGGCGCCTTCACCCTGCTGCCGTTCGGGCATCGTGCGGTGCGGCGGAGCCGGTTTGCAGGCGAAGGCGGCCTCGGCGGCGGGCCGTTGGGGGTGCTGGGCAATATCATCTGGCTGGTGCTGGCGGGCTGGTGGCTGGCGCTCGGGCACCTGGTGGCGGCCGTGCTGCTGGCGGTGACGGTGATCGGCATACCGTTTGCGTGGGCGCATCTGAAACTGGCCGGGCTGGCGCTGTGGCCGGTCGGCACCGAGATCGTGCCGATCGGTGCCAGGCCGAGGGAGCAGTTTCCGTACTGAGGATGGCGTTCCGGCCGTCGAAGGATCCGCAACGACAGGGCGCGCAACATCACTCGCTTGGCACTCCTTTGCTTGCGACAACGGTGTTGCGCAGCGGCGAAAATCGATGTCAGGCCGCCGGCTCGGGCGTTACGGTCTGGATCGTCTCGAAGCCTTCGAATTCGGGATGGCCGAGATAGAGCGGTTTCCTGGTGCCGGCGCCCTGGTGGGCGAGGCGGAACGCTTCCGAGCGGGTCCAGGCTTCGAAGGCGGCGCGGTTTTCCCAGATGGTATGCGAGGCATAGAGCACGTGGTCATCGCGTGCGGGCCCGCGCAGCAGGTGGAACTCGACGAAGCCCGGCACGGCGCGCAGGTGGGTATCGCGCTCCGTCCAGATGCGCTCGAATTCGGCTTCGCAACCGGCGATCACCTTGAAGCGATTCATGGCGATGAACATGGCCGGCTATCTCCGAAGGAGTTGGGGCGGGGCGAAGCACATCGCCGGGCGGGGAGCGAGGGGAATCGGGTCTTGCGGGCGTTGCGGTTTGCAACACTCGGTCAAGCTATAGCCCGCTAGAATGAGCGGATGGAAGAAGCCGCTTTTCACGCGCTGGCGCGCTTCGGCCTTGGTGCACGAGCGGCGGAGGCGGCACCACAAGAACCGCGCGGCTGGCTTGCCGCGCAGCTCGAAGGCCCGGATCCGGCGCTTTCAACCGAACGGTTCCGCGCGCTTCCGAACGGTGCCGCAGCGCTTGCCGCAATCCGCGAAGATGCGCGCGAAAGGAAGCGGCTGCGGGCGGCGGGAATCCCGCTCAAGGGTTATTTCAAGTCAAAGGCGTTCCAGTTCTTCCTGGACGATGCGCGGGCCCAGCTCGACTGGGCGGTTGCGACTCCCGCACCCTTCCGCGAACGGCTGGTCTGGTTCTGGGCCAATCACTTCACGGTCAGCGTTCGCCAGGGAGGTGTCGCAGCACTTGCCGGTGCATTCGTGCGCGAGGCGATCCGCCCGTACGTGACGGCAAGCTTCACCGAGATGGTACTGGCCGCCGAGCGGCATCCGGCAATGCTGCTCTATCTCAGCAACGCCGGATCGATCGGGCCGGATAGCCGGGTCGGGCGGCGGACGGGGCGCGGGCTCAATGAAAATCTCGGACGGGAGTGCATGGAGCTGCACACGGTCGGGCTCGGCGCGCATTACCGCCAGGCGGATGTGACCAGCATGGCAAAGCTGCTGACGGGCTGGTCGGTCTCGCCGGAGCGGCCGCCGACGGGCTTCCTGTTCCGCCCATGGGCGCACGAGCCGGGGCCGCAGACGGTGCTGGGCAGGCCATTCCCGGCCGGCGAGGAGGGCGGAATCGAGGCGCTCGGTTTCCTTGCAACGTATCCGACCACGTGGCAGGAGTTGGCGCGCAAGCTCGTGCGGCATTTCGTGACGGACGATCCGCCTGAGCGGGCGGTGCAAAAGATCGCCGGCGCGCTGGCTTCGAGTGGCGGAAATCTCGGTGCCGCGGCGCGAGCGCTGATCGCTCTTCCCGAAGCGTGGCAGCCCCTGACGAAATTGAAGACGCCGCTCGAGTACATGGTTTCAGTACTGCGCGTGGTGGGAAGGCCCGGAAAGGGCGCGTTTCCGTATCCAGCCGTGTTGCGCAAGCTCGGGCAGCCGCTCTGGGCGGCGCCGCTGCCGAATGGCTGGTCGGATCTGGCAGTGGACTGGGCGGGGTCGGATGCGGTGCTGGCGCGGATCGGCTTTGGCTATGGCGAGGCACACCGAGCGGAGGCCGAGCATCCAATGGAGCTGGCGAGCGCGGTGCTCGGGCCCCTGCTCCGCCCCGAAACGGCGAGCGCGATCACGCGCGCGGGCTCGCGGGCGGAGGCGGTCAGCCTGCTGTTCGCGGCTCCGGAATTCCAGCGGCGATAGAGGCAGCCTCGATTCCGATGCGCATGAGCCGACGCGATACCTTGCTCGGCCTTTCGGCCGTTCTGGCGGTCGGGCCAGTGCAGGTTGCGTTCGCGGCGGCGGCGACCGAGCGGCGGTTCGTTGTCGTGCTGCTGCGCGGGGCGCTGGATGGGCTTTCGGCGGTGGTGCCGTATGGGGATCCGCACCTCCGCGGCCTGCGTGCCGGGTTGTTGGCGGGGGCACCCGGAAGCCCGGGCGGCGTCTTGGATCTGGGGGGATTTTACGGGCTGCATCCGGCGCTGAGCGGCCTCCATGCGATGTACCGGGACGGGGCGGTGCTTCCGGTGCACGCGATTGCGGGACCATACCGCACGCGAAGCCATTTCGAGGCGCAGGATTTGCTGCAGACCGGCACTGTTGAAAATTCGATCACCTCGGGCTGGCTTAACCGGGTGCTGGCGGAGATCGCGGGTAGAAGCGGCGATGGATTGGGGCTTGCGGTCGGCATGGGCGTGCCGCTCCTGCTGCGCGGCAAGGCGCGGGTCGGCTCGTACGCGCCGGCGGTATTTGCCTCGCCTTCGCCCGATCTCTATCGGCGGATCGCGGCGCTCAATGCGCCGGACCCGCTGCTCGGCCCGGCGATCGCGGGCGGGCTCCGCGAGCGGCATTTCGATGCCGAAGTACTGGACCAGGACGGAGAGCAGGAACACGCAGTCGGCGGCCACGGCTTTGCCCAACTCGCGGCGGCGGCGGGCAAGCTCCTGGCGGCGCCCAAGGGGCCGCGGATTGCCGCCTTCCAGCTCGAAGGCTGGGATACCCATGCGAACCAGACGGCACTTCTGCGCGCCCCGCTGGCGGGGCTGGATGCCGGGCTGGTGGCGCTGAAGACGGCGCTCGGGCCGGCCTGGGCGGAGACGGCGGTGCTCATCGTCACGGAATTCGGCCGCACGGCGCGCATGAACGGCACGCGCGGCACGGACCACGGGACGGCCACGGTGGCGTTCCTGGTCGGCGGGCGGGTTGCGGGTGGGCGGGTGAGAGCAACCTGGCCGGGGCTTGGGCCGGGGCGGCTCTACCAGAACCGGGATCTCGAGCCGACGGCCGATACCCGGGCGCTGGCCAAAGGCGTGCTCGCGGAACAGTTCGGGCTGCCGGACGCGGCGCTGGCACGGATATTCCCGGGCAGCGGGGAGGCGGAGGCGATGCGCGGTCTCCTGCGCAGCTAAGGCCGCGAGAAACAAAGGTTGGGCGCGGTGAGCGAATCGGAACCGCCTCGTTTCGAAGTGACAAAGGCGGGAACAGTGCGCGATATTCCGCTCAGGCCGCACGAAGTGGGTGAGCGGATCACGCCGGCCGATCGCGTGTTCACGCTGGCGCATTTCGGGCTTGGGCGGATTGCCGCTGCCGACTGGTTTCTTTCGATCGAGGGCCAGGTGGAGCGGCCGTTGCGGCTGACGCTCGCGGAGCTTGGGCAATTCCCGCGCGTCGCGATCGAGGCGGTGCATCAATGCGCCGGCAATCCCTTGCAACCGGACATTCCGACGCGGCGGGTCGCGGCCGTGGTGTGGGGTGGGGTGCGCCTTGCAGACGTGCTGGAGGCTGCGCGTCCGGCGGCAGGGGGAAAATTCGTCTGGGCGGACGGCGCCGATGGCGGAGAATTCGGTGGTTCGGCTTGCGCATTCTTCCGCAAGGACCTGCCGCTCGAGCGCGTGGGCGAGGATGTGCTGCTGGCCACCGAGATGAACGGCCGGGCGCTGGCCGATCGGCACGGCGCGCCGGTGCGGCTCGTCGTTCCCGGTTTCTATGGTACCAACAGCGTGAAATGGCTGTGGCGGATCACGCTTGCCGATCGCCGGGCCAACGGCCCTTTCACCACCCGTTTCTATAACGATACGCTGGCGGACGGACAGGTTTCGCCGGTCTGGGCGCTGGGACCGGAAAGCATCATCGTGACGCCTGCTCCGGGCACGCGAATCGCGGGGGCGACGGGGATCACCGGCTGGGCCTGGGCGGATCGCCCGATCGTTTCGGTCGAAATCGGTGACGACGGCGGGGAGGGCTGGGAGGAGGCCACGGTCGAATCGCGCCACGCCCGCACCTGGCAGCTATGGCGGCACGTCTGGCGGCCGCGGGCGACAGGACCGCTCGTGCTTCGCTGCCGGGCCCGCGACAGCGCGGGCGTGGCACAGCCGGAAACGGGGAGACGCAACGCCTGGCACGCGGCCGAACTGTTCGTCGCGAGCGTTTGAGGCCTCGCCGAGGGCGACGGGATCAGTCTAGCGGCGCATCGATAAGGGACCCATGACGGCGGTCCCCATCGATGCCGGAAACGCCGAGCCGGTTAGCGGCCACCCCCTGTCTGGGCGTTGGCGACGCTGCTGAGGCTCATCATTGGCTTGATGTCCACCGTATTGTTGGCGCAGCCCTCGCCCTTCAATGTCGCCGAGATTTCGCCGGTGGCCGATTTGGTCCCGGTAACGGTCCCGACCGGGCCATTGCCGATGCTGGTCTTCGTCAGTGTCAGGGTGAAGCTACCGTCGGGTTGCATCGTCCCGTCAACCTGGCTGAGGCCGCTCAGGTCCGAATAGTAGGCCATGCCATGGATGTGGCCGCTCGTATTGGCCAACCGCCAGACGATGGAGGGGCAGCCGGCGACGGACGAGGCGGTATTGCCGACGAAGCCTGCCGGCGCCTGGGCGTACGCGGGGCCGGCAGCGATCACCCCGAGCCCAAGCAGCCCGGCTGCGAGCAACCCGACAGAAGTCCTGGTGTTCATTGTGCACTCCTCGGAATGAGCGGCCGCGGGATGCCGCCGCCAGAACGGAACGGACGCACGCTCGGGATCTCATGCAGCCCTGGTTTCCATAGGCTGAGGCTCGCGGCGGGCACTGGACCCACATCCCCCGGATCGGCGACGTTTCCGTTCAATTGCATAGCCGGGTTCGGCGGGGCTTTCAACTGCCGGGGCGGTTCGGCGCGATCCTGATCTTCGTGGAATACACCGATCGCGGCGCCGGCGGGTCGAGGCGCGGGCCGGCATGGCAGGGGCGCGCAAATGAGGGCGCTCGCGTGGCTGGCAGGGGGAGGGACGCTCTATATGGTGCATCCGAGAGCGACGGCCGCGAGAGGCTGGGCGGATCGGGAAAGGGAAGCCGGGCGTGGGCCAGAGCATCGCGGTCGGGCAAAGAGGGGGCGGCCGCACCGCTTTTGCCGTGCTGGGCGCGATCAGCGTCTGCCATCTTTTCAATGACACGATGCAGACGCTGCTGCCGGCGGTCTATCCGCTGCTGCGCGCGGAGCTTTCCCTCAGCTTCGTTCAGCTCGGCGTCATTACGCTCGTCTTCCAAACGACGGGGTCTTTTCTGCAGCCGTTGATCGGCCGGTTCACCGACCGGAGGCCGCAGCCCTATTCGCTGCCGGTCGGGATGAGCTTCACGATGGCCGGAATCCTGGTCCTCGCATCATCCGATCGATATTCGCTGCTGCTGGTCGGCGCGGCGCTGATCGGGATCGGCTCCTCCGTTTTTCATCCGGAGTCGTCGCGGCTGGCGCGGGTGGCCTCGGGCGGAAAGTTCGGGCTTGCGCAGTCGGTTTTCCAGGTGGGCGGCAATCTCGGCCAGTCGCTGGCGCCGCTCCTGGTTGCATTCTTCGTGATGCCGCGCGGGCGGGAGAGCCTGGCCTGGGTCGGCTTTCTGGCCTTGCTCGGCATCTGCCTCCTGACGCTGCTTGGCCGGTGGTACCAGGCGAGCGGGGAGGCACGGCCGCGGTCGCGGCAGGCACTGAATGCGCCGGGGCCGGTCGGGCGGAGAGCGGCCAATCGCGCGCTGATCGTGCTGATCGCGCTCATCTTCTCGAAGTTCTTCTATCTTTCGAGCATCACGAACTTCTACATCTTCTACCTGATGCAGCGCTTCGGGCTGACGGCAGAGGCATCACAGGTTTGCCTGTTTGCCTTCCTCGCCGCGGTGGCGACGGGGACCCTGGTGGGCGGGCCGCTCGGCGACCGGATCGGGCGGAAATCGGTGATCTGGGGCTCGATCCTCGGTGTGCTGCCGTTCACGCTGGTGCTGCCGTTTGCCGGGCTTGGCGTGACGATTGCGCTCAGCATCGCCATTGGCCTGATCCTTTCCTCGGCCTTCTCGGCGATCATCGTCTATGGGACCGAGCTGATGCCGGGGCGGGTGGGGACAATCTCGGGGCTATTCTTCGGGCTGGCGTTCGGCATCGCAGGGCTTGGCGCGGCATTCCTCGGTGCGCTGGCGGACTGGACCAGCATCACGTTTGTCTATCACGTATGTGCGTTCCTGCCCGCAATCGGGTTGTTTGCCTTCCTCCTGCCTGACATCGGCCAGGACGGGCGGCTCAGAGAGCGTGCCCGCACCTGAGAACCGGGGCGGGACGGCAATTCCGGTTGTTCGGCATTCGCGGTATGGTCGGCCAATCTGGATTGGAATACCGGCATGCTTTCTTTCATCCGCCGCCATCTCGGTGACTGGTTCGCCCGCATCCTGTTCGGGCTGCTGGCGATCGCGTTCGCGGGGTGGGGTGTGGGAGACATGTTGCGCCATCTCGGCACCGATACGGCGGTGGCGCACGTAGCCGGGCGGAGCATCGGGCCGACGGCTCTCGCGAGTGAATTCCAGAACGAGATGAACCGCCTGAGCCGGGAGCTGCCGAATGGCCAGGAGCCGACGGCGGCGATGCGGAAGCTGGTGGCGATGCAGGCGGTGCAGCAACTGATCACCGAGATCGCGCTCGAGGCGGAGATCGACCGGCGGGGCCTGATCGTGCCGGATACGGCGGTGCGTCAGGCGGTTTTCTCGATGCCGGCTTTTCAGGGCAGCAACGGGGCATTCGACAACGCCAAGTTCCAGCAGGTGCTGCAATCGAACGATCTGACGGAGGCGCGGTTCATCGAGCTGATGCGGCGGGACCTTGCGCAGAGCCAGCTTCTCGACCCGATCGGGGTGGGGGCGGTTGCGCCGAGAGTGCTGACCTCGACGTTGTTCGCCTACCAGTACGAGACGCGGACGGCGACGGCGGTGATGCTGCCCTTTGCGGCTGCGCCTGAGCCGGCAGCGCCGGATGAGGCGGTGCTGAAACGCTGGTGGGCGAACAATCCGAAAGCCTTCAGCACGCCGGAATACCGGCGGATCCGGGTTGTCGTGCTGTCGCCGGACCTGCTGGCGAAGAGTGTCACGGTGTCCGAGGCCGCGCTCAAGTCGGCCTATGCCGAGCACCAGGCCGAGTACAACAGGCCGGAGAAGCGTTCGGCGGAGATCCTTCTTGCGCCCGACCAGGCGAAGGCGGCGGCGCTGGCGGCGCAATGGCGGACCGGGGCGAGCTGGGCGGAGATGCAGCAGGCGGCGAAGACTGAAGGTGCGACGGCGGTTGCGCTGGATGACGCGTTGCCGGCCGAGTTCCCGGATGCGGCACTGGCCAAGGCGGTGTTCAGTGCACCGCCGGGGACGGTGACGGGGCCGATCGAGACACCGCTCGGGTGGCACGTGATCGAGGTGAGCGGGATCACGCCGGGGACGAACACGAGCTTTGCCGATGCGAAGCCGGCGCTCGAGGCGGCGGCGGCGCAGCAGGAAGCGGTGAGCCTAGTCTACGACCGGATGACGAAATTCGAGGATGCGGTAGCCGCCGAACCGACGCTCGAGAAGATGCCGGCTGATCTCGGGTTGGTCGGGGTGACGGGAACGCTCGATGCAGAGGGACTGACGCCAGAGGGAAGGCCGGCCCCCCTGCCCGGCTCGCCCGAGTTGCAGAAGGCGATCATCACCGCGGCTTTCGCGACGGCGAAGGACAACCTGGCGAGCGTGGTGCAGGGACCGGGGCAGTCCTACTACGCGCTGACCGTGACCGACATCACGCCGCCGCATGTGCAGCCGTTCGAGCTGGTCAAAGCGAAGGTGCTGGCGGACTGGGCAGAGCATGAGCGTCGGCAAGAGCAGAACAAGATGGCGACGCGGCTGATGGTGGCGGTGAACCATGGCACGCCGCTTGCGGATGTGGCCGAAAAGGAAGGGCTGAAGGCCGAGACCTTGCCGCCGACCGGGCGCAGCTCGCCAGCCGAAGGGGTGCCAGCAGAATTGCTCGGGCCGCTTTTTTCGCTCAAGCTGCACCAGGCGACGATGGTCGAGACGAAGGATGGGTTCGTGACGGCCGAACTGGCGGCAATCGACGTGCCGACCGAGGCCTCGAACCCGATCGGCTTCAAGGCGCTGCAAACGGAGCTGGGGCGGAGCATCGGCGTGGATCTGCAACAGGTTTTCGTCTCGGCGGTGCGCGAACAGGCACATCCGCGGGTCAACGTGCGCGCGCTCGAGCAGATTGCGCAGCAATAAGGACGGGAGGACAGCGCGACGATGAATGAGCTTGCCCCGCCGGGCTTTGCCGCGTTTCGCGCGGCCTATGCGGCTGGCAAGGGCACGCTTGTCTGGTCGAGCGGAGTTGCCGATCTCGAGACGCCGGTGGCGGCCTTTCTCAAGCTTGCGCACGGGCAACCCAATTCGTTCCTGCTGGAGAGCATCGAGGGGGGTGCGGCGCGCGGGCGTTATTCGATCATCGGCATGCAGCCCGACCTCGTTTGGCGCTGCCGCGGCGGACGGGCCGAGATCAATCGCCATGCGCGAGCGGCGCCGCATGCGTTCGTTGCCGACGAGCGGCCCGCGCTCGAAAGCCTGAGGGCGCTGATCGGGGAGACGAGGCTTGAGGTCCCGGGACATCTGCCGCCGATGACGGGCGGGCTGGTCGGCTATCTCGGCTACGACATGGTGCGGTTGATGGAGCGATTGCCGGCGAAGAATTCCGACCGGCTTGGACTGCCGGAGGCGCTGCTGATCCGGCCGACATTGTTTGCGATCTTTGACAACGTGAATGCGGACCTGACGCTTGCCGCCCCGGTCTATCCGCTGGCGGGGGTGGACGCGGAGGCGGCATGGGAGGGGGCGAACGCGGTGCTTGCGGAGGCCGCGGCGGCGCTGGAGCGTCCGCTGCCGCATGCGGCGCCCCCGGTTGCGTTGCCGCCGTTGCCGCAGGCCGTTTCGAATATGAGCAAGGCGGCGTTTCTGGCCATCGTGCGGACGATGAAGGAGTACATTTTTGCCGGCGATGCGTTCCAGATCGTGCCGAGCCAGCGTTTTTCGCTGCCATTTGCATTGCCACCCTTCGCGTTCTATCGCGCGCTGAGAAGGATCAACCCCTCGCCGTTCCTGTTTTTTCTCGATTTCGGCAGTTTCGCTGTCGCCGGATCGAGCCCGGAGGTGCTGGTTCGCTTGCGTGACGGCATGGTGACGATCCGTCCGCTGGCCGGCACGCGGCCGCGCGGGGCGACGCGGGAGGAGGATCTCCGGCTGGAGACGGAGCTTCTGGCCGACCCGAAGGAGCGGGCGGAGCACCTGATGCTGCTCGATCTGGGGCGCAACGATGTCGGGAGGGTGGCGGAGATCGGCTCGGTCAAGGTGACGGAGAGCTTCGTTGTCGAGCGGTTCAGCCACGTGATGCACATCTCTTCCAATGTCGAGGGGAAGCTCAGGCCGGGGCTCGATGCGCTGGATGCGCTGATTGCGGGATTTCCGGCGGGCACGTTGACCGGCGCGCCGAAAGTCAGGGCGATGGAGATCATTGAGGAACAGGAGCCGGAACGGCGGGGCGTCTATGCCGGCTGCATCGGCTATTTCGCGGCCAACGGAACAATGGACACCTGCATCGGGCTGCGCACTGCCGTGGTGAAGGATGGCACGCTTTATGTGCAGGCGGGCGGCGGCGTGGTGGCCGATTCCAATCCGGAATCGGAGTACGAGGAGACGCGCCACAAGGCGCGTGCGCTGCTGCGCGCGGCGGAGGAGGCGGTGCGCTTCGCGGCGCGGCGGGGCTGACGGTTCAGGTGCTTCCGGCTGGCCTGGCGGCGATTAACGGAACGGCAAGCGGCACGCTTTAGGGCGGGGTGAGGCGAAAGGGGCTCGTCCGGGCAAGTCCTTCCGGGGCGCCGGACGCAACCTCGTTGCAGGCAAGGCCTTCGACACCACGATGCGCGCGTTGCACCCAGGATGGACCCCGAACGGCCGGCTTATGCTCGTTCCGATCGCGGCGGTCTCGCTGTTGCCGGCGATGGCAGAAGCAGCGGCGGTGATATGGGGGCAATGGCACGGTTATAGCGGCAAGGCGCTGCGCGACGGCGTCGATTTCTGGGCCGGCGGATTCCTCGCCCTCCACCATCGGCTCGGTGTCGTTTTCGATCCCCAGGCATACCGGCATTTCCTGGCCGGTCATTTTGGCGCCCTGCCCTTTCACATCTGGAGCTATCCGCCGAATAATCTGCTGCTTGCGAGCGTGTTCGGCTGGCTCCCGCCGTGGCCGGCGGTGCTGGCGTTCGATGCGACGAGCCTGTTGTTTCTTGTCCTCGTGCTGCGCCTGGCCGGCCGGGGCTGGTGGCTGGTGGTGGCCGTCGTGCTCAGCCCGGCCAGCCTCGCGAACCTGCTGGCCGGGCAGAACGGGATCCTGCTGGCGGCGCTGATCGGGGGCGGCCTGCTGCTGGTGCCGACGCGACCGAGGCTGGGCGGGACGCTGATCGGGCTGGCCACGGTCAAGCCGCAACTCGGCATCCCCTTGCCGCTCCACCTGCTGCGTCGTTCGCCCGTGGCTTTTGCCTGTGCGGGGCTGGGTGCCGTCGCGCTGGCGGGGCTCTCGGCCTGGGTGTTCGGGCCCGGCCCGTGGATCGCGTTCTGGCGCATCACGCGCCCGGCAATGGAACGGGTGTTGGCGACGGGGCAGCCGGAGGTCTTTGCCGGCGGTCTCATCAGCGTTTTCGCGGCGGTCAGGCCTTTTGGCGTGACGGAAGCGCTGGTGATGCAGGCTTTGGTCAGCCTGTGTGGAGTGGCGCTTGCGGCGCGCACGAAAGAGCCGGCGGCGGTGCTCATTCTTGCCGCGATCGCCAGCCCCTACCTGCATGGCTACGACCTTGCGGGTGTCGCGCTGGCGGTAGCGCTGCTGGTGCGGGACCGCCTCTCCCGCGGATTCCATGCCGGGGAGCCGGTCCTGTTCTTTGCGGCCTGGGCTGGCCCGGGCATGCTGGTGTGGTTCCCCCGGTTGGCGCCGCTGGCGCCGGCGGTGCTCGCTTTGCTCGTGGTCTCTGCGACATGGCAGGAAATCGTCGGTGCGGGCTCCGGGGCCAACATGCGAGCGGTGACTGGCCAAGGACGGAGCGTTCCGACGCGCTGAAAAAGCCGCGGCGGCGTGAGCGCCCCATGAGGCACCGGGGGGCGGGCTTGCCCGCACGCTTGCGTCATGATCAGCCGATGCGATGATATCGGGCGCGAGTGAAGAGGTCCTGGCAACGATATGGGGAGGTGACGATGAGCGATGGTGCGATCGAGCGGGTGCTGAGCGAGCCCGCCTCACGCAACGAGGTGCCCGGGGTGGTGGCAGCTGCGGTGCGGCCGGACGGAGAGATTTACGAGGGGGCCTTCGGCCGGCGCGATATTTCCAAACCGGAAGCGATGACGACCGATACGGTGTTCTGGATCGCCTCGATGACCAAGGCGATGGTCTCGACGGCGGCGATGCAGCTTGTCGAACAGGGCAAAGTCACGCTCGATCAGGATCTGGGTACGATTCTGCCGGCGCTTGCCAAGCCGCAAGTGCTGGAGGGATGGGACGAATCGGGTGCGCCGCGGCTGCGCCCGGCACGCGCGGCCGTGACCCTGCGCCGGTTGCTGACGCACACCGCAGGCTTCAGCTATGAATTGTGGAATCCCGATATTGTACGATACCTGGAACATGCCGGCCTTCCAGGCATCACTTCGTGCGAAAATCGGGCGCTGACGACGCCCTTGATCGCCGATCCGGGCACGCGCTGGGAATACGGCATCAATATCGACTTCGTCGGCAAAATGGTGGAAGCGTTGAGCGGCAAACGCCTGGACGCCTATCTTGCGGAGCACCTGTTCGCGCCACTCGGCATGTCGGAAACGACGTTCCGGATCCGACCCGATCAGCGCCCGCGGCTGGCGGCGATGCATGCGCGCGCGGCGGACGACACGCTCACGCCGATCGCGTTCGAAATTCCGCAGGAGCCGGAGTTCCACATGGGCGGCGGCGGACTTTACGGGACGGCAGGGGATTATCTGGCATTCTGCCGGATGATCCTCGGCGGCGGCGAACTCGGCGGAGCGCGCGTGCTGCGTCCCGAGACAGTGGCGTTGATGATGCAGAACCATATGGGGCCGCTCAACGTGACGAAGCTCGCGACCTCCGCGCCCGCGGCGACGAACGACGCGGAGTTCTTCCCCGGCATGGTTAAGAAGTGGGGCCTTGGTTTCATGATCAGCACGGAGGGTGTGCCCGGCCGGAGGGCGGCGCACAGCCTGACCTGGGCGGGGCTCGCGAACACTTATTTCTGGATCGATCCTGCGAGCCGGGTTGCGGGCGTGATCCTGACGCAGATTCTGCCCTTTGCCGATGCGAAGGTGCTCGGCCTCTATGATGCGTTCGAGACGGAGGTGTATCGGGTGGCGAGACCCACGCGGGCGGCCTGAGGGAAGTCGCAAGTGGCGGAGGATATTCCTGGCCGGTGAGAAGGCGAGCGGGCCGGAGTGCGTCCGCTTTCATGGTTTGTTCACCGCGGCGGAGTAAATCGAGGGCGGAAAAAGGTGTTGGGCCAAAATGCCCTCGGATTGCCTTGCCTCTGCCGAAGCCGGAGCCGCCGAGCCAGGGATCGTTGCACTGCTCTCGGCTGGCTTTGCCCATCACCAGGCTGGGCGGCTCGCGGCGGCGGAGGCGGCTTATCGGCTGGTACTGGCGCGGGCGCCGGGACAGCCGAATGCGCTTTATCTCTGCGGCGTGCTGCGGCTTGCGAACGGGCAGGCGGAGGAGGCGGAGCGGTTGCTGCGCCTGGCGGCCAAGGTTCGTCCGGACTACGCGGAGACCTGCTTTGCACATGCCAACGCGCTTTATCGGAGCGGGAGGCTGGGCGCAGCGATCGAGCGCTACCGGGTGCTTGTCGCGCGCTGGCCTGGGCACGCCGGGGCGCGGATCAATCTCTCGAACGCGCTCCGCGACGCGGGGAAGGCAGAGGCCGCACTGGCGGAGGCTGAGGCGGCCGTCAAAGCAGCGGCCGGAGCGAACCGGGCGGCGGCGGAGGCGACACGGGGAGCGGCCCTTCTTTCGTTGGAACGCACGGAGGAAGCGATTGCCGCCTACAGGGAAGCGATCGCTGCGGAGCCCGGCCATGCGGCGGCGCATGCGGGGCTGGCAGCGAGCCTTCTCCGCGCCGAACGACCGGCAGAGGCGCTGGCGGCGGCGGAGTGTGCGGCACTGCTTAAGCCCGAACTTGCAGAAGCTGAGTTTCTACGCGCGATGGCGCTGGCGGGGCTCAGGGCGGGGCCGGCGGCGATGACCGGGCTCGAGCGCACGATCGTGCGGGATCCCGGGCATGCGAAGGCGCATCTCAATCTTGGCAACCTGCTGGCCGAGGAGGATCGCCTCGAGGAAGCGGAGGCAAGCTGCCGCCGAGCGATCGCGCTCGATCCGGGACTGGTCGAAGCGCATGCAAGCCTTGGCTACCTGCTGACCGCTGAGGGCAGGCTCGAAGCAGCGATCGCAGCCTGCGAGGCGGCGCTGGCGATCGCGCCGGAATTCGTGCAGGCGCACTGGAACCAGGGGATCGCGCTGCTGCTCGCCGGCGATTATGCGCGCGGATGGGCGAAGTACGAGGCGCGCAAGGGCTATGAGCGATTCGTGCGCCTCTATCCGGATCCGGAAGGGCCAGTCTGGCAAGGCGAGGCGCTGGATGGGCGGACGATCCTGGTGCATGCCGAGCAGGGGCTTGGCGATACCATCCAGTTCGCACGCTACCTGCCGCTACTGGCGGCGCGCGGAGCGAAGGTGGTACTGGCGTGCGATGCGGCGCTGGTTCCCCTGATGTCGGCGCAGCCGGCCTCGCTGATGCCGGGGCTCGAAGCAGTCGTTGCGCGCGGGGCGGCGCTGCCTCCGTATGATTGCTGGGTCAACCAGATGAGCCTGCCGCACCGGTTCGCCACAAGGATCGAGACCATCCCGGCGCCGGCGCAGTATCTCGCCGCCGAGGCCGGGCGGGCAGAGCGTTTCGCGGAGCGGCTGCCGGGCGGAATGAGGATCGGGCTCGCCTGGGCGGGGAATCCGCGGCACTCCAATGACCGGCGCCGGTCGATGCCGGGCGCGGCGCTGGCGCCGTTGCTCGAGGCGGGCGGCGTTTCCTTCGTCAGCCTGCAGGTGGGGCGACGCGCGAAAGAGGCGGCGGGGCTGCCGGGGCTGATCGATTTTTCACACGAGATCAGGGATTTCGCGGACACGGCGGCGCTGATTGCGACGCTCGATCTGGTCATCGCGGTCGATACCTCGGTTGCGCATTGCGCTGCCGCACTCGGCAAGGAAACCTGGATCATGCTGGCGCACGCGCCTGACTGGCGCTGGCTCATCGGGCGCCAGGATTCGCCCTGGTATCCTTCGGTCAGGCTGTTCCGCCAGCCGAAGCCCGGCGCGTGGGACAGGGTGGTGGCGGAGGTCGCCGGAGCGCTTCGCGAGATGGAAGCGGGCGGGTAACGCACCCTGGCTTCGACACGCCCCGCTGCGGGCGGGATCGCCGCGTCGCACGCCGGGGGCGTGCGATGCTCCTCGCGACAATCGCTGCGGGTGACGACGGCGCGGAGGTTGGCGCCTGTTGGGCGAGGGAATGCCTCAAGTGCTGAAATGCAGCAGTTGCTCCACTAGGTTCGCGTTGTCCAGCTTCTCGCCGGAAAGTGCCATCGCCAATAGCGAGCCGCCCAGCACCTGCGGGGCAATGATGAGGTTCGGATGCACCCGCTTGACGCGCTCCATGTTGCGCGCGTCGTTGACCGCCGCCACGGTCTTCACGCTCTCCGAGAGCTCCCTGGCCGCCATGACGATGAATGCATTTTCCGAATCGTCCAGCCCGAGGGCGAGGATCGCCTTCGCGTCCGTGGCTCCGGCTTCGCGCAGGACATCGAGATCGGTCGCGTCGCCGAACAGCACGTCGTGCGGCGGAGTTGGGCCCTCCGGGGCGTGCGCGAGCAGCACGGTGAAGGGCAAGTCACGCGCCTTCAGTTCTCGGCGGGTATTGCGGGCAAGAGCGCTGTCACTGACGACGATGTAATGGTTGCTGCGCATTGCGCGTCTCTCCCGGTTCTGAAAAAGTCCTTCTACCCGACGCGAGATCAACGGCAACAACAGCGCGCTGAGCGAGGTCGCGAAGACCGTGATCCCGAGTACGATGATCGAGACCGTAAACAGACGTGCGTCGTTGGTTTTCGGTACGACGTCGCCGTAGCCGACCGTGCTCATGGTGACGATCGCGTAATAGAGGGCCGTGAGGAGATCCGTGATCGGCGGGGCAAAGCTCGCGCCGAGCAGGAAGCTACCAAGTACCGCGTAGGCGAGCAGGGAAGCAACGCTGATGATCGCGAACAGCGTTGCCGAGGCGAGGCTGCTGCGGTTGAACCTGTGACTGAAGAGGAGCAGCAGCGCGAGAACGCAGCCGTTGTAGATCAGCAGTCGCGCGTGGCTTTGGATTCCGCCGGTCCAGCCGAGCGCGGCCAGAAGGAAGCTCGCGGTCGCGCTGATCAGTGCGATGACCCAGGCAAGCCTCGAGCGTCGCAAGAGGCCGAAAGACATTACAATCAGAAACGCCCCGATGACGGCACTCGGTGCACCGTCGATCACGGCGGCGATCATGTCCGGCGAGGCGGTGAGCGGGGCATGGGCCGAGAGATGCGCGAACAGCGCGGCGCGGCGCGCGTGGCGGACCAGCAGCAGGCCGAGGATGAGGACCGCGAGGAACAGCGGCGAATGGGGAAACCAGAGATCGAGGCGGAGCCGCCGCTCCGCTGCCCTGAGAACCCGCTGCAGTCGCTCTCTGGTGCCGAGGCGGAACGGCCGCGGCAAATTCTCCGAGCCCGTCATTCCGGCCGGCCATCACAACGTTCGGGAATGAACACGGATCGATGCCGTTGCCGGACCGCCCGAGGGGTGAAGTTACTCAAGTCGGCAACGGACTCATTCGTCGAGGCAATGCGCGCGAGAACGGGACGAGCGGTGTAGAGATCTGGAAAAAGCCAGGCCAGTGCCGTCACTTTCGGCGCGTCGTCGATCACGATATAAAGATTGTCCGGATGCCGTGGGATGAAGTTCTGACGATAGCACTCGGCCGGATAGAAGGGCATCGCTTTGTCGATGCGGGTCACGATCGGCGCCGGAACGGTGTGATCCAGGGTGAGCTGGCGGACACAGGCCTCGGCAATGCGGCGCTGTTCTCCGTTCTCGACCCAGATTTCGCCGCGATGGTGTCGCCAGAAATCCTGTGAACGCGGCGGCAAGAAAGAGTTTGCGCATGATTTTCTCCTGGGCGAGAGAGTGCGGGCCGCACCCTCCATGCCATCGCGAAGTGCCACCCCCGGCAACGCCAGCGGCCGAGCCGCCGGAAGAGCCGCCCGGGGTGCGGGTGAGGCGGTGCGGATTTGCCGTTGGTCCCGGTTTGCGGGTGGCGAATTCGGTGGTGACGGTCTTGCCGATCACGGCCGCTCCGGCTGCGCGCGGCGATGCGAACCAGCAATGCCTCCATCAACGCCTCGGGCCGCAGTTTTCCCTGACCGATGAGCCGGGTGGCGGCAGTCGCTGTCAGCCTGGGTCAGCCTGGACGGATCCTGCATCCGAAAACTCCCGCTCTCCCCTGCGAGGCAGCGGCGCAGAAGGTACCGCGCAGTTTCGGCTTGCGCGATCCGGCGCGTCACCTGACTTGCGTAGCGCTCATCGCCTTTCGTTCGCCGCCAAGCCGAGCGCAGCGCGGAGGAGGGACGCTATCATCGAGCGCATCAGCGGTCGATGCGTTCCTCCGGAACGGAACGCCGTTCCTCCACGTTGAAGCGGTCGCTGTAGATCGGCCGTTCCGTCGTCGTCGGTCCGGGGTACTGGACGATCAGGATCTCGCCACCGGTTTTGGTATGCAACGCACCCTCGAAATGGGGATCGGGATGGAACAGCATCGTGCCCGGGCCATGAAGCTTGCCATCGATCTCATATTCTCCGGACAGGATGTACCAGACCTGAGCGAAGCCGTGGTAGTGCTCCGGATGGTGCGCACCGGGCTCGAGGCGCAGAATGCCGGCGTTCGGCTCGGTCGGGCGTTCCGGCCGCGGGTGAAACAGCATCTTGCCGGTTTCACCGGGCCAGCGGATGGTCTCCCATTGCATATCGTCGATGTGGCGGGTTTCGAATGGCAGGTGGTGTTGGCGTGACGCTTCGCGGGGAACCAGAGCCTCGGTCATGAGATTTCCTCCTTGGTTCGCGGCTTAGACTGATCTGGCCGCCGGCACGCTCCGCTGATCGGCATCCGCCACCAGTCGAGAGCTTCCGGTTCATGTTCGGGCTTCGCCACCGTCATCAGGACATGCGCCTCGCCTCCTCCTGCCGCCTCTGCGCGATGCGGCTGCTCCGAGGCGATGAAAATGCTGTCGCCGGCGCGAAGGTGGTGAGTTTCGCCGCCGACAAAGAAAGCGATCTCTCCCGAGAGCACATAACAATGTTCCTGCCCCGGATGCGAGACCATGACACGCATCCGGTTCCGCTTCGGAAAAACCAGATGAAAGACGGCGATGCGATCGCGCGGCGCGCCGCCGACGATGCGATGCCAGCGATATCCCGTGCTTTCCAGTTCAGAGTCGCGATCAGCTTCGCTGCCGCGATGGACCGCGAGGACCGTTCGCTCCGGCTTCGCGCTTTCTCCGAGCAGATCTTGCAGGCCGAGCCCGAGCCCAGCGGCGATCTTCACCAGATTTGCAACCGAGCTCGAGGCTTCGCCGCGCTCGACGCGCGAGAGGAACGCCTCCGACAAGCCGGCACGCCCTGCGAGTGCGGCGAGCGTCATCGCACGGGCCGTGCGTGCCCGCCTGATCTCGGTGCCGATCCGCTCTGCAATCGCTTTGGCCTGCATCGGCCGAGGCTGGCAGGGATTTGCACAAATAGCAAGTAACTTGCATCAAAGGCAACTCTGTCCCGGCGGGGCGGCGGCCCCCTCCCGGCCGACAGGGGCAAGGACTATCAGCGACGATCATGGCGGTTGACGAATTCGATTATGTGATCGTCGGTGCGGGATCGGCCGGGTGCGTGCTGGCGGCGCGGCTGAGCGAGGACGGCCGCCATACCGTGCTGCTGCTGGAGAGGGGCGGCTCGGATCGCTCGATGTTCATCCAGATGCCGGCGGCGCTGGCGATCCCGATGCACAGAGAGCGCTACAACTGGTTCTATGAAAGCGAGCCGGAGCCGGGACTGAACGGGCGGCGCATCGCCTGCCCGCGCGGCAAGGTCACCGGCGGCTCCTCCTCCATCAACGGCCTCGTCTATGTGCGCGGCAATCCGTTCGATTTCGATCGCTGGGAGGAAGAGGGGGCGCGAGGCTGGACCTATCGGGACCTGCTGCCCTATTTCCGCCGCGCCGAGACGCGCGCCGAAGGAGGTGATGCGTGGCGCGGCGGAGAAGGCCCTCTCAACACCTGCTGCGGCACGCTCTCGAACCCGCTCTATCGCACCTTCATCGAGGCGGGGCGGCAGGCGGGCTATCCGCTGACGGAGGATATGAACGGCTTCCAGCAGGAAGGCTTCGGCCGGATGGACATGACCGTCTATCGCGGCGTGCGCGCCAGCGCGGCGAATGCCTATCTGCAGCCGGCGTTGCGGCGGCGCAACCTTTTGCTCCGGACCGGGGCACTGGTCAGCCGGATTGTCTTCGAAGGACGGCGGGCGGTTGGTGTACGGTACTACCGGGCGGGGCAGGAGCATGAGCAGAGGGCGCGGCGGGAGGTCATCCTCGCCGGCGGGCCGATCAACTCGCCGCAGCTTCTGAAACTTTCCGGTGTGGGGCCGGAGGTGGAGCTTCGTCGGCACGGGATCGAAGTGGTGCGGGATTTGCCGGGAGTGGGAGAAAATCTGCAGGACCATCTCGAGTTCTATTTCCAGGTGGCGTGCCGCGAGCCAATCACGCTCTATCCGACCCAGCGCCCGCTTGCGAAGATGATGATCGCCATGCGCTGGCTCTTGTTTCACGACGGGCTGGGCGCGAGCAATCATTTCGAGAGCGGCGGTTTCATCCGCAGCCGCGCCGGCGTGAGATATCCCGACATCCAGTATCATTTCCTGCCGCTTGCCATATCCTACGATGGCAGCACGCTGGTTTCGGAGCACGCCTTCCAGGCCCATGTCGGGCCGATGCGCTCGAACAGCCGCGGCGATGTGAGACTGCGTTCGGCCGATCCCGCAGAGAAGCCGCAAATCCGTTTCAATTATCTGAGCCACGAGAACGATAAGGTTGAGATGCGGGCAGCGGTTCGCCTGACACGCGAGATTTTCGCGCAAGCAGCGTTCGACCGCTACCGTGGGCGGGAGATCGCTCCGGGGGCGGAGGTGGTCTCCGACGAGGCGATCGACGCGTTCGTACGGCAGAAGGTTGAGAGTGCCTACCATCCCTGCGGCACTTGCCGGATGGGCCGGGCGGAGGATGCAAGGGCGGTCGTGGATGCGGAGGCGCGGGTGATCGGGCTGGCGGGGCTGAGGGTGGTCGATTCCTCGATCATGCCCTCGATCACCACCGGCAACCTCAACGCGCCGACGATCATGATCGCCGAGAAGGCGGCCGATGCGATCCTCGGCCGGCCGCCCCTTCCTCCCCTCGAAGTGCCGATTTTTACGGCCCCGGAGTGGCAGAGCCGGCAACGCTGACGGCGCGGGGCGGCGGGTGACGGGGAGTGGGACCCGCGGCGGGCCGCCATGTAGGAAATGCGTCACGGAGCGCGCGTTCCGGCCTCGGGGATTCGTGGTAAACGGACCCGATCGATGATCCGGGGAGGACGACGATGAGGGACTTCAGGGCCGCCGTTTCAGCTTGTGTGGGAAGGCGAGAGCTGATGCTTCTGGCCGGCGCCGGTACTGCGGCCGGCCTCCTGCCGCGGGCGGCGCGCGCAGCGAGTGCAACGGATGCCACACTGATCAAGGCGGCGCAGGCGGAGGGCGCCGTCAATACCATTGCCCTGCCGCCGGATTGGGCGAATTACGGCACCATCATCGGCACTTTCGAGAAGAAGTACGGCATCCGTGTCAACAACGCGGCGCCGGACGACAGCTCGGCGCAAGAGCTGCAGTCGATCCGCTCGATGAAGGGCCAGTCGCGCGGGCCGGACGTGGTCGATGTCGGGCCATCGTTCGCGCTGATCGGCGCGAGCGAGGGGCTTTTCCGGCCCTACAAGGTGGCGACCTGGGACAGCATCCCGGCGAACATGAAGGACCCGGGCGGGCTCTGGTGGGGCGATTATTTCGGCCTGGTCTCGTTCGGCGTGAACCGCTCGGTCGCGAAGACCGCGCCGCAGAGCTGGGCGGACCTCAAGAAGCCGGAATACAAAGGGATGGTGTCGCTGAATAACAGCCCGCTCGGGGCGGCTGCGGCATTCGCCGCGGTGATGGCGGCGTCGATCGCGAACGGCGGCTCTCTCGACGACATCATGCCGGGCATCCAGTATTTCGCGGAGCTGGCGAAACTCGGCAACTTCAACCCGACCTCCGCGACGGCGGCGAGCATCGTCTCCGGGCAGACACCGGTCGTCATCAACTGGGACTATCTCAATCTGGCGCAGGCGAAAAAATCGAAGGGAATGGTCACCATCGACACCATCATACCGGAGGGTGCGACTCCCTATGGCGCGTATTACTGCCAGGCGATCAGCAGCTATGCGCCACACCCGCGGGCGGCGGAACTGTGGGAGGAGTTCCTGTACTCGGATGCGGGACAGATCCTGTTCCTCCAGGGCTTCGCGCATCCGGCCCGCTTCGCCGACATGGTGAAACGCGGCGTGATCTCGAAGGAACTGACGGCGGACCTGCCGCCTCCGGGACCGTACGCGGAGGCGCTGTTTGCCAACAACGAGCAGAGCAAGAAGGCGCAGGCCGCGCTCGCCGCGAACTGGACGAAGATGGTCAAGGCGTGAGCGAGGCTGCCACCGCAGCCGGCGCCCCAACACGCGCTCACCGGGCGGGACTTTTTGCCCGCTCGGGCGGCGTCTTGACGCTGATTTTTGTCGGACCGTTTCTTCTCTATGTCGCGGCCTTCCTGATTCTGCCGACTCTGATGCTGCTGGCCACCGCCTTCAGCGGCGCGCACGGATTCACCTGGCGCTATGTCGGCGAGCTCGATCAGGCGCAGACGCTGATCGCGTTCCGCAACTCGATCGAGCTTTCGGCCGCCTCCGCCCTGGTCGGCCTCGTCATCGGGGCACTGGCGGCCTATTTCGTGATGCGGCCGGGGATGCCGCGCGGCCTTGGCTCGCTCGTCACCACGTTCAGCGCCGTCGCCGCCAATTTCGCCGGCGTGCCGCTGGCGTTCGCGTTCATTGCGACGCTCGGCAGCCTCGGGGTGATCACGGTCTGGCTGAAGTCGATCGGGATCGACCTCTACGGCGCCGGGTTCCGGCTCTATTCGATCCTCGGGCTCGTCATCGTCTACGCCTATTTCCAGGTGCCGCTGATGATCATCGTGATCACGCCGGCGCTGGAGGCGCTGCGGAAGCAGTGGCGGGAGGCGGCGGAGAATCTCGGTGCCTCGAGCGTCGATTACTGGCGGTATGTCGGGCTGCCGATCCTGCTGCCGTCCTTGCTTTCGGCCTATATCCTGCTGTTCGGCAATGCGTTCTCGGCCTATGCGACACCCTATGCGATCTCTTCGGGGATCGTCGCACTGGTACCGGTCGAGATCAGCAATGTGCTCTCGGGCAATGTCATGCTCTCGCCCCAGACCGGGGCGGCACTCGCCTTCGGGATGATTCTCGTCATGGTGGCGGTGATGGGCCTTTACGCGCTGATCGCCCGGCAGGTCGGGCGCTGGGCACGGCCATGAGAAAACGCCGTCGTTCCGAAACCGGGCCGAAAATCGGGCTCGTCTTGATCGGGCTCTATTTCCTGGTGCCGCTGGTCTCGACCGGCGCCTTCAGCTTCTGGGAGGGCGGCAACCGCTACGGGTTGCGTGCCTATGTCGCGCTCGTGCATGAGCAGCAGCTCTGGCAAAGCCTCGGGCTGTCGCTAAGGCTGGCGATCGAGACGATCCTGGTCGGGCTGGTGATCCTGGTGCCGGCGGTGTTCTGGATGAACCTCCGCGTGCAGAGGCTCCGCGCGCTGTTCGACTTCGTCTCGGTATTGCCGTTCGTGGTGCCGCCGATCGCACTGGTGGCCGGACTGACGGCGCTTTACAGGGGGCCTTCATGGTTCGTCGGCACGGCCAACTATCTCGTCGTGCCGTACGTCATTCTCGCCCTTCCCTACACCTACCGGGCGCTCGAAGTGGGAATGCGGGCCCTCGATCTGCGCACCTTGACGGAAGCGGCGCAGAGCGTGGGAGCAGGCTGGCTCTCGATCATGTTCCGGGTGATCGTGCCCAATCTCTCGACGGCGCTGATCGGGGCGGCGCTGCTGACGATTGCGATCGTGATGGGTGAGTTCACGTTCGCGAACATCCTGCTGTTCAACACGTTTGCGGTCTATATCAACTATGTCGGCCAGACTGCGGCGACCGAGGCGGCAGCGTTGACGCTGCTTTCGTTCCTGATCACCTGGCTGGCCATGCTGGGCGTGCTGCTGACCGGAAGGGGGCAGGTGCAGATCGGAGGGGCGCGCTGATGGGCTATCTCGAAGTCGAGGGAGTGGCGAAGAGCTTCGGTCCGGCGAAGGTGCTGAGCGATGTTTCGCTGGCGCTGGAAGAGGGCGAGTTCGTGTCCCTGCTCGGGCCTTCGGGATGCGGCAAGACGACGCTGCTCCGCATCGTTGCCGGGTTCGAGGAGCCGGACCGGGGTACGGTCAGGCTGGCCGGGACGGAGATCACCGCCGAGCCGCCGGCGAAGCGGCAGATGGGGATGGTGTTCCAGGCGTACTCGCTGTTCCCGAACATGACGGCAGAGGAAAATATCCGTTTCGGGCTGAAGGTGCGGCGGGTCGATGCGAATGAGCAGGCGGAGCGGGCGCAAGAACTGCTGGAGCTGGTCGGGCTCATGCAGCACCGGGGGAAATATCCGCACCAGCTTTCCGGCGGGCAGCAGCAGCGCGTGGCGCTGGCGCGGGCGCTGGCGATCCGCCCCCTGGCCCTGCTTCTCGACGAGCCGCTGTCGGCGCTCGATGCCAAGGTCAGGGTGCAGTTGCGCGAGGAGATCCGGCGCATTCAGCAGGAGACGAAGGTAACGACGATTTTCGTCACGCACGACCAGGAAGAGGCGCTCTCCATCTCGGATCGGGTGGTGGTGATGCACCAGGGCCAGCTTTCGCAAGTGGGCACGCCGGCTGCGATTTATGGCGAGCCGGACAACATCTTCGTGGCGCGATTCGTGGGTGCGGTGGCGGAGTTGCCGGCGGAGGTGGTGGACGGGACGGAAGGGATTGTCGAGTTGTTCGGGCGGAAGGTGCGGGCCGCGCGGGCGCAGGGGATGGCGGCGGGCACACGCATCTACTTCCTGCTGCGCCCGGAGACGGTGCGGGTGGGGCCGGAGGGCGCGAATGGCGGACTGGACGGGACGATCGCAGGACGGACGTTCTTCGGCGCGCTGACCAGCCTCAGGATCGAGCTTGCCGACGGGCACGGCAGCGTGACGACGGCGATGCCGAGCGACCAGGCGGGCGAACTGACGCCGGGGGCGCGCGTTTCGGTTTCCTGGGCGGACGATGCGCCGCGCATCCTGCGGCGGGAGTGAGGTGACCGACGCGGCGCTCGTTGTGCATTTTTGCGGAGGCGCCTGAGAATCGGCGTGCTTTATGGAAGGAGAGGCAAACATGGTCGTTGCGGTAACAGTAGACAACAAGAATGCCATCGGGCTGGTCGCGGTCTCCAGCATGCGCGGATTGTTCCACGATGCGCCGGGCGAAGGCCAGGGGAGCTTTTGGGGAAGCAGGCTTCTCAGCACCTTCACGATCTCCGAGCCGAAAGGCTGTATCGGTTATGCTTATAACGGACATACAGCGATGCTGGCGCGGGTCGACGGCACTGTCGCGGCCGTGGTCGGGTGGAATCCCAGCAGCTACATGACCGCGCAGGTGAAAACAATGATCGCGAATGTGATGGGCACCAAGAACAGATTCACCTGCGAAGGGACGTGGTACAACGATGCACCGATGATCCACGACCCGACGGCGATCAGCGTTGAAATTCCGATTAACGGGGAGGATGCCAAGAAGTTTGGGACCTCGATCAGCGGGCTCGTCGGTGGCACGGGTGTGGGAGGTGCCAACTTCGAGTACACATTCCTGCCGGCGGAGATGGAAAGCAACGATCATCCGTTCGTCGGGCAATGCACCGAGCTTGCGGTAGTGGTGCTGTGCGCATGGCTGCACGAGTTCCAGGACCAGCCGGGCTGCACGGAACTCAAGAATGCGCTCTTCAACATGGCGAACAGTCAGAACATGAGTGAGAGAAACCTGATGCAAGGCAAGATGATGCAGTTCATTTCGAACTGGAACAACTCTCACCACTGACACCTCGCCGCCCGAGGGCAGGCATACAGAAGCAGGGGCAGCGGGGATGATACGGGGGGACGGGATCGAGGTGCGAACCTTCGAGCGCGGGCATCATGCGGCTTGGCTGCCGCTGTGGCGCGGTTACCAGGCTTTCTACAAGGTCGATATTCCGCCCGAGATCTCGAACGTGACCTGGGCAAGGCTGCTCGATCCGGCGGAGCCGCTTGGCGGAGCGCTGGCCTGGCAGGGCTCTTCGGCGGTCGGCCTCGTGCATCACATCCGGCATCGCTCGTCCTGGACGGAGGGCGATTACTGCTATCTTCAGGACCTGTTCGTTGCGCCGGAGATACGGGGACAGGGAATCGGCCGGCGGCTGATCGACTACGTTTACGAGACCGCCGCCAGGGACGGATGCGTCAGGGTTTATTGGCTGACGCACGAGACGAACACGGTGGCGATGCGGCTTTACGACCGGATCGCGGAACGGACCCGGTTCATCCATTACCGCCGGAACCTGGCGGCCAATCTGCCGCAGCCCCGGAGCGAAGGATGAGCGGGTGTCGCGGACCCGCATTGACCCCGACGCGGAGGCTTCCCAGAATGGCGCCATGCTGCTTCTGATCGACAACTACGACAGCTTCACATTCAACCTGGTGCACTTCCTGGGCGAGGTCGGCGGCACCTCCGAGGTGTGGCGGAACGATGCGATCAGTGTGGAAGAGGCGTTGGCCAGAAAGCCCGAGGCGATCGTGCTGTCGCCGGGGCCTTGCACGCCGAACGAGGCGGGAATTTGCGTTCCGCTGATTCGCGCCGCGGTAGGAAAGGTGCCGATTCTCGGCGTGTGCCTGGGGCACCAGGCGGTTGGCCAGGCGTTCGGGGGGACGATCGAACGTGCGCCGGTGCCGATGCACGGCAAGACGAGCCGCATCTTTCATGACGGGAGCCCCCTGTTCACCGGGGTCAAAAACCCGCTCGTCGCCACCCGCTATCACAGCCTGGTCGTTTCCCGCGCCAGGCTGCCGGCCGAGCTTGTGGTATCCGCCTGGACGGAGGACGGCATCGTGATGGGTCTCAGGCACCGGGTGGCGCCCGTGTTCGGGGTACAGTTCCACCCGGAGAGCATCGCAAGCGAGGAGGGACACGCGATCCTCGCCAATTTTCTGGCCATCGTCCGCGGCGCCAACGCTCCCGCCAGGGCGGCCTGAGCGGGCCCCACCGTGTCGTCAGGGCTGAAGCCTGTTCTCGCCCGCCTGGCGAATCGCGCCACGTTGAGCGAGCCGGAGGCGGAAGAGGCGTTCGGGATCATCATGTCGGGAGAGGCGACACCGGCGCAGATCGCGGCCCTTCTGATGGCGATGCGGGTGAGGGGCGAGACGGTGCCGGAGATTGCCGGCGCGGTCAGGGCGATGCGCCGGCGCATGGTGGCGGTGGAGGCACCGGCGGAGGCGATGGATGTCTGCGGCACCGGGGGGGATGCGGCCGGAACACTCAATGTCTCGACCGCGGTCACGTTCGTGGTGGCAGGCGCCGGCGTGCCGGTGGCCAAGCACGGCAACCGGGCGCTTTCCTCTCAGACCGGGGGAGCGGACGTGCTGGAGGCGCTCGGGGTCAAGATCGAGATCCCGTTTCCCCGCCTGGCGGAGGTGCTGAATGCCGCCGGCTCGGTATTTCTTCTCGCGCCGCGCCATCACGCGGCGTTGCATCATGCGGGGGGGCCGCGCCAGGAGATCGGGACGCGGACGATCTTCAACCTGCTCGGCCCGCTCGCCAACCCGGCGCGCGTCCGGCGCCAGCTTGTCGGCGTGTTTGCCCCGGAATGGGCGCGGCCGATGGCGGAAACACTTGGCCGGCTTGGCTCGGAACGGGCATGGGTGGTGCACGGCCAGGGGCTCGACGAGCTGACGCTGGCGGGTGAGAACCAGGTGGCGGCGCTTTCGGCGGACGGCATACGCGAATTCGAGCTGACCCCGGAGGAGGCCGGATTCGAGCGCGTGCCGGCTGAGGCCATCCGCGGAGGCAAGGCGGCGAGGAATGCCGCCGCGCTGGTGGCGATGCTGATGGACGAGCCGGGGCCGTACCGGGATACCGTGCTGTTCAACGCGGGCGCGGCGCTGGTGGTGGCGGGGCGCGCTTCGAACGTGCGTGCCGGGGTGGCGGAGGCGGCCGAGGTAGTGGCCTCGGGCCGGGCATTGGCCGCGCTCGAGGCGCTGAGAAGCGAGAGCGCGAGGGCGGTCGGATGAGCCCGGGAGTGGCGCCGGACGCGCTCGCGCGCATCTGCCAGGACACGCGGGCGGCGGTGGCCAACGCGAAGGCCGAGACGAGCATCGAGACGCTGAAGAACCGGATTGGTGGCGCAGAGGAAGGCACGCGGCGGTTCGGCCTGGCGCTCAAGGAGCGGGTCGCGGAGGCAGGCTTTTCGTTGATCGCGGAGATCAAGAAGGCTTCTCCTTCGGCGGGGCTGATTCGGCCCGACTTCGATCCAGCGGCGCTGGCCCGTGCCTACGAAGCAGGCGGTGCCACATGCCTCTCGGTGCTCACTGACGCTCATTACTTTCAGGGCAGCCCGGCGCATCTGAAGGCAGCGCGGGCGGCGGTGCATCTGCCGGTGCTGCGGAAGGATTTCATTCTCGATCCGTGGCAGGTCTATGAGAGCCGGGCCATGGGTGCCGACGCGATCCTCCTGATCATGGCGGCACTGGAAGACGAGGAGGCGCGGGAGCTGGAGGCTCTGGCCCGGGCGCTCGACATGGATGTGCTGGCGGAGGTGCACGAGCCCAGGGAACTCGAGAGGGCACTTGGGCTCGAGACGACGTTGATCGGGATCAATAACCGTAATCTCAAGACATTGGAAACAAATATTAACGTCACATTGGAGCTGGCGCCGCAGGTGCCACCCGATCGTTTCCTGGTCAGCGAGAGCGGGATTGCGAGCCATGACGATGTGCGGCGACTGGTGGCGGTAGGGTCGCATTGCTTCCTGGTGGGGGAAGGGCTGATGCGCGAGAGGGACGTGGCGGCGGCGACGCGGCGGCTGCTCGGCGAGGAATGAGCAAGGGGCTTACCCATCTCGACCACGAAGGCCGCGCCGCCATGGTGGATGTGGGCGGTAAGCGAGAGACCGAGCGGACGGCGACCGCAGAGGCGCGGGTCGTCATGCTGGCGGCCACACTGGCGCGGATACTGGACGGGACGGCGCCGAAGGGGGATGTACTGGCGGCGGCACGGATTGCCGGCATCATGGCGGCCAAGCGGACGGCTGAACTCATTCCACTTTGCCATCCGCTGGCGCTTTCTTCAGTGGCCATAACACTTGCTGCGGACGAAGCCGGACCGGCAGTGGAGATTGCGGCGACGGTGAAGACGAGTGGGAAGACGGGGGTGGAGATGGAGGCGCTGACGGCGGCGGCGGTGGCGGCGCTGACCCTCTACGACATGCTGAAGTCGGTGGATCGGGGCATGCGGATCGAGGCACTCAGGCTGACCCACAAGGCGGGGGGCAAGTCCGGCGAGTATCGCGCGGCGTGAGGCCAGGCAGAGGATGCTGAGCGTCGAGGAAGCACGCGCGCGGATCCTGGCGCCACTCAGGCCGACGCCTGCGGAAGTCGTTTCGCTGGCCGTGGCCTTCGGCCGTGTGAGCGCCGAGCCGATCGTGGCGCGGCGGACGCAACCGCCGTGCGATGTTTCGGCCATGGACGGGTTTGCGTTGCACGCCGTGGACGGAAGGATGGGGGCGCGGCTCACGGTGATCGGCAGCGCGCCGGCCGGGCACCCGTTTGCCGGGCGCGTTGGGCCGGGCGAGACAGTGCGCGTCTTCACCGGCAGCGTGATGCCGGATGGGGCGGATGCGGTCCTGCCGCAGGAGGATGCAAAGGACGAAGGATCGCGCATCGTGATCGGCGAGGCGGTGCGAGACGGACAGCATGTCCGGCGGGCCGGGCAGGATTTCTCGGAAGGCGTTGCGCTCGCCCCGGCGGGGAAGCGGTTGACGGCGCGCGATATCGGGCTTGCGGCGGCGGCGAATCATCCCTGGATCGCGGTGCACCGGGCGCCGCGGGTGGCGATTCTTGCTACCGGCGACGAGATCGCGCTGCCAGGGGAAGCGCTGCCGCCGGGTGGGATCGTGAGTTCGAATGCGCATGCACTGGGTGCGCTGGTCAGGGCGGGTGGTGGGGAGGTGACCCTGCTGCCGATCGTGCGGGATGACGCGGCGGCGATCGCGGAGGCAGCCGAGGCGGCGCGGGGGATGGATCTCCTGGTGACGACCGGGGGAGCGAGCGTCGGGCAGTTCGACCTAGTGCAGGCGGGGCTCGAGCGGCTCGGCTTCGTGCTCGATTTCTGGAAGATCGCGATGCGGCCAGGCAAGCCGCTGATTGCCGGGCGCGTGGGCGCGGTCCCGATTCTCGGGCTGCCGGGGAACCCGGTGTCTGCGATGGTGTGTGCCATTCTCTTTCTGTTGCCCGCGGTGGCGCGGCTCACGGGACAGGAAGGGGAGACGCTGGCGAGCGAAGAGGCAAGGTTGGGCGCGGCGGTGGCGGCCAATGACGGGCGGGCCGACCATCTCAGGGCCAGGCTTTCGCGGGATGGCGCCGGGCGCCTGGTTGTGACCGCGTTTCCGCGCCAGGATTCCTCACTGATGCGGCTCCTGGCCGAGGCCGACGCGCTGATCGTGCGGCCGCCGCATGCCCCTGCCCTGCCCGCCGACGCGGCGGTTCCGGTGATCCGGCTGGATCGGCTTGGCATCTGAAGTGACGGTGAGAATCGCTTGACGCGGCTTCCGCGCGCGCTTTAGAAGCCAACAGGGTTGCCGGTTTGTTCCGGTCGCGCTGGGCCGGCCACCGAGGGCGGCCGCGAAAGGGTTGGGTCCTACATGCTCACGCGCAAGCAGCACGAGCTTCTGGTCTTCATCGACCGGCATCTCAAGACGTCGGGTTTTTCGCCGAGCTTCGAGGAGATGAAGGAGGCCCTGCAGCTCAAATCGAAGTCGGGGGTGCATCGGCTGATCTCGGCGTTGGAGGAGCGGGGGTTTCTGCGGCGGCGGCGGCACCGCGCAAGGGCGCTCGAGGTGCTGCGGATGCCGGCGGAGACGGCGCAGCGCTCCTCCCTCGCGCTCAGGGCCGAGGGGCGCGGCGAGGTGGGAGGGTTTCAGCCGAACGTGATCCGCGGCGATTTCACCGGCCGGCTGCCAGGGGTGCGGGCCGCCGGCGAGGCGGGCGCGGTGCAAATTCCACTCTACGGGCGGATTGCGGCGGGCCTGCCGATCGAGGCGCTACGCGATTCCGGGACGCAAGTCGAGGTGCCGCTGGCCATGCTGAGCAGTGGCGAGCATTACGCGCTTGAGGTAGCCGGGGACTCGATGATCGAGGCCGGCATCCTGGACGGCGATACAGCGGTGATCCGCAAGGCCGAAACGGCGGAGAATGGGCAGATCGTGGTGGCGCTGGTGGACGAGGCGGAGGTGACGCTCAAGCGGCTGCGCCGGCGCGGCCAGTCGATCGCGCTGGAGCCCGCGAATCCGCGCTACGAGGTCAGGCTTTTGCCGGCTGAGCGGGTGAAGGTGCAGGGCCGGCTGGTGGCGCTTCTTCGCCGCTACTGAGGCGGCACGGCGGGTGAAGTTGTTCCGGCAGCAGGCGGGGCGATCGGGGTCTCCGTAACCGCATTCGAGCCGGCCTGATTGGACCCGACGGGGTTCGGTGCGACGGGATCTGTTCCAACCTGGTTCTGGCTGACTGGGTTCGATCCGGCCGGATTTGGGCTGAGAGGAATGGGTTGCTGGCCAGCCGGAGCGGGCTGATTGGCGGCCGGCATCGGGCCGGGTGGCTCGGAGGTGGCCCCGGCCTCAGAATTGTTCCAGGGCGGGCTGCCGAGATTGAGTTTCTCGGGACTCGTGTTGACGGCGGTGAGTGCGCCGGCTCCGGCGCCGATCGCAGCTCCGATCACCACCCCGACCGGGCCACCGACGATCCCGATGGCGCCGCCGGTGGCGGCACCGGTGGCCATGCCGCCTTCGGTGCGGCCGGGTTGCGACGTGCCGCAGCCGCCGAGCAGGCCGACGAGGCCGATCATGGGGCCGATCATCAGGATGGAGCGCATTCCTGTTCTCCCCGAGTCGCGGGCGGATTCTATACCGGATCCACTTAGACCGGTGCGACGTATTGCAAGTGGGGGGCACGGCTTGAACGGTTCATTCTGGCGGGCGACAATCCACACCCCACCCGCTGCTTTCGACCGGGCGATCCTGTCTCGGCCCGGAGAGCCATGAGGATCTGCAATGCAAAATCCGCCTCGTCATCCCGAAACGCTTGCCTTGCACGCCGGCTGGCGTGCGGATCCGGAAACCGGCTCGGTTGCCGTGCCGATCCACCAGACGACCTCGTATCAGTTCAAAAGCCCCGAACATGCAGCGAACCTGTTCGCGCTGAAGGAGCTTGGGAACATCTATACGCGGATCATGAACCCGACGACGGCGGTGCTCGAAGAGCGGCTGGCGGCGATCGAAGGTGGTGTTGCCGCGCTCGCCACCGCCTCGGGCCAGGCGGCCACGGCGTTTTCGGTGCAGAACCTTGCCCGCGCCGGGGACAATATCGTTTCCTCGACGGATTTGTACGGCGGCACCTGGAACATGTTCGCCAACACGCTGAAGGACCAGGGGATCGAGGCCCGCTTCGTCGATCCGGCGGATCCCGAGAATTTCCGCCGTGCGACCGATGCAAAAACCCGCGCCTATTACGCGGAGACGCTGCCGAATCCGAAGCTTTCGGTGTTTCCGATCGGCGAGGTGGCAGCGATCGGGCGGCCGCTCGGCATTCCGCTGATCATGGACAATACGGCTGCGCCGATCATCTGCCGGCCGCTCGACCATGGCGCGGCCGTGGTGATGTATTCGACAACGAAATATATCGGCGGGCACGGCAATTCGATCGGCGGCGCGGTGGTGGACGGGGGGAATTTCGACTGGGCTTCGCACAAGGAGCGCCAGCCGCTGTTGAACACGCCGGATCCGAGCTATCATGGTGCGGTGTGGACCGAGGCGGTGAAGCCGCTTGGGCCGATCGCCTACATCATCCGCATGCGGGTGGTGCTGCTGCGCGATCTCGGCGCGGCGCTTTCGCCCTTCAACGCGTTCCTGATCATCCAGGGCCTGGAAACGCTGCCGCTACGCATCGAGCGGCATTGCGCGAATACCGAGAAGGTGGCGACGTTCCTGGCCGGACGCAAAGGGGTGACCCGCGTCATCCATCCCCGGTACAACGGTGCGGCGGCAAAAGCGCTGGCGGAGCGTTACCTCAGCGGCGGCTTTGGCGGATTGCTCGGCTTCGAGCTGGCGGGCGGGATGGAGGCGGGCAGGCGCTTCATCTCGGCGCTGAAGATGTTCTATCACGTCGCCAATATTGGCGACGCGAGGAGCCTCGCCATCCACCCGGCATCGACGACGCACTCGCAGCTTTCGCCTGCCGAGCAGGCCGCGACCGGAGTATCGGATGGATATGTGCGGCTTTCGATCGGCATCGAGCATATCGACGACATCCTGGCCGACATCGAGCAGGCGCTCGATCAGGCAATCTGAGCCGGGCGCGGGCGTCGCTGGAGGAAAGCGTTCGATGATTCGCTGGCTTTTCCTCGCTCTCCTGCTTCTGCCCACAGCGGCGCTGGCGCGGCCGGTCGTTCTGGAGCTCTACACCTCCGAGGCATGCTCCGACTGCCCGCCCGCCGATCGATTGCTCGGACGACTGAAGACTGCGGAGAAGGACCTGCTGGCGCTCGACCTGCACGTCACATACTTCAATGATACCGGCTGGACGGATCCCTACTCGCTGAACGCGGCGACCGAACGGCAGGAATGGTATGCGGGGATCGGACGATCCGAGGAGGTGTACACTCCCGAGGCGGTGGTGGACGGGAAAACGCAGTTCGTCGGGTCGGATCGACCGGATATTGTTCGCGCGATTGCTGAAGCGCGTCGCGTCGCGGCACGGAATGCAGTGCCGCTCACGATGACGGTGGCAGGAGACAGGGTTCGGGTGGCGGTAGGCCGCGGCAGCGGCGTGGCGCGCATCTGGCTGTTCGGGTTCGACGACATGCACACGACCCATATCGGCGGCGGCGAGAATATCGGCGCCACCCTCACCGAAGTGAACGTGGTCCGTTCGATTACGTCGCTTGGCACCTGGAACGGCAACGGGGCAAGTTTCGGGGCGGGGCGGCCGCGGGGCGAACATCTGGCGGTGGTGCTGCAGAAGGATGACGGAAGCATTCTCGGCGCCGCAGCGGATTGAGGGACGCGAAGCCTTCTCTGCGCCCCTGCTCGCCGCCAAGGAGTACGGCGCGCCATCGGTGTTCCAGGTGCGGAATCTTCTGCGCGAAGCGCGGCGGCAGAAGCGACTTGCGGAAGCGCCGGTCCCGCCCATCTGCCTGCTCGACCCGGACGGCGATGTGGTGCGGCGCTTGAGCGAAAGCGGCCGCGGCGAGCGGAGCCCGAACTGGGCCTGCTATCACACGGATCTGGTCGCGTTCAGGCATGCCGGGAAGAGCATGGGTGCCATCGGGCGCGCTGTGGGCGCGGCGTTCGCGGTGCTGGTGGCGGAACAACTCTTCGCTTCGGGCTGCGAACTCCTGGTGAGTGTGACCTCTGCCGGCCGCCTGGCACCGGCTCAGCCGGATGCGAGCTTCATGCTGATCGAGCGGGCGCTGCGCGACGAGGGCACGAGCTATCACTATGTGGCGCCGGCGCCGTTCTCGCGAATCGAGCCGGCGTTGGGCGAGGCGGTAGGAGTGGCACTCGATCGGTGCGGGCGTAAGGTTCTCCGTGGTGGCACCTGGACGACCGATGCACCGTTCCGCGAGACGGAGGGCGCGATTGCACGGGCGCTAGGGCTCGGGCTGATCGGGGTCGAGATGGAGGCGGCGGCGCTTTATGCGTTCGCCACTGCGCGCGCCCGCCCGGTGATCTGTTTCGCGCATCTGACCAATGAAATGGCGCAGGTGGCGGGCGATTTCGAGAAAGGCGAGGACGAGGGATTGCAGGACGTGCTGGCGATTCTGGCCGCCTGCGGTGCGGCGTGGGAAGGGCTTGGGAACGGGCTCGATCACCGGAAAGAAGAGGAGCGCTGAGCGATGCCGCCCAATCCCGTTCACGATGCGATCGTGTTTCTGACCAAGGGCGGCTACCTTGCTGCCGGCAACCGATCATTCATTGTCGCCTACTGGGTTTTACTAGCGGTCGCGGCGGTCGGGGCGCTTGCTGCCTGGCGGCGGGATCGCGGGCAGCGCAGCACGCGGGCGCTCGGCCTCCTGGCTCTCCGCGTGCTCACGGGGACGATGTGGTGGGAGCAGTCGCTGTGGAAGATTCCGCCGCATTTCGGCGGATTGATCTACTGGATGAAAGAGGAGGTTGCGCACGCTGCGGTGCCGCTGCAGGCGACGCTGGTGCGGGTTGTCGTGCTGCCGAATATCGGCACTTTCGGACCCCTCGTTTATGCGATCGAGGCGCTGATCGGGGTCTCGCTGATCATCGGGCTGTTCACACGGCTCGGCGCCATCCTCGGGACCCTGATGGCGCTCAATCTGTGGCTTGGCCTCTATTCGGCACCCGGGGAGTGGCCTTGGACCTATTTCTTCCTGATCACCATCATGGGCCTCTACTGCATCGACCCGCCGGGGCGGGTACTGGGATGGGATGCGTTGAGGCGGCGGGCGGGTGCGGGCCGCATCGGCATCCTTGGCTGACCAATCCGAGCCGCCGGCATCGCGGATAGCGATGGCGGTGATGGCCAAGGCACCGCGCGAAGGGGTGGTGAAGACGCGGCTGACGCCGCCGCTTGCTCCAGCGGCGGCGGTTGCGCTCAGCGAGAGCTTTCTTGCCGATGTGACGGAGAAGATTCGCGAGGCAGCGCGGGCGGCGCCGATCAGCCCCTTCGTCGCCTACGCACCGACTGGGGCAGAGGCCCGTTTTGCCGGCGTTGTCGCGCCGGGAACACGGTTCGTGCTGGCGGATGGCGAGGCGATCAGAGAGGCTGGCATTTCCGGAATCGGACGCGGCCTTTTCCAGGCGACAGCGAGCCTGCTCGGAAATGGCTTCGCCGGCGCCTGCATGGTGAGCGCGGACGCCCCGAGCCTGCCGGTCGCGGTGCTTTCCGAGGCGGCCCTGGCATTGGCGCGCGAAGGAGACCGGATGGTGCTCGGGCCGGCGGAGGACGGCGGCTATTATCTGATCGGACTGAAGATGCTCCATCGGAGGATATTCCAGGACATCGCCTGGAGCAGCGAAACGGTGGCGAAAGAGACCACGGCACGGGCGCAGGAGATCGGGCTGCCGGTGGTCCTGTTGCGTTATTGGTACGATGTCGATGACGAGGCTACGCTGCGCCGCCTCTCTGGCGCTCTCGATGCCGGAACGGAACGGGCGCCGGCGACCAGGGCGTGCCTGGCGCGGCTTGGGGTTGTGGGCCGGGAAACAGAATGAAACGCGGGGGTCGGGCAAGGGTTTTTGCCCTGGTCCTGATCGGGATCGGGCTGATCGGGCTCGATGCCGCGGCTCTCGGGCTGCATGTGCCGGGCCAGCACGGAATCGGATCGGATCAGCTTCTTCGCCGATTCGTCTGGCTGATGATGCTGGAGATGGCACTGTACGCGGTGGCGGTTGTGATCGTGCTGCGCGCGGCGCTGCCGGCGCACTGCCTGGTGCTGATACTGGGCGGAGCGATTCTGATGCGCGGGCTTTTGCTGCTCAGCCCGCCTTTTCTGTCCACCGATCTCTATCGCTATGTCTGGGACGGGAGGGTGCAGAACGAGGGGATCAATCCCTATCGCTACCGGCCGGATGCGCCGGCGCTCGCCGGTCTCCGCGATCGGACGATCTATCCGGGCATCAACCGCAAGGACACTGCGCGGACCATTTATCCGCCATTTGCGGAGGCGATATATGCGCTGGCGGCGAGGCTGAGCCCGACCTTGCTCGGGATGAAAGCGGTGATGACGGGGCTGGACCTGGTCGCCATCGCGGCCCTCCTTTCTCTGTTGCGGCGGGCCGGCCAGCCCTTGGCGAGAATCCTCATTTATGCGTGGCAGCCTTTGCCGATCTGGGAGTTCGCGGGCAACGGCCATGTCGATGCGATCGTCGCCGGCGCGGTGGCAGTGGCGTTGCTCGCGGCGGCGGCGGGCAGGCCGGCTGCATCGGCGGCTGCCTGGGCGGCTTCGGTGCTCGCCAAGTTCCTGCCGGCGGTGCTGTTGCCGGCGCTGTGGCGACCGCGCGGGTGGACGTTTCCCGTGCTGTCGGCAGCGATTGTCGTTGCTTTCTATGCGGCCTACGCGAGTGCCGGATGGCGTGTGTTCGGCTTTCTGCCGGGCTATGTCCGCGAGGAGGGCGTCACGAACGGGCTCGGCATCTTCTATCTGGAGATACTGGAGAGGCTGGTCCGGCTGCCGCCGTTCGCGGGGCGGGCTTATCTTGTCGTCATGGCGATCGTGCTGGCGGGGCTCGGGTTTGCGATCTGGCGGCGGGCGTTGCCGGAGGATGCGGCGCCGCGCACGCGTAAGATGGCCGCCGATGTGGGGCTGCTTGCGACGGTGCTGATGCTGATTCTGACGCCGCACTATCCCTGGTATTTCGCCTGGCTGCTGGTGCCGCTTTGCATTGCGCCTTCCGCGGCTCAGCTCTATCTCCCGGCGGCTAGCTTCCTGCTTTATCTAGACCCGATTCATACCGATCTGCTATGGCCGGCCCTGATCTACGGCCCGTTCGCGGCCCTCGTGTTCATCGAGCTTGCCTGGCGGCGGCTCAATCGCGAACCGGGCGCTCTCGTCCGGAGGGCGATCGGATGAACACGACGATCGATCCCAGGCGTTATTTCGAAGCGGTTGCGAAAGAGCGCGGGAGGCTGGCGGAAGCGCCACCGGTCTGCCTCTATCTCGAGGTCACCAATCGCTGCAACCTGCTCTGCGAGACCTGCCCGCGCACGTTCGAGGCGCTCGAGCCACCGGCGGACATGAGCTACGAACTTTTCCTCCGCATCGTCGATCAGGTAGCGGGCCTCAAGCGCGCGGTGCTGCATGGAGTGGGAGAGCCGATGCTGGTGCGCGGGCTGCCGCGCATGATCCGTACCCTCAAGGAGCGTGGGGTTTATGTTCTTTTCAATACCAACGGAACGCTGCTCTCGCCGAAGCAGAGAGAGTGGCTGGTCGAAAGCCGGCTCGATGAGCTGAGGGTTTCGCTGGACGCGGCGGATCCGGCGGGTTTCCGCAAGGTGCGCGGGCGGGACTTTTTTGCGCGCATCGTCCGCAACGTTTCCGCGTTGGTCGAGTTCCAGAAACGGGCTGGCGCCGCAAAGCCAGCCGTTTCGCTGTGGCTCACGGGGCTTCGCGAGACGATCGCCGAACTGCCCCGGTTCGTCCAGCTTGCAGCAGACATGGGGGTGCGGGAGGTCTATTTGCAGCGGCTGGTGTTCGACGAGACTGGGCGCGGCCTGGCGCGGCCGGACCAGGCGCTGTTCGACCGGCTTCGCGCCGAGGACAATGCGGTGATCGGCGAGGCGACGGCGCTTGCTTCCAGGCTTGGCGTCAGGCTCGACGCATCGGGGGCGATGGAGCCGGGCCTCAGCCTCAGGCGTGGGAACGAGAGTGCACCGTGGTCGGCCTGCCGACGGCCGTGGTCGCTGATGTATTTCACGGCGAACGGACGGGCACTTCCCTGCTGCATTGCGCCGTTCGCGGCGCGCGATCATGCGGCCTACACACTGGGTGATGCGACGAAGGAGACGCTTGCTGAAATCTGGAACGGCCCGGCCTACCAGGAGTTTCGTGCCGCCCTGCTCGGTCCCGCACCGCCCCTGCCATGCCGGAACTGCGGCCTGCGCTGGAGCCTGTGAGCGCGACCGCACGCACGGCGGTCGTCATTCCGACACTCAACGAGGCGGAGACGATCGCGGCGGTGATCGGCGAAATTCCGCGCGCGATTGCAGCCGAGATCATCGTCGCTGACGGCGGCAGCCGCGACGGGACGGCCGAAGTGGCGCGGCGGGAGGGAGCGCGGGTGATCGCGATCGGCGGGGCGGGGTATGGGCGAGCCTGCCAGACGGGAGCGGAAGCGGCCGATGCACGGGCCGACATCATTGCATTCATCGACGGGGACGGGGCGGATAGGGGTGATCTGCTTGGGCGGCTGGTCGGCCCGATCGCAGCCGGGACGCATGATTTCGTACTCGCCTCGCGCACCCGGGGCGAACGCGAGCCGGGGGCGATGCTCTGGCACCAGGTGCTGGCGGGACGGCTGGTCGGGGCGGTGATCGCCGCGCGGACGGGCGTCAGCTTCAGCGACATGTGCGCCTTTCGCGCGATCCGGCGCGATGCGCTGGCGGCACTCGGGATGCGGGAGACGGGTTACGGCTGGAATGTCGAGATGCAAATCCGCGCCGCGCTGGCAGGGCTCAGGGTACTCGAGGTGCCGATGCCCTATCGGCGGCGCGCGGGCGGGCACTCGAAGGTTGCGGGTTCCTTGCGCGGGACCATCCGGGCGGGAGCGCGCATCCTGTTTGCCGTGTGGCGGCTGGCGGGGAGGGCCAGCTGCTTTTGAGGGTCTGCGAGAGGAAGCCTTGTGTACTGCGATGCGTGCGCGTATGGGCATCTTCCTCTGCACGCCGAAGGGCGGGCCAGATGGAGCAGAGGCATGGATTTCGAAGCGTTCTTCCAAAGCGAACTGGATGGTCTGCGCAAGGATGGGCGCTATCGGTATTTTGCCGAACTCGAGCGCCTGGCGGGGAAATTCCCGGCCGCACTCAAGCATGGCAGCAGCGGGTGCGCGCGGGTCACGGTCTGGTGTTCCAATGATTATCTCGGCATGGGCCAGCATCCGGCAGTGCTCAAGGCAATGCACGAGGCGCTGGAGCGGTTCGGCGCCGGGGCCGGAGGAACGCGCAACATCGCCGGCACCAGCCCAGAGCACGTAGCGCTCGAAGCGGAGTTGGCGGCGCTGCACGGGAAGGAGGCAGCCCTGCTGTTCGGCTCGGGATACGTGGCGAACTGGACGACACTTGCCACGCTGGCCGCGCGCGTGCCGGGGATGGTGGTGGTTTCCGATTCCGCCAATCACGCCTCGATGATCGAGGGGATCCGACACAGCCGCGCCGAGCGGCGCATTTTCGCGCACAATGACGCTACAGATCTGCGCCGGCAGCTCGCGGCAATCGCCCCCGGGCGGCCGAAGCTGGTGGCATTCGAATCGGTCTATTCGATGGATGGCGACATCGCACCAATCGGAAATTTCCTCGATATAGCAGAGGAATTCGACGCCCTGACCTATTGCGACGAAGTGCATGCGGTCGGGCTTTATGGCGCCGGCGGTGGCGGGATCGCCGAGCGCGAAGGGCTCGCGGATCGGATCGGGGTGATCGAGGGAACGCTCGCCAAGGCGTTCGGAGTGATCGGGGGCTACATCGCGGGCTCGACTGCGCTCTGTGACTTCGTGCGGAGCTTTGCTTCCGGCTTCATTTTCACGACCTCGCTGCCGCCGGCGATCGCCGCCGGAGCGCTGGCGGCAGTGCGGCACGTGAGGCGTGCCGGTGCGTTGCGCGAGAGGCTGCACGAGCGGGTGGCAACGGTACGGCAAAGGCTCGACGCGGCCGGCGTGCCGCACATGCGCAATCCGAGCCATATCGTGCCGGTGCCGGTGGGCGATGCGGCGCTCTGCAAGCGGATTTCTGATCTGCTGGTGCAGGAGCACGGCATCTATGTGCAGCCGATCAATTATCCGACGGTGCCGCGCGGGACGGAGCGGCTTCGGATCACGCCCTCGCCGCTGCATTCGGACGCCGACATCGAGCATCTGGCGGTAGCACTTTCGGCAATCTGGTCGGCGCTCGATCTGAGGCGGGCGGCATAACGCAACGCCGGCACCTATTCGCCGGAGAGTTGGCGGCGCTGACGTTCCAGCTCCTCGCTGTAGCGGCGGAGTGCATATTGCTCGGTCAGGAGCCCGACCACCCGCTTGCTTCTGAGGTCATCGACGACGGCGAGCGCATCGGCCTCGGCCTGTTCGAAGATAGTGGCCGCCTCTTTCACCGTCATCTGCGGCAAAAGCATCGCATTCCGGCAATGCAGGATTTCTGAAAGGCGCCAGACCTCGAGCGGTGTCGCATGCGCCTCGGCAACCAGGACGATTCCGGCATAGGCGTCCTCATCATCCACGGCCACGACCCGCTGCGTACTGCCGGGCGGGAATTCGCGGCGGAATTCGCTGACGGTGGTATCGGCACGGACGGTGCGCACCTCGCGCCGCATCATTCGCACCACTGTCAGATTGCGCATCCAGCCGATATCGACCGCGCTTCTGATCACCTCGCCGCGCAGGTGGAACCGCCAGGTGGCGAAATTATAGCCGAACAGCCGGCGCGTCGTCAGTGCGGCGATGACCGAGGAGGCGAGCACGGCGGCCGTCAGCGGCAGGCTGCCGGTGGTCTCCAGCGCAAGGAACGCCATCGTCAGTGGCCCGCCGACAACGGTCGCGGCAAGCGCGCTCATTCCGACCACCATCCCCACCGTCGACGACATCACTTCTACCGGCGTGACAAGCACGAGCAGCCCGGCATAGAGCTTGCCCACCAGGGCGCCGAGAAAGAGCGAGGCGAAAAACAGACCGCCGCGAAAGCCCGAGCCGATCGAGATCGACGTCGCCGCCGCCTTCATCACCATCATCAGCGCGACGAAGGAAAGCGCGAAAGGAACGCCGAACACCACCGGCAGCGCTGCGTGCCCGGAGGACATCACGTGCGGCGTCACCACCCCGAAGCTGCCGACCAGCAGTCCGCCAATGGTCGGGCGCAGCCATGCCGGGACGCCGCTCTTACGGAACAGCGATTCGGTGAACGTCGCGCCCCGCATGACCAGGATGCCGATCATCGCACACAGCAAGCCGAGCCCGACGATCGGCAGATAATCGATGGTCGGGATGGTATTGGGGATGATGACTTCGAGCGGCGGCGGCGCAACCCCGAGCGCCTGCTCGATTAGGACCGCAACCACCGAGGCCACCATCACCGGCGCCAGTGTGACGATCGAGTAGGTACCGATGATCAGCTCGAAGCCATAGAAGGCGCCGGTGAGCGGCGCATTGAAAGCGCCGCCGATTGCCGCCCCCGCGCCGCAGCCGACCAGGAGGCGGAAATCGCTCCGCCGCACGCGAAACATCCGCCCGAGATAGGAGCCGATGGCGCCGCCGATCTGCGCATAGCCCGATTCCATTCCAACCGATGCGCCGACACCGTTGGAAAGAATCGTCTGGCCACTCATGATCAGGCTGTCGGTGAGCGACATGCGTCCCCCGTGCAGCGCATTCGCCTCGATCGGATCGACGACCCGGCCCGGGCGGTAACGGGCCAGAACGAGGCCGATCAGGCCGAAAGCGAGCCCGCCGAGCGAGGGCACGAGAAGCGCATTCAGGCGCGGGATCTCACTCACTCCGGAGAGGTGCGCATCTCCCGGCAGATCGAACAGAATTTGATGCATGAACTGGGCGATGATTTCCATCACGACGACACTGAGCCCCGCCAGCGCGCCGATTACGGCCGCGAGAGCGACGAGCCACAGCTCGTCGGCGCGCACCAACGCACGGAACCTCTGCGGAGCATGGAGCACGATGTCGCCGAGATGGCGGTGCGGGCGCGCCGTCGTGTCGTCTGATTTCCGCTGCAGGAACGCCCCTCCCGCCGCCCAGGCTTTGTCCGGGGCAACCAGTGTGGGGATGCCCCCCGGCCGCGCCCGGGCGACGATGGCCCGGGCTGCCGTGGCCGATAACTGTACTCTGCCCCGTTCTCCGCGCACAAGGCGCGGCCTTCGATTTTGTGCCGCCGCCACACCCGGCTGCCCGGTTTCCGGGATGCCGGGCCGGGATCGACGGCAAGGCGCATGCAATCCTTTGGGATTTTGCAAGCAATCTCCCCTGCCCTATAGTTCGAGCCGATGCCCAGACGAATCGCGGCTAAAGGCGGCAACGGCCCGACGGCGGCCTCCGACGCATCGGCAGAGCGCCGGCGCGGCGCGGCCGACCAGGCCGTCTATCGGGCGCTCGTCGAAGCCATCACCGATCATCGCCTGCCGCCCGGCACCCCGCTGCCCGAAGACCGCTTGGCTGCCGCCTTCGGCTACAGCCGCTCGGTGATCCGCCAGGCCTTGCAGCTGGTGGCGCACGACCGGCTCGTCGAGCAACGTCCGAACCACACCGCTGCCGTAGCGAAGCCCGCGTTCGAGGAAGCGCGCGACGTATTCGCGGCGCGGTCAATGCTGGAAGTGCCGCTGGTGGCCGAGGCGGCGCGGCGGGCGGGCCGTGACGATCTGGCTCTCCTGGAGCGCAACCTCGCAGAGGAGCGACTCGCCATCGAGGCCGGAGAGCGGCACACCCAGCTTCGCCTTTCCGGCGAATTCCACCGCCTCATCGCCGCCCTGGCGGGCAACCGCGTGATGGCGCGCTTCGTCGGCCAGCTCGTCTCACGGAGCGCGCTCATTCTGGCACTCTATGAACCAGCGGGGCAGCCGAGCTGTTCCGCCGCCGATCACGCCGCCCTGTTGGCGGCGATTGCCGCCCATGACCCCGCGGCGGCGCAGAGTCGGATGGCCCTGCACCTCGCGCACCTGGCGGAGAATCTGGCGCCGGCACCGGAACCGCGCACGATCGATTTCCAGGCCTTGTTCGCACCGAGGCCGGCGGCGACCCCGCCGCGGCCAAGAGGCGTCCGGCGCAGCACTACGCTGCGCCAGACAGGCGTTCGAAGCTGACGACTGCCGGAACGGTTGCGCCTGGTTCCGGCGTCCGGGGCGAACCTTGAGCAGGCATCGTTGCCGGACTTGTCGGCGATCTCGCTGCTCTTCGCCGCCTATCGTGAGGTCTATCACATGCAATGTTTCAAATTCGTGCATGCTATCTTGTATGATCCTGGCCGGTGTGCTAGCCCTCCCGGTGCATCGGAAATTCCCCAACAAGGCGAATCACGGGAACGGAGGAATCACATGTCCACTTCCATCAGGATCGGGCGGCGCACGGTACTGGCAGGCGTCGGCGGGGCGGCGGTCGCAGCGACGCTGGGGCGGCCGGCGATCGCCGCCACCAAGACCTTCACGGTCGGCGTACTCGGCGTGCTGAGCGGCCCGGATGCCGCCTGGGGGCTGGTCAACAAGTACTGCGCAACCGCCACCGCCAACATGTACAACGCTGCGGGCGGCTTCCCGATCGGCGATGACAAGTATCACATCGAGGTCGTGCCGGCCGACACCGAGCTTGATCCGAAAATCGCGGTTGCCGGGGCAGAGAAGCTGACCCAGCAGCTTGGCCTGCGCTACGTCATCGGGCCGAATACGGATACCGGTGCGCTCTCGGTCGCGCCGGTGATGAACCGCAGCAACACGATCTTCATTCCCTATGCGTTCAGCAGGCAGCTCTATACGCCGCCCGCTGAGAACGCGATTCTCGGCATGATCGCCTCCTACGAAGCAGGCCCGATCATCTACAAATACCTGATGCAAAAGCGCGGCGTGAAGTCGATTTCCTTCCTCGCCTCCAACGAGCCCGATGCGCTCGACCAGCAGAAACAGGGCGCCGCAGCCGCCGGGAAGCTCAATCTGAAAATCCTCTCCGCTGATGCCACCTACCAGCCCAGCGCCACCGATTTCTTCGCCGTACTGTCGCCGCTGGTCCGGCAGAAGCCGGATCTGATCGTGTTTTCCGGCGTCGCCCCGGCCACCGCCCCGCTGCTGATCAAGGCGGCGCGCCAACTGGGCTACAAGGGCCAGTTGTCAACGGAGACCGCGCAGAACATCAAGATCCTGCAGCAGGGGGCCGGCAAATATGCCGAAGGCTTCATCTCCGTCGGCGGCGCCTCCACGCCTGCCATCGAGTCCGATTATATGACACGCTTCACCAAGGAATATGAAACAGTCGCCGGCGAATGGGACGACGAAGCCGGAACGAAGGTCTACGCGCTGGAGATGATCCTCCGCACCATCGCCAAGGCCGGGCCTAAGGCGCTCACCGACACCAACGCCTTCAAGGCCGAGATGGACAGCTTCCAGATCGCCAATCCTTTCATGAAGGATCACCCGCCGCTGCGCTATGTCGGGACGGGGTATTTCCAGCAGAAGCGGCAGATCGGGGTGCCGCTGGTGGTGAACGAAGTGAAGAACGGATCCTTCCAGACGCTTTTCGTAGGCTTCGTCTCCTGAATTGCGGGCGCCGGCAACAAGCCGGCGCCGTCTTCCCGGGATCCGGCTCCGGACATGACCCAGATTTTGATCGATGGCTGCGTGCTCTCGGCCAATTACGCACTGATCGCACTCGGGATCACGCTGATATTCAGCATCATCAACCTGCTCAATTTCGCCCATGGCGAGTTGTTCATGGTCGGCGCCTTCATGGTCTATTACGTCTATGGGGTGTTCCATCTGCCCTTCGTCGCCGGGCTTGTCGTCGCCGCGCTGATCACCGCCGTGATTGGCGCCCTCTTCGAGAAGTTCTTTTTCGCCCCGGTGATGCGCTCCTCGACGCGCGAGGAGAACTCCATGCTGCTCGCGGTCGGCACCGCACTCCTCTTGGACAGCGTGGCGCTGTTTGCCTTCGGGCACGAACAGCGCGGTGTGCCGGACGTGATCCCGGGCGTGATGCAGATCGCCGGCGGCTTCCTGCCGTACCAGCGGCTTCTTGTGCTGCTGGTCTCGCTGTTGCTGGTCGGCGTGCTGTTGTGGTTCGTGCAATATACACGTCCCGGACGGGCGATGCGGGCGCTCGCGCAGGACCGCGACGCGGCGCGCCTGATGGGCGTCAATGTGGAGCGGACCTCCATGCTTGGCTTCGCGATCGGCGCGGCCCTCGCGGGGCTCGCGGGCGGCCTTCTGGTGACCGTCCAGGGTATCAGTGCCGGGGCCGGCCCGGCGATTTCGATCAAGGCCTTCATCATGATCATGATCGGCGGCGCCGGCGTGGTCGGCGGCGCCCTGCTCGGTGCCGTGGTATTGGGATTTGCCGAATCGGTCGGCTACTCGCTGCTACCGGGGTCTGAAACCTATCTCCTGATCTTCGTCGCGCTGATCCTGTTCCTGATCATCCGGCCGCAGGGGATCATGGGACACCCATGGGGCTGACCCGGCAAGGAAACAGCGTGAATGCGGCGACGGGCGGGGGAGCGCGCATGCTTGCCCATCCCGCTCTGGGATTTGCCGCCCTTACCATGCTGTTCCTGCTGATCCTGCCCGCCCTTTTTGCCGGCAACGGCTACTGGCTGACGGTGCTTGGCAACGCAGCCCTGTTGGCCTTCGCCAGTCTCGGCGTGTGGCTCACCTTCTCGATCGGCCGGATCAACATCGCACAGGGCGCTTTCGCGCTGATCGGCGGTTATGTCACCGCTATTCTCGACACCCGCTACGGGTTTTCGTTCTTCGCTTCACTGCCGCTCGCAGGGATTATCGCGGGGCTGGTTGGTTACGCCGTCGGCTGGCCGATCCTCCGGCTGAAGGGTGTCTATTTTGCGATGATCACCCTGGTCCTGACCGAAGTCGCGACCTATGCCTTCCTGAACGGCGGCAGCTTCACCAACGCCGCCTCCGGCATCACCGACATTCCCCGCCCCCGCCTGCTCGCGACTTCCCTCGATCTTTATCTCGCCTCCGCCGTGCTGCTTGTGATCGGCGTCGTCATCGTCTGGCGCTTTCACATCTCCCCGGTCGGTGCGGTGTTTCGCGCCATGCGCCAGGGGGAGGAACTGGCCGCCTCGCTCGGAATCGACATCGCCCGCTACCGGCTCTTGGCCTTCGTCGTCTCCTCCGGGATGGGGGGAATCGCGGGGGCGATGTTCGCGGCCGTGCAGCAGAATGTCTTTCCGACCTCCTATTCGGTCAATGACAGCATCAACTTCATGCTCTACTGCTTCCTGGGCGGGCTCGAGTGGGTGGTTGGCCCGGTAGTCGGCTCCTTCCTGCTGGTCGTCGTCTTCCAGCTTCTCTCGGCGATTCAGCGCTTTCAGATTCTCCTCTATGCGATCCTGATGATCGTCGTGATGCTGTTCCTGCCGAACGGCATCCTGAGCCTGCCGCGCGTCGTCTCCGGCTGGCGGAACAGACGCGCCGCATGAGCCTTTTGGAGATCGATCACCTGACGCGCCGGTTCGGCGGCCTGCTGGCGGTGAACGACGTCTCCTTCCGCGTCGAGGAAGGAGAAATACTTTCGGTCATCGGCCCCAACGGGGCCGGCAAATCGACACTGTTCAAGCTGGTTGCGGGCTTTCTCAGGCCCTCGAGTGGCACTATCCGCTTTGCCGGTCAGCGGATCGACGGCATGAAGCCGCACGCGATCGCCGCGCGGGGCCTGGTGCGCACCTTCCAGGAGAGCACCGTGTTCCGCGAGATGACGGCGCTCGAGAACGTCGTCGTCGCGCATCATCTGCGCCGCCGGGCCGGGGATTTCGCCACCCTGATCGCAACCGGCCGGGCGCGCGCGGAGCAGGCGGAATGCGTGCGCGATGCCGATGCCATCCTGGATCGGCTCGGACTCTCCCACGTGCGCGGCGAACGTGCGCGCAATCTGCCGCATGGCCATTTGCGGGCACTCGGTGTCGCCATCGCGCTCGCAGCACGCCCGCGGGTCGTGCTGCTGGACGAACCGTTCGCGGGCATGAACTCGGAGGAGACGCACCAGGCCGTGGAAATGGTGCGCGGCGTGCGTGCCCAGGGTGTGACGGTGGTTCTGGTCGAGCACGATATGGGCGCGGTGATGCGGCTCAGTGACCGCATCGTCGTGCTGAATTTCGGGACCATGATCGCGACCGGCACGCCAGCCGCGATCCAGGAAGACCCGGCGGTGATTGATGCCTATCTCGGCCGCGCCGACGATGTGGTCGGGCTCTAGAGCGTGTTCAGGTTGACCGAACACGCTCTCCTTTGTCCGACCGAGCGGATTCACCCGCTCCGGGATCGCTTCGCGACTCCAGTCAAGCGCGATCCGCTCTAGCCCCGATGCTGCTCTCGATCCGCAACCTCGTCGTCCGCTATGACCGCGTGCTGGCGGTACAGGAGGCATCGCTCGCCTGCGAGGAAGGCGGCTGCATCGCGCTGATCGGCGCCAACGGTGCCGGGAAATCCTCCACTTTGCGCGCCATTACCGGTCTCGTTCGGCCCAGCGCCGGCGAAATCACCTTCGCCGGCGAGCGCATCGACCGCCTCGGCCCGGCGGCGATCGTCGCCCGCGGCGTCTCCATGGTGCCCGAAGGGCGACGCGTCTTCCCGTTGATGAGCGTGCGCGACAACCTGATGATGGGTGCCCACCTGCGCCGCGACGAAGCGGCGATCAGGGCCGATCTTGCCAGGCTGCTCGACCGGTTTCCGCGACTCGCCGAACGGATCGGCCAGCAGGCCGGCACGCTTTCCGGCGGCGAACAGGAAATGCTGGTGGTCGCGCGTGCCCTGATGGCACGGCCGAAACTCCTGCTGCTGGACGAACCCTCGCTCGGCCTTGCCCCGATGGTGGTGCGCGACATCGCCTTCCTGATCCGTTCGATCAACCGGGACGATAAGGTGAGCGTGGTTCTGGTGGAACAGAATTCACGCATGGCATTGCGCATCTCCGACCACGCCTATGTGCTGGAGACCGGACGCGTCGCACTCAGCGGCCCGTCGCACGAACTGGCCGAGGACGACCATGTGCGGCGCCTCTATCTCGGCGTCGGTGCCGAGTAGCCGGGGCAGAGGATGTCGCGGACGTCTCTCCCATGCTGCTTGGAGGCGGATGCGCCGGGCGCGCCGATCAGACCTGAGGATCGCATCCGCGGCGCGGCCCGCATCGATCCCGGACCGCCGGGGCGGGCAGGCCCGGTGGCATCCTAAACGTCGGAAGGTTCATTGCATGATCGATTTCGATCTCGTGGTACGCGGGGGTACCATCGTCACCGGCATCGACACGATGCGTGCCGATCTCGGCATTCGTGGAGGCCGCATCGCCGCCATCGCGGAGAAGATCGAGGGCAGAGTGACGCTGGATGCCGATGGCTTACTGGTGCTGCCCGGGGGTGTCGATTCGCATTGCCATATCGAACAGTTGCGGGCCGGCGGCGGGTCTGACGAGGAAACATGGGAGAGCGGCAGCCGCTCCTGCTTCGCAGGCGGCACCACCTCCGTGATCACGTTCTCGACCCAGTTCAAGGGCGGCGGGATCCTGGAACCGCTCGCCGAGTATCGCAAGCGCGCTGGCCGGGCGATGGTGGATTACAGCTTCCACCAGATCATCACCGACCCCACAGACGACGTCGTATGGAAGGAAATCCCGGAAGTCGTCAGTGAAGGCATTCGCAGCCTCAAGGTATTCCTCACCTACGACGCCATGCATCTGGACGACAGGCAATACCTGCGTGTGCTGGCCGCTGCCCGGCGCAACGGTGCCTTTGTCACCGTGCATTGTGAAAACTACGAGGCCATTCGCTGGCGGACAGAGGCGTTGCTCGCCGACGGGAAGACCGCGCCGAAATACCATAGCTGGTCGCGTCCGCGCATGATCGAGCGGGAGGCGACGCAGCGCGCGATTGCGCTCGCCGAACTGGTGGACCAGCCGATCCAGGTGTTCCATGTTTCATGTGCCGAGGTGGCGGAGGAGATTGCGCGGGCACAGGCGAGAGGACTGAAGGTCTGGGGCGAGACCTGCCCGCAGTATCTGGCGCTCACCGCGGTCGACATGGACCGGCCTGGCTTCGAGGGAGCCAAGTTCATGTGCAGCCCGGCGCCGCGTGACGCGGCGGACCATGCCGGGGTGTGGGACATGGTGCGCCGTGGCGTGCTCGATGTGGTCAGTTCCGACCATTCCGGCTTCTGCTACGAAGGGACGCGCGGCAAGCGCGTGAACGGGGCGGATGCGAGTTTTCGCGATATTCCGAATGGCATTCCCGGCCTCGCAACGCGGCTGCCGATCCTGTTCAGCGAGGGGGTCGCCGCGGGCCGAATCGATATCAACCAGTTCGTGCGCCTGATTGCCACAACGCCGGCCAAACTCTTCGGTCTCTATCCGCAGAAGGGCAGCATCGCGGTCGGCGCGGATGCCGACCTCGTGCTGTGGGACGCGACCAGGCAGGTGACGCTCAGCAATGGGCTGTTGCAGCAGGCGATCGATTACACGCCCTACGAGGGCATGCGGGTGACGGGCTGGCCGGTTGCGACGCTGCGCCGCGGCGAAGTGGTGATGCGCGACGGGCGGGTGCAGGCCGAGCCGGGCAGCGGGCGCTTCCTGCCGCGCGGCCCCTACGAGGCCGCGAAGCCGCGCTGCGTGCTGCCCGACGGGTTCGACGCCAGCCGTTTCGCCTGAGTTTGGCCCCTGGCGCGGAGAACAGCGGTGATCGCCCCGAATGACGCGACCCACGGTTCGGGACGAACTGCGGGGCAGGTGGTGATGGCGCGGCTGGATGAGCTGGCGCGCTTTTCGGCCGAACCTGGTGTTTTGACCCGCCTTTACCTCTCCACCGAACACAAGACGGCCGCCCTCAGAGTGCAGGCGTGGATGCAGGAGGCCGGCATGGATGCTGAGATCGATGCGGCCGGCAACGTCGTTGGCCGTTACGAGGGCCAGAGACCGGGCCTTCCGGCCATGCTCCTCGGCTCGCACATCGATACCGTGCGCAACGCCGGCAAGTACGACGGCTGCTTCGGCGTCGTCGCCGCGATCGAGGCGGTGGCGCATCTCAGGCAAGCGCGCGAGCGCCTGCCCTTTGCGATTGAAGTCATTGCGTTCGGTGAGGAGGAGGGGGCCCGGTTTCCGGTGGCGCTGACCACTTCGCGCGCCGTTGCCGGAACGCTCGACGCTGCGGCGCTGGATGCGTTGGACACCGATGGGGTCAGCATCCGCGAAGCGTTGCAGCAGTTCGGCTGCAATCCGTCCGGGATGGCGAGCGTGGCGCGCCGGCGATCGGATGTGCTGGCCTATGTCGAATTGCACATCGAGCAGGGCCCCGTACTCGAGGCCGAGGACCTGCCGGTCGGCGTCGTGACCGCGATCGCGGCGGCGGCGCGGTTTATGGGCGAGGTCACCGGCATAGCCGGCCACGCGGGAACCGTTCCGATGGCGCTGCGCCGCGATGCACTGGCCGCGGCCGCGGAAATGATCCTTGCCGTCGAACGGGTCGGGCGTTCGACGGAGCACCTCGTTGCCACTGTCGGCAGGATCGAAGCGATCCCGGGAGCGGTCAACGTGGTGCCGGGCGGGGCGCGTTTCACTCTCGATGTCAGAGGTCCGAGTGAGGCAGTGCGCGATGCTGGCGTGGCGCACATCGAACGGGAGTTGAAATCGATCGCCGGGAGGCGCGATGTTTCCGTACAGCTTTCGCATTCCTACGAGGAGCCCGCCGCCATCTGCGCGCCGTGGCTCGTGGACCAGCTTGCTGCCGCAGTGGAGCGAAACGGCATCGCGCCCAGGAGACTGCCGAGCGGTGCCGGGCACGACGGACTTGCGATGATCTCGCTCTGCCCGATCGGCATGCTGTTCGTGCGTTGCGCGGGGGGCATCAGTCACAACCCAGCAGAGGCGATCACGAGCGAAGACGCCGAGATCGCGATTCGCGTGCTGATCGATTTTCTGCGCCATTTCGCCTCGCCCGGCGGCAGCGCTGACTGATTATCGCGGCGAGGAGGCACGAGCATGAGCGACAGCGCCGGCCGGGCGATCACCAGGTTCCTGGACGGTCAGCAAGAAGCGCAAACGCGGTTCCTGGCCGAACTTGTCAAATGCCCATCCGATAACCCGCCCGGCGATTGCACCGCCCATGCTGGGCGCGCTGCCAAGCTGCTCGAAGAACTCGGGTTCAAGGTGGAGTGCCACCCCGTCCCTGATGAGGCGGTGAAGGCAAACGGCATGGTCAGCGCCACCAACCTCGTCATCCGCAAGCGATTTGGCGACGGCCCGGTGATCGCACTCAACGCCCACGGCGACGTCGTTCCGCCGGGCAGCGGATGGACCCGTGATCCTTACGGCGCGGAGATCATTGACGGTTGGATGTACGGGCGCGGTGTTGCGGTCTCGAAATCCGACTTCGCGACCTATACCTGGAGCCTGCTGGCGCTCCAGCAGGCCGGAGTGCCGCTGGGGGGCACGGTCGAGCTGCATTTCACCTACGACGAGGAGGCGGGCGGCAATATCGGCCCGGGTTTCCTGATGCGCGAAGGGATCAGCAAGCCCGACCTCGTTATCGGTGCGGGTTTCTCCTACGCGGTCGTCACGGCGCACAATGGCTGCCTGCACCTCGAAGTGCAGGTGGACGGGAAATCGGCGCACGCCGCGATGCCGTATACCGGCATCGATGCCCTCGAAGCCGCCAATCACCTGCTCTCCTCCCTCTATGCCTGGAGGAAGACGCTCACGGGCCGGCTTTCCGATGTGCAGGGCATCGGCAACCCGCAACTGACCGTTGGGCTCATCAAGGGCGGCATCAACACCAATGTCGTTCCAGACCGGGTCAGCTTCCGGCTTGATCGTCGTATGATCCCCGAAGAGAGAACACCCGAAGTCGAGGCCGAGCTGCGGGCGGTGATCGACGGCGCAGCCGCTGCCTTCCCGAATGCCAGAGTCACGGTGCGCCGCATTCTTCTCGTCGAACCGCTGGCGCCGCTCGCCAAGGGCCGGCGGTTGAGCGAATTGCTCGCGCAACATGCAACGCGCATCATGGGCGAATCGGTGGGAACCAAGGGCGTGCCGCTCTATACCGACGCGCCGCACTATTCCGCCCGCGGCATCCCGGTCGTACTTTACGGCGCCGGTCCGCATACGATCGAGGAGGCCAATGCGCACCGCGCGGATGAGCGTCTTCCATTGGCGGATCTCCATCGGGCCACAAAGGGCGTGGCGCTGACATTGCTCGATCTTTTGCGCGGAGCCTGAGGTGGCTCTGCGGAACAGCATCTTGTGGGCCTGTTGGCCCGACGCGCTGGCGCTCTGCGATGACAGGAGGGCGGGTCTGAATTGCCGGGGCGGGACATCGGGGCCGCGGGCAGAGAGTGTGGCCGCGAAGCGGGGGGCCGGTCGATCGGGGCACGAGCGCGAGGGGGGCGGGAGCGCCGTACCCTGTGCCGAGCGGGCTTCGCCGCCGCGTGACACGGGCGGCAAAAAATCTTGAACGGTTAACCTTTGCCCGCAATCAGTGCATTGGGTGCGCATCGGTAGCCGATCGTCGCAACCGAGCCGGACATGAAGACTCGTTAAAATGGTTATGGTTGCATGGTCCCCTTGTGTGTTCTTGCTTTGTTCCTAGCAACCTTGCCTTGTTTGGGATTTCTCACGAATTCTTTCGCAACTGCGCGTTATGCTCGCAGTCCCGGCCGGTGCGCCGGCATTCGTCAAATCATCAAGGAGCCCCCCCTCATGACCTCTTTGCCCCGGAATGTCGAAGTCCTCGAGCCCCGGGATTCCGCGCTCGTTTCGAAGGCCTCGGAGCTGCTCGGCCCGAGATCCCGTGCCGGCAACCTGTTCCCCACCGAGGTGACCCGCCAGACATACGAGAATCTCGAAGTGCGGCTTGACGCAGATGCCGCAACTTTCTGGTGCTACATGAATCCGACCGGCAGGCCGAGCTTCACCCCACCAATGCTCAGGGACATCACACGCATGCAGCATTCGGTGAAGCGGATGTTCGACGCGGCCGGCGGCGACAGCGAGCCTCCGTTCCGCTATTTCGTTTTTGCCTCGCGCACGCCTGGGATTTACAGCCTGGGAGGAGATCTCGGGTTCTTCATCGAGCATATTCGCCAGGGCGATCGGGCAGCGATGACCCGCTATGCGCATTACGCGATCGAGGCGGTGTATCGCAATTCCGCCCAGTTCCACGTCCCGGTCGTGACGATTGGGCTGGTGCAGGGTGACGCGCTCGGTGGCGGGTTCGAGTGCGCGATGTCGCTCAACCTGATGGTTGCGGAAAAGAGCGCGAAGATGGGCCTGCCCGAGATCCTGTTCAACCTGTTCCCGGGCATGGGTGCGTACAGCTTCCTGACGCGTCGGCTCGACGTGCAGCGGGCGGAGAAGCTGATCACGAGCGGGTGCATCTATTCGGCCGCAGAACTGCACGAGATGGGAATTGTCGACGTGCTGGCCGAGGACGGATGTGGCGAGTCCGCCGTTCGCGAGTACATCGCGACCAACCGGTGCAAGTGGAATGCGCATTATGCGATGTTCCAGGCGCGCCAGCGGGTGCGGCCGATTACGCTCGAAGAATTGCGCGACGTGGTTGACATCTGGGTGGATGCCGCGCTGCACCTGCCGGAGTCCGATCTCAGGAAGATGGAGAGGCTGGTGGCCTCGCAGGACCGGCGGATGGCGGCGCTCAGGCGCGTGCCGGAGAGTGCCGTTGCGTGATCAGAATGAAGTCGCGGGGCAAGCGGGTACCGGTGACATGGATGGGTGACAGAGGCACCTTGGCCGGCCGCTTCGCGGACACGCCCGATCCCTGGTCCTTCTTTCACGGAGGGAGGGGAGGCGTTGCTTCGCGCCTCCGGTGCGTATCCGCGCGGAGAGGGCTGAGATGAGAGTGGGTCACACATCCAGGAAGGTTGCGACCGGGGAGCGGACAAAAACTGCCCGCCTGCCCGTCGCGGTTCCTGCATCGAGGTGCCACGGCGCCCATGAAGAGTGGCGCCGGCGGGGGCGACCCTGGAAGGTCGGCGCGATCCGGAGCGAGCGCGAGTGGCAGTCCTCGCCGGGATCGGGCGCGCAGAGGACGGCTCAGCGTGGCTCCTCGGCGAGGATGGCGGGCTCGGCTACTGAACGCGCTTCGTGGGGCTGCCCGGGCTGGAACGCGTCCTGGTGCGCCAGGACGGAAAGCGGGTCAGCCGCGAGAAGAGGGGCGATTTCCGCCGCCGGCAGTGGCCGGGCGAGATAGAATCCCTGCAGTTCGTCACAGTCCTCGGCCGCGAGCTGGCAGAACTGCTCGGCGGTTTCTACGCCTTCGGCAAGGGCGCGGGCGCCGAGACTGTGGGCGAGATTGATGATGGCGCGAACGATGGCGGCATCCGCCCGGCTGGTCATCAGGGGGCCGACGAAGCTCTGATCGATTTTCAAGCGATGTACGGGGAACATCTTCAGGTAAGTCAGTGAGGAATAGCCGGTGCCGAAATCGTCAATTGCGAAGCGGACCCCGAGCTCGTAGAGCTCGTTGAGATCGCGGGCCATGGTCTCGATATTCGCCATCACGACCCGTTCCGTGAGTTCGAGCTCCAGATTGCCGGGATCGAGGCCGCTTTCATCGAGGGCGGAGAGGATGAGATCCCTGACATTCTGCTTACGGAATTGCTCGGATGAGAGATTGACGGCGATCCTCATCCGTGACCGCTCGGTGCCGAACCAGGCCCGGGCCTGGCGACAGGATTCGCGGAGCACCCACTCGTTGATGGGAACGATCAACCCGGATTCCTCGGCGAGGGCGAGGAACTCGGCGGGCAACACGACGCCGTGGCCGGGACGGTTCCAGCGCAGCAGCGATTCGATGCCGACGATGCGCCGCGAACCGAGTTCGAACTGCGGCTGGTAATAGAGTTCGAACTCCTGTCTCTGCAGGGCGAGGTTCAATTCGGATTCGAGTGCAATCAGGCCTTTCGCGCGGCGGCGCATCTCGTCCACGAAGCAGCAATAATCGTCCCGGCCGGAGGACTTGGCGCGATACATCGCGAGGTCCGCGTTGCGCAGCAGGTCATCCGCCGTGGTGGCGTCGCGCGGGCAGAGCGTGATGCCGACCGATGCGGTTGCCTTGAGCTCGTGGCGCTCGAAGAAGAAGGGCTGACGCATTGCCTCGATCACCCGCCGGGCCAGTGCGATCGCGTCCTCCTCGCCGGCGATATCCGGTTGCACGATCGCGAACTCGTCTCCGCCGAGGCGGGCGACGATATCGCTGCCTCTGACCGAGGCACTGAGGCGGGTTGCGACGACCTTGAGGAATTGGTCACCGACATGGTGGCCGAAAGCGTCGTTCACCGACTTGAAGCGATCAAGGTCGATGAAGTGCAGCGCCAGCATCCCGCCGGTGGCCTCGATTCTTTTCAGCTCGATATCGAGACGTTCCGCGAGGAGGGTGCGGTTGGGGAGGTTGATCAGGGTGTCATAGTGCGCGAGGTGGTGCAGGCGCTCTTCGGCGCGCTTGCGGTCGGTGATGTCGAGCGAGGTCGTGAGTACCCCGCTCACGCTGCCATCGGCATTGCGGAGCGGAGACTTCGAAGTGACGAAATAGCGGCGCCTGCCGTCGTGGCTGGTGATCTCGTCCTCGAATTCCGGTATCGCTTCGCCGGTGGCGGCGACCGTCGCGTCGAGTTCGCGGCTTTTCGCGGCATAGGCGTCGCCGAACAAGGAGGAGAGATCTCGCCCGGCAAGGGAAGCCGGATCGGAGCCGGCGAAGCGGGCGAGGCAGACATTGGTAAAGATCAGCCGGCCTTCGATGTCGGAGGCGCTGATCATGGCCGGCACGGTGTCGATGACCTGGATCAATCGTTCGTGATTGTCTCGCAGCATCTGCACCTTGGCCTGCTCGCTCGACTGCAGACGGCGCTCGAGCGCGCGTGCCCAGCGGCGCAGCACCACCTGCTGGCGGCGCATCTTCAGCAGGTTCTTGGCCCGGGTCAGGAATTCGACATGGTCGACCGGACTGAGCAGAAAGTCGGTCGCACCGGACCGCAGGGCAACGATCCGGAAGTCGTAATCGTCGTGCACGGTGATGATGATGACCGGGACCTCGCCGCCGTCGGGCAGGAGGCGCAGCGCACGGGTCATTTCCGCGCCATCCATGAGCGGCATCTTGAAATCGGCGATCACGAGGTCGGGCATGGTTTTTTCCGCCTCGGCGAGCGCGCTGGCGGGATCGGCGAAAGAGACGACCTTGCAGTTGGCGCCAATCGACTGGGCAAGGCGCGAGTAGATGCGCCGGTTCGTGGAAAGGTCGTCGACGATGAAGATCAGCGGCATGGGCCTCTCACCCGGTCATGCGGCGGCCCGCGGCCTCCGCCGCGGGACGACCTAACCAACTCCGTGATAGCTTTACGCGGGGTAAATTTCTATCATTCGTTGTCCCTGGGCGTGCCCGGCTGGTAGGAACCTCGGGCAAGCGGCCGGACAGCGGGATCAGAGGGCGCCGCCGCGGCGGCCGGCCATGGCGCCGAGGCGCAACCTGAGGGCGTTCAGCCTGATGAAGCCCTGGGCATCTGCTTGGTTATAGGCGCCGGCATCTTCCTCGAATGTAACAACGCGAAGGGAATAGAGGCTGTTCGGGCTTTCGCGGCCGATCACCCCGACGTTGCCCTTGTAGAGCTTGAGCCGGACCCGCCCGGTCACGGATTTCTGACTTTCATCGATCAGCGCCTGGAGCATCCGCCGCTCCGGGCTGAACCAGAAGCCGTTGTAGATGAGCTCGGCGTAGCGAGGCATCAGGCTGTCCTTGAGATGCGCGGCCTCGCGATCGAGCGTGATCGATTCGATGCCACGATGCGCGGCGTAGAGGATCGTCCCGCCAGGCGTTTCATAGATGCCGCGCGACTTCATGCCGACGAAACGATTCTCGACCAGATCGAGCCGGCCGATGCCATTGGCGCGGCCGAGCTCATTGAGACGGATCAGGAGACGGGCGGGCGAGAGCCGCTCGCCGTCGATGGCGACGGGATCGCCGCGCTCGAAGTCGACGCTGATCACGGTTGCACGATCCGGCGCGTCCTCCGGGCGGATGGTGCGCTGGTAGACGATCTCGTCCGCCTCGACCGCCGGATCTTCGAGGATTTTGCCCTCCGAGGAGGAATGAAGAAGATTGGCATCGACCGAGAACGGCGCTTCGCCGCGTTTGTCGCGAGTGATGGGAATCTGGTTGGCTTCGGCGAATTTGAGCAGGCGCGAGCGGGATGTGAGATCCCATTCCCGCCATGGTGCGATCACCTTTACGTCCGGCTTGAGCGCATAATAGGAAAGCTCGAAGCGAACCTGATCGTTGCCCTTGCCGGTGGCGCCGTGAGCGACCGCATCCGCGCCGACCTCTTCGGCGATCTCGATCTGGCGCTGGGCGATGAGCGGGCGTGCGATCGAGGTGCCGAGCAGATACTGGCCCTCGTAGAGGGCATTGGCGCGGAACATGGGGAAGACGAAGTCAGCCACGAATTTTTCTCGCAGATCTTCCATGAAGACCTGCCGGACGCCCAATAGCTCGGCCTTGCGGCGCGCGGGAGCGAGTTCCTCGCCCTGGCCGAGATCGGCGGTGAAGCTGACGACCTCACAGCGGTAGGTGTTCTGCAGCCAACGCAGGATCACGCTGGTGTCGAGCCCGCCGGAGTAGGCGAGCACCACTTTTTTGACATCCTTCACGCGCATGTCGAAGCCCTCATCGAGACGAAAGCGAAGTAACAAGCCGCCCTGAGGGCGGCAAGCATCCGCGGGTCTGGGCGAAAAACCGAGCCATGCGATGGCGGCGGTTGCGAAGCGGGGCGAAATCGGCTTTCTCCGCCCAACCCATGCCGGAGGAACGAAATCCCGGATGACACTTGGCTTGCTGCTTGCAGAGCTGGTCGATCGCGTGCGCCGGCATGCCGCCATCGTTGTGGCGATCGGCGTACTGGCGGGCGCGGTGGGCGGCCTCTTTGCGGTCACGCATATCGGGATCATCACCAACACCGATGAGATGTTCCCGAAGAGCCTTCCCTGGCGGCAGCGGCAGATCGCTTTAGAGCATGCTTTCCCGCAATTTCAGGGACTTCTTGTCGTCGTCATCCGCTCGTCTGTGCCGGAGGCGCAGGAGGCGACGGCACAGGCGCTGGTCGCGCGGCTGGAAGCGGATCAGGCCCACTTCGTCAGTGCGAGCGATCCGGCCGGACTCCCCTTTTTCGGCACCGAAGGGCTGCTGTTCCTCTCCGAGGCCAAGCTCCGGCCGCTCCTGGATCGGCTGATCAGTGCCCAGCCGTTGCTCGGCCAGCTCGTCAGCGACCCGACGGGGCGGGGAATTTTCGCCGCGCTGTCGCTGATGGCGATCGGCCTGAAGCACGGCGGGATCGATCTCGCGCCCTATAATTCCGCTTTCATCGCCATTCACCGCACGATCGCGGCGGCGCTTGCGGGCCATGCCGAGCCGCTTTCGTGGCTTTCGCTACTTTCCGGGCCGGTGGCGGAGGAAGCAGGCGGCAGCCGGATCGTGCTGGTGCGGCCGAAGCTCGATTTTTCGGCGCTGGAGCCCGGGGCGGCGGCGACGCGGGCACTGCGCCTTGCCATCAGCGGGCTGCCGCTGGTGCGTGAGGGCCTGGTGACATATGGCATCACCGGCCAGGTCGCGCTCTCGGACCAGCAATTCGCGAGCGTTGCGGAAGGTGCCGTTGCCGGGGCGATCGGCACCCTGGTGCTGGTGACGCTCTGGCTGTTCCTGGCGCTTCGTTCCTGGCGAATCGTGGTTCCGGTGGTGCTGGCGCTGCTGCTGGGGCTCGCCCTCACCACGTGCTTCGCGGCGCTTGCCGTTGGCCAGCTCAACCTCGTCTCGGTTGCCTTTGCCATTCTTTTCGTCGGGCTGGCGGTTGATTTCGCGATCCAGTTTGCGGTCCGGTTTCGCGAGCATCGACACGGGAGCGACGCGGCGACAGCGCTTGCCGAGACGGCGGCAACGGCGGGCGGACAGATCCTGCTGGCGGCACTCGGCACAGCGGCCGGCTTCCTGGCTTTCGTGCCGACCCAGTTCCAGGGGGTGGCGGAACTGGGTCTGATCGCCGGGGTCGGGATGCTGATCGCCTTCGTCTGCACCATCACGTTTCTGCCGGCGGCAATCAGCCTGTTCCGCCCGCCTGGCGAGCCGGCCGAGGTCGGCTTTGCCGTATTGGGGAAGGTTGAGCGGGCGTTCAAACCACGCGCCACGGCGGCGCTCGGGGTATTCGCCGCGCTGGCGGTGCTCGGGTTCGCCGTGCTGCCGCAAATTGCCTTCGATGGCGACCCGCTGGATACGATGAACCCGCGATCGGAGGCGGTGATCGAACTGCGCCGGCTGATGCAGAATCCAGTGACCAATCCGTACAGCGCCGAGGTGCTGGCGCCGAACGTGGCGGCGGCGGGACAGATTGCCGCCGCCCTCGGCCGTCAGCCGGGTGTGGACACTGTGCTCTCGGTGCAGAGCTTCGTGCCGAAGAATCAGAGGCCGAAGCTGGCGATGATCGCGGATACGACCGACATCCTGGCCCCTACCCTTTCGGCCAGCGGGAGGACGGCGCCGGTGACGGCGGCCGAATTGCGGCTGGCGGTGAAGACGGCGCTCGGCTCGTTTGCGGAAGCGGCGCCGCAGGTTGCGGCGGACCCGCCCTTCGCGGCGCTGGCGAGCGATCTCAAGGCATTGGAAGCTGCGCCCGACGCGACTCTCATAGCGGCGAGTGAATCGCTGACCGAATTTCTTCCCGCGCAGCTTGCGCGGCTCAAGGCAGCGCTCTCGGCAGAGCCGGTGACGCTGGCCAGGCTCCCTCACGCGCTGACGCGTGACTGGGTGCTGCCGGACGGACGAGCGCGGGTGCAGGCGGTTGCCGAGCCAGGCGAGCGGAGCAGCCAGGGACTCGCGCGGTTCGTGGCTGCCGTGCAGAAGGTTGCCCCGGATGCGGCGGGCCCGGCGATGAATATCGTCGGCAGCGCACAGGTCATCGTCGGCGCTTTCCGCACGGCGGCGATCGGGGCTTTGATTGCGATCGCGCTCATCCTGGGCCTTGCGTTGCGACGACCGAGGGACGTGGCACTGGTGATGGCGCCGCTCCTGCTTTCCGGCCTGCTGACCGCGCTCGTGATCGTGAGGCTGCCGCTGCCGCTCAATTTCGCGAATATCATCGCGCTGCCACTGCTGCTTGGCGTCGGCGTTTCGTTCAATGTGTATTTCGTGATGAACTGGCGCGCCGGCGTGCGCCGTTTCCTCGGCACGGCAACTGCACGAGCGATCCTTTTTTCGGCGCTGACGACCGGAACGGCGTTCGGCTCGCTTGCCCTTTCGGAAGACCGGGGCACGGCGAGCATGGGCGAACTGCTGCTGTTCAGTCTCGGCGCGACCCTGATCGCGACGTTTGTTTTCGTGCCGGCGCTGCTCTTCACGCTGACGCCGGAGGAAGAAAGAGTACCCGCTTGCGACGAGGCGGTCCTGGTCGGCGCGGAAGATGAACGGGCCGACGATGCCAGGCGGCGAAGGTGACATGACGGCCTGGTGGCCTGCTGATCCCAGCCCAGTGCGACCCTCACGAACTTCGGAATCGGGACATTCGTCGAGGTTCGTATTACCTCGGGCGTCATTGAGAAGCGGCGGAATTTTCCCCAGCCTTGCCGGACCTGGGTTGACCAGGTCACAAGCCAAGGAGATTTCGATGAGCGACGGAACGCATATCGCGAACCTCTACATCGCTGCCTGGAACGAGACGGATCCGAAGCGGCGGATGCGCCTCATGGCAGAGAGCCTGACCGAGACGGCCACCTATATCGATCCGCTGATGCAAGGCCAGGGATATGCGGAAATCGGGGCGATGATCGGCGCGGTGCAGGAACGTTTTCCCGGTTTCCGGTTTTCCCTGTACGGTCCTGTCGATGGCTACGGCGACCGGATCCGCTTCTCGTGGGCGCTGGGGCCGGAGGGTCAGGCGGACCTGATCAAGGGGACGGATTTCGCCGTGCTGGAAGAGGGCCGGTTGAAGGCCGTGACGGGCTTTCTCGACAAGGTTCCGGCTGCCGCCTGAGTCCGGTGACGCCGACCGTCCGCGGTGAGAGGTAATTCAATGGCTGAAGCCGCGAGAAGGGCGCGCGGCGCGAGCGTGGTTCCAGGTGCCGGAGGCTATCTCCGCGCCTGGCGCCAGCGGCGGCGCATGAGCCAGCTTGCGTTCGCACTCGAGGCGGAGATTTCGCAGCGTCATCTGAGCTTCCTCGAAAGCGGGCGGGCGGCGCCGAGCCGGGAGATGCTGCTGCATCTCGCGGAGCGGCTGGAGGTGCCGCTGCGCGAACGCAATGTCATGCTGCTGGCGGCCGGCTATGCGCCGATGTATGCAGAGCGGCCGCTGGACGATGCGGCGATGGCAGCCGCACGGCAGGCGATCGAGCGGGTCCTCGCGGGCCACGAGCCCTATCCGGCGCTGGCCGTGGACCGGCACTGGAACCTGCTGCAAGGCAACGCCACGCTCGGCCTGCTGCTGGGCGGAGTCGCCGACCGTGCTCTGCTCGCCCCGCCGGTCAATGTGCTGCGTCTTGGATTGCACCCGAAGGGAATGGCCCCGCACATCGGCAATCTCGCCGAGTGGCGCCTGCACCTCCTGGAGAGACTGCGCCACCAGATCGCGGCGACCGGGGATGCGGTGCTGGCGGACCTGTTGCAGGAGCTTGTGGCCTATCCGGCGGAGGAAGACGCGGCAGCGAAGGCTGCCACGGCGCCAGCCGACCACGGTGGCGTGTTCGTGCCACTGACCCTGATGACGGAGGCGGGGCTGCTCACGTTCTTTTCAACGACGACGGTGTTCGGAGCCCCGGCCGACGTGACGTTGTCGGAACTGGCCCTGGAAGCGTTTTTTCCGGTGAACGCCGAGACGAAAGAACGGCTCGGCCGGCTTGCTGCGGGCATGGCTGCCGGGACCTGAGGCGAGATGCTCGCGTGGTTGTCAACCTGCGGGTAACGCAGTCGCGACATAATGCGACCCGGAGGCCGACGGGTGTGTTGCGCGTCGCTATGATCCCGGCGGTGCTGCTGCTGGCCGCGACCGCCGTGTGGGCCGAGCCGGGGCAACACCTGATGCTCGAGCTGAATCTCGGCGGCCTGCCGGGCGTGCCGCGGGGCGTGAATGGTCAGATTTTCGTGCCGGTGCCGGCCACTCCGCCGCCGCCCCAGGCGACAGCGCCAGTTCCGCCAGCAGACGTATTGCGCGGGCCGCCGGGCGACGTGCTGCATGGGCCGCCAGGCGACCCACTGACCGGGCGCCCGCCGCCCTCCCCGGACGTCATCCCGCCGTAGCCGGGCAGGATCTCGGCAACGGAAACGAGCGCCAGCGCCACCATCGGGTCGAGGAGGGTGGCCAGTTCCGCCTCTTGCTGATAGGCGGGCATGAGTTTTTCGAGCAGCGGATCGCGCCGCGCGGCCGGGTGGAAGTAGAGTTCGGAAAGGCCCGCCGGCAGGTGCGGGGCGAGCGCGATGATGCGTTCCCTGGTCATTCGTCCGGACCAGGCGAGGCCGAAGACGTGATCCGGCGCATTCATTCCCGCTTCGGACACACGCCGGCGGAGCCGGTCGGTCCAAAGTGCGAGTGTGCGTGCGGAAAGAGCAACGTTTCTGTCGCAGGCGGAAAGCACTGCGGGGGGCTCGGTTGGCACCCTGACGGCGTTGAGACCGAAGCCTCTGCCGATTTCGATCATGAGGCGGCCGACAGTTGGATGCAGATGCATGTGCTTGTGCGCATCCGCGTGCTCGAGTGGAAGCCCGGTTGCAGCGAAGGCGGCAAACTGCGCGTGGATTTCGCGCGCGAGTTGGCGGCGAACGGAAGGGCGGAAGAAATAGCGGAGGCCGAGGCCGAGCTGATCCGAGGGGAACCACCCCTGCTCGTCCACCAGATCCGGGATTTGTTCCCGTGGCAGAACGGCGGGTCCTTCGATGAGCACGAGATGCAGCCCGACCCGCAGGCGTGGCAGGCGCCTGGCGCGGGCGATGGCGTCTTCGACGGCGGGTCCTGCCACCATCAGGCTGGCCGCGCCGAGGATGCCTTCCTTGTGCGCCCGTTCGACGGCTTCGTTCGCCGCGAGCGAAAGGCCAAAATCATCGGCCGTCAGAACGACCTGCCGGGAAAGGTGGGCCGAAGCGGGTGGCACCGCCGTCAGGCGGCCTTGTGGCGCTCGCGCAGGAAGTGGAAGAATTCGATGCCTTCGCGCAGACGGCGGACGGCCATTTCCGGACTCTGGACCATTTCGCCCAGGATCGAGGCGATCTTCGAGGCACGGAAATAGAAACGGCGATAAAATGTCTCGACGCTTTCGAAGATCTCCGTGTGCGAGAGATGGGCGTAGGAGAGCGGCGCGATCTGGATGCCGTGCTCGTCCACGAGTTCGGCGTGTCGGCCGTCGAGCCAGCCGTTCTCGAGCGCCTGGCGGTAGAGGAAGGTGCCGGGATAAGGGGCGGCGAGAGAAACCTGGAGCGTGTGCGGGTTGATTTCTGTCGCGAAGCGAATTGTCTCTTCGATCGTCTCCTTCGTTTCGCCCGGCAGCCCGAGGATGAAGGTGCCGTGGATGCGGATGCCGAGCCGGTGGCAATCCTGCGTGAAGCGCCTGGCGACCTCGATGCGCATGCCCTTCTTGATATTGTGGAGAATCTGCTGGTTGCCGCTTTCGTAGCCGACGAGCAGAAGGCGAAGGCCATTGTCCTTGAGAATCTTCAGCGTCTCGCGCGGCACGTTGGCCTTGGCGTTGCAGGACCAGGTGACACCGAGACGGCCGAGTTCGCGCGCGATCTCCTCGGCGCGGGGCAGGTTGTCGGTGAACGTGTCGTCGTCGAAGAAGAATTCCCGCGCCTGTGGGAAATAGCGCCTGGCGAGACGAATTTCCTCGGCGACGTGGCCGGGACTGCGCACGCGGTAGCGGTGTCCACCGACGGTCTGCGGCCAGAGGCAGAAGGTGCAGCGCGATTTGCAGCCGCGGCCGGTGTAGAGGGAAATGTAAGGGTGCAGGAGGTAGCCGATGAAATAATTCTCGATCGTGAGATCGCGCTTGTAGACCTCGGTGACGAACGGAAGCTGATCCATGTCCTCGAGGATCGCGCGGTCAGGATTGTGGGCAATGCTGCCGTCCGGGCGGCGCCAGGACAGGCCGTCGATGGCGGCGAGCGCTCGGCCTTCCGCGACCTCCTTGATGGTGAAGTCGAACTCGGCACGGGCGACGAAATCGATAGCGCGGCTCGCCGCAAGGCTTTCTTCTGGCTGCACGGCAACCTTGGCGCCGACGAAGCCGACGAGCAGGTGGGGCTCGGCCTCTTTCAGCGCCTCTGCGACCTTGACATCGGCGGCGAAAGAGGGGGTCGAGGTGTGGATGACGCAAAGGTCGTAGCCGGCGGCCTCGCGCAGCACCTGGCGCAAGCGAATGCGCGCAGGTGGGGCATCGATCAGACGGCTGTGCGGAACGAGCGCGGCGGGCTGGGCGAGCCAGGTCGGATACCAGAAGGAGCGTATTTCGCGCCGCGCCTGATAGCGCGAGCCGGCGCCGCCGTCGAAGCCATCGAATGATGGCGGATGCAGGAACAGCGTCTTCATCATTGGCCGGGGAGTCCTTTTTGGGGCGCGTGGGAAAGGCTTCCGCCACCCGGGCGCCCGGCGCGCAGCATCAGCCCTCGCCATTCTACGCGCCTGCCAGCGTAGCTGACCAGAAGAACGGCGAAGGAATAGAAGTCGCGGAGCGGAATGAGCCAGACCGGAAGCACGGGCGAAAGGCCGAGCGCGCGGTCGATCCCACGGGCGACTGCGGCGCGGACCACCCAGGCGATGAGGAAGAGCCCAATGGACCACGGTGCGGCGGCCGAGATGGCCAGGGCCGCGAGGGCGATGGCCAGCGGATAGCGCAGCGCCGAGAGGGCGAATCCGGCCGGTGCAAGCAGGCGGATGGTGCGCCCCCAGCGCACCTCGTGGCGGAAGAGCGCAGAGAAAGTCTGCTCGGGCACGGTAGTTGCCGAGACGGTCGCGGCCAGGGAGACGGCAAGACCGAGGGCGAGGACGCGGCGGCCAAGCACGGCATCATCGGCGAGTTCGGATTGAAGAGCGGAAAGCCCGCCGGAACGCGCCAGGGTCTCGCGCGTGAGGGCGAGAGTGGCGCCAAGCGCGTCCTGGCGGCCAAGCGCGCGCGCGATCAGGGCGTCGGGGAGGAAGCCGTGCGTGATCTGGCTTGCACCAAGCCGCGCCGGCCAGCCCGGGACGCCGGGAAGGCCGGTATAGAGAGTGGTGGCGAGGCCGGTCGAGTGTGCCTCAAGGGCTGCGGCGAGGGCGTCGAGATAGCCGGCAGGCGCGTGCACGTCGGCGTCGGCGAAGACCAGGTGGTCGTACTTCGCCGCCGGCAACATGGAGATCAGGTTGCCGATCTTGCGATTCGGGGAGGGAGGCGCGCCGCCGGAGACGATGGCGATGTCGGCACCGGGGAAGCGGGCGGCAACGCGGCGGGCAACGGCGAGCGCGGAATCGGCGGGATCCGTGGCGCCGAGCACGATCTGGAACGCGGGATAGTCCTGTTCGCAGAGGGAGGCGAGCGCCTGTTCGAGGAGCGGTTCGTCACCGGCGAGCGGCTTCAGCACCGAAAACGGCGGGCGGGCGTTTGGGCGAGGCCCAGGGGGACCGAGGCGGCGGCGGGCGAAACGGCGGACCAGGAAGTAACCGGCCAGTACCTCGGCGAGGCCGACGACGACGAGGAGGCCGAGCAGACGCGCAACGAGGCTCATTTGCGCGCGGTCCGCCGCGAGGGAAGACGCATCAGGAAAGGGCGCCGCCTGAGAGGGTTGCGACCTTCTTGCGCAGTGCGGCGACGAGCGCCGCGGCGCCACCGGAAGCAAGGAAGGAGTTGAAGTCGGAGCGCTGCACGGCGACCTGGCTGATAGTGCCATCGAGCAGGACGTCCACGGCCTGCCAGGCGGTGCCGTTCTGGAGCATCACGTAGTCAATCCGGTTGGGCTTGCCGCTTCGCGGGATGATGTGCGTTGTCACTACCTGCCGGGTGCCGACGGCGCGCAGATCCGGGAGGATGCGGAACTGCTGGCCGTCGTAGCTGTTGAAGTTCGCGACGTAACTGGCGACGGTGTAGCGGCGGAAGACGGCGAGCAGATCCTGTTGCTCTGCCGGCTTGAGCTGGTCCCAGCCGAACCCGACCGTGATGGCGACGATCCGCGGCAGGTCGAAGACCTTCATGACCACGGGTTCGAGCATGGCGAAGCGCCTGGCGAAGGGTGTTGCATCGCCGGCCTTCATCACCGCGATCAAGCCTTCGTCGAGAGCGGCGACGGGCGCCGAGACGGCGGCGAAATCTGCTGCCGCAGAGGCCGCTGCCGGCGCGAAGAGGGCGGCGAGCGCGGCCGAAAGAAGGAGCCTTCGATCAGGCAGCATCATGGGGCGAAGTGAGCCTGAGCCGGGCGGGGCGGACATCCTGGCCGAGCGCCTCGATCACGGTGGCAACGATATCGCGGGCGGTAAGGCCTGCGTCGGCAAGCTGCGCCTTCGGGGAATCGTGGTCGATGAAGCGATCGGGCATGGTCATTGGCCGGATCTTGAGGCCACGATCGAGCAGGCCACGGCGGGCGAGGTGATGCATCACTGCCGCGCCGAAGCCGCCGGCAGCGGCTTCCTCGATCGTGACCAGGACCGCGTGCTCCCGCGCCAGGCGTTCGATCAGCCGGTGATCGAGCGGCTTGGCGAAGCGGGCGTCGGCAACGGTAGCCGGCAGCCCGCGCGAGGAGAGCTCTTCGGCGGCGCGCATGGCATCGGCAAGACGGGGGCCGAGCGAGAGGATGGCAACTTTGCCGCCTTCGCGGAGGATGCGGCCGCGGCCGATCGGCAGCACTTGGCCTTGGGCGGGCAGCTGCACGCCGAATCCTTCGCCGCGGGGATAGCGAATCGCCGAAGGGCCGTCATCGATGGCGGCGGCGGTGGCGACCATGTGGACCAGTTCTGCCTCATCGGCGGCGGCCATCACGGTGAAGCCGGGGAGGCAGCCGAGATAGCAGACATCGAAGCTGCCGGCGTGGGTGGCACCGTCGGCGCCGACGAGGCCGGCGCGGTCGATCGCGAAGCGAACCGGCAGCCCCTGGATGGCGACGTCGTGCACCACCTGATCGTAGGCGCGCTGGAGGAAGGTCGAGTAGATGGCGGCAAATGGCTTCATGCCTTCTGTTGCCATGCCGGCACAGAAGGTCACGGCGTGCTGCTCGGCGATGCCGACGTCGAAACAGCGCTCGGGGAAGCGGTTGGCGAAACGGTCGAGGCCGGTGCCGGAGGGCATGGCGGCGGTGACGGCGACGATCGCGGGATCACGCTCGGCTTCGGCGATCAGCGCATCGGCGAAGACGCGCGTGTAGGTTGGTGGGCCAGGCGGGCCCTTGGCCTGCTCGCCGGTGACGACGTTGAACTTGGAGACGCCGTGATACTTGTCGGCCGAAGCTTCGGCCGGCAGATACCCTTTGCCTTTTTTTGTTACGATATGTAGCAGGATCGGGCCCCGTTCCTCGGCCTCGCGAACGTTACGCAGGATGGGCAACAAATGGTCGAGATTGTGGCCGTCGATCGGGCCGACGTAATAGAAGCCGAGTTCCTCGAAAAGTGTACCGCCGGTCAGGATATTGCGCGCGAAGGTTTCGGCACGCTTGGCGGTGCGCTCGATCTGGCGGGGGAAGGCGCGGGCCATGCGCGCACCGAGTTCACGGAGATTGAGGAAGGGACGCGAGGAGATCAGGCGGGAGAGATAGGCGCTCATCGCACCGACGGGGGGTGCGATCGACATGTCGTTGTCGTTGAGGATGACGAGCAGGCGCGAGCGCATCGCGCCGGCATTGTTGAGTGCCTCGTAGGCCATGCCGGCACTCATCGCGCCGTCGCCGATGACAGCGACGACATGACGATCGTTCTCGCCCTTGAGATCGCGCGCCACGGCCATGCCGAGGCTGGCGGAGATCGAGGTCGAGGAATGGGCGGCACCGAAGGGATCGTATTCGCTTTCGGCGCGCCGGGTGAAGCCGGACAGGCCGCCGCCCTGGCGCAACGTGCGGATGCGACCGCGCCGGCCGGTGAGAATTTTGTGGGGATAGGCCTGATGGCCGACGTCCCAGACGAGGCGGTCGCGCGGCGTGTCGAAGACGGCATGCAGGGCGACCGTGAGTTCGACCACTCCGAGCGAGGCGCCGAGATGGCCACCGGTGGTGGAGACGACGTCGATCGTCTCGGCACGCAACTCGGCGGCCAGGGCCTTGAGCTGCTCGGCAGAAAAGTTGCGGAGGTCCTGGGGAAAGTTCACCCGATCGAGAAGCGGTGTGCTGACCGCCATATCGCCCTCGCCCTCTGTTTGCGGCTGGCAGCCGCCAGTGACCTGGCGGCGCCGCCGATTCACCTTAAGACCCTACTCCTGGGCAGAGTTTCATGCCATAGCAAGTGGATGGCGGGCGGCAACCGGCGGTAGTCCGGCGGTTGCGTGAGGGGCCTGGAGGTGGCTTGACCGGCCTCGGGCCCGGATGGAGGGGTGCATGTTGCGCGTGATCCTGGCTCAGCCGCGGGGGTTCTGCGCGGGCGTGGAGCGAGCGATCGAGATCGTCGAGCGGGCGCTCAAGAAATTCGGGCCGCCGATCTATGTGCGGCATGAGATCGTGCACAACCGCTATGTGGTCGATGATCTCAGGACACGCGGAGCGGTGTTCGTGGACCAGCTTTCGGAAGTGCCGCGGGGCGCGCGCACGATCTTCAGCGCTCACGGCGTTGCCCGGATGGTGCAGGACGAGGCGGCACGGCGCGCACTGCCGGTGATCGATGCCACCTGCCCGCTGGTCGCCAAGGTGCACAACCAGGGTCGCCGTTATGCGGCCCAGGGGCGGGAGATCGTGCTGGTCGGCCATGCGGGACACGCAGAAGTAGAGGGCACGATCGGCCAGATCCCCGGCAAAGTGCACCTGGTGCAGACGGTCGAGGATGTGGCCAGGCTTGTGGTTTCCGACCCCACGAAGCTCGCCTATGTGACCCAGACGACACTCTCGGTCGATGATACGCGGAGCATCATTGCCGCGCTCGAGGCGCGGTTCCCCGGGATCGTCGGGCCGGATGTGCGGGATATCTGCTATGCGACGCAGAACCGCCAGCAGGCGGTGCGCGACCTGGCGCGGCAGGTGGACCTGATCCTGGTGGTCGGCTCGCGCAACAGTTCGAATTCCAACCGGCTGCGCGAGATCGGTGCCGAACTTGGCAGGCCGAGCTACCTGATCGACGATGCATCGGACCTTGATCCGGCCTGGTTTAGCGGGGTGAGCACGGTTGGCCTCACCGCCGGCGCCTCGGCGCCGGAGATGCTGGTGCAGGGCGTGCTTGACGGCCTGAGGCAGGTAGATGAGATCGAGGTTTCGATGATGGACGGGGTGGCGGAGGATGTACGTTTCCGCTTTCCCGCCGAAGTTGCTGAAGTGGCTTGACTTCGCAGTCCCTGGCTGACAACCGGGGGTAGAGAACGAGGGGGCAGGAATTCGCCATGGGGGTGCCACTGAACCAGATGGTACGGGTTGGCGCCTATGTCGTCCGCCAGCATCTGGCCGGGCGGCAACGCTATCCGCTGGTGCTGATGCTGGAGCCGCTCTTCCGCTGCAATCTTGCCTGCGCAGGCTGCGGGAAGATCGATTACCCGGCGGCGATTCTCAATCAGAGGTTGTCGCCCGAAGAATGCTTCGCCGCGGTCGAGGAGTGCGGCGCGCCAGTGGTGGCGATCGCCGGCGGCGAGCCGCTTCTGCACAAGGAACTGCCGGAGATCGTCGAAGGGATCCTGGCGCGGGGAAAATTCGTCTATCTCTGCACCAATGCGCTCTTGATGGAGAAGCGGCTCGATCGCTTCCGTCCACACAAGAACTTCGCCTTCGACGTGCATCTCGACGGCGATCAGGAGATGCACGATCGCTCGGTCTGCCAGGAAGGCGTGTATGAGCGGGCGGTCGCGGCGATCAAGGCGGCCAAGGCGAAGGGCTTCCGCGTCTGCATCAACACGACGCTGTTCGACGGGGCGGATCCGGCACGGGTTGCCGATTTCCTTGACGAGGTCAAGAAGATCGGGCTGGACGGGGTGATGATTTCCCCCGGCTATGCCTACGAGCGGGCGCCGGATCAGCAGCATTTCCTCAACCGGCGCAAGGCGAAGGAGCTGTTCCGCGAGATTTTCCGCCGCGGGCGCGGCAAGGGCTGGAAGTTCAACCAGTCTGCCCTATTCCTCGATTTCCTGGCCGGCAACCAGCGCTATCGCTGCACGCCCTGGGGCAAGCCGACGCGCAACGTGTTCGGCTGGCAGCGGCCCTGCTACCTGCTGGGCGAGGGTTACGCGCGGACCTTCAGCGAGCTGATGGAGACGACGGACTGGGATCGCTACGGTACCGGCAATTATGAGAAATGCGCCGACTGCATGGTGCATTCGGGCTACGAGGCGACAGCGGTCAGCGACGCGGTGGCGCATCCCCTGAAGGCGTTGCGAGTGGCGCTGAGAGGCCCGCGGACCGAAGGCGAGATGGCGGAGGAGATTCCGATCGAGAACCAGCGCCCCGCCGAGCACGTGTTCAGCCGCCATGTCGAGCAGGCGATGGCGCGCCTGGCCGAGGGCAAGAAGCTGGCCGACGCCGCGGACTGACGGCGCGGCGCAGGAATTGCGGAGTCCGTAGAGGGATCGCCGCGCCCGCCCGCGAGGGCAGGGGCGCGCGGCTTCACAGTTCAGGTTGCGAGCTGATTGCCGATCGGCAGGCTCCTGATGCGCTTGCCGCTCGAGCAGCACTTGGTGCCGGTGAGGCCGAGTTCGCCCGTGAGCACCCGGAGCAGCGGTACGGAGAGGTCGCCATCATAGCTGTCGCTTCGTCCATTGACCTGAAGCGCGACCTATCTCCCTCCAAACATAAAAATGGAGCGGCTGGCTTCACGCCAGCCGCTCCGACACTCACAAGCTCGGTCCGCTGATCTTAGACCCGTGTCGGGCTGACTGTGCAGCCCGACACGGGTCTCGCTCTTTATTCGAGCCCGCGATTCACGCCCTCCGACGATTCCGCCTCGGGCGATCGCGGGCTAGTTGACCCTGAGCGCGGCCGGATTGACGGCGAAGATCCCGATTTCGTCGCCAAAGTTGAGACCCAGTTTCTTCATGAGGATGTTGTTGCCATTCGCAGCGTTGCCCCCCGCTGCGACCGCCACATACTGCCGGCCATCAACCATGTAGGTCACTGGCGACGCCAGCACCCCGGACCCCATCTGGAAATGCCAGAGCTTTTCGCCGGTCGTCGCGTTGAAGGCGTTGAAATTGCCGTCGAACTCGCCGGCGAAGACCAGATTGCCCCCGGTGGCCATCACGCCGCCGAGCATCGGGTAGTTCGAATGATATTGCCATTCGATCTTGCCGGTGTTGACGTTGATGCCGGAAAGCGTTCCCGAAGGCTGGATCGCGCCTGCGGTGTTCGAGGCCGTCGTGCCGACATCCGGCTCGCCGAGTTCCATCGGTCCGTCTGGGGTAATCGGCTGGAGGACGCCGCCGAGACGCACATGACCGATCACTGTCTCGTCAGTGTGCCCCTTATACTGCCAGGACTCGTTCGTGCCCTGGATGTACATGAGGCCGGTCTTCGGTGAATAGGCCTCAGGCGACCATTCGTTGCCGCCTTGCGCCCCCGGATAGATATTGATGTACCCGTTGAGGGGAAGCTGGGTCCACATGTTGGCGCTCTGCATCACGAAGGGGTCGGATTTCCGGATGAGCTGGCCGGTTTCTCGGTTGACGATGTAGAGTTGCCCCACTTTGCTGGCCTCGGCGGCGGCCGGGACTTCCTGACCCTGGTCGTTCTTGACGTTGAGCAGCACGACGGGCGCCATCGCGTCATAGTCCCAGACGTCGTGCGGAACTTGCTGGTACCACCAGGCGAGCTTGCCGGTCTTCGCGTCCACCGCAACGATCGAATCCGAATAGGCGTTGGCGCCGAGCCGGACCGAGCCGTCGTCGTCGGGATTCGGGTTGCCGGTGGCGAAGATGAGGAGCCCGCGGGCCGTGTCGACGGCCGGCGTATTCCACATCGAAGCACCGCCGGTCTTCCAGGAATCGCCGCTCCAAGTATCGCCGCCCGGCTGGTCGGGGGCGGCGGTGGTGTAGAAGCGCCAGACCTCCTTGCCGGTGTTGGCGTCGTACGCAGCCACGAAGTCCCGGGTCGGGAATTCGGCGCCGGAGGTCCCGATGAAGACCTTGCCGTCGTACACCTGCGGCGCCATGGTGATCGAGAAGGCGGCGCGCGAATCGGCCACCTGGGTGTTCCACTCGACCTGCCCGGTGTACGCATTCAGTGCGATCAGGTGCGCGTCAAGCGTGGCCAGGAAGACCTTGCCATCGACGACCGCGACGCCGCGGCTCTCGGGACCACAGCAAAGAGTGTTGTACCCCAGATCGGCGGTGTAGGACCAAAGCTCCTTTCCGTTGGTCGCGTCGTAGGCGATCACGTGATCCCAAGGCGTCGAGATGAACATGATCCCGTTGTCGATGATCGGGCTCACCTCGTAGCTCCCCGTGACGCCGGTCTGGATGATCGCAACCGGGATCAGCGAGGCGGCGTTGCTGGTATTGATCTGATCGAGCGGCGAGTAGCGCTGATTGTCGTACGTGCGTCCGTACAGCATCCAGTTGTTCGGGTTCTGGTCGGCACCAAGCAAATCCTGCCAGGTGATATCGACATTCACCGGGATCGGTGCGGCCACACCGCGTGGGCCGGTCGTTGCCGGGGCAGTTGCCTGCTGCCCGTATGCTACGCCGCTGCCGATGCACACCATCAGTGCAAGCAGGCTGCTACCTGCCAGCGTTTTTGCTCTGAACATCATCCCTGTTTCCTCCTCTCCACGTTGGCTATCGGCGAGCAAGGGCCGAAGCACGGCCCATGCGTCGCCCCTCAGTCACTGTTGCGGTTCGATCTTGATCGCTTTCAGCTCCTCATCGTTGGCGGTGAGTTCATTCGGACCCGAGGCATAGCCGTTCGTTGCGAGGAAGTACGCCATCAGGTCGAGATATTGGGTCTTCGTCAGACTGCCCGGATCGGTCAGCGGCATGTGGGTGGACATGAAGTGGTAGAAGTATTCCGCGGTGATCTGCTGAAACTGCGAAACGCTCAGAAATTCTTTGCCCGCGAGGGCAGGACCGACACCGCCTTGCAGATGATGGCCGTGGCAGATCGCGCAGGTCTGGTTGAAGATGGCCCGCCCCGCTGCTGCCTGCGACTTCGTATAGTAGCCTCTTGATGGGGGGGGATTTCCTTGCGCAAACACGGCCGCCGATGCGATCGGAAGGAGAAAACCCACGGCCAGGACGGTTACCAGTCCCTTTGCACACGACAGCATCCTGAGTCTCGCCGACTCCCCGTTGACGTTCCCCCGCGAAATCCAGATTTCGAAATACCTGCAAAACCAATCGAACAGGGTTTGGAAACGGGGCTGTCTCAGCAAGGCCGCCAAACCCGCGCGCCAACATTCTTTGACGTCGTTGTGGCAACGAGTGAACCGTTACGTCACAAAGTGCAGCCTGTCAACCCGCGATTTATTCGTCGTCGGTGCGGTTGAAGAGCCATTTCTGCAGCAGGTTGGCTTGGCGGCAATCAAACACATCGATTGGCCGGTCGTGCCAAGCAGTAGGGCTGTGGACGCCCCGGAATCATGGCGCGCCCACAGTTGTTCAGCGTCGCCGCGCACGCCTCCCATCGGAGGCGTGCGCGGGTTTTGTTCAGGTTGCCAGTTGGTTGCCGATCGGCAGATTCCGGATGCGCTTGCCGGTAGCGGCGAAGATCGCATTGCAGAGCGCCGGGGCGAACGGCGCAAGGGGCGGCTCGCCGACGCCGCTCGAGGGGATGTTCACATCGGCCGGCACGATGTGCACACCGACCTTGAGCGGCGCCTCGGTGATGCGCGCCAGCAGGAAGTCGTGGAAGTTGCTCTGCTGAGCGCGCCCGTTCTTGAAGGTCATCTCCGAGTTCTTGGCAAGCGCGGTGCCCATGACTGCACCGCCTTCGCAAAGCGCGCGGATTCGTTCCGGATTGATATAGAACCCGCAATCGATGGCGGTTTCTACGCGCGGGATGCTGAGGTTGCCCTTATCGTCCACCGCAACCTCCACGGCGGTGGCGATGTAGCTCAGGAAGCAGCGATGCCCGGCCACGCCGAGACCGTGTCCCTTCGGCAGGCTGCGGCCCCAGCCGATCTGCTCGGTGGCAATTTCGACGACGCGGCTGAGCCGCCCGGTCTCGATCGGCCACGTCTCGACCGGATCTCCATAGTTCCAGAAGTCCTTGACACCGCGGAAGGTGCGCGGGTCGAGGGTGCGCGCCGGCCCGATCATCTCGAGCAGCATGTCGCGCTGATCGCGCCCGAGCGCGGCGGCGATCTCCCCCACCATCGACTGGATCGCGAAGGCGTGCGGGATGTTCGAGACGACACGGAACCACCCGATGCGGACATGCGCCTTGGCGGCCGGGTTCTCGCAGCGCAGGTTCGGGATATCGAACGGATTGTCGACAACTCCCATGCCGAGCTCGATCGGCGACTGGTGATCGTAGTCGTTCTTGAACGTGCTCATCAGGCTTGGCGCGCAGGTGCGATGTCGCCAGGCGATGACCTTGCCGTCCTTGTCTACACCGGCATCGATGCGCTCCACCGAGACGGTGTGGTAAGTGTCGTGCTGGAGGTCGTCCTCACGCGTCCAGACGACCTTGATCGGCTGGCCGGTCGCCTTGGAGAGCAAGGCCGCTTCGATCACATAATCATAGCAGGACTTGCGTCCGAACGCACCGCCCATCAGCAACGGATAGATCGTGACGTCTTCGCGGGGGATGCCGAGCGTCTTGGCGACGTCGGCCTGGCAGTCACCGGGCCATTGGCACGAGACGTAGGCGACGCACTTGCCGTCGGCGACATGCGCGGTGGCGGTCGGCGGCTCCATGCTGGCATGCGCCAGATGCGGCAGGTAGTAGGTTGCCGAGATGACCTTGGCGGCGGATTTGAGCGCCCCCTCGGCATCGCCGTCATCGCGCACGACGAGGCCGGGCTTGGTGACGCTTTCTTCCATCTGAGCCCTGTAGGCGACGGAATCGTAGGAGGCGTTCGGCCCGTCATCCCAGACCACCTTGAGCTTGTCGCGTCCCTTGATCGCCGAGCCGGTATTGCGGGCGATCACCGCGACGCCGCCGAGCTGCTGGAATGCCAGGGGGAAAGGCGGGGTCTCGAGGACGACGACCTTCTCCACGCCCGGCACCTTGAGGGTTTCGCTGGCGTCGTAGGAGACGACCTTGCCGCCGACCACCGGCGGGTGGGCGATGACGGCGAATTTCATGCCGGGCATTTTGGCGTCGAGCCCGTAGGTCGCCTTGCCCATTGTGATGTCGCGCAGATCGACGATCTGGATCGCGCCGGTACCGATATAGCGGAAATCACGCGGATCCTTGTAACGAAGCGCTTCGACGGGCGGCACCGGCAGCGCGCTCGCGGCCTTGGCGAGTGCGCCATAGCCCACGACTTCGCTGGTGACGAGGTTCACCACCTCGTGGTTCTGGGCACGCACGGAGGTAACATCGATCTCCCAGCGTGCGGCGGCGGCCTGTTCGAGCATCATGCGCATCGCGGCGCCACACTGGCGCATCGGCCAGAAGAAGTGGCGCACGCTGCGCGAGCCGTCGGTGTCCTGGTTGCCGTATTTGATGTTGTCCCCGGGAGCCTGCTCGACGCGCACCCGCGACCAGTCGGCCTCCATCTCGTCGGCAACGACCATCGGCAGGCTGGTGCGAATACCGGTGCCCATCTCGGTGCGGCTGGCGAGGATCGTGACGATCCCCGAGGGATCGATGGCGATGAAGACATGCGGGTTATTGACCGTGCCGCCGGTCATCAGGTCGGCACCGGTCTTCCAGGCGGAGGCGGCCCGCGCGGGGGCGGGAAGGAAGCTGGTTCCGATCACCAGCGTGCCTGCCGCGGCGAGGCCCTTCAGCACGAAGCGCCGGCTCAGGTTCACGACCGTACCCGGCTGGATCAGAGCGGATTCGAACATGTGGGTCATGGCTCAGACTCCCGCCGAGGCAAGGATGATGGCTTCGTTGATTCGCTGGTAGCAGCCGCAGCGGCAGATGTTGCCGTTCTGGGCCGCGAGGATCTCTTCCTGGCTCGGTTTCGGTGTCTTCGCCAGAAGAGCGGCCGCGTTCATGATCTGCCCGGCGTGACAGTAGCCGCACTGCGGCGCGCCGGTCTCCCGCCAAGCGACCTGCACCGGGTGATTGCCGTTGCCGCTGGGGTCGAGCCCCTCGATCGTCACCACCTCCTTCCCGCTCGCCTGCTCGGCCGTCAGAAGGCAGGAGCGAGCGGCGGCGCCGTCGATATGCACCGTGCAGGCGCCGCACAGCCCGATCCCGCAGCCAAACTTGGTGCCGGTGAGTCCAAGCTCATCCCTGAGCACCCAGAGTAGTGGTACTGAGGGGTCTCCGTCGTAGCTGAAGTCCTGTCCGTTGACGTGGAGCGTGACCATGGTTTCCTCCGAGCGAAAGGCTTAAGCGACTGGAGCGAAGCCAGCCGCTCGATGACACAAACCCTCCCCCCGCGCTTCGCTTGGCCGGAATAGTGCGCGGGGTGACGGCGAAGGTCGCGGTTTTGTCGCGAAGGTTGAGGCGGGGAATCCGAGAAACGGATGTTGCTTCCGCAGGGCGTACTCCCTTCCGCCGCGACCGTACCAAGCGACCGGCCGTCTCTTTCATCACGTCATATTGTTACGGCACGCAGCGCGACAGGTCAACCAGCAGATGGCGGAGGCCGGTTCCGGAACCATGGTCTTGCGGCACGCCGGCACGCCGGCGCGAGAGTGGAACGAAGGCGAGTGGGCTCGCTCGAAGGTCAATCACTCAGGTGCGGGGCTTTGCTGCCACGAGATCGATGAGGGCGGACAGTCCGTCGTGGCCGCTACCCTCGTGGATCACCGAGTCGTGCGATTGCAAGCGGAGGATAGTGAGGTCGGTAAAGGCCTCCCGCAGAAGCGATTCGGTATAAAGATTCTCGGGCGCGGAGGGACCGCCGGTTCCGTAGGCGATCTGCTCCGGACGGTAGCCCTGGAGCAGGAGCAGCCCGCCCGGCTTCAGGGCTTTTCCCATCCGCTCGAAGATGAGGGCGCGCTCAGGCGGGTCGAAGACCTGCATGAAGACGCCGACCAGGAGATCGAATTTTTCCAGCGGCCAGTCCCAGTGATTGAGATCGGCGAGGATCGTCTTGATGGCGACACCGAAGCGGGCGGCGAGCCGTTTGGCTTTCGCAATGCCGACGGGGGAAAAATCGACGCTCGTCACCGAGAGGCCCTGGAGGGCGAGCCAGACACCGTTACGCCCTTCGCCGTCGGCGAGCACGAGCGCGTTCCAGCCGGGGCGGAGGTGCTTCGTTTCGGCGAGGAGGAAGGCGTTCGGCGCCGTGCCAAAAAGATATTCTTCCGAGTTGTAACGTGCATTCCAGCGGGCGAGGTGAGGATCTTCGCTCATGCACCGGGCTCGGAGACGGCGAAACGGGCGAAGGAGCTGACGAGGGTTTCGTAGATCGGCCGTTTGAAGCCGACGGCGAGGGCGGGAAGCTCCGGGAGGGGGGTCCAGCGCCAGGCGTCGAACTCGGGATGCGGGTCGCGGTCGAGCCGGATGTCGCGATCAACGCCCAGGAAGCGAAGCGCGAACCAGCGTTGGCGCTGACCGCGATAGTGCCCGCCGAGTGCGATGCCAACCAGTTCGGGCGGCAGGTCGTAGGTGAGCCAATCCGGGTGCTCTCCGACGACGCGGAAGCGATCGGTGCCGATCTCCTCGGCGAGTTCGCGCAGCACGGCGACGCGTGGCTCTTCGTTCCCATCAATCCCGCCCTGCGGGAGCTGCCAGCCGCCGGGGGCGCCCTCGGCGTTGGGCAGATCGGCGCGGCGGGCGACGAAGACGAGCCCGGCACGGTTGAACAACACGGCGCCCACATTCGGGCGCAAGGGCAGCGATTCGGATCCGGGACGGCTCATTTCATGGCTTGGCGGGTCTGGCGGGTGGAGCGGAATGATGAATGAGCACCGTGATCGGGGCGAGCACCAAGCCGGCATCGGGCAGCGTTTCGGCCCAGTCGGTAATGAGTTCGACCGTGCGTGGACCAGGCCAGCCGACGAGGCCGACGGCGCTTCGATGCGCCCGGGCGATGGCTTCGAGCTTCCGGAGGTTGGCCTTGATCGTCGGCTCGATGGGTGGCTGGTCGATGATGATGTCAACCGTCCTGCCGCTGGCGAGGGCGGGATCGGGCTTGCCGGGACGCGGGTCGATATAGAGCAGACCGCGCGCGGCAAGCCGGCGCTCGAGGGTGGCGAGCAGGTCGGGTGCGGCGGCGAAGCGTTCACCGTAGAGGCCGTCCATGGCGCCGGTTGCGCCGACATAGCCCTCGATCCGCGACAGTGCCCAGTCGAGGTGGCGAAGGTTCTTCCCCGGTGGGGCGCCGACCAGGAGTGACTCATCACCGGCATCGTTGAGGGGAAAACCCTCCGGTTCGAGCGGCAGGGAGATGAGGAATTCGTGCCCCTTGCTGCGGGCGAGGCTGAGCAAGTCGGACGGGTCGGGGGTATAGGGAGAGAAGGCGAGAGCGACGGCACCGGGCAGGTTTTCGATGGCGGTCTGGCTCTCCTCGGTGGAGAGCCCGATACCGGCGATCAGGAGCCCGATGCGGGGTCGCGGATCGGACTGGTTGAAGCTGCCGGCGTAGGCCACCATGGGGGTGAGCCCGTCCGCGCCGACGCGCGGCAGGAGGGCCTTGGGGTCCTCAGGGGAGGGTTCCAGCAGGGCAGGGTTGGGAGGCGCGATCGAGCGGCTCGGCTGCGGCGGGATCGGACGCGGAGGCGGCGCTGGAGTGGTGGGGGTGGCGGCAGCCTCGGCGACTTCGGCGGCGGCGTGCAGGATTGGCTTTTTGGCTGGGGTTGGCGGCGGACCAAGCCATTGCAGTACGGCCGCGCCGCCACCGAGCACGATCACAAGCGCGGTCCAGAAACGCGCGAGCGCGCGGGCGGCAGCGGAAGGTGCTGCCGCCGCGCCCCGATGCGCCACGCTCAGCGGGTCGTTGCGGTGTTCTGCGCCGCCATTGCCTGCGCCACCTTCAGCGCCTGCTGCAACTGGAAATCGGTGGCGGGGTTGGCGGGATCGAAGGCGGGCCAGCCGACCGGCGGCTTGGCCGGAATTTCCTTCACGACCGGCGGCAGATCGGTGCGCGCCGGCGGCGGCGAGCTGGTCGGAACGCCGCCGGTATTGGAGAGCGTATTGTTGAGGTCGGTCTCGTGCGCCGGCCCGAATTGCGGTTCCTCGGTACGGGTTCCGGCGACCTTGACGTCAGGAATGATGCCGAGACCCTGGATCGAGCGCCCGGACGGCGTGTAGTAGCGGGCCGTCGTGAGGCGGATCGCACCGTTGTCGCCGGGCAGGGGAATCACGGTCTGCACCGAGCCTTTGCCGAAGGTCCGCTCGCCGACAATGATCGCGCGGCGATTGTCCTGCAACGCGCCGGAGACGATCTCGGCGGCGGAGGCGGTGCCATCATTGACGAGCACGACGAGCGGCGCGTTGCCGATCGTGTCGTTGCCGGCGGAGGCATCCCAGCGCTGGTCGTCGGAAGCGTGGCGGCCGCGTGTGGAGACGATCTCGCCCTCAGGCATGAAATCGTTGGCCACCGCTACGGCCTGGTCGAGCAGCCCGCCCGGGTTGTTGCGCAGATCGAGAATGTAGCCCTTGATCGCACCGTGCGATTGCTGTCTCAGGTTGGCGATCGCCTTGCGGATTCCGGCACTTGCCGTCTCGTCGAATTCCGCAAGACGGATATAGGCGATATTGCCGAACAGCTGTTGATGCACGATCTGGATGTGCACGACCTCGCGCGTCAGTTTGACCTCGATCGGCGTGTCGACGCCTTCGCGCTTGATGGTGAGGGTGATCGTGCTGCCCGGCGGGCCGCGCATACGGTTGACAGCAGTGTTGAGCGAGAGGCCCTGAACGGTCTTGCCGTCGAGGGCGACGATCAGGTCGCCCGACTTGATGCCGGCCTTGGCCGCCGGCGTGCCGTCGATCGGCGTGACCACCTTGATGAAACCCTGCGCGTCCTCGGTCACCTCGAGGCCAAGACCGCCGAACTGACCGTTAGTCTGGACCTGCATGTCCTTGTACTGGGACGGGTCCATATAGTCGCTATGCGGATCGAGCCCGCTCAGCATGCCATTGAGGGCATTGTAGATCAGCGTCTTCGAGGTGACCGGGTCGACGTAATCGGCGCGGACGCGCTCGAACACGTCGCCGAAGAGGCTGAGCAGGCGATAGGTATCGCCCTGATCGGAGGTGTCCTCGTTCTGGGCGAGGGCGGAGGGAATACCGAGGCCCGGACCGAGAACATGAGTGAGGAATCCTGCTGCCGGCAGCGCCGCCAGCCCCGCCGCGAACGCGCCACTCAAGAGCAAACCGTTGCGAAACTTCATTATTCCAATCCTTCCCTGGCGCCGTTCGCCAGCCGGGCGCCTTGATTCGCGGCCGCAGCGTCGGATCGGGCGGACCATAACATAGAGCGCGATTGCCGCGCCTCCTATCCCCGACCGCGCAACCACGGCAACGGGTTTATGACCTCCCGCCCGTGATGCAACTCAAGATAGAGGGTCGGGCGTGGCCCTGGCGAGCCCGGATCCCATTCCGCCATGACGCCCAGAGCCTGCCCCGCGGCGACCCCGGCGCCGGCGGCGACGAGCAGGGTCTGCATGCCGGCGAGGACGAAGCGATAGCCGCCACCGCAATCGAGGATCACCAGGCGACCATAGCTGCGGAAGGGGGCAGCGAATTCGACGCTGCCGGCGCAAGGTGCGAGCACGTGGGCGCCGGGGGCCGTCTGGTAGCGGATGCCGGTAGAGGGGCCCGCGGGAGTGGGCGCGCCGTAGCCGCTGACGAGCACGCCGGCGACCGGCGCGCCGGTGGCGTGGGGCGGCACGGGGGGCGTCTCGGGAAGAGGCGGAGGGGGTATTTCGGGGCGCGCGAGGGCGAGCTGCTCACGCTCGCGGGCCAAGGCGGCCTGCTGGGCAGCCTGGGCCGCGCGGGCGGCTTCCGCCTGGCGGGCAGCCTCCGCCTCGCGGGCGGCCTCGGCGATGGCGGCGATCGCACCTTCGAGGGTCTTTGCCTGCGCCGCGGCGGATACTGCGGCCGCTTCGGCGGCGGCCTGCTGGCCCATCGCGGCCTGTTCGACGGTGCGGGTGGCGGCGATCTCCTGGTCGAGTTGCGCCGCTTCTGCCGCCTGCTCGGCCTCGGCGGCCTTCAGCTTCGTCTTCGCCGCAGCGATCTTCGCGGCGAGTTCGTCGACACGATTCTCTTCCGCGCGCAGAGCTTTGGCCTCGCGCTCGAATCCGGCGGCGATCGCCTGCAAAACCAGCACTCCGCGCAGGGCATCTTCGGGCGGGGCCGGAACCGCCAGCAGCGTGGCAGCGGGATACATCGAAAGCTGCTCCAGCACGGGAAGCACTGGAGTGAATTCCCGTACCTTGCGCGCCAGCCGGGCGCGGGCCCGCGCGCGCTGACGGCCGAGCTGATCGAGCTTCAGGGCGACCTCCTCGGTTGCGCTTTCCGCCATCCGGAGGCGAAGGGTGATGGCAGCGCGAGCCTGGTCGAGTTTCGCGCGCTCCGCGGCTGCGGCGGAGGCGGCCTCGGCCGCGGCCTTTGCCGCGGCCATCGCCTGCTGCTGCGCTTGTTCGGCGCCTTGCAGGGCTTGGCGGGTGGCCTGCGCCGAGGCGGGCTCGGAGGCTGGCGCTGCGGGAAGCGGCGGCAGCGGCAACTCGGTGGGGGCGACGGGCGGCGGCCCGGGCAGGGCGGGTGCCGCAGCGGGCGGGCCTGGAACGGTCGTCGGCCTGGGCGGAGCCGGCGGACCAGCGGCGGCGAGCAGGACAAGGCTAGCTGCGAGCAGGCTCCGCATCGGCGATCAGAGAATGGCCGGTCATTTCCCGCGGCTTGGAGAGGCCCAGCAGGGCGAGCAATGTCGGGGCGATGTCGGCGAGTCGCCCGGAAGAGAGGCTTCTCGTGCCAGCGCCGGCCAGCAGCACCGGCACCGGGTTGGTGGTGTGCGCGGTGTGCGGACCGCCGGTGAGCGGATCGCGCATTTGCTCGCAATTGCCGTGATCGGCGGTAACGAGAAGAGCGCCATGAGCTGCCTCAAGCGCGGCGGCGATGCGGCCGAGCTCCTGGTCCACCGCCTCGACCGCGCGGACCGCGGCGGCGAGGCTGCCGGTATGCCCGACCATGTCGGGGTTGGCGAAATTGAGCACGATCAGGTCATAGCGTCCCGACTCGATAGCGGCCAACGCCTTCGCGGTGAGCTCGGGGGCGGACATCTCGGGCTTCTGATCGTAGGTCGCGACCTTGGGCGAGGGGACCAGAATGCGGTCCTCACCTGGAAAGGGCGCCTCGCGGCCGCCGTTCAGGAAGTACGTCACGTGGGCGTATTTCTCGGTTTCCGCCATGCGAAGCTGGGTCAGGCCGGCAACTGACACCACTTCGCCGAGAAGCTTGGCGAGCGGGACTGGCGGGAAAAGTACCGAGAGAAACGGGGCCAGGGCGGAGCCGTAGTCGGTCATGCCGGCGGCCGCGGCGAAGCGGGGGAGGCGCGGGCGGGCAAATCCGGAGAACGCCGGGTCGAGCAAGGCGGCGAGGAGTTGGCGCACACGGTCAGCGCGGAAGTTGAACGAGAGCAGGCCGTCGCCGTCGCGGATGCCGCCATAGGCGCCGATCACGGCCGGAGGGACGAATTCATCGCCGGTGCCGGCCGCGTGAGCCGCCGCAACCACCGCCATCGCGTCCGGACAATGCGGTCCACGGGCCTCGGCGACGGCACGCCAGGCTTTCTCCACGCGCTCCCAACGCTGGTCGCGATCCATCGCAAAATACCGCCCGGAGATGCTGGCGATGGTGATGGATTCGGGCAAGGCGGCGAGGAAAGGCGGAAGGTCGGTTGCCGATGCCGAGGGTGCGGTGTCGCGTCCGTCGAGGAAGATGTGAAGCTGCGTCGGGATCCCCTCGGCAGAGAGCACCCGAGCGAGAGCGAGTGCGTGGTTCTGGTGCGAATGCACCCCGCCCGGCGAGACGAGACCCATCAGGTGGCAGGAACCGCCGCTTTCGCGGAGAGCGGCGAAGAGCGCCATCAGCGCCGGGGCACGGGAAAGGCTCCCATCGGCGATCGCCTGGTCGATCCGGGGCAGGTCCTGCATCACGACCCGGCCGGCACCGATGTTGAGGTGCCCGACCTCGGAATTACCCATCTGGCCGTCGGGCAGGCCGACGTCGCGGCCGGAGGTGCGAAGGAAAGCGTGCGGGGCGGATGCCCAGAGGCGGGCGAAGGTGGGAGTGCGGGCCTGACGGATGGCGTTGTCGGAGGCCTCCTCGCGCCAGCCCCAGCCGTCGAGAATGACCAGCATCACCGGGCGTGGGCGCCGGGGGCCGCTCTCCGGAGGCAGGGTCATCCGGCCCGATTATTCCTTCGGCGAGCCGCGCTGGCGGAAGGCATCGAGGCTGACGACCTGCGGTGGCTCTTGAGGCAGGGTCTCGGTATCAGCGGATTTTTCCGGGGCGGGCTCGTCTTTCGCCGCATCGGAAGGCGGGGCGAAGCGCAGGCCGAAGCGGACTTCTGGATCAGCGAAGGCGGTGAGCGCCGCGAACGGCACGACCAGGGTGGCCGGCACACCGCCGAAGGAAAGGCCGACGCGGAACCGTTGCGCGGCACGATCGACAGCCAGATCCCAGAACTGGTGTTGCAGCACGATCGTCATTTCGTCGGGGAAGCGGCTCTTGAGGCGGGCCGGGATCTCGACACCGGGGTGGCCGGTGAGGAAGGTCAGGTAGAAATGATGGCCGCCGGGCAGGCCGTGACGGGCCACGTGATCCAACGCCTCCTCGACGACGTGGCGGAGCGCCTCGGTCGCCCAGGTATCGTAAGGCAGGAGGCTTTGTTTCGCCGGTTCCTCGTGCTCGGCCATGACCTTCGTTCCGCGATTGGCCTCGCTCAATAACGCGGCGGGGTAAGGGGCGAAAAGGGCAGAAAGGAGACTTTGCGGAAGTGGGGGGCTTCTGTTGCCCGGTGCCCCCCGAACCGCGCTTATTGCTTACGCAGCAACAGCGAGCGCCACGTTGTCGTTGGCACTTATGGATCGGCCCGATAACGGCGGAACCATGCCGGGCGAAAGATGGGTCTTTACCACGCGTGTCGAGCCTGTTTCGCCCCCGTTCGGGCGGCCTTGCCGGCCGGAGGACCGGGAGGGCCGAAACTGGTGGAGGCGCCGGGCACTGCCCCCGGGTCCACAACGCTTATTCCACGCACCGTTTATCGCCATAGCCGGCAAGCCGGCACCCGCAATATAGGATGTCGGAGCCGATTCTGAAAGGATGATCATGTCCCTGACATCGGAGCAGCCTGCGGGAATAGAGACCGAACGGCGGCCTGCGAGCGAGACGCGGCGGGTGACGGTTGCGACACTGGAAGCGATGCTCGATCACCCGTTGCCGGTGCTCGATCACGGTTTCGTCAGGGTGGCCGACTACATGGGCGACGATTCCGCGATCGTCGAGGCGGCGCGGGTTTCCTACGGTCGCGGCACGCGGCGGCGCAGCGAGGACGCCGGCCTGATTCGCTACCTGATGCGGCACCGGCACACCACGCCGTTCGAGATGTGCGTGATCAAGTTTCATGTGAAGCTGCCGATTTTTGTCGCCCGGCAGTGGATCCGGCACCGCATGGCGAGCGTGAACGAGTACTCGGCGCGCTATTCGATTCTCGACCGCGAGTTCTACCTGCCCTCGCCCGAGCACCTCGCCGCCCAGTCGGCGACCAACCGGCAAGGCCGAGCGCAGACCCTCGGCGAAGCGGAGGCCGCGTTCGTGCTGGCGACGCTGCGCGCCGACGCCGAGCGGAACCATGCCCATTATCTGGAAATGCTGAACGACCCTGGCGAGGCAGGGGCGCAGGATGCAACGCGACTCGGGCTGGCGCGCGAACTGGCGCGCATGAATCTCACGCTCAACACCTATACGCAGTGGTACTGGAAAGCCGATCTCCACAACCTTTTTCATTTCCTCGAGCTTCGCTGGGATGCCCAAGCGCAGTACGAGATCCGTGCCTATGCCGAGCGGATGCTGGAAATCGTCGCCGCCTGGGTGCCGGTCGCGCATCAGGCATTTCTCGATTACCGGCTCAATGCCGCCGTCTTCTCCGCGCCGATGCTGGCCATGCTGCGCCGCATGCTGGCCGGGGAAAGCGTGAGCCAGGCGGATAGCGGGCTTTCGAAGCGCGAGTTCGCCGAGCTAATGGCGGTGCTGGGGCAATGAGCCTGTCGGCTCGGCCACACCCATGATCGTCGTCTTCGGATCCATCAATCTCGACCTCATCTTTCCGCTCCCGATGCTGCCCGGGCCAGGGCAGACCATGCTCGGCCCGGAGCTTCGCACCGAGCCGGGCGGCAAAGGAGCGAACCAAGCGGTGGCCGCGGCACTGGACGGCGCACAGGTTGCCATGGCGGGCGCGGTCGGGGACGATCCGTTCGCGGCAGCCGCACTGAAAGGGCTGCGGTCCACCGGTGTTGACCTCACGCGCGTGACGAGCGTCGCTGTGGCGACCGGCGTAGCGGCCATTGCGGTCGATCCGGAGGGACGGAACCAGATTCTGGTTGCGGCCGGTGCCAACCGGCTTGCGAGGGCGGCAATGGTCGAGGACGCCGCACTGGGACCGGCGACGACGCTGTTGTTGCAGATGGAGTGCGATCCGGGGGAAACGGCGGCATTGGCGCGGCGCGCGCGGGCGCGTGGCGCGCGGATCATCCTCAATCTCGCGCCACCGGGGCCGTTCCCGGAGGATGTGCTTGCCGCGCTCGATTACCTGGTGGTCAATGAAGACGAGGCGGGGTGGCTTGCGGCGCGTATCGGTGCGGCGGAAGATGCTGCATCGCTTGCGGCAAAACTCGGCACTGGCGTGGTGCGCACGCTCGGAGCGGGAGGGGCCGAGGCTGCGCGCGGCGGCGCGCAGGTGCGATTCCCCGCGCAGCCGGTCACGGTGGTCGATACGACCGCGGCGGGGGACTGCCTTGCCGGAATTTTTGCAGCCGCGCTCGATCGCGGCGCACTGCCCGGTGATGCGCTGCGCAGAGCCGTGGTTGCCGCAGGCCTGTGCTGCACACGGGCCGGCAGCCAGGGCAGCATACCGAAGGCCGCAGAGACCGACGCAGCGCTGCGTCCGTTTGCATAGGAAAGGTTGCCGCTCTATCAACCGAACGGAGCGGACAGGGAGAGAATACCGTGGCCAACTTCCAGTGCGATCATTTCCATCTGCGCAGTCTCGATCCGGACAAGTCGGCGCGCTTCTATGAGGACATGTTCGGAGCGAAGCGGCTCGGCACGGAAGACAATGCGGGCAAGCTGCGCGTGGCGATCGAACTCGGCGGTGTGCGGCTCTTCATCGAGGAGGTTCCGCCTGGCACGCATGCCGCACCCGAGCCGCCCTATCTCGGGCTCGAGCATATCGGGCTTCTCGTTTCCGGGATCGATGCCCTCGTTGCCGAGCTGAAGCGGAAGGGCGCGGAATTCGTGGTCGAGCCGCGCTCGCCGCGGCCGGGCACGCGGATCGCCTTCATCCGCGGACCGGAGAATGTGCGGATCGAGCTGGTGGACCGCAGCGCGGCCTGAAGCGCGACGGAAAGAACTCACAAACGGATTCGTGCCGGGAGAAATGCCATGAATGCGGATGCCAGGAAGAGCGTGCTCAGGATGATCCCGTACGGGATCTACGTGTTGACGGCGCTGGACGGGAAGGGCGGCGTGGCGGCGGCAACGGTCAACTGGGTGACGCAGACCGCATTCGCTCCGCCGCTGATCGTGATCGGCGTGAAGACCGATTCGGGAGCCTATGCGCTGGTCAAGAGCGTCGGCAAGTTTGCACTCAATATGCTGGGCAAGAGTGGCAAGGGGCTTGCCTTCACCTTCTTCAAACCGGCGGCGCTGGCCGGGCAGCAGATCTCCGGGCAGGCGTTCCTCGTCGGAAACAACGGCGCACCGATCCTGGAGGCGGCGATCGGCGCCGTGGAATGCACGGTCAAGACCATTGTCGAGCAGGGCGACCACCATATCGTGGTCGCCGAAGTGACGGAGGCACACCTGCCGGCGCCGATCGCAGGGCGGCCGGATGCGGCGATCCTGGAAATGAAGGACCTTGGCGAGAACGTATTCTACGGCGGTTGAGTGCCGGGGAAGAGCACGAGGCGGCCGCGTGCTGAGCGCCTGCGGATGGCCGCCGCCGCCTGATATTGTGGAGAAAAGAAAAACTCCCGCGCCCGCTCGGGACTATCGAATTCGAGCAGCACGGTGCGACGCGGAACATACTCCCCCTCGAGGGGCTGGACATCGCCGCCACGCACGAGGTAGCGCCCGCCGAAGGCAGCAATCGCGACAGCCGCGAGGGGCATGTACTGCTGGTAGGTTTCCGGATCGGTGATCTCGATCTCGGCCAGGATATAGCCCTTCATCTGTCATCCTCGAGGATCATCGCCGTGCCCTTTTCGGCGATCATGATGGTGGGCGCATTCGTGTTGCCGGTGGTGATGGAGGGCATGACCGAGGCGTCGATCACACGGAGTCCCGCGATTCCGTGCACGCGAAGCCGGGAATCGACCACTGCCTGAGGGTCTTCGCCCATCCGGCAGGTGCCGACGGGATGATACAAAGTCGTGCCGAAGGTGCGTGCGTGCTGCGCGAGATCTTCATCAGAAGTCGCGGCGGGGCCGGGCTCTTTCTCACCCGCGCTGTAACGGGCGATGGCAGGCTCCGCCAGAATGTGGCGCGTGATGTGGAGCCCGGTGAGCAGAACACGGAGATCGTTCGGGGCGGAAAGATAGTTCGGCGTGATGACAGGTGCAGCGAACGGATCCGGTGAGGCGGCCATGATGGTGCCGCGGCTTTCGGGGCGGACCGGGCAGACCGCAACCGAGAGACCGGGCTTGCGCTCGAGTGCACCGAAGCGTTGCGGATCGTGGCTTGCCGGCGTGAAGGAAAGCTGGAGGTCGGGGCTCGCGAGCCCCTCGCGCGAGCGGCAGAAGACCTGCGCGGTGGTGACACCGAAAGTGAGCGCACCGCGGCCGGTGAGCGCGAATCGGGCGGCCTCGCGGGCGAGGCGGAAGCCATGTGCGAGCTGGTTGACCGAGATGGTATCCTTCACCCGATGCGCGATGCGGGCAACGTAATGATCGGCGAGGTTGCGCCCGACGCCGGCGAGCGCGCCAACGACGGGAACGCCGATGGCGGTGAGGTGCTCGGCGGGGCCGATGCCGGAAATCTGCAGAAGGTGCGGCGAATTCACGGTGCCGCCGCAGAGAATGACGGAACGGGCGGCGAGGGCCTCGCGATTTTCTCCGCGGTGGCGGAAGGCCACAGCGGTGCAGCGCGTGCCCTCGAAGAGAAGGCGGGTCGCGAGGGCGCCGGTCTCGATGCGAAGGTTGGGCCGATTTCTGGCCGGGGCAAGAAAACTTTGTGCCGTCGAGGCGCGGAATCGGCCGCGGCGGGTCATCTGCGAGTAGCCGACTCCGTCCTGGGTGCGGCCGTTCAGGTCGTTGTTGAAGGGATAGCCGGCCGCCTTCGCCGCCTCGACGAAATGATGGGTGAGAGGGAGAATGGTGCGGTAATCCTCAACCCGGAGCGGCCCGCCCTGGCCGCGGATCGCGGGCTCACCCGGCGCGTAGTCCTCGGATTTCATGAAGTAGGGAAGAACGTCAGCGAAGCTCCAGCCGCGACAACCCATCTGCGCCCAGCCGTCATAATCGAGCGGATTGCCGCGCACATAGAGCATGCCGTTGATGCTGCTCGACCCGCCGAGCACCTTGCCGCGCGGCCAGTGGATGCGCCTTCCCGCGGTGCCGGGGCCGGGTTCGGAGGAGAAGTTCCAGTTCAGCACCGGATGATGCATGAGCTTGAGCGTGCCGGCCGGAATATGGATGAAGGGATGGCGGTCGGGTGGACCGGCTTCGAGCAGGAGAACCCGGGCGCCGCTTTCGCTCAACCGGGCAGCGACTACGGAACCTGCGGATCCGGCGCCGACGATCACGTAATCCGCATCCATTGGCCTGCCCTTCTGCATCTTGTTCCGGCCCGCGACTCGCGCCCTCCGACGTTCCGCCTCGAGCGAATGCGGGCTAAAATGCCGACCTCTGCGCCGCTGATAAATTCCTGACCGCAGGGACGCAACGACACAATGAGGGAGAGACGGAAAGATGCGGCCGAAGGACATTCTTGTTGTGCTGGACGACAGCCGACAAAGCACGATCGTGCTGCGGGTTGCCGTAGAACTGGCGCGCCGGTTCGGAGCGCGTCTCGAGGGCATCTGTCCGCTTGGCCTGCTGGCGGCGGCCGCGTACCCAGGCGCCGGCGGCGAGGAACCAATCCTGGTGGGTGGCGTTGGAACGGGTGCTGGCATCCTCGCGCCATTGGAACCGGCGCCCGAGCTGGCCGTGCCGGCTCCGGACAGTCCCCCGGAACGGGCGGAACGGATCGGTGTTGCGTTGCGCGAGGAGCTTCGGCGTTGCGGGCTCGACGGGAATTTCGTGACCAGCGTCGGGCGGCCCGGAGGAGCCGTCGCGGCGCGGGGCCGAAAGGCGGATATCGTTGTTCTCGGGCAGCCGGAGCCCGGGCAGACCGCACCGTCGGCGCATCGGCACACGGTGGAGGATGTGCTGATGACGTCCGGCCGCCCGGTGCTGATGATCCCGTTCGCCGGAGAATTCAAAAGCATGGGCAGCAACGTGCTGATCGGATGGAGCGAAACGCCGGAGGCGGCACGGGCCGTGCATGATGCGATGGCTCTCGCCGATGCGGCGGCCAGGTTCACCGTGCTCACGGTTCGCTACGGACCGGCACCGGACGACCGGATCGAGCTGCCGGGGGCGGAGGCGGCCCGGCACATCGCGCGGCATGGATTCGAAGCGAAGGCGGCCGAGACGGTGGCGGCGGCGAACCTGCCGGCTTCGTTCATCGTGCGGCCGTCATTGACGGAGGCTGATGCGCTGTTGAATTACGCGGCCGATATCAGTGCGGATCTGCTGGCTGTCGGCTGCTACGGACATTCGCGCACGCGCGAGATGGTGCTGGGCGGCGTGACGCGCGACCTTCTCGGGCACATGACGCTGCCGGTCCTGATGTCGCACTGAAGGGGTTCAGGCGGCGAGCTTTTCGAGCTCGCGCACGACCGCCTCGCCCATCACCGCGGTGCCGACCCGGGCACAGCCGGATGCCATCACATCCGGCGTGCGGAGACCAGAGGCAAGCACGCGGGTTGCCGCACGCTCGATCAGCGTGGCATCGTCATCGAGCCCGAAGGACCAGCGGAGCAGCATCGCGAAGCTCAGGATCTCGGCCATCGGATTGGCGATACCCTTGCCGGCGATGTCTGGCGCGCTGCCGTGGATCGGCTCGTAGAGGGCGGGACGCTTGCCGGAGGCATCCACCGCGCCGATGGTCGCAGAAGGCAGCATGCCGAGGCTTCCAGTCAGCATCGAAGCGAGATCGGAGAGCAGATCGCCGAACAGATTGGAAGTGACGATGACGTCGAACTGGCGCGGATTGCGCACCAGCTGCATGGCGCAGTTGTCGGCATACATGTGCGAGAGAGCGATCTCGGGAAATTCGCGCGCGCCGAGCGCGGTGATCGTCTGGCGCCAGAGCAGGCCGCTTTCCATCACGTTCGCCTTCTCGACGCTGCAAAGACGCTTCTGGCGCCTGGAGGCAAGCTCGAAGGCGATGCGGCCGACCCGCTCGATCTCGCTCGTCGTATAGACTTCCGTGTTGATACCGCGCTTCTGGCCGTCGGGAAGCGAATCGATGCCGCGCGGCTCGCCGAAATAGATGCCGCCGGTCGACTCGCGGACGATCATCAGGTCGAGCCCGCGCACGATCTCTGGCTTGAGCGCGCTCGCCTCGACGAGAGGGTCGAGCACGAGAGCGGGGCGGAGATTGGCGAACAGGCCGAGTTCGCGGCGCAGCGCGAGGATGGCGATCTCGGGGCGCTTGTCGAAGCCGAGCGAATCCCATTTCGGCCCGCCGACAGCGCCGAACAGCACGGCGTCGGCATCCCTGGCCGAGGCGAGTGTCGAATCGCTGATCGGGGTGCCGCGCACGTCGATCGACACACCGCCGACGAGGTCTTCGGCAAGATCGAAGGAGATGGCGCGGCGATGTGCCATCCAATCGATGACGCGATGCACCTCGCGCATCACTTCCGGGCCGATGCCGTCGCCCGGCAGCAGCAACAGCTTCTTGTTGGCGGGCATCGTGGGTTACGCGACGGTTGTCGCGGGCAGCCAGGACCATTCGCGGAGCCGCCGCTCCTCGAAACGATCGATCGCGGGGGAGAAGGCCATGGTCTGGCCGATATCGTCGAGCCCTTCGAGCAGGAGACGCTTGCGGAACGGATCGAATTCGAAGCGGATTTCCTCGCCGTTCGGGCAGATGATCGCCTGGCGTTCGAGATCGACGGTGAATTTCGCGTTGCCGCCCATTGCGGCGTCGGCCATCAGCCGCTCGCACGTCTCGCGCGGCAGGCGGATGGGGAGCAGGCCGTTCTTCAGGCTGTTGTTGTAGAAGATGTCGCCGAAAGAGGGAGCGATCACGCAACGAATGCCGAAATCCATCAGCGACCAGGGTGCATGCTCGCGCGAGGAGCCGCAGCCGAAATTGTCGTCCGCGACCAGGATGCCGGCCTTGCGCCAGGGTTCGCGGTTGAGGACGAAATCCGGATTCTCGGTGCCGTCCGCACGGTAGCGGAGCGGATCGAAGAGGTGCACGCCGAGCCCGGTGCGCTTGATGGTTTTCAGGAAGCGCGAGGGAATGATTTTGTCGGTATCGACATTGGCGATCGGCAGCGCGGCGGCGATGGCCGTGAGCCTGGTGAATTTTTCCATGGTCAGGAAAACTCGCGCACGTCGGCGAAGTGCCCGGCGATGGCGGCGGCGGCGGCCATGGCCGGTGAGAGGAGATGGGTGCGGGCACCGGGTCCCTGGCGACCCTCGAAGTTGCGGTTCGAGGTGCTGGCCGAGCGCTTGCCGGGCGGAACCTTGTCGGGGTTCATGCCGAGGCACATCGAGCAGCCTGCTTCGCGCCATTCGAAGCCGGCGTCCTTGAAGACCCGGTCGAGTCCCTCGGCTTCCGCCTGTTTCTTGATCAGGCCGGAACCGGGCACGACCAGGGCGCGGACTCCGGCGGCGACCTTGCGGCCGCGGGTGATGCGCGCGGCCTCGCGGAGATCTTCGATGCGGCTGTTGGTGCAACTGCCGATGAAGACCACATCGACCGGAATGTCGGTGATCTTCGTGCCGGGCTTGAGGTCCATGTATTCGAGCATGCGCTCGAAAGTCGCGCGGCGCACCGGGTCCGGCTCGGCGGAAGGATCGGGCACGACACCCGTGACCGGCACCACCGCCTCCGGGTTGGTGCCCCATGAGACCATGGGGGCGAGTTTACCGGCGTCGATCGTCACGGTGCGTTCGAAGGTGGCGCCGGGATCGGAAGGAAGGGTGCGCCAGTACGCGATGGCATGCTCGAGCGCCTCGCCCTTGGGGGCGTAGGGGCGGCCCGCGACATAGACGAAGGTTGTTTCGTCCGGCGCGATGAGGCCGGCCCGCGCGCCGGCCTCGATCGACATGTTGCAGACCGTCATCCGCCCGGCCATGTCGAGCGCGCGGATCGTATCGCCGGCGTATTCGATGACGTGCCCGGTGCCGCCAGCGGTGCCGATGCGGCCGATGATGGCGAGGATGATGTCCTTGGCGGTGCAGCCGGGTGGCAGGCGGCCGTTGACCTCGATCCGCATGTTGGCGGCCGGCCGCTGCAGCAATGTTTGCGTGGCCAGCACGTGCTCGACCTCGGAGGTGCCGATGCCGAAGGCGAGCGCACCGACGGCGCCGTGCGTCGAGGTGTGGGAATCGCCGCAGACGATCGTCGTGCCGGGCAGGCTGATGCCGAGTTCCGGGCCGATGATGTGGACGATGCCCTGGCGGTCGTCGAGGACGGGGATGTAGGGGACACCGAAGGCGACGACGTTCTTCTCCAGTGTTTCGACCTGGAGGCGGCTCTCGGCCTCGGCGATGCCGTTGCGGCGGTCGGAAGTCGGGATGTTATGGTCGGCGACCGCGATCGTCGCATCGGGGCGGCGGACGCGACGGCGGGCGAGCGTCAGCCCTTCGAAGGCCTGCGGGCTGGTGACTTCGTGGACGAGATGGCGATCGATATAAAGAAGGCATGTGCCGTCGGGCAGCCGCTCGACGACGTGGCTTTCCCAGATCTTGTCGAACAGCGTGCGCGGCGTCGGGCTTGGCATTTGCTGCTTACCCGCGCGCGTCACTCGGCGTCCGCCGCGGCGGCGGGTGCCTCGGCGGGCGGCGCCGCTTCGCTTCGCGCCCGCTCGGCGATGCGGGCCGATTTGCCGCGCCGGCCGCGCAGGTAATAGAGCTTGGCGCGACGCACCTTGCCGCGTCGCACCACCTCGATGCCGGCCAGGCTCGGCACATGCAGTGGGAAGACGCGCTCGACGCCCTCGCCATAGCTGATCTTGCGCACGGTGAAGCTGGAGTTGAGGCCACGGTTGGAGCGGGCGATGCAGACGCCCTCGAAGGCCTGGGTGCGGGTGCGCTCGCCCTCGACGACGCGAACCAGGACCCTGAGCGTATCGCCCGGAGCGAACTCGGGCACCGGCCGTTCGGCCGCGAGCCGGGCCACTGCCTCGGCTTCGTATCGCTGGATGATGTTCATGGATGGGACCCCTTTGGCCATTCCCATAGGGCGCAAAGGGACGGCTGGCAACGGGCAGAGCCGGCAGGGCTGGAAGGCTTCGCGCCCATAGTGCTGCTGGGATGGTGCGATTGGTCGGCACCGCGGCCTTGGTCGAGGGGAAGCCGTCCGGCCTCAGGTTCGCACCGATCGAGTTGCCGGGCTGCGCAGTGACGGGCGGCGGGGCTCGCCGTGCTGGCGGGGCGGCTGGCGCCTGAGCTGCTCAATTCGTTCCTGGCTGCGCCGGCGGTGCCGGGGCTCGGCGGCTTGATCGACGATCTTGGGGCGTGCCTTGTCCTGTCACCGCCGGGGATGGGCCTCGTGCGCGGCACTGCGCCAAGGTCCGCACTGTGCCGGCTGGGCTAACCTTAAGCCGAGAGGCGGAGCCCCGGCATGTGGTCGCAGTCGCACTCCGGGTGACCGGGAGGGGCAAATCAACCACGACGCAGGGGGCTGACGTACATAGCAATGTGCCGTGGTCACCGGCGCACGTGGCGGCGGACCCGGACGGCAGCGCTATGGGCTCTTCTGGCGTCTGGGCGACGTGATTCTCAATCCGTTCGGTGCCCGCAGCGTGCGCGGGGACGCCCTGACCGAGTTCCGCAAGGAAATCGACTGCCGGTTCCTCGGCGAAGTGGTGCTGCCGCCGGGGCGGCGGGACGCAGAACGAGTGGCTCGGCTTCGCGCGGGAGATCCTCGCCACGTCCTTGCGCACCTGGCACCGCAACAGTCTGGGTCTTCCACACGCTGGCGGCGGCGGAGCGGGAGCAGCCTTGCGATGACACGACTTCGCGGAGCTTATTTCCTCTTTTTGGGTTTGGCCTTGCGCTCCTGTCGGAGCGCCGATCCCGCAACCGATCGGACTGTCTTGGACTTTGCGGTTTTGAGCAATTTTCCAGCCTCCCGACCAACCCGCTTCGACGTGGCCATCTACGACTCCTGTCTCGGCAAAGGTAGTATAGCAGATCTGTCTCGCCACCGATCGATTTAGCGGATGAAGAGCTCCGGCGGGCCCTCGCGATAACGCGCACGTAAAGGCAGCCGGCAACCCGGCAGAGTCTGAACGCAATGTTTGCTGCCCATCAGTTCGGACTGGACGAGGCCGAAGCCAGGGAGCCGTGCTGGGAAACATAGAACGCCTGCTTGAACCTACGCAGACGGGCGCTAGGAATATGGCGTCCCTGTTCCACCCGCCGGCCACTCCTATCGCCCTGGCCCGCGCGCCGTTTCCCTTCCCGGCTTTGGCGGCGAGCTCGACTGCGATCGCCGCGGCGCAGAGATCGGCCGCGCTGTCCGGCGGGCAGGGTCTGTAGAGTTTCACCATGCGGTCCCAGCTCGCCGGGTCCGCCTGCTGCATCAGGATCTCGTCGGCCTGCCATTGGTTCCTCCCGGCCAATGGCACCGCTGCCAGCCACGTGCCGCCGCCCCAGGGCAGAAGCGCCACCAACAGCACCACCCCACCCATCACGCCGAGCCCGCCGACGGTCCAAAGCTATCCCCGCTGCTCGCCCTGCTCCCGCGCCTGGCCGACCAGCGCCTTCAGCTCGCGCATCGCCACGGTCTGCTCTGCCACCACCGGCGCCGCGCCCGCGCGGCACTCGTAGTGGAGCTGGGCGCCCCTGCGAAAGCGCAATGCCGCGAGCGTGACATCGGGCGAAATGGTCACCAATTCCGGCGAGCCGTACCGCGCCGCGCGTAGGCAGAATTGATAGAGATGGATCCCTTCCCAGCCCATCGCAACCTGGAATACGCCGTGCAACTCGCGCGGGCTGCAACCCGATGGCACCAGAACCCGCCGCCATACCATTGGACTGATCCCTGTCAGCCATACTTTGATCTGTAGGATCACCTCAGCGTCCGACACGGACGGCGCGGTGTTTGCTCTCGCTCGGGATGGTTTCGGCCGCCGCGTCATCCGGACAGATTACCGCCGGTCTCCAGGTTCGTCGCCTCGGCCCGCCTCTGAGATCCTCATGCTCTCCCGCACCGACCTTCGCGGTGGCATCGGCACGCTCTCAATCGGAGGTTGCCTCTTTGCGCCCGCCTTGATACGATACAGTTGTTATGTTGCCTTGTTGTTTTGGGGAATCTCGGAAATGGCAGGCTGGGTGACTCGGGGTGGTAACCAGGACAATTACATCCAGGAAGCGTCATGGAACTGCGGCATGGCCTGTGTCGCCATGGCGTTGAACCGGCAGGGCCATGGTAACCCGACGACACGAGCAATCGCCGCGGTTTCCCAAGCCCAGGGCGGCAGTTCATACGTGTCGGCAAACATTGACCGGCCAGGGGTATCCGATACGACGCATAATTCTAGTCTCTTGATTCAAGCCCTCGCGCTCCGGCGTCGGGCAATTGAGCCCACCGACAACCCGCTGGGCCAGCAGAACCCACAGCAAATGTTGGAGCGCCTGCACGAGGGTTCGAACCCGGGAACCGGGGGCAGGAATTTGGCCAAGACGCTGAAAGACGGATACAATATCCTTACCACCGGATATGTGGGCGCTGTGCATACAGGACTTCTGAAGACGGCTATGCAGAATGCGACGATGGCGAAGCCGCTGATATTAGGTTTAGAGGATCCTCCTCACTTTGTTCTGTGTGAAGGCCTCGTGGCCGGGACGGGCAACAGGTACAGCGTCGTCGATCCGGCCGATGGTGTTCGTTATTTTGACGGAAGGCTTAGGAATGGAACGAAGATAAAGTTCAACGGTACATCATATTACACGAAGATCGACGAATACATTTACACCTGAGGGGACTGTCGGTAATTTTGTGCGTGAGACGGTGTTTGTCATCAGATGATGAACCGCTCGCCGAAGATAACGGCGAACTGGGTCTTTGCCTCGGCCCACTCGCGCGGCGGGTGTTTCCATTCCCGAGCCGCGGTACTGAGCACGAGGTATAGCAGCTTCATCGCGGCATCGTCACTGGGGAAGTGCCCACGGGTGCGGACGGCGTGGCGCAGTTTCGAGTTCAGCGCCTCGATTGCGTTGGTGGTGTAAACGATCCGGCACACGCCCTCGGGGAAGCACAGGTGCTGCCCTCAATAATACATTCTGGGCCCGGAGGCTAAGAATTCAGCTCTGCGGCAATGAGCATACGAGCGCCGCGCGCGAGCAGCGCGGAGCGGCTCAGACCGGTTCGCTTGGAAACATCATCGATCCGCGCCAGCAGACCCTCATCCAGACTAACGTTGACCCTGAGCGCGTGCCCCGCCGTTTCGACCGGCACCAGCAACGTCCGGGGATCATGAAAGGCAGTGCAGTCATAGTCGGGGAGAACATCCTCTTCGACCGAGGACGGCAGAGCCTCGCCGTCCTGCTCGATGTCTGCGACCACGGTTGCCAGAGCATCCTTTGCCTGACGCATTACATCCGCGAATTTTTCGGCAACGGAGGTCACGCCAGGAAAGTCCGGAAAAATGATGGACCAGTTGCTCTCCTCGGGCAGGCGATCCGCGATCGCCAGATAGTACTTCGTTGCCACCATGCTTCTCCTCTTTAGCGTTCCGGCGGATATTCCCAGCCGGCCTGCGCGCAGATGGCGCGCAATGTCCCGCTCGGGATGTCACCGGCGTGGTTCGAGACGACGACCCGATGCCCGCCTTTTTTGAAGACCACATGCGCGCCCTTGCCGGGCCGCTCCGTCCAGCCTTCGCGGCGAAGCCGATTCATCGCTTCACGGGCAGTCATGACGGCCGGTCATTGTGTATAAATACACAACGCGTTTGCCGGCGCAAGAGGCGCAGCATGCGCGATCGGAAAAACATCGCTGAAAAACATCGTTTAAGCCAAAGGCCTGAACCCTTTCATGGAAGCCCCTACTACGGCCGCATCGCCTTCCCGAGCGGCGCCCACAGGCGGCGATCGAAACGAAACGGCCGCTGCTGAATGAGGTGCGCGGGCGTAGCCTCGGGATGCACCGGATTGAGCAGGAGATTGGTGCTCTCGGGAACAATCGCCGAAGGCACCTCGAGCAGGGGTGTCCGCCCCTCCGAGAGCCAAGCATCACCGTAAGCCGCCGGGTCTTCGGGCATTTCGTCCACCACTTCCACTGCGAGCCCGTCGAAATCGAGCGTCAGCAGCAGGTAGTCGTCCGGGATCAATTCCGGGGCGAGGTCGAGATGAACGCGCACCTCGAACACGGCGAGCGCCGCACTGGAAGCGGCATAAACCATGGCACGGCCTGGCCGGTTCCATCGCCCGCCATAGCGGCGTGCGCCGAAGCCGGCGAGATCGGCATAGCCATCCTGGCACAGGCGCCAGGCCAGCACCGGCCCGACACCTCGATTTCAGGCGGCGATCCCATACGAAATGTGCCCGAGCAGGCTTTCCACCGCCCTGATACCGGCGTCGGTATCCAGAAGCTCGAGCGGCGCCTCGCCGCCGAGCGCCGTTGTCGGTCGCCTGAGCCACACCCTCGCCTTGTCGGTGCTGCCAAACGTTTCCTCGGCCAATGCCAGGATCGTCGCCACCCGCATCAGTCGATCCGATTGCTCGGGTGTAAGTCGGCCGTGTTTTTTGCGGTTCGCGAGGGTCTTGCGCGGCAGCACGATGCGATCGAGTTCCGCCAGCGTAAGCTGCCCGGATTCGAGCACGAATCGGGCAGTCGCGATCGGCAGCCCCTGCCGCACCAGCCGCACCACATCGTCATGGCCTGCCGCTTCAGCCCCGATTGCCGCGGCTCCCCCGACCACGTCCAGCGCGCTGACATGTGCCTTGCCGCCCATCAATGTCTCCCGGGCCATTTGCACCATAGATAGCGGCATTTGGCCGGAGCGCAAGCCTGGCGACTCTATCGCGGCTCGACGTCCAGCGCCGGATCGACGAGATTCACCCTTCACGCACCCTGACCGATCCGGCATGCGCCCCGAATAGCGAGCCGGCACGGACCGCCATCAGATCGGGCCGGCGTTCGCGGGTGATTCGCTCGGCCTCGGCGCGGCGCCAGGCGGCGATGGCGGCGTGGTCGCCGGAGAGCAGCACGGCAGGGACGGCGCGGCCCTGCCAGACGGCGGGGCGGGTGTAGTGGGGATATTCGAGGACGCCGGCGGAAAAGCTTTCCTCGGAGACCGAGGCGTCGCTCCCCATAACGCCCGGCAGCAGGCGGATCACAGCGTCGAGCAGCACCAGCGCGGCGGTTTCGCCGCCCGAGAGCACGTAATCGCCGACGCTGATTTCCTCGAGGCCACGGGCTTCAATCACCCGCTGGTCGATGCCCTCGTAGCGGCCGGCGAGCAGGACGACACCAGGCCCGGCGGCCAGAGCGGCGGCACGGGCCTGATCGAAGCGGCGGCCACGGGCGGAGAGGCAGATTTGCGGCCGGCCATCGGCGAGGGACGCAAGCGCGCGGTCCACCACGTCGGGCCGCAGCACCATGCCGGCGCCGCCGCCATAGGGCGCGTCATCGACGCTCTTGTGCGGGCCGGTTGCGAAGTCGCGGATATCGACTGCTTCGAGTGACCAGAGGCCGGAAGCGAGTGCGCGGCCGGCGAGCGAAACGCCGAGAGGGCCGGGAAAGGCGGCCGGAAAAAGGGTAAGGACGCTGGCACGGAACATCAGCGTGCGTCGACCTCCGGTGGCGGGGCGACGGTGATCCGGCCGGCGTTGAGATCGACCGCGGGCACCGCGGCGCGGGTGAAGGGGACGATCAGCGGGCCGATCTCGAGGCTGGCCCCGGCGCCGTAATCGTGCACCGCACTCACCGTGCCCAGAGCGGTCCCGTTCGGGTCGAAGGCGGCGAGCCCGATCAGGTCGGCCAAGTAGAATTCGTCGGCGGTGGTCGCCGGGAATGACGCGCGCGCGACGAAGAGCCTGCGATTGGCAAGGCGGGCGGCTTCCGTGCGGTCTTGAATCGGGCGTTCCTGCCCGGCCGCGAGGAGGGCGAGGCGGGCGATGCCCGGCTTCACCCAGGACAGGCGATATCGCTGGCCGGTCTCGTCCTCGAGCGGCCCGTAACGGCTGAGCGAGTCCGGATCGGCGGTGTAGCTGGTGACGTGGACAAGGCCGCCGGTGCCGTGCGGACGGCCGATGACTCCGACCTCGATCAGGCGCCGGGCCATGCGCCTCAGCGGGCGGACTTGGCCTTCTTGCGCGGCTGGGATTGCTTCGGCTGCTCGCGGATCGGCGGCATCGGCGCCAGGCCGGCGCGGCCGAGAAAGCGGCCGACGCGCTCGGTTGCAAGCGCGCCCTGGCCGAGCCAGTGCGTGACGCGTTCGGGCAGCAGACGCACGCGGTCGGCATGATCGGCGGGCAGCAAGGGGTTGTAAGTGCCGAGCCGCTCGATGAAGCGGCCGTCGCGCGGGCTTTGACTGTCTGCGACGACGATATGATAGAAGGGCCGCTTCTTCGCGCCGGCGCGAGCCAGCCTGATTTTCAGTGCCATCCGTTTCTCCTGGTCATGGATTTCAAAAGCCGCGGCGTCCGGCGCCAGGCGGCATCAACGCCGAGAGCCCGTGCCGCATCAGGCCTTTCTCGCCGAGCTTCTGGGCCCGTTTCATCATCGTCGTGATGTCGTCGAACTGCTTGAGGAGGCGGTTCACCTCGGGAACGGTGGCGCCCGAGCCGGCGGCGATACGACGCTTGCGGCTGGCCTTGATGATGTCGGGGTGGCGGCGTTCAGCCTTGGTCATCGAGTTGATGATGGCGGCCTGACGCTTCAGGATCGCCGTATCGACGTTGGCCTCGGCCAGTTGCGCCTTCACCTTGCTGACGCCTGGCAGCATGCCGAGAATGCCCGTGAGACTGCCCATCCGCGTGATCTGGCGAAGCTGGGCCGCGTAGTCTTCGAGGTCGAACTTGCCGCGCGCCATCCTGGCGGCGAGACGCTCTGCGTCTGCGCGGTCGATCGTTTCGGCCGCCCGCTCGACGAGGCCGACGATATCGCCCATGCCGAGGATGCGGCCGGCCACGCGCTCGGGGTGGAAATCCTCGAGCGCGTCGAGTTTTTCTCCGGTGCCGACGAGCTTGATCGGCGCCCCGGTGACGGCGCGCATGGAAAGTGCGGCACCGCCGCGAGCGTCCCCATCCATGCGCGAAAGCACGATCCCGCTGACAGCCACGGTTTCGCGGAAGGCGCGCGCGGTGTTGACCGCATCCTGGCCGGTCATGGCGTCGACGACGAGGAGGGTCTCGGCCGGCTTGGCGGCGGCGCTGACCTCGGCCACCTCGGCCATCAGCCAGGCATCGACCGAGAGCCGGCCTGCCGTATCGAGGATGACGATATCGTAGCCCTCGCGCCGTCCCGTTTCGAGGGCACGGGCGGCGATGGCGAGCGGCGCCTGGCCGGAGACGATCGGGAGGCTGGTCACGCCGGCGCGTTCGGCAAGCTGGGCCAATTGCAACTGCGCGGCCGGGCGCTGCACGTCGAGGCTGGCGAGCAGAACCTTCCTGCGCTCTTTCTCCTTGAGGCGGAGCGCGAGCTTGGCGGCCGTGGTGGTCTTGCCGGAGCCCTGCAGGCCGACCAGCAGGATGGGAAGCGGCGGCGGGGCCTGGAGGTTGAGGCCGACGGCGCCCTCGCCGCCGAGCGCCTCGACCAGGGCGTCGTGCACGACCTTGACGACCTGCTGGCCGGGGGTGACGGAACGCAGCACGTCCTGGCCGATGGCGCGGGTGCGCACCCGCTCGATCAGGTCGCGCACCACGGGAAGCGCGACGTCGGCTTCGAGCAACGCAATGCGGACCTCGCGCAGCGCCTCTGTGACGTCGGCCTCGGAGAGCGAGCCGCGCTGGCGGAGCCGGTCGAAGACGCCGGAGAGGCGCGTGGAGAGGGTTTCGAACATCCCTTCAGCCCAAATCACAAAGCGCCGCTCAGCGAACCCTCGCGGAGCGGCGTTGCCCCCGCCGAGCGGGAACCGGGCCGGATATGCGCCGCCGGAGCCGGGGCGTCAATGAGCGCACGCCGGCCCGCGATCGCCCGAGGCGGAAACGTCAGAGGGCGTGAATCGCGGGCCAAAAAAGCCCTGTGGCTCAGGCGGCGGCTTTCAGGAGATGGGAGAAATGCTTGCGGAACTTGAGCACCTTCGGTGCAACGACGGCGCGGCAATAGCCGGTGCCGGGGTTGCGGTTGAAATAGTCGTCATGCTCCGGCTCGGCGGGCCAGAATTTTTCGAGAGGCCTCACCTCGGTGACGAGCGGGGCGGGCCAGAGATCAGCCGAGCGGATTTCCTGCATCACCGCCTCGGCGGCGGTGCGCTGCATCTCGTCGTGAGTCAGGATGATCGAGCGGTACTGCGGCCCCACGTCGGCGCCCTGGCGGTCCGGCGTTGTCGGGTCATGGATGGTGAAGAAGATGCGCAGGAGATCGGCATAGGAGATGAGTGCCGGATCGAAGGTGATCTGCACGACCTCGGCGTGGCCTGTGCGGCCGGTGCAGACCTCCTTGTAAGTCGGGTTGGCAACCGCCCCGCCGGCATAGCCCGACTTCACGGCGCTCACTCCGTGCACGCCCTGGTAGACCGCCTCCAGGCACCAGAAGCATCCGCCCCCCAATGTCGCCTGAGCCATGTTCTGCCCTCCTGGGTGGAGCTGAGAGATTGGCACGATGGCCCTCGGATCAACCGCGTTGCGGGTGTGCCGGGGCAAGGATAGGCGCGCGTGCCCTGCCCCCGAAGTTGGCTACCCCTTGCAGCGAACGGAGGGGATGAGAGGCCACGGAAAACAAATATCGAGTGTCCCGATCCCAGCCGACGGCAATCCTGACGAACGTCGGAATCGCGACACGAGCGCGCTCAAGGGGACAGGACGATCGCCGGTGTGGGGCGGACGATGTCGATGAGCGCGTTGCGCATGGGGCGGCTGGAAACCTCGACATAGCCGTTGAACGGCGAATCCATCTCCAGGATCACGAACATTGCCGAGCTAATGGAGAGGGCGCTCAGCGTAATGATGATGAAAACGAAAGCATTGGCTGGTGCATTGAGGCCGAAGCAGACGAAAATCACGATCAGCCAGAAAACCAGCACGAGATAGAACGGGAACGAGATGGTCGGGCGAGCGTCCTCGATCAAGGTCCAGCGCGCCGCTTCGAGATCGTGGTAGTGACCAAGAGCACTGGCCAAGAGTGCGCGATGCAGAGCGTCTTGCGGGGCGAGGTGGTGAATGGCCAGGCCGATTTCGTTCATCAGCTCGCCGAGCGTACGGCTTTCCAGCCCTCCCGGGATGATCGGCGAAGCCGCCACAGGGTGGATCTCGAGGCGCGGCTTCGGCTCGTTGGGCCAGGTGCTGACAATGACTGTCTCGGTATAGCGACGAAGCGCGATCCGCGCCGCCATCGCCTCGGGTCCGTAGTTGCGAAGGCTCTGATCGAGCTGGACGATCTGGGAGGCGACCGCGGCCATGGCGTCGTTGTCGCGATCGAAACCGCCTTTCACCGCATAGGTCAGGAGCCCCATCACCAGGGCGGCGAATGTCACCAGCATGGTGACGACGAGGCTGACCAGCTCGACCGTCTCCCGGCTCTTGTGCTGTTCGGAGAGATGCGCCTTGACGAACATGCCAAGCGCGGCACTCACCATCAGGAGAAGGAGAACGAAGAATGCGTTGAGGGCGTCGTTCATCCTTGGTCGCGATCAGGGACGCAAGGCGCCGTTGACGTTGAGATAGAGCGCGTAGACCGAGGTGCTCGCGGTCATGAAGAGGCGATTCCTCTTCTTGCCGCCGAAGCAGACATTGGAGCACACCTCCGGGAGATGGATCTTGCCGATCAGCTCGCCGTCGGGCGCGTAGCAGCGCACGCCGTCCTCCGCCGGGTCGGCCCAGCCGAAGCTGCACCAGACATTGCCTGCCGTATCGACCCTGATGCCGTCCGTCATGGCGGGGGCGAAACTGCCAGCGAAGACCAAGCCGGCGCGAAGCTTGCCGTTCTCGACCTCGAAGCGGCGGATATGCGAGGGTCCGCCGTGGGTGATGCCGGTATCGACGACATAGAGCAGCCTTTCATCGGGCGAGAAGGCGATACCGTTCGGGCGCGTGAAATCATCGGCGATGACCGTGAGAGCGCCGGAGGCAGGGTCGAGCCGGTAGACGTTGCCCGGCAGCTCGAAATCGTCCTGGTGGCCTTCGTAATCACCGTCGATTCCGTAGCCGGGATCGGTGAACCAGACGGCCCCGTCGGATGCGACGACGACATCGTTCGGTGCGTTCAGTCGCTTGCCCTGATAGCGCTCGGCCAGCACAGTGATGCGGCCGTCATGCTCGGTGCGGGTGACGCGGCGGGTGTCGTGTTCGCAGGTGACGAGGCGGCCTTCGCGGTCACGCGTGTTGCCGTTGGAGTAGTTCGACGGCGTGCGGAACACGCTGACATGGCCGTCTTCCTCGAGCCAGCGCATGATGCGGTTGTTCGGAATGTCGCTCCAGAGGAGATAGCCGCCGTCGCGGAAATAGACCGGGCCCTCCGCCCAGCGGAAGCCGGTCGCGATACGCTCGACCGCGGCATTGCCCTGGCGGGGGAATCTCTTCTTGTCCAGCACCTCGATGCGCGCATCCGGGTAGCGCGTTCCGGGCAGATGGCCGAGCGGCAGGTGGGCCGGCTCTCCTTGCATCGTTTTCCTCCTCGTTCGGTGTCGATTGGCGGCGATTTTAGGCAGGCTCTGCGAAGCGGGGGAAGACCGCCTGCGGCGGCGGCAGGGGCGTTCCGGCGGGGAGCGGCACAGCGAGTGCAGCGAGATCGCGGGCTGACGGCGGCACGCCGAGCTGGTCGAGCATGCGCGCCATGCTCTCGGGCATGAAGGGCGAAAGGACGGTTGCGATGATTCTGAGCACATCGGCGAGCACGCGCAGGACGGCCGCCATGCGCGGCGGATCCGTGCGGCGGAGCGCCCACGGGGCCTGATGGTCGATATAGGCGTTGGCGGCGCGGACGATCTTCCAGATTTCGTCGAGCGCCTCCGAGAAGGCGAGACGATCGAGCGCGCCAGCCAGATCGCGCGGAAGGGCGGCGGCAGCGGAGAGGAGGGTATTGTCGGCGTCGGTCGGGGACTTCGGGAGCGCGGGGAGCGTTGCCGCGCAGTGGCGCGCGATGAGTGAGAGCGAGCGCTGGGCGAGATTGCCGAGATCGTTGGCCAATTCGACATTCATGCGCGTGATGAGGGCGCGGCGGGAAAAATCGCCGTCGTTGCCGAAGGGCACTTCGCGAAGCAGGAAGTAGCGGACGGGATCGAGCCCGAAGCGGGCGAGGAGATCGCGCGGATCGATGACGTTGCCGAGCGACTTGCTCATCTTCTCGCCCTCGACCGTCCACCAGCCGTGGGCGAAGACGCGCTTCGGCGGAGCAAGACCGGCGGCCATCAGGAAGGCCGGCCAGTAGAGGGCGTGGAAGCGGGCGATCTCCTTGCCGACGAGATGCAGATCGGCCGGCCAGAAGGCCCAGCGAGGATCGGCTTCATCCGGGAAGCCGGCGGCGGTGATGTAGTTGGCCAGCGCATCGAGCCAGACATACATGACGTGCGCGGGATCCCCGGGAACCGGGATGCCCCAGCGGAAGCTGGCCCGGCTGATGGAGAGATCCGAGAGGCCGGTGCGGACGAAGCTCAGCAATTCGTTGCGGCGCGAGAGGGGCAGGATGAAATCCGGATTTTCCGCGTAGAAGGCGAGCATGCGGTCCTGCCAGGCGGAGAGGCGGAAGAAGTAGGAGGGCTCGCGCACCCATTCGACCGGGGCGCCGGAAGGGGCAAGGCGGGTTCCGTCCGGGCCGGGAACAAGCTCGGATTCGTTGTAGAACGCTTCGTCGCGCACGGCGTACCAGCCCTGGTATTCGCCGAGATAAATCTCGCCCCGTTCGACGAGGCGCTGCCAGAGCACGCTGCAGGCGTGCCTGTGACGAGGCTCCGTGGTGCGGATGAAATCGTCGTTGGAGGCACCCATTCTGGCGGCCATGTCACGGAAGTCGGCGGCCACGCGATCGGTGAAGCTTTGCGGATCGAGGCCGGCCTCGGCGGCGGCCTTTTCCACTTTCTGCCCGTGCTCGTCAGTACCGGTGAGGAAGAAGACGTCGTAGCCCGCGAGCCGCTTCCAGCGCGCCAGCACGTCGGCCGCGATGGTGGTGTAGGCGTGGCCGATATGCGGCGCGCCGTTGACGTAATAGATCGGGGTCGTGATGTAGTAGCGCTTGGTCATTCATGGTCCGTCCAGGAGGGCCAGACCAGAGACCACGGCCTGCCGCTTGTCGAGGCTGAACCGCTCGGTCTCGTCGGCCAGGCGGGAGAGCGCGTGCCACACCTCCCCCCAGGCATCAAGGGGCCGGAGCGCGAGCAGGCGGCTTTGTTCGGGGTCGGCGCGACCGCGCGCGCCGGCGCGCACGACGGCCGAAAGCCGGCCGAGCAGCAGTTCCATGAAGACCGGAAAGCCGGCCTCGCCGCGGCCGAGACGATCGACCACGCCGTGCGCGCGGTCGGTTCCGAAGCGAGGCAGGCCGGCGAGCACCTCATCGACCAGTTTTGCCACCGCCACTCCCTCCTCGTCGGCAAGGCGGAGCGCCCGGCCGGGAGAGCCTTCGGCGAGGAACAGAAGGCGGGGCCGTTCTTCAGGCGAAACGTCTGGCAGATAGCGGGCGAGCAGCCGGTTCATGTTGGCATCGTCGAGCGGAGAGAGCCTGAGCATCCGGCAACGGCTGCGGAGCGTTGCCGGCAAACGGCCGGGCGCCGCGCAGACGAGCAGCAGGAGGGCGGAAGCCGGAGGCTCTTCCAGGACCTTGAGAAGAGCGTTGGCCGCATTGACATTCAGAAGCTCGGCCGGATCGACGATGATGACGCGCCAGCCGCCCTCGATCGCTGTCAGGTGCAGGAATTCCGCGGCGGCGCGCACGTCATCGACCAGGATTTCACGGTGCTGGCGGCCGGTTTTGGGATCGACCGTGCGTGTGGCGGTGCGCAGATCCGCATGTCCGCCGGCGGCGACGCGACGGAAGACGGGGCTTGCAGGATCGAGCCACAGGCTGTTGCCGCTCGCGGGGAGGCCGGCGAGCAGGCGGCGGGCGAATCGGTAGGCGAGCGTTGCCTTGCCGATGCCGGGCGGGCCGGTGATCAACCAGGCATGGTGCAGGCGGGCGCTGAGCGCGGCGTCGAGCAGCGCCTGCTCGGCGGCCGCGTGACCGAGAAGCTCGGGATTCTCGCGCGGCTCAGGCGCGGCCATCGCGTGCGCCGGGCAAGCCCGCAGCCGGGGTCCGGAAATATCTCAGTGCGTGGGCGAGGAGCTCGGCATGCACGGTGGGAACAGGGAGCGAGGCGTCGATCGGGATGCAGCGCTCCGGGTAGTGAGAGACGATGGCCCGAAAGCCGGAACGGACGCGAGAGAGAAAACCGGCATCGAAGCGCTCGTAGCGATCGATCCGAGTGCCGCGCGCGACCAGGCGGCAGCGTGCGACTTCGGGGGCGACGTCGAGGACGAAGGTGAGATGGGGCGTGAAATTGAGGAGGCGGATGAGGGTGGCGATGACGGCCCGGTCCGCTCCCTGGCCGTAGCCCTGATAGGCAAGGGTGGAATCGAAAAAGCGATCGCAGACGATGACAAGGCCGGCGGCGAGCGCAGGGCGAAGCGTGCGTGCGACATGTTCGGCACGAGCGGCGAAATGAAGCAGAGATTCCGAAAGTGGGTCGAAGGCGAGACTCGTTTCGAGAAGAAAACGGCGAACGGCCTCCGCACCCGGTGCGCCGCCTGGTTCCCGGGTGAGCAGGACGGGGCGGCCGGCGGCGGCGAGAGCCTCGGCCAGGAGACGCGACTGCGTCGATTTGCCGCTTCCATCCACCCCTTCGAGGGTGATGAACAGCGCCAACTGTCGAGCCACCATCGGTGCTATTGCGCTCGGGTCATTTTTCGCCCCCTGGCAGCCGACACGGCGCGTTCAGTAGCCGAATGCGAGATGCGTGAGGACAGCGAGGGCACGACCGGCAAGGCCAAGCCGCGGCACGGCGATGGCGGCGTAGAGCTCGAGCCGGGCCGGCGGCACGCCCTGCCCGTCGAGGAGGAGCCAGCCGAGCGGCTGGCCGGCGGAAATCGGCGCGGGGACCGGGGCTTCGTAGATCGCGCGGATGTGGGCGGTGCGGCGCCATTCGTGGGGCAGCGTTGCCACGAGATCGGTGAGGCCGGCGAGCGGCACGGTCGGATTGCTGCCGAGCCAGACCGGAACGGCGGCGACCGGGGTTCCGGCCTTGAAGAGAGTGACGTCCTCGAAGGAACGGAACGCCCAGTCGAGCAGGCGCACACCTTCGGCGGTGCGGTCCGCCTCGGTCGGCATGCCGTTCAGCACCATGATGATGCGTCTTTCGTCACGCTCAGCGCTGGCGCACAGCCCGTAGCCGCCGGCATCGGTGAAACCCGTCTTGAGGCCGTCGGCGAGATTCTCCTGCACGAGCTGGTTGCGGTTGTACTGCTTGATGTTGCTGAAGGTGAAGACCTTCTCTGATGCGTAATGATAGTAGTCGGGGAACTCGCTGATGATCAGGCGCGCGAGGGTGGCGATGTCCTGGCAGCACATGTAATGCCCGGGTGCGGGCAGACCCGTTGCGTTGATGAAATGGGAATTGACGAGGTGGAGTTGCTGTGCGGTGTGGTTCATCAGCTCGGCGAAGGTCTCCTCCGAGCCGGAGATCGCCTCGGCGATGACGACGCAGGCATCGTTGCCGGAATCGACCTCGATACCCTGTATGAGATCGGCGATGCTGACGTCGCCGCCGAGCGGAACGAACATCTTCGAGCCGCCGGTGCGCCAGGCGGCGCGGCTGACCGGCAGCGTCTGGTCGAGCTTGAGTTGGCCAGCCTTGAGCTTGCTGTAGACGATGTAGAGCGTCATCAGCTTGGTCATCGACGAAGGCGGCATCGCCTCGGTTGGATTCTTTTCGAGCAGCGTGGCGCCGGTGTTGAAGTCGAGGATCAGGGCCCAGCGCGCTTCGGTTCCGAGCGGCCCGAGCGGGGTTGTGGCGGGCGTGAAGACGCGCTTGATCGCGTGCGGGCCGGCGAGCAGGGGAGGCTCCGTGGCGGCCGGCGCGCGTGCCGGCTGGGCGGGTGGGGCGGCGGCGAGCAGAGGCGCGGGCAGGAAGCCGGCCAGGGAAGCGAACAAGAGCGAACGGCGTGAGGGCATGGCTCTCTCTTCCTCGCGTTGCCTCACTCGACGACCAGGCGGGCGCCCGGCGCGCCAGCGGCGAGGACTTCCTTTAGCACGGCATCCGCCTCGGGAATCGACGCCAAGGGGCCGATCCGCACCTCGACCTTCAAGGTGCCGCTGCCATAGCGGGGGATCATGGTGGCGCCGAAGCGCGCGAGCGATGCAGCCTCTAGTTCGGCATAGGACTGGCTCGTGAAGATGCCGGTGCGGATGAAGAGCGCACCTGGCGCCGGCGCAACGCTGGAGAGAAGGCCCGGCCGTTCGCTCTGCGGCACGGCGGCGGGTGGCGCCGGAGCCTGCTTTTCCGGCGCGGCGGGAACGGCCGAAGCAGTGCCGGGAAGCGGCGGCAGCGCGCTCACCGAGACGTGGCCGACAGGCGCGCTGGCGATCGCCAGCGCGGGTCCACCGGGGAGCGAGAGCGCGAGCGCCTCGCTGGCAGCGGGCAGCACCTGGATGCGGACCCGGGCGACACCGGCGGGAGAAAATCCGAGGAGGGAAGCGACGCGCGGCGTGACGGCGAGAGTGCGCGCGGGATTTGCCGGACCGCGGTCGTTGATGCGGACGACGATCTGGCGGCCGTTCTCGAGGTTGGTGACGCGCGCGATGGCCGGGAGCTGCAACGTCGGATGGGCGGCGGCGAAGGCCTCCGGGCTGTAGGGCTCACCATCGGCGGTATGACGCGGCGCCCGGGTCGGGTAGACAGTGGCGATTCCGGTTTCGTCATAAGAGAAGTCGGCCTCGGGGTATTGCCAGACGCCGTCGGCTTCGTAGGGGGATCCGACGATGTAGTGGAGCGCCGGATGCGGGGGTTTTTGCAGGCAGCCGGCGAGGGGGAGCAGAAGAAGAAGCGCAGAATGGCGGTTCACGAGGTGACGCGATCACCGAGCAGGCCCACTCCAAGCGCGTAGAAGTCGGAGGGATTGTAACGGCGGATCGCCTGGAAGTTCGGGAAAACAAGATAGGCCGGTCCGCCTGACCCGCCGGGCATGATGAGGCGGGCGGGAATGGCGGTCTCCGGCAAGGGAGTGCCGTCGAGACCACGGAAGCCGAGGCGCGAGAAGGCGACCAGCGGCCGGGTGGCGGAGGAGGCGGCAAGCGCCGGCGACAGCGCGGGCGGGGGCAACACCTGGCGGCCCCAGGATTCGCCGGCACGCCAGCCGCTCTGGACGAGATAATTGGCGATCGAGGCGAGCACGTCGGCGATGTCGGTCCAGATATTGCGTTGGCCGGTGCCGTCGAAGTCGACAGCATAAGTGAGGTAGGCGCTCGGCATGAATTGCGGCTGGCCCATCGCGCCGGCCCAGCTTCCGAGCATGCCCTGCGGCGTGACATCGCCGTGGCCGAGGATTTCGAGCGCGGCGATGAGTTCGGAGCGGAAATAGCTGCCGCGGTCGGTCGAATAGGCCAATGTGGCAAGCGAGCGGACGACCGGAAAACCACCCTGATAGCCGCCGTAATTGCTCTCCAGGCCCCAGATGCCCATGACGACGGAAGGAGAGGCAGGGTAGCTACGGGTCACACGGCCGAGGAGGTCCTGGTTGGCGGCGAAGAGGGTGCGGCCCTGAGAGATGCGATCAGAGGAAAGGACGGCAGCGGCGTATTCCGCCCAGGTCTCGGTGAACTCAGGCTGATGGCGATCAAGCTCGATGACCTTGGGGTCGGGTGAGAGGCCGGCGAACGCAGCGGAGATTGTCGCGGGGGCGATGCCGCGGCGTTCCGCCTCGGCGCGGACGGAATCGAGGAAGCCTTGAAAACCGGGGGCGGCGGCGACGGGGCACGCGAAGAGGACAGGCAGAACAGGTGTAGCCGCGAGCGCCATGCCGAGAGCGCGGCGGCGGGTGCAATCGAGCATGCGGGCCTTCTGCCACGCCGGGAGAGCGCTCCGCAATGCACAAGAGGGCGGCAGGCTGCCTGGAAGGGAGGAGGCGGTTGCGCCAGAATGAGGCGGGCGGGCGCACGGCAAGGACCGGAGAAATGAGCATCACGAGAGAGCTTGCCACCTTCACGGCTGGAATCACGGTGGAAGACTTGCCGGCGGAGGTGACTGGGCGGGCGCGGTTCCTGGTGCTCGACCTGATCGGCAACATCGTGCGTGCGCGGGCCAAGGCCGAGAGTACACCGGCGCTGCTGGCTGGGATCAGGGCGCTCGGGCTGGGTGGAGGGAGTGCGGGCGTGTTCGGGGATTCGACCCGGTACACGCCGATGGGTGCCGCGCTTCTGAACGCAACGCTCGGCCATTCGCTGGACTTCGACGACACACACGCGGCGGGATCTCTGCATCCCGGGGTGACGGCCATTCCGGCGGCGCTGGCGGCGGGCGAGATGGTGGATGCTGCGGGAGCCGACGTGCTGGCCGGGATTGTCGCCGGCTACGAGGTTTCATGCCGGCTGGCACTCGCGCTGCCGGCGGGAGAGCACTATGCGCGCGGCTTCCATCCCACGGCGACCTGCGGGGCGTTCGGCGCGGCGGCGGCGGCCGGGCGGGTGTTCGGGCTTGCTCCGGCAGCGATGCAGTCTGCGTTCGGGATTGCCCTTTCGCAGTCTGCGGGGAGCCTCGAGTTCCTGGCGGACGGCGCCTGGACGAAGCGGTTCCAGGTCGGCTGGTCCTCGATGAGCGGGCTGGCGGCGGCGCGTTTTGCGCGCGAGGGATTCAAGGGGCCGCTCTCAGCCTTCGAAGGGCGGCATGGATTCCTGCGCGCCTATGCCCCCTCCCCTCGCCCGGAACGCGCGCTCGAAAATCTCGGCAGCGTCTTCGAGTTGATGAATACCGCCGTGAAGCCCTACCCGTCTTGCCGGTTCGGTCATGCGGGGATCGACGCCGCCCTCGCGCTCAGGGCCGGGCACGGGCTTCGGCCGGAAGAGATCGAGGCAGTGATACTCGGAACGTCGAAGGCCGGGATGCGGCTGATCGGCGAACCGGCAGAGAAGAAGGCAGACCCGAAGAATGTGGTGGATGGGCAGTTCAGCGGCCCGTTCGTGCTGGCCGTCGCGCTGGCTACCGGCGGCATGGCGTGGGACAGCTACCGGCTGATCGAAGATCCCCTGGTGCGCGGCCTGTTGCCGAAGATTCGTTGCCAGGAGGATGAAGAGATCGAGGCGCTATTCCCGATGCACATGGCCGGCAAGGTGACGATTCATGCACGCGGGCGGCGCTTCGAGAAGACCGTGCGCGTGCCGAAGGGCGAGCCCGGCAATTTCCTGACCGAGGCAGAGCTTCGGGAAAAATTCGCGAGCCTGGCAGAACCGGTGCTGGGGCAGGCTCGGGCGGCGGCACTCGCGGAGGCGGCGCTCGGCATCGCGGAGCTTGCCAACGTGGCGAGCCTCTTGCGTGAGGGCCGGCCGGCGGCGCCGGCGCGGCTGGCAGGGGACTGAGCGCAGCGTGGCCGATTTCCGGTTCTCGAACGTCCATGCAGAATGGATGGTACGTGATACCCGGGCCGTGATGGGCTGGCGCTCGGGTCCCGATTCCGAAGTCCGTCAGGATGGTCCCGGGCCGGGATCGGGACACTCGTCATTTGTTTTGAGTGGCCTCTGATCCCCTCCGTTCGCTGCAAGGGGACGCAGATCTTCGATGTCGATGGCCGGGAATATGACGACCTGACATCGGAGATGATGAGCCAGACGCCTGGGCACGTGCACCCGGACATCGCCGAGACGATGCGGGAGCAGGCTGAGGTTCTGGCCCAGGAGTTGTCCTGGTACTCCAATCCGTGGCTCATCAAGTTCGCCGAACTGCTCGGATCGACGCTGCCGGGCAACCTTTCGGTGGTCAATTTCCCGCTGACCGGCTCGGAGGGGAACGAAGTTGCGTTCCGGATGGCGATCGCGAAGACGGGGAAATTCGACATTGTCTCCGTTGTTCGCGGATTGCACGGGGGAGCCTCGGGGTAGAATCGGTGACCAGCGTCGGGGCGCCGGGAAGCACTCACTCGCGCCGCCCTTGATGCCGTCGCGTGCGGCGACGATCGCGACGCCGTTCTGTTATCGCTGCCCGCACGGTTCCCGCCATTCCGGAGCGCGCAACCAACTCTGGGCGATGAACCTCCCCGGCGGCGGCCGCCGCGGGCGATGAAGCTCGATCACTTTTCAAGGATTGATGGTAGCTCTAGAATAGATGGAACAGGAACGAGCAGAACGCGATCGGAGAGAACATGGACAGTGAAAGCACGTGCCCGTTCACGGGCGGGACCCGCACGCAGATGAACCGTGACTGGTGGCCGAGTCAGGTGGATCTTCAGTTGCTCCACCGGCACTCCGCCCTCTCAGATCCGATGGGCGAGGCGTTCGATTACGCGAAAGAATTCAAGAGCCTCGACCTGAACGCCGTGATCAAGGACCTCGAAGCCCTGATGACGGACTCGCAGGAGTGGTGGCCGGCCGATTTCGGGCACTACGGGCCGCTTTTCATCCGCATGGCGTGGCACAGCGCCGGCACTTACCGCATCGGCGATGGCCGCGGCGGCGCCGGAGGCGGCCAGCAGCGCTTCGCGCCCCTCAACAGTTGGCCGGACAACGTGCTCCTCGACAGAGCGCGCCGGCTGCTGTGGCCGATCAAGCAAACATACGGCCGGAAAATCTCCTGGGCCGATCTCATCATTCTCGCGGGCAACGTCGCTCTCGAATCGATGGGGTTCAAGACCTTCGGTTTCGGTGGCGGTCGCGAGGATGTCTGGGAGCCAGACGAGTACATCTCCTGGGGCCCCGAAGGACAGTGGCTGGCGGACGAGCGCTACAGCGGCGATCGTGATCTTCAGAATCCTCTCGCTGCCGTGCAGATGGGCCTGATCTACGTCAATCCGGAAGGCCCGAACGGCAAACCGGATCCGATCGCCGCTGCGCGGGATGTCCGCGAAACCTTCCTGCGCATGGCGATGAACGACGAGGAGACCGTCGCCCTGATCGCCGGCGGCCACACCTTCGGCAAGACTCACGGCGCCGCCGATCCGAAGAAGTATGTCGGCCCCGAGCCCGAAGGCGCCCCCGTCGAGGAGCAAGGCCTCGGCTGGAAGAGCAGCTATGCCAGCGGCAAAGGGGATGACGCGATCGGCAGCGGCCTGGAAGTCATCTGGAGCTCCACTCCGACGAAGTGGAGCAACGGTTACTTCACGAACCTCTTCGGCTACGAATGGGAACTGACGAAGAGCCCGGCTGGTGCGTACCAATGGCAGCCGAAGAATGGCGCGGGTGCCGCAACCGTGCCGGATGCGCACGACCCGTCGAAGCGCCATCCGCCGACCATGCTGACCACTGACCTCTCTTTGCGGCTCGACCCCATTTACGAAAAGATCTCGAGGCGCTTCTACGAGAATCCGGATCAGTTCGCAGATGCGTTTGCCCGGGCGTGGTTCAAGCTGACGCACCGCGACATGGGCCCGATCCAGCGTTATCTCGGCCCGCTCGTTCCGAAGGAGCAACTGCTGTGGCAAGACCCGATCCCCGCGCGGGATCATCCGCTGATCGGGGAAGAGGACATTGCTGCTCTGAAGGCGAAAATCCTCGCCTCCGGCCTCACCGTTTCCCAGCTGGTCTCGACGGCCTGGGCGTCGGCTTCGACGTTCCGAGGTTCCGACAAGCGTGGTGGAGCGAACGGCGCGCGCATTCGCCTCGCACCGCAAAAGGACTGGGAGGTCAACCAGCCGGCCCGGCTGGCGAAGGTGTTGCAGACGCTCGAGGCGATCCAGAAGGAGTTCAACGCTTCACAGTCCAGCGGGAAAAAAGTCTCGCTTGCCGATCTGATCGTTCTCGGCGGCTCTGCGGCGGTCGAGAAAGCCGCGAAGAGCGCCGGGCACGACGTGAAGGTCCCCTTCGCGCCGGGGCGTATGGACGCATCGCAAGAGCAGACGGATGCCGATTCGTTCGCACCGCTCGAACCGATCTCCGACGGGTTCCGCAACTATCTCCGCGGCAAGCAGCGCCTGTCGGCTGAGGAGTTGCTGGTTGATCGGGCACAGTTGCTGACGTTGACGGCGCCGGAGATGACGGTTCTCGTCGGCGGCCTGCGCGTCCTCGCTGCCAATGTCGGGAATTCACCGCACGGCGTCTTCACCAGGCACCCGGAGACGTTGACGAACGACTTTTTTGTCAACCTGATCGACATGGGCACGGAATGGCAGCCGTCCGCCGGCACCGAAGGCGTGTACGAGGGGCGCGACCGGAAGACGAACGCGGTCAAGTGGACCGGCACCCGTATCGACCTCATCTTCGGTTCGCACTCGCAACTACGTGCCCTCGCGGAAGTCTATGCCTCAGCGGACTCGAAGGAGAAGTTCGTGAAAGACTTCGTGGCGGCCTGGACCAAGGTCATGAATCTCGATCGCTTCGACCTCGCCTGATTCCTTCGGAAAGGGTTCCGAGGGCTTCCTGAAGGCAGCCGCGCCCGGCGTCGAGCTGTCGACGCCGGGTCCCGCGCCGCCCTGAAGAGGTACATGAATGGAGTGACCTGACCGTCCAGTGACCCGGCCCGGGAACGGCGATCAAGGGCCTTTCCCATACGCACGCGTCAGCCTGGTACATCGATGGGCATGGCACGCGCGTCCGGAGTGTCTGCTACCAAGGGCGCAAGGAGCGTGGGCTGGGTAGCGTCCCAGTTTACTCAGAAGTCGGTAAGTAAGGCGACGCGTGGTCTCAAAAAGCCTCGTTCAACACTATGTTTCTCTGCCTGGTCGTCGGTCCACTTACCACCTCCTGAGTAAATTCGATTTTCAACCCATAGCGGACTTTCGAATCATGTGAGAGACCTATGTGATGGACGCCAGGTACGACATTATTGGGATCAACTATTCGGAGCTTCGTAAGCCTGATCCCCGGATTGCATTGATGATCGATGTTGCTCTCGGGCCTGCCGAAACGATCCTCAATGTTGGCGCTGGAACCGGCTCCTACGAGCCGGTTGGTCGACAGGTGACCGCTGTCGAACCATCGTCGGAAATGATACGTCAGCGTGGCCCGATGGCGGCAAATGCGATACGGGCGTATGCGGACGATTTACCATTCGGTGACAAAAGTTTCGATGCCTCAATGGCAATCCTAACGGTGCATCACTGGCCTGATAAAGAGAAGGGCCTGAAGGAGATGCGCCGCGTGACTCGTGGCCAGATTGTCCTTCTTACCTTCGATCCGTCATACCGGGGAGCATGGTTGACCGACTACCTCCCCGAACTGGTGGCACTGGATGAGGCGCAGATGCCCAGAATGCAGGATTATGAAAACTGGTTGGGATCTGTGAAGATTGTGCCCGTTCCTATACCGCATGATTGCTCCGATGGGTTTCTTTACGCCTATTGGCGGCGACCTGCGGCGTATCTGGACGCGCGCGTTCGATCCGGAATTTCCTCATTCTGGGCGATCAAAAACGCTGAAGAATGCCTGAGCAGGCTGGGTGAAGACCTGAAAACTGGTGAGTGGGAGCGTTGCTATTCCAAGTTTCTCTCACGCGACACATGTGATCTTGGCTACCGCTTGATCATAGCGAATTGACGAAGCGTTTGCGGGCTTACCGCTTCGGACCGCCGGTCTCTTCGTAGGCTGAAGTCAGCTTCCCGCCCAAGCCGGAAATTCGAACTGAAACACTCCCGTGGGCTGAACTTGATCGATTCGGTCGTGTTGCCCGGATCCCCATCGCGCTCTGTGCGATGGCGTGCGCGCCGCCTTGCAAGGATGTCGGGCATCAAATGCCGAGGCTGCGGGTCGCCATTTCGTGGACGTTACGGCTGAGGGTCGGGGTGGCGAGAATGCGGCGCAGTTCCTGCTGCATCAATGTCTGACGGGCGGCGTCGAAGCGGCGCCAGAGGCCGAGCGGAGAGACGAGGCGGGCGGCGACCTGCGGATTCAGCGGATCGAGGCGAATGATCGTCTCAGCGAGGAGGCGATAGCCGGCACCCGAGGCATCATGGAAGCGGACCTGGTTGGAAGAAAAGGTGGCGATCAGGGCGCGGACGCGATTGGGATTTTTGAGGTCGAAGTCGGGGTGCTGCACCAGGGCGTGGACCGAACCGAGCGTTGCAGGGAGCGGCGAGGCGGCCTGGGTCGCAAACCATTTGTCGAGCACGAGCGCGTCCTCGTACCAGGCGGCATAGAAGGAGGCGAGCGCCGCGTTTCGTTCCGGACAGTCGATCGCGCAGAGAGCCGCCAGGGCCGCCAGCACGTCTGTCATGTTCTGGCGGGCCTCGTACTGTGATTTTGCCAGCGAAATGCCGAGGGACTGATCCGCGACGGCGAGATAAGCCAGCGCTCCGTTGCGGAGCGCGCGGCGGCCGATCGACGGCCCGTCGATCTGATACAGACCCGGATCGGTCAGGCGCTCATAGGCTGCCAGAAGTTCGGATCGCAGAGCGGACCCGATACTCCTGCGCGCGCCCTCGCGCGCCGCGTGGATCAAATCCGGGTCTGCGATTTCCATCTGGTCGGCAAGATAGCCCTCACTCGGAAGGCGCAACGCCTCGGCCGCAAGTGCCGGATCCTCGTCGGCGCGCGCCAGCGCTGCCGCGAACTGATCCGTGAGAGAAGCGGGCACTTCGGCATGCGCGGAGATCATCTCGAGGAGGATGCCGGTTGCGTGCTGCTGGCCGGCGTCCCAGCGCGTGAAAGGATCGGGATCGTGGGCGGCAAGGAGCAGAAGCTGGTCGCGAGCCAAGCCCTTGAGCTTCACCGGCGCCGAAAAGCCGCGCAGCAGGGAGGGAGTCGGGCGGGCGGGGACGTTTAGAAAAGTGAAGGTCGCCTCGAGAGAATCGGCGAGCAGGACGCGCGTTCCATAGCGCGGGGCGGGCTCGCCTTCGAGTTGCGTCGGAACCTCCGCGCCGTCGGGGCCGAGCAGGCCCATGGCGAGCGGGATGACGAGCGGCATTTTCTCAGGCTGATGAGGGGTCGGAGGGGTGGCCTGGGCAACGGAGAGGCGATAGCGGCGGGTTGCGGGGTCGTATTCGTCGCTGATGGTGAGGGTGGGCGTGCCGGCCTGATGGTACCAGCGGCGGAAACGGCCGAGATCGACACAAGCGGCGGCTTCCATGACGGAGACGAAATCCTCGATCGTCACGGCCTGGTTGTCGTAGCGGGCGAAATAGAGGTCCATGCCGCGGCGGAAGGCTGCCTTGCCGATGATGGTCGCCATCATCCGGATCACCTCGGCACCCTTGTTGTAGATGGTTGCGGTGTAGAAATTGTCGATCGCAATGTAGCGGTCGGGCTGAACGGGATGGGCGAGCGGGCCGGCGTCCTCGCGGAACTGGCCGGCGCGAAGCTCGGCGACATCGCTGATCCGCTTCACCGCCGGGCTTCCCTGGTCCATCGAGAATTCCTGGTCGCGATAGACGGTGAGACCCTCCTTCAGCGAAAGCTGGAACCAGTCGCGGCAGGTGACGCGATCGCCCGTCCAGTTGTGGAAATACTCGTGCGCGATGACGCCTTCGATGCGCTGGTACTCGGCGTCGGTCGCGGTCGCGGGATCGGCGAGCACGTACCTGGTATTGAAGATATTGAGCCCCTTGTTCTCCATTGCCCCCATGTTGAAGTCGGAGACGGCGGCAATGTTGAAGACATCGAGGTCGTACTCGAGGCCGAACACCACCTCGTCCCAGGCCATTGCCTTCTTGAGGGAGCGCATCGCGTGGTGCGTGCGCGGCTCGTCGCCGCGGCGGACCCAGATTGCGAGCGCGACAGGACGAGCTGAGCGGGTGACGAAACGATCCTCGACGGCAACGAGATCGCCGGCGACAAGGGCGAACAGATAGCTGGGCTTCGGGTGCGGATCCGTCCAGGTGATGCGGTGGCGGCCGGGAGCGGCCTCTTCGATGGCGCCCGGGTTGCCGTTCGACAGCATGACCGGGCAGGCCGCTTTGTCGGCGGTGATCGTGGTGGTGAAGCGCGCCATCACGTCAGGCCGATCGGGGAAGTAGGTGATCCGGCGGAAGCCCTCAGCCTCGCATTGGGTAAAGAAGCCTCCGTTCGAAACATAGAGGCCTGAGAGGGCGGTGTTCTCTTGCGGGGAGATCTCGGTCTCGATTTCGAGAAGAAACTGCTCGGGCGGGTCGAGGATGAAGAGATCACCGCCCTCGATCCGCCAGCGGTTGGCGCTGGCTTTTTCGCCGTCGATCGCGATGGCGAGGACCGGCTGGCTGTTGCCGTCGAGCCTGAGTGGCGCCTCGAGAGCGGCGACGGCTTTCGGGTTGCGGCGGAATGCCAGGTGCGAACGAATGCGCGTGGCATTCGCCGCCAGGTCAAAGGAGAGATCCGCCCGCTCCACGAGGAACGGAGGCGGAGTGTAGTCGGCGAGGCGGGTTTCGCGACGAGTGGCGGGAGCGGTCAAGGCGGCGTTTTGCTGATCGTCGGGCATGGGAACTCCGGGAGTTTCCCGAGCATATAGGGTGGCTGAGGGCGGCACGGAAATGCGGGGCCGCGCCCATGTCTCAAAGCGCGCTGCGCAGGACCTCGGCAATGCGGGTGATGTCGGCCTCCTCGAGCCCGGGATGCATCGGGAGGGCCAGGATTCGCCGGGAAACGGAATCGGAGACGGGAAGCGGCGCGCCGTCATGATGCGCTGCATAGGCGGGCTGGCGATGCAGTGGGCGCGGATAATAGATGTTGCTGCCGATCCCGGCGGCAGCAAGCGCCTGCTGCACGCGCGCCCGGGTTGGGGAATCGGGCAGCAGGACGGAATAGATCGCCCATGCGCTGGTCGAATCCGGCACACGCCGCGGTATTTCGACGAGTCCCGAGAGAACACGGTCATACGTTCGGGCGATCGCCTCACGGGCGGCCAGTGCCGGGTCGAACTGGGTGAGTCTCGCGAGCAGGACGGCCGCCTGCAACGTGTCGAGCCGGCCGTTGATGCCGATCCGCAGGACTTCGTAGCGTGTGGTGCCTTCGCCGTGCGAACGAAGGCTCCTGTAGAGCGCGGCGCGCTCGTCGCTTTCGGTGAACAGGGCGCCGCCATCGCCGTAGCCGCCGAGTGGCTTGGTGGGGAAGAAACTGGCGGCGGTGGCATCGCCGAAAGTGCCGAGCCGGCGATTATGGAAGCTGGCGCCGAAGCTTTGCGCGGCGTCATCGAGCACAAAGAGATCCGCAGTGCGGGCGATCTCGCCGAGCGCCGCCCAGTCTGCGGGCTGGCCGAAAAGATCGACCCCGATCAGCGCGCGCGGGCGGATTTTTCCGGCGTCACGAACCGCCGAGATCCGACGCGCGAGATCGGCGGGATCGATCTGGAAGGTGTGAGGGTCGATATCGACGAAGACCGGCATGGCACCGAGCAGGAGTGGCACCTCGGCGGTTGCGGTATAGGTGAAGGCGGGGAGGAAGACGGCGTCCCCCTCCCCTACCCCTTCGGCCATCAGCGCGATCAGGAGCGCATCGGTTCCGGAACTGACGCCGATACAGTGCGCCGCACCGCACCAGGCGGCGAGGCGCTCTTCCAGTTCCGCCACCTCCGGGCCGAGGATGAACTGGCAGTGATCGAGCACGGCATCCAGGCGGCGGCGAAGCTCGGCGGCGAAGCTCGCCTGCTCGGCCTTGATGTCGAACAGCGGCAATCGACGCGTTGCGTCCATGGGATCGATCCTTCCTGAACCGCACCGGCAGAAATTCAGTGAGCGACCTGCATTTCCCCGAGATAGGCTTCGCGGATCAGAGGATTTTCACGGAGTTCCTTGGCCGAGCCGGAGAGCACGACCTGGCCGGTTTGCAGCACATAGGCACGATGCGCGACCGTCAGTGCCATGTTTGCGTTCTGCTCGACCATGAAGATGGTGGTGCCTCGGCGGTTGATCTCCTGGATGATTTCGAACGTCTGCTCGACGAAGATCGGAGCGAGGCCCATCGATGGCTCATCCATGCAGATCAGGCGCGGGCGGGCCATCAGAGCACGGCCGATCGCGACCATCTGCTGCTCGCCACCAGAAAGGGTGCCGGCAAGCTGGCTGCGACGCTCCTTGACCCGCGGAAAGAGTTCATAGACGCGCTCGATATCTTCCTCCAACTCCGGACCCGGTTGGCGGAGATAGGCGCCCATCTCGAGGTTCTCGTAGACGGTCATGCGCGGAAAGAGGCGGCGCGCCTCGAGCACGGGGGCGATGCCACGGCGGACCCGTTCGGAAGTGGGGAGTTGCTCGATCGGCTCTCCGTCGAAGACGACACTGCCGCGCTTGGGCCGGACGACTCCCATGATCGTCTTCATGGTGGTCGATTTGCCGGAGGCATTGCCGCCGAGCAGGCAAACGATCTCGCCGTTGTCGATGCTGTAATTGACCTGCTTCAGGACGTGGAGGTCGCCGTAATAGGTATCGACGTCGCGGAACTCAAGCAGCAATGCCGGCTCTCCCGGCCTGGGTGTTGCGGCCGAGATAGGCCCGCAGGACCTCTTCGTTCTGGCGGACCTCGTCTGGCTTGCCTTCGGCGATCTTCTCACCGTGGTCGAGGACGACGACGGTGTCGGCGAGGCGGACCACGACATCGAGCTTGTGCTCGATCACCATGATGGTGAGGCCGAGATTGTGCAGAGCCTTGATCTGCTGAGCAAGTTCGAGCGTTTCCGCCGGGTTCATGCCGGCGGTGGGCTCATCGAGCAGGAGGACGCGGGGGGCGGCGGCGAGTGCGCGAGAAATCTCCGTGCGCCGGCGATTGGCATAGGAGAGCGCGGCAACGTTCTGGTTGATGCGCGGGGTCAGGCGATTGCCGAAATTGATGAGGATTTCCATCGCCCGGGCGCGGGCGCGCGCTTCCTCGGCGCGGGCGTGGGGCAGATGCAGGACGGCGCCGATCGGGCCGGTGGTCAGGCGCGCGTGCTGGCCGATCAGCACATTGTCCATGACCGTGAGATTCGTGAAGAGGCGAAGATTCTGGAAGGTGCGGGCGATGCCTTTCTTGGCAATGGCGTGCGGCTTGAGGCCGAGGATGTTCTCTCCATAGAGGCGGATGCTTCCCGATTCGGCGGAAGTAAGGCCGGTGATGACGTTGAAGAGGGTGGATTTGCCGGAGCCGTTCGGGCCGATGACGGCGACGACACCACCAGCCGGAACGGTGATGTCCACGGACTTGAGGGCGACGAGGCCACCGAAGCGAACGGTGATGCCCTTGATCTCGAGCGCCGGAACGGCGTTTGCAGGGCTTTCGCCGCCGATGCCGCTCAGGCGGAAGCTGCCCGATTCCCCGACCTGGGCGTTCTGCTGGGAAAAGCTCATCGCGACCTGCTTGCGATGCGCGGGGATCAATCCGTCACGGCGGTAGAGCATCATCAGGACGAGAATGATGCCGAAGATCAGCTCGGTGGACTGCGCGAAGTCGACATTCTGCAGGAAGCCGATACCGGTCGCCTGGCCGAAGGCACTGGCCCAGGTCGAAAGATCGGGCAGGAACCAGGATTGCAGGAGCGAAAGGAACATCGCACCGACCACGACGCCCCAGACGCTGCCCATGCCACCGAGCACGATCATCACGATGATCATGACCGAGACCGGGAACATGAACATGTCGGGCGTGATGGTTTGCAGCTTGGCGACGTAGAAGACGCCGGTCATGCCGGCGAAGCCGGCACCGATGGCAAATGCCAGGAGCTTGTAGCGCGTGAGATCGACACCCATGGCGGAGGCGGCGATGTCGTCGTCACGGAGCGCCATCCAGGCGCGCCCGACGCGCGAATCCCTGAGGCTGACACTGACGAATATCAACAGCACAACGAGGCCGAGGACGACATAATAGTAGGGCAGGGCCCAGACGCCGAAACTCCAGCCGAAGAGCCGCGGCGGCTGCGCGCCGTTCAGCCCGGCTGCACCGTTGGTGAGCCAGGGCCAGTTCCGCACGATGATGGGCACGATCTCGCCGAAACCAAGCGTCACGATGGCGAGATAGTCGCCACGCAGACGGAGCGTGGGCGCACCGAAAAGAATCCCGAAGAAAGCCGCGATCAGGGCCGCGAGGACAAGGCAGATCCAGAACGAAACGGTGAAGTGCACGACCGTGGCATCGCCGAGCGGCACCTTCTTGACGAGTTCCAGCCAGGCGAAGGGCTGCCAGAAGCCGCTCCAGGCCGGGTGAAGCTGGAAGGAGGAGAGAATGCCGTAGGTATAGGCGCCGATCGCGAAGAAGGCGGCGTAACCGAGATCGAGCAGCCCGGCGAAACCGATGACGATGTTGAGACCAAGCGCCAGCGTCGCGTAGGCGAAGGCATCCGCCATGACGTTGACGTAGGCATCGTTGCCGATGAGATAGGGAAAGGCGAGCGCCAGTACGAAGAGCAGGGCGATCAGGAGGCCGCTCCAGCGGCTGCTGAGGGCGGCGGTGCGTGAGGCGGGCTCGGCGAGGTCGGAGGTGATCGTCGTTTCCGAGGCCATCGCGCGCCCCCTTCAGGATTTCGACGGCGCCATGGTGCCCAAGAGCCCGGTCGGCTTGAGCACCAGCACGAAAACCAAAATCGCGAAGATGATCACGTCAGTCCATTTGACGGCGATGAACTGACCGCCCAGGGATTCGATCAGTCCGATGATCAGCCCGCCGAGCATGGCCCCGGGGATATTGCCGATGCCGCCGAGCACGGCGGCGGTGAAGGCGCGGAGCCCGGCCGTATAGCCGATCAGAAAGCTCGTGAAGTTGTAGTAGAGGCCGAAGATCAACCCGGCGGCGCCGGCCAGGGCGGAGCCCCAGAAGAAGGCCATGATGATGGCGCGATCGACATCGACGCCCATCATCCGCGCCGCCTCGGCATCCTGGGCGACGGCGCGCATCGCCTTGCCGAGCCTGCTCTTCTGCACGAACAGCCAGAGCCCGACCATCAGCACGATGGAGACGACCCAGATCAGGATCACCCTGAGATCGAGATTCGCCCCTTCGACGTGGAAACGAATGGTGGGAAGCGGGTTGGGGAAGTTCTTGGTGTCGGCGCCGAAGCCGAGCAGGATGACATTGAAGAGGATATAGGAAACGCCGATCGTGGTGATCATCCCGATCGTACCCCCGGCGGAGCCGGTTGCGCCGCGCAGCGGGCGCAAGGTGTATTTCTCGATCGCCACCCCAAGCACGCCCGAGCCGAACATTGAGACGACGAGGGCGGCAAGCAGGGCGCCAATGAGCGGAAGTCCGGTCAGCAGTACGCTCTGACCGGACAACCCGAACGCCTGCAACACCCACATGCCGATGAAGGAGCCGATCATGAAGACATTGAAATGGGCAAAATTGATGAGTTCGATGATGCCGTAGACGAGCGTGAAGCCGAGCGCCAGCAGCGCATACATGCCGCCCAAACTCAGCCCGTTGATCACCTGCTGGGTGACCAGCGTGGTTTCCGACATGCCTGCGCTGTCTCCCTGAACCAGGCGCTTACGGCTTGGCCGCTGTTAGCTGGTGGGCGCCGAACCGATGTACTTGAACTGGTGGATGATATCGGTGAGCGGATAGTTCGGGTTCTTCACCACCTGGAAGACGCTGACCGTACGATTGACGACATCCCCGTACTGGTCGAAAGCGACTTCGCCTTGCAGCGTCTTCGTGTGCGAGGCCTGGATCGCATCGCGCACGTTCGCGCGGGTGACCGGCTTGCCGGCCTTTATCAGATCGCCGATCGCGTTGACGATCACCAGCCCCGCGTCGTACGAGGTGATCGCGTAATCGTCGGGCTGGGTGTGCCAGGTCGACTCATAGAGCTTCACGAAGGGCTGCACCTGCGGGTCTTCGGTCAGGTGCGGCGAGGCGATCGTGCAGTACCAGCCTTCGGCGGCCGGGAAGCCGACCGAGGTCAGCATTTCCGGGGCGAGCAAGCCGTCACCCCCCGCCTTGGGCATTTTCTGCGGCAGGATGCCGTAGGCCTGCTTCACGAGCTTGGCGCCGGCGCCCATAACGCCGCCATAATAGAGGCTATCCGCGTTGAGCGCCTTGATCTTGGTCAGGCCCACCGTGTAATCGGCCTGCAGCGGATCGAGCCGGTCCCGGCCAAGCACCTTGATTCCCTTTTCCTTGGCCCGGGCACTGAAAGTATCAGCGATGCCGACGCCGTAAGCACCGGAATCATCGAGCACGTAGACAGAGCCGACCTTCAGGACATCGGCGTAGAAATTCGCCATTGCCGGGCCCTGAAAGGCATCCGTGGTGACGGTGCGGAAATAGATCGCCTTGCCCGAGGGATCGAACTCGGAGGCGAATTTCGGATTGGTGATGTCGGGGTTGGTGGATGAGGGGGTGATGGTAGCCAGCCCGGCCTCGCTCAGGATCGGCGCCATTGCCTTGCCGGAGCCGCTCATCTCGGGCCCGATCGCGGCCAGGACGGCAGGATCCGCAACGAGCTTGCGGGCGTTGGTCGCCGCCTGGGCAGGATCGTACTGGCCGGCGGTCGAGGTTGCGTCGTTGAGCACCCAGGGCACGAGCTTGTAGCCTGGGATCGCATTCGAATCGTTCGCCTGTTGGATGGCGAGCAAGGCACCGTATTTGATGCGGTTTGCGCCTTCGGCGTCCGCCCCTGTCAGCGGCAGATTGATGCCGATCTTGATTTCCTTCTCCCCGGCGGCCCTGGCGGAGCCGAAGCCGGCGCCAAGCAATGTGGTGGAAGCCGCCGCACCGGCAATGAGTTTGCCGGCATTCCGACGTGTCAGCATGGGATACCCCCCTTCTTGCAAGTCCAAGCCCCGTCTTCCCAGGGCCTGTTGGCCCTCGCTCTAGCCGGTTTTGCCACCCTTGCCTAGGGTTTGCTGCGCCCGCGCCGGGCGCGGGAGAGAGGCAAGTTTCGGTTCCGCCGAGCGGCGCGGGCATGCGCAAAGTTGCCGCCCGCGGGCGCATTATCGACGAAAATGGCTGGCCGGATCGTCGCCTGGCTTCGCCGGCCGATCCCCTCCGTCGGCCGCACAATGGCGATCACGTGAGCAGGAGATCCCGGCAGGGATCGGCCGATACAATCGTCCGAGTGTGATAGCGGCTTCAGCACGCGTGCCGGTTGCAGAATGACGGTGCCGACGGAACGTGCCGGAGCCTGCTCATCGCCAACGCGCGAGCCGCCGCGCCGCCTCGGCCATATCGCTTTCCGGCCCGCAATAGCTGAGCCGGAGGAAGTTCTGCCCGCGACGATGGTCGAAATCGACACCAGGCGTTGCGGCGATGCCGGCCTCCGCGAGCATGCGTGCCGCAAACGAAACGCTGTCATTGGTGCGCGCGGAAATGTCGGCAAAGAGGTAGAACGCGCCCTCGGCGGGAGAGAGCTTCGAGAATCCGGCGCCCGGCAATGCGGCCAGCAGGAGATCGCGCGAGCGGCGATAGCGTGCGACGTTGGCCTCGAGCTCGGGCGCGCATTCGAAGGCAGCCTCCGCGGCGACCTGCGCGATATGCGGCGCGCTGATGAAGAAGTTCTGGGCCAGGCACTCGACCGGCCGGAGCAGGTCTTCCGGCAGCACCATCCAGCCGACGCGCCAGCCGGTCATGCTGAAATATTTCGAGAAGCTGTTGATCACGATCGCGCTTGGGCTGAACGCAGCGGCGGTAGCGATCGGAGTCGCGAACTGGATGCCGTGGTAGATCTCGTCGCTGATGAGACGGATGCCGCTTGCGTGACAGAAGCGGGCGATGGTCTCGATCTCGGCAGGTGTCAGCATGGTGCCGGCGGGATTGCTGGGGCTTGCAATGATCACGCCCTCAGGCGGGGGCGTCTGTTGTTGCAGCAGGTCAACGGTGGGCTGGAAGCGAGTCTCTGCTGTCGTCTCCAGGATGACGGGCGCGAGGCCGAGCGCGGTCAGGATGTTGCGATAGGGCGGGTAGAAGGGTGCGCTCAGCGCCACCCGATCGCCGGGATCGAAGGCGGCGAGGAAGGCGAGAGGAAAGGCGCCCGAGGCGCCGACGGTGACGGCGATGCGGTCCGGCGCGAGATCGAGCCCATACCATTCGCCGTAGTGGCGAGCGATCCGCGCCCGCAAGCTCGGACGACCCAGCGCCTCGGTGTAGCCGAGCGCCTCGCCCTGGGCGAGCGCCGCCGCTGCGGCCGCGGCTGCAGCGGCCGGCGCGCCCGTCCCCGGCTGGCCGACCTCCATTCGAATCACGCCGGGTGAGCCGTCCGGCAAGCCGGCTTGCTTCGCGTTGGCCGCGGCGATCACGTCCATGACCAGAAACGGAGGCGCGGAGGCGCCGCGGCCCGTCTTCAGCGCCATCCCTTCCCGCACCGCACCGCGCGTCACTTTCCCGCTGCCACGGTTCCGGAGACGCCACTGAAGGCGAACCCGCCCGTGTTCAGAGGAAACGTCGCCGCACCGCAGGCGGCGGCGTTACCGGGGAGGAATCGGCCGCAGGAGATCACCTGCGCCCGCCCCGGTTGCGGCAATTGCACGGGCCCCAGCATCTTGGAACTCAGCGCACCCGCCATCCCGAGAGCGGTCGCAATGGCGGCCTCGTTCTGCCCGGAGCCGGCAACCGCGGCGCGGAAAGCGTGAATGTTGTTGTTCCAGGCAATGGCGGCAGGGAGCAGTGGCAACGGCCCGGTACCGGGCGCAGCGGCCAGGAGGATGCCGGTGCCCGGGGCAATGCGGCCGGTGCCAAACAGATTGTTCATGGTGACGGCACAGGCGACCGCGCCGCCGCTGCTGTCGAGGGTGGCAAAGGCGGTGGATGCGGGAAGCGGCGGGAGGCTGGCCGGCGGCAGATTTTTCGCCGCAAGCACCGCTTCCCCGCTCACCCCGCCGGCGCGCCAGCGGGCCGCGACGGCCAGCGCCCGCGCGGCGGCGCCGGCAAGGTCGGCCGGGTTGGCCTGCAAATCAGCGAAAGCTGCCGCGGCAGCGAGCCCGCCGTCCGCCGGCGCGGGGAGGAAGGCGATGCGGTTGATGCCGGCGCGGAGCTCAATCGGGCTGGCGATCGAGGGCACGGAGCGCAGAAAATCGGCCTCTGTCAGCCCGCCCCCGGCCGCGGTTGCCGCCTCGGCCAAGCGCTGCGCGAGCGGGCCCTGATAGAAATCAGTGAGCCCGTTGGTGCGAAGCTCGGAGAGAGTGTTAGCGAGATCCGGCTGGAACAGCCCCTCGCCCGTGGCAAGCGGCGCGCCGGAAGGGCCCGCAAACACGGCCCGGGCAGCGGGATCGGCGAGCAGGGGCCCGGCGACGGCGGCGATGTCCTCGGCCAACTGGGGAGACACGTGGATGCCAAGGCGCGCCATTTTCTGCGCCACGCCGACGAGCTGATCGATCGGCAGCCGCCCGTATCGGGCGTGCAGCAAATAGAGGCCGCGCGCCAGCATTGGCACGGACGCCGGCCGGTCTCCGCCCGGCCCTCCGGCCGGCGCCGTGGGAAGAAAGAGGATCGCCTCCGGCCGGCCGGATCCTGGGGCATCCGACGAAGGCTCGTACGCAAGGCACGCCCCGCCGCCGCCAAGTCCCGCACGCGAGGGCAGCGAGACCGCGAGCGCAAAGCCGAGGGCGACGGCGGCGTCGGCGGCGTCACCACCTTCGGCCAGGATTTCGCGTGCCACTTCGCCTGCGATCAGCTCCGGCGAGACGACCGCGCCGATGTAGACCGGGATGGGGTGGGACGAGGCCGCCTGGTTGCCTGGCCCGCCGCCGCAGCCCGCCAACGCAACCGACAGGAGAAGGCTGAAACAGAGCCGCCAGATACGGACATTGCCGACCGACCGCGCGGCCGCAGCCGAGACCCTGCTTCGCACGTGAGCCATCCCCTCTTGATTTCGCGCCGCAGGCTGTTCGCCAATCCCGACCGCAGCATCCTGGTTGGGCGCTTCGCCATAAACGGCTTCCGGCCGGTGAGCAACTTCATGCTCATCGGGCGCCGGGCGGAAGCCCGCGGCAGATCAAAAAAGCTGGATCAGCATGGTTTTGAGGTAGGCGCTCTCCGGCAGGTGCGGGTGCGTCGGGTGGTCCGGCCCGGCGCCGCCGGCATGCACGATCCGCCCGCCGCGTGCAGCCCGCGCAAGCCCGCGCGCCACCGCCTCGGCAAATGATTCGGGTGCGGCATGGTGGGAGCAGGAAGCGGCAAACAGGAAGCCCCCCGGCGCGACCAGCGCCGCGGCGAGGCGAGCCATCCGCTCGTAGCCGCGCAGCCCGGCAGCCTGGTCCCTGCGGGTCGGGATGAAGGGTGGCGGATCGCAGACCACGATGTCGAACTGCTCGCCGCGGGAAGCCAGTTCCGCCATCGCGGCAAACGCATCGGCGCGCACGAACTCCGCACGCAGCCCGTTGCGCTCCGCTGCCTTTTCGGCAAGCGCGAGGGCCGCACTGCTGCTGTCAACCAGCACCACGCGCGCCGCACCGGCGGCGGCCGCGCGCAGCCCGAAGCCGCCGGTGTGACAAAATACGTCGAGCAGCCGCGCTCCGCGCGCCAGCGCTGCAACGCGATCACGGCTTTCCCGCTGGTCATAGTACCAACCCGTCTTCTGGCCATGCGTTGGATCGACCGGAAAGCTCACCCCGCCCTCCACAACGGAGAGGCCATCCGGAATGGCGCCGAAGAGCAGCCGAATCTCCTCGCCAAGCCCTTCAAGCCGCCGGGCCGGAGAATCGTTGCGGGCGAGCAGACCTTGCAGCGGCAGCAGCGCCTCGAGCGCCGCCGTGATCTCGGACAGCAGCCGATCCATTCCCGCGGTGTTGGCCTCCAGAACAACGAACGGCCCGAAGCGATCGATAATCAGGCCGGGCAGGCGATCCGCCTCGGCGTGCACGAGGCGGCAGAACGGCGTGGGGAAAAAACGCTGGCGCAGGCTTGCGGCCTCGGCGAGTCGCAGGCTGAACCAGCCGGTGTCGATTTCCGCCTCGGGGTCCGCATCCAGCCGGCGCGCCGCGATCAGGCTGCGTGGATTGTAGAAGCAAGTGCCGAACCGCACCCCATCGTCTCCCTCCAGGCGGATCAGCCCGCCTGGCGGGAGTGCGCGCATGTCGGGGCGCATGGCAATCTCGTTGCTGAATGCCCAGGGGTACCCCGCTTTGAGGCGGCGCCCGGCGCCGGGGCGAAGGCGAACGAGCGGGCGGGTGTGGTCCGTTGCGATGGCTGGCGCTGGTCGCATTCTCATCGCCTGAGTGCGAGCGCGACGCCCGCGACGGTGAGGCCAAGCGCCAGCAGTTTGCCCGCCCCGAGCGTTTCGCCAAGCAGGATCCCCGAGCTGAATACGCCGACCACCGGCACCAGCAGGGTGGCGGTGGTCGCGACCGACGCCGGAAGCAGCCGGAGCGCACGGAACCAACTCAGATAGGAAAAGACCAACGCGACGATGCTCGTGTAGCCAAGCACAAGCCAGTCGGGTCCTGGCAGTGCCGAGAAGTCCGGATGCTCGAACAACGCGGCCAGAACCGCGATCGGTGCCACCCCGAGCAGAATTTGCCAGCCCACCGATGCGAAGGGCGGCAACGCCAGCGGGGCACGCTTGGTGAGCACCGAGCCGAGCGCGAACAGCACCGCCGCCGCCAGCGCACACGCCGCCCCAGGCAGAGCATGCGGCGTGAGCGGCCGCATCCCTCCGCCCAGCGCGGCGGCGACCCCGCCGAGCGCGAGCAGAACCCCGATCAGATGGGACGGCCTGGGGCGCTCGCCGAGCAGCGGCCAGGCAAGGCCGACCGCCCAGACCGGCATCGTGTAGGTGATGATCACGGCAACGGTTGCCGGCAGCCACACCAGGGCCAGCGAAACGAAGCCGAGCCAGGATGTGTAATTGAGGAACGAAACAACCAGCAGGCGGCGCCAGATACCGTGCGGCAGGCTGAGCCGCTCGCCTCGGATCAGCGCCAGCACCATGACGATGATCCCGGCCGCGAGAGCCGTTACGGTGCGCATGGAAAAGGGCGGCAGATAGTGCAAAACGAGCTTGAGCGCCGGCCAGTTGAGGCCCCAGGAGACAACCGTGAACAGCAATAGCGAGAGGCCTTCGGTGCGCCCGTTCTGGCGGGCGCGCGCCAGAGCGCCTTCAGCCGAGCTGAACACGCTCTGCTTCGTTCAGGCGAATGGATCGAGGCGCTTCCGGAATCGCTCCGCGATTGTTCTCACGCGCGCGCCGCTCCCGGCGTTGGCCGGAGTCAACGAACATACACTTCGACCTGCTGGGTGTTGACTGTCGGATCCGTGCGCGCGGCGAGCAGCAGCCGCTCGGTTGGCACACCCATGCGCGCAATGGCCTGCATCACCGCCCGGGCGGCCGTCGCCGCGCTTGCCGCCGCCGCCCGCTGCGCTGCCGGCGTGCCGGTGGCGGGTGCGACGCCGACGACCACGAACACGACATCGGGCTTGCTGGCTTCCGCCGCCTTGACAGCGTCGCCGAGCGGTCCGGCGTAATCGGCCGAGGGGTTCGCGAATTTGATGATCGCCAGCGGCGCCGGGCCCGGCCAGGGTGGCGGCGGTGGCGTGGCTGGAGGGGGCGGCGCTTTCGGGGGAAGATAAGGCGCGGCACCGAAAGTACGTTGGTCGGGCAGGGCGCAGCCGGCCAGCGACGCTGCCGCCGCACCCGCAAGTGCTGCGAGCAGGCGTCGGCGCACAGCATTCCGGCCGGACATCGTGGACCTCCTTCGGCCCGCGAGGCTTGCAGGAACCGCCCCGGCGGGCAAGATGCGCGCCGAGAGGGAGATGCGCGGAATGAAAGCCAGCACCAACCGGCGCATCGACGCTCAGCGCCTGGGGGACGCGCCCATGCACCCGGCATCGGGATGAAACCGGCCGCTGCGGAAAAGATTGCGGTCGGGATTGTCGGATGCGGCCATTTCGGGCGTTTTCATGCCCTCAAGGCCGGTGCGGAGGCGCGTTTCCGGCTGATCGGCGTCAACGACAGACACCTCGAACGCGCCGAGAAGGTGGCTCTGGAGGTCGGTTCGGCGCCGCTCCCCTGGCCCGATCTGCTCGCCGGGAGCGAGGCAATCGTCATCGCGACACCAGCCGATTCGCATTTCGAGCTTGCGCGCCAGGCGCTCCAGGCGGGCCGTCATGTGCTGGTGGAGAAGCCGATCGCGGCGAGCCTTGCCGAAGCGGACATCCTCGCCTCGCTTGCCGCGGAGCGCGGACGCGTGCTCCAGGTCGGGCATCTCGAGCGTTTCTCAGCGGCTTTTCGCGCGCTTGCCCCGCACATGCAACGACCGCTCTACATCGAAGCGATCCGCATCGCGCCGTTCAAGGAGCGCGGCACCGATGTTTCGGTGGTACTCGACCTGATGATCCACGATCTCGATCTCGTACTCGCGCTGGTGGCAAGCCCGATCGAAAGTGTCGATGCGGTCGGTGCCCCGGTGGCAAGCCCGCACGAAGACATCGCCAACGCACGCGTGCGCTTTGTCAATGGCTGCGTTGCCACCATCACGGCCAGCCGGATTTCCTTCCGCACCGAGCGGCGGATGCGGCTCTTCGCGGAAGCCGGCTACGTTTCTGTCGATTTCGTCAACCGCCGGCTTTCCCTGATCAGCGCAAACGGCAGCGGCACGGCGTTACCAGGGCTGCCCGGCTTTTCCATCACCGAAAGCGCCTGGGAGGACCACGATTCGCTGGCCGCCGAGCACGCCGCCTTTGCCGCCGCCATCAAGGGGGAGGCACCAGTCGTGGTGGATGCGAAGACCGGAAGGGAAGCGCTTGCGGCGGCGCTGATGGTCTCCGAAAGCATGGCCGCATCGCGCGCTCGCGCTGTCGCCTCGGGATTGCTCGCCAGCGGTTGAGGGCCTGCGGGAGGCGGGCACATGCCGGGACGGTGGCGGGCGCCGATGGAGGAGGCAGCAAGTCCCGGTAACACGCGCTGGCAGGCGGGCCTGCTCTCCGCGGTCGCAGGCTATGCGGATACGGTGGGCTTCCTCAACTTCCATGCCTTTACCGGGCTGGGTGACCGGCAACTCGGTTCTCCTGGGCATCGCGGCAGCCGAGGCAAACTGGACCGAGGCACTTCGCAGCTTCACGATCATCGCAGCGTTTCTTGCCGGTATCGGCGGGGCCGTGGCGTTGCGCCGGTTCGGCATGGTTCTCGCGGCCTTCCTTGGATGCGAAGTCGTCCTGATTGTCGTGGCTGTTTTCTCTCCCTTCGTGTTCGCAGCGCCGGTGCTGGCGTTCGCCATGGGGCTGCAGAACGCAGCCGCCAACCGCTTCGCCGGGACAACGCTGAACACGGTATTCCTGAGTGGCGATCTCCAGAAGCTGGTCACGGAGACCGTTGCCAAAATGGCCGGACGCGCGAAGCGGCGGTCCAGGCCGGATCGGCTTCGGCTCCGTTGATAAATAATTGCTGCGTTATGTGGGTCTTGGTGCGATTGTGTAGTTCCACTCTCCATGGAACTCGTGCGGCGTGAGATTGAGCGCCGCCATCTCGGCGTCGGAGACCTTGACCCCTGCGGGATAGGCATTGGGATCGATCGTGCACTTGATGTTCAGACCGGTACGCGTCGTGGTGCTGGCGATGAGCTGCACGATGGTCTGGTAGCTGATCAGGGGCTTGCCCCGCCAGTTCTGCGTGATGAATGAGAACAGGCGGTGCTCGATCTTGTTCCATTTGCTGGTACCCGGTGGCAGATGGCAGACAGTGATGGTCAAGCCAAGCTCATCGGCCAGCCATTGCAGTTCGCGCTTCCACAGCCGCACCCGTGCTCCGTTGCTGCCACCGCAGTCAGCGGTGATGAGCAAGCTGCGTGCGTCCGGATAGCGATCGCGCCCCATCATCCGCCACCAGGAACGGATCGCGTTGACCGCGAAGCTTGCCGTATCGTGGTCGACACCGACGCTCACCCAGCCGGTATTGCCGGTGATGTCGTAAACCCCATACGGAACCGCCCTGCCGAGTTCGGGGATGCGAAAGTCATGCACGCGGACAGGTTCGGGCTGTCCCCTCGGGCGCAGTTCACGTCCGGCATTCTGGAAATCGCCCACCAGTTCCTTTTTCTTTGTATCGACCGAGATCGCCGGCTGGGCCGCCGCCAGGGCGGTTGTCATCTGAGCGTTGATGTACTCGAATTGCGCATCTCGGTCGGGATTGCCGGCGCCCTCCCGGGTCTTGCGGTTCGATTGCAGGCTGTAGCCGAACTGCCGTAGCAAGTCGCCGACCACATTGTGCTTGATGCGGTGGCCCATCGCCTGCAATGCATCAGCCAGGTTGCGCAGGCTCCGGCTGGTCCACAACAACGGCGCCATGGGATCGCCTCGCGTCGTCGGCTCGACCAGGCCACGCAGGTCAGTCACCAGGGTGGGATCGGTCTCCGTCAGCTTCTTGCGCCCGCCGCCAGGCCGCCGCGTGCGGCCGGGCATAGCCTCTGCCGGCGCTGTGCCAGTCAGTTCCTGCAACCCGCGGTCGATCGT